>NZ_JBHVPP010000019.1:212944-232414 GCF_042887295.1 Streptomyces sp. NPDC057950
ACCGGCGTTTGAGGACGAGCCCTTCGGGCGATGCGGGGGTCCAGGGGGCGCAGCCCCTTGGCAGGGTTCGGGGCGCAGCCCCAGTCAGGGGTCCAAGGCGGAGCCCCATGGCGGGGTCGTCCGGGGCGGTGCCCCGGTCAGGGGATGGGTCGGGTAGGGGCGGAGGGGGCGAGGAGAATCCTTCGCAGACCCCGGAGGGACCCCCGGTTCCCTACAGGAACGCCAGGTCCACGACCCAGAAACTGGCCGCAGCCACCAACGCCGCCGCCGGCATGGTGATGAACCACCCCAGCACGATGTTCTTGGCGACACCCCACCGCACGGCGTTCACCCGCTTGGTCGCCCCCACGCCCATGATCGCCGACGTGATGACATGCGTCGTGGAGATCGGCGCCTTGAACAGAAACGCCGTAGCGAACATGATCGACGCCCCGGTCGTCTCCGCGGCGAACCCCTGCGGCGGATCCAACTCGATGATCTTCCGCCCCAGCGTCCGCATGATCCGCCACCCACCCGCGTACGTACCGAGGGACAGCATCACGGCACAGGAGATCTTCACCCACACCGGAATCGGATCGTCGGCGCCCTGGACGTCACCGATGACGAGCGCCATCACGACGATACCCATCGTCTTCTGCGCGTCCTGCAGGCCGTGCCCGAGGGCCATACCGGCCGCCGAAACCGTCTGGGCTATCCGAAAACCCCTCTTGGCCTTGTGCGGGTTGGACCGGCGGAACAGCCACATGATCGCGCACATCACCAGATAGCCGCCGATCAGGCCGACCACCGGCGACAGGAACATCGGGATGATGACCTTGTCGAGGACGCCGGACCACAGAACGGTCGTACCGCCCGCGAGCGCCGCCCCCACCAGACCGCCGAACAACGCGTGCGACGAGGACGACGGAAGACCGAAGTACCAGGTGACCAGGTTCCAGACGATGGCCCCGATGAGCGCGGCGAAGAGGATGCCCATCCCCTTGGAGCCCTGGGGCGTCGCGATCAGACCACTGCTCACGGTGTGCGCGACCCCGCTGCCGAGGAACGCGCCCGCGAGGTTCATCACCGCGGCCATGGCGAGCGCGGCCCGGGGGGTCAGCGCCCGGGTGGACACCGACGTGGCGATGGCGTTCGCCGAATCGTGGAAGCCGTTCGTGTACGTGAATCCGAGCGCGACCCCGATGGTCACGATCAGCGCAAAGGTGTCCACGGAGCCTCAGGACTCCTTGACGGCGATGGTCTCCACCGTGTTCGCCACGTGTTCGAACGCGTCGGCCGCTTCCTCGAGCACATCCACGATCTGCTTGAGCTTCAGCACCTCGATGGCGTCGTACTTGCCGTTGAAGAGCTGGGCGAGCAGCTTGCGGTGGATCTGGTCGGCCTGGTTCTCGAGGCGGTTGACCTCGATCCAGTACTCGGTGAGGTTGTCCATGGTCCGCAGGTTCGGCATCGCCTCGGCGGTCAGCTCGGCCGCCCGCGCCAGCACCTCGATCTGCTGCTCCACGCCCTTGGGGAGCTCCTCGACCTGGTACAGCACGACCAGGTCGACGGCCTCCTCCATGAAGTCCATGATGTCGTCGAGGGACGAGGCCAGGTTGTAGATGTCCTCGCGGTCGAAGGGCGTGATGAAGGAGGAGTTCAACTGGTGGAAGATCGCGTGCGTCGCATCGTCACCGGCGTGCTCCGCTGCCCGCATACGCTCTGCGATCTCGGCCCGGGCCGACGCGTCGGCCCCGAGCAGTTCCATCAGGAGTTTCGAGCCCGTGACGATGTTGTCCGCGGATGCGGAGAACATGTCGTAGAAGCTCGTCTCCCTGGGGGTCAGACGAAATCGCACGTGAGGTCCTCGGGGTCCTTTTGTTTCGGTCAGGCTGATGCTAGGCGCATCATCCGGCCACGGCTAACCGGCCGTCCCCCAGTGTCGCCCATGAGGCACAGTGATCAGCACAGGGTCCGGTCCCGGCATCGGGCAAGGGCCCTATACCCAACGAAGTTCGATACCATATACCTACCAGGGGTATATGTAACCGACCTTTCCGGCGGGATCAGCAGGAGGACGCGATGACGACCACCGAGGCCGGCGCGCCGGTGCCCTCCGGCGACACGCGGGAGACCGCGCAGGAGGTCGTGACCGACCACGACCGCGGTGTCCACGGCTACCACAAGCAGAAGGACGAGCACCTCAAGCGCCTGCGCCGGATCGAGGGCCAGATCCGCGGTCTGCAGCGGATGGTCGACGAGGACGTCTACTGCATCGACATACTCACGCAGGTCTCCGCCTCCACCAAGGCCCTCCAGTCCTTCGCCCTCCAGCTCCTGGAAGAGCACCTGCGCCACTGCGTCGCGGACGCGGCCGTCAAGGGCGGCGACGAGATCGACGCGAAGGTCGAGGAAGCCACGAAGGCGATCGGCCGCCTGCTGCGGACCTGAGAGCCGTCACCGTTAGCCCCCTCACAACGCCCGGCACCCCCCAGGTGGGAGGCGGGCCGGCGGGGCCTACTCCTCCGCGCCGCTCTCCCGCACACGCTCTTCGGCCACTTTCAGCACCTCGTCGATGCTCTCCAGGCTGAGCCGGTCCTCGAGGGCGGCCGACGCCGCGATGATCAGATCGCCGCACAGCTCGATCTCGGCGAGGGCCACGTGGTCCTGAACTGCCGTACCGCCGACCGGAGCCACGTGCGTCACCTCTTCCTGCCGTCACCGACTTCCTAGAGTAGGGAGCGGCTACACACCGCGCATGGCACGGAAGGGCCATTTCCAGCCCCCAACCCCGCCGCCCACCGGAGCCCGCCCAGGCACTCCGCGCCCCCGCGCCGCCCCCGGCCCGGACCCCCTACCCGGACTCCGCCGGCAGGCACCGCATGCCGCACGCCCTTCACCCCGCGGTCGCGACACCTCTACGGCTCCGCGATCTTCCCCGCGAAGATGTCCCCGGATTCCGGAAGCCGTACGGGCGCCGGGACCCCGAAGTCGTACAGCAGGGTCGTCGAGACGACCGCGACCGTACCCCTGTGCTGGCCGTTGACGAAGCTGAACCGGTGCCGCAGCCCCCGGATCCGTCCCTCGTCGTCGAGATAGACGTCGAACGGGACCTCGGCGGTGGCGAACCCTTTCGCCGCCGCCCGCAGCGCCTCCCGGTTCCCCTTCGACGCGCTCCGCGCGGCGAGGCCCAGGTCGGCGGTCCCGCGATAGTGCGCCACCGGCACCCCCGCCACCTCCGTCCTGCCCACATACGTCGCCGTCCGCGCCCCGCGCAGCAACTCGGCCGCGGCGAACGGGTCGGTGGCACCGCCGGTCACCAGATTCCCGTCGGAGAGCGTGGCCGTGTCGACGCGCACCCACTTGTCGGCCGGGACACCCGCGCCGCGGTTCTTCATGAACAGGGCTCCCGGCGCGAGGAGTTCCGTGATCGGCCGGTGCTCCTCGGTGCCGGCCGGGTCCTGCGGGAGCTCCACCGTGAGCTGCCCCGACTGCTTCCTGAAGTCGTAGACACCCTCACCCCGGATGGTGACGCGGGTCCCGCCGGTGGCCATCTCCATCGACGTACGGGTCCTCGCGCTGCCGGCGCGCTCCAGGGTGGCGGCGGCGCGGTGCAGCACCCCGGCGGAGACGGCGCCCGAGCGGGTGCTCACGGCGGCGGGGCGCGCGTCCTCGGCGCCCGCGCGGCCGGCCGAACATCCGGCGGCGCAGCACATGAGCCCCGCCACCGCGACCGCAAGGACGCGAGCGTCCGTCCGCCTGCCCTGCTGCGCCACCATCGTCCGCCGACCCCCAGCCGGTCCGTCCCGGGCCTCCTGTCGTACCGGTTAACGACGGGTAGGGGCGCTCGTCACGCGGGTCCGATTCCGTTTGCTTGCCTTGGGTAACGTTGTGGGCGTGGCGCAGCAGGACGACATCCCGTTCACGGGAGAACACCGGACCATCACGGTCGAGCAGGGCCGCTTCTGCGTGGCCCGCTGCTCCTGCGGCTGGCGAGGTCCCGCGCGCCGGGCGCGCAGCCTCGCCCGCACGGACGCGGAGTCGCACACGGCGCCCCCGCTCGCCTGACCCCGCCTCCGCCCCGGACGGCCTCGCGCGAGCGAGAGCCGGGGGGTGCGACGCCCCTGGCAGGAGTCCGCATTCCGGGTGGGACACCCGTGATATCGGTCATAAAGGGATCACGGTCCTGTAGCGGTTGCGTTCCGCGGCCCTTCGTTGTGGAACCCTCGGAAACGGTCACCCGTCTCGTCCCACGGGAACCAACGGGAGGCTCACATGCAACGGCGGATATTCATAGGCGGCGGCGCGGCCGCTCTCGCGGCGGCGGTCACCACCGCGTGCAACGGGAAGAACGGCGCGTCCACCGAGACGTCCTCAGGGGCCGTGGAGACGACCAGCGCCCCGATCCGCACGACCGCGGGCGCCACCACCGCCGGCGTCCGCGCCGCCGCGAACTGGACCGCCCTCGCCAAGGACCTGGACGGCCCCCTGGTCCGCCCCGGCGACCGCGCCTGGGCCACCGCGCACCAGCTGTACAACACCCGCTTCGACGCGCTGAAGCCCACCGCCGTCGCGTACGCCGCCCACGCGGACGACATCCGTACGGCCATGGCCTACGCCCGCGCCCACCACATACCGCTGTCGATCCGCAACGGCGGCCACTCCTACGCGGGCTGGTCCTCCGGCGACGGCCGACTGATCCTCGACGTCTCCAAGCTGAACAAGATCCGGGCGTCCGCGAACGAGGCCGTCGTCGGCGCCGGTTCCAAGCTGATCGACGTCTACCGCGCCCTCGCCGCGAAGGGCGTCACCATCCCCGCGGGTTCCTGCCCGACCGTCGGCGTCTCCGGTCTGACCCTCGGCGGCGGCCACGGCGTCGTGTCCCGGGCGTACGGCCTGACCTGCGACAGCCTCACCCAGGCGACGCTGATCACGGCGGACGGCAAGCAGCTCGTCGCGAACGCGAGTGAGAACAAGGACCTCTTCTGGGCGCTGCGCGGCGCGGGCAACGGCAACTTCGGTGTCGTCACCGAGCTCCGTTACAAGACCCACCCCGCCCCGCAGGCCGTCTCCGCGTACCTGACCTGGCCGTGGGCCAAGGCCGCCGCCGTGGTGAAGGCCTGGCAGGAGTGGGGACCGGACCAGCCGGACGAGATCTGGTCGTCCCTGCATCTCGCGAACACCGCCGGGGGCACCCCCACCGTCTCCGTCGCCGCCTTCTCCCTGGGCACCTACGGCGAGCTCCAGAACGCCGTGGACCGCCTGGCCGACCGGGTCGGCGCCCCCGCCCGCAGCGTCTCCCTCAAGAGGCACTCGTACGAGGAGTCGATGGAGGCCTACGCGGGCTGCTCCTCCTTCCCCACCGACCCCCAGTGCCATCTGCCGGGTACGACGCCGGGCCGTTCCCCGCAGGGCGCCCTCGGCCGCGAGACGTACGCGGCCCGTTCGGACTTCTTCGACCGCTCGATATCCGCGGCCGGCATCCAGACGCTCCTGAACCAGGTCGCTTCGGTCCGCGCCGGCGCGGGCAGCATCGCGCTCACCGCACTGGGCGGCGCGGTCAACCGTGTCGCACCGACCGCGACGGCCTTCGTGCACCGCCGCTCCCGGATGCTCGCCCAGTACATCGTCTCCTGGCAGGCGGGCACCTCCGGCACCACGGCCCAGTCCTGGCTGACCTCGGCCCACACGGCGATGGCCCGCCACGCCTCCGGCGCGGCCTACCAGAACTACACGGACCCGACCCTCACCGACTGGCGCAAGGCGTACTACGGCGACGCGGCGCCCCGGCTGACCGCTCTGAAGAAGCAGTACGACCCGGACCGCTTCTTCTCGTTCCCCCAGGCGCTGTAGAAGTCGTCCCCCGCGGAAGCCGTCCCCCGCGCGAGCCGATGGGAAGCGGGCCGGGGGCGGAGGCTACGCCGCCAGATCGGGCTCTTCCGGCCGCTCCGACCGCGCCTCCGGAATCCGCGCCTGCCGGCCCGTGAGACCCGCGCGCCGCGCCCGGACGAGCCGGCCGGCCCGCGGGGACCGCTCGACGGCCTTCATGACCGGCGTCAGCAGCGCCATGGCGAGCGGGGACAGCAGCAGCGCGACAGCCGTGCCGAGGGCGAATCCGCCGATGACGTCCGTCGGGTAGTGCACACCCATGTAGACCCGGCAGAACCCCTCGACGAGCGCGAGCCCGATCCCGGCCAGGCCGAACTTCCGGTGCACGACGAACAGGCCGACGCCCATCGCCATCGTGAGCGTCGCGTGGTCGCTGACGAAGGAGAAGTCGGTCTTGCCCGCCACCAGGACGTCGAGCCCCTGGTGGTCGACGAACGGCCGGGGCCGCTCCACGAAACCCCTTATCGGCACGTTCACCAGCACCGCGATTCCGGCGGCCAGGGGTGCCCACACCAGCCCGGCCACGGACGACGCCGCGCCCTCACCGCCGCCGCGCCGCACGGTCCACCAGCACCACAGCACCAGCAGGACCATGGCGAGCAGCAGTCCGTACTCGCCCACGAACCCCATGCCCCGGTCGAACCAGTGCGGTGCGTCCTTGGCGAGGCCGTTGATGTCGTACAGCAGGTCGACGTCGGGGTTCGAACCGGATTCGGCGAGTCCAGCCATGGTGCTGCGGCCCCTTCGTCGTCTCTCCCGCGGCCGCGCTCTTTCGCGCGCCGCTCGATCCACCCCGTGGTGTGCAGAACCGCGGCCCGGAAGTCCTGGGTCCGCTCTACGTCATCAGGAACGCATGGTGCCCTCCAGTACGTTCCACACTCCACCGAATGATCACGCAGACGTTATCGAAGAGAGATACATCGCCGCAGCTCAGGGGGTGGGTTCAGACCGTGGTCGGCAGTGCTTTCGCGCCATCCTCGGTCACGCGCGTGGCTCCGAAGTAGTCGGGTGTGTCGATCGGGTCGAAGCGGATGACGGCACCCGTCCGCGGCGCGTCGATCATGTAGCCGCCGCCGACGTAGATGCCCACGTGCCGGATGGTCCGCGAGTTGGTGAGGTCGTCGGAGAAGAACACCAGGTCCCCCGGCAGCAGTTCCTCGCGCGCGGGGTGCGGCCCGGCGTTGTACTGGTCGTTGGCGACCCGCGGCAGGGTGACCCCGACGCTCTCGTACGCGGCCTTCGTCAGACCCGAGCAGTCGAAGCGTCCGCCCTGGTCAGCGGTGCCGTTGCCGCCCCACAGATAGGGCGTGCCGAGCTTCTTCTGCGCGTAGTAGATCGCCGCCGCGGCCTGCCGTGACGGGTCGACCCGGTTCACCGGCCGGGCGAAGCTCTGCTCCAGGGTCGTGATCGTCTTCACGTAGTTCCGGGTCTCCCGGTACGGCGGAACGCCTCCGTATTTGATGACGGCGTACGCCCCCGCGTTGTAGGCGGCGAGCATGTTCTCCGTGATGTTCCCCGGCGCGTCCTTCACGTACGAGGCGAGCTGGCAGTCGTACGAGGCGGCCGACGGAATCGCGTCATTCGGATCCCATACGTCGCGGTCGCCGTCGCCGTCGCCGTCGACTCCGTGCGTGGCCCACGTCCCCGGGATGAACTGCGCTATCCCTTCGGCCTTCGCCGGGCTCTTGGCGTTCGGATTGAACCCGCTCTCCTGGTACAGCTGGGCGGCCAGCAGCGCGGGGTTGATCGCGCCGCACAGGTTTCCCCACTTCTGCACGAGGGTCTGGTACGCGGCAGGTACCGCGCCCTTGGCCAGCCCGACCGAGCCTCCCCCGACCCCGCCCGCGAGGTTGCCCGCGACGATGTAGACCCCGACGACGAGCAGCATCACGAAGGAGAGTCCCACCCCGGTGACAGCGGCCGCCACGACCCATGCCTTACGCACCGTCAACCACCCCTCGCCGCCCGGGAGTCCGCCGCCGCCAGTGTAGAGGCGCCCCCCGCGACGCGGGACGATCACGCCCGAGGAGAATCCGCATGTGGCGGCCCTGCCGGGACGCTCACACCGCTCCTCGGACAACTCCCTTGTGCCGCAAGGCGATAACCCGCCAAAGTGGACACCCCGTCATGGCCGGAAGGCGCACGCGCGCGGCGCGGCGCCCGCCCGCTACTGCTCCTGTGTCGACCGGTACAGGTCCCGGGCCTCGTCCCCGAGGACCACGCTGTACGAGATGTCGTCGGTGTCCCCGCCCGCCTCGTGGCCGCCGATGACCCCGACGACCTCCCCGTACCCGTTCACCCAGGGGCTGCCGCTCGTGCCGCCGGCGAAGGCGGGGCAGGCGATGCGCTGTTGGGTGCGACTGTGCACGGTGGGCCTGTTCGTGCAGGTGATCGGCGCGTCGAGGGTGCTGGGGTAGCCGGTGACCGTCACGGCGGTCGCCCCGGTCTCCCGCCCCGTGACGAACGCGTTGCCGCCGACCACGTCCTCGACGCCCTTGCCGCCCTGGTCGGCGACGGTGGCGAAGGCGACGTCACTGTCCTCGTCCTGGGCGCCGGTCCACGCGTCACCGACGTACGTGCTGCGGACCTCCCAGATGCCGTACGGCGCCTTCCCGTCGCGGTATCCGGGCACGAAGCGCAGCTTTCCGCCGCCGTCCAGGCAGTGCGCGGCGGTCACGAGCAGGTTCCGTCCCTTGCTGCGCACGACGGACGCCGTACAGAAGTGGCCGCCCTGCAGAGCGCCGCTGTCGCCGAACAGCGCGCCGACGCGCGAGGCCGCCACGGTGCCGGAGGCCCGCGCGGTCACGCCGAGAGGCCCGCGGCCGTCATCGGCGGCCGCGACGGAGGCCGATGTCGCGGCCAGCACGGCGACCGCGACGAACAGGGCGTTCCGCCTGGCACCAGGGGGACGAGTGATGCGCTTCATCGGTTCATACTCTGGCTCACGGATCTGAGAGAAATCCTGAAACCACCTTGAGAAATTGCCATGAGTCGCCGGCGCGATCCGCCGTCCGGCCCACGTCCGCCGACCGTCCTCTCTCGCACTCCGATCAATAGGCGTCACGCTACGTTACTCCAGTCACGTCCCACGCGCGCGGCAGCCGGATATCCACAGCCTGTGGATACACGCCCCCGCGCTCCGCACCGCCCGGACACCGGACGCTCCGGGGCACCCGGGAGAGGAAGACCTCCAGGGCCCGGGTACCCCCTAAGCCCGACTGGACGCGGGCCGCCCCGACGACGCGACCGGCCCCGGGACCCGGGACCCTGTCCTGACGCGCCCCCGTCAGAACGCCGTCGGAGGATCTCCGGCCTGGGGCGCTCCGTCCCCGCCACCCCCGCCGTACGCAGCGGCCGTACGGGCCGCGGCCCCCCTGGCGGCGCTCTCGGGTTCTCCGGCCGCGAGGCTCGCGCGGTACCAGCCCTCGCTGCTCAGCGTCACGAACCGGCGCCCGTCCTCGGACGCGAGCCAGGCCGTGCTCTCCTTCGGATCCACGGACCGCCCGGACGACAGATGGACGGCGAGCCCCATCAGACCGAGGTCCCAGCCGACACCGACCGCGCCGGGTCCGTACTCCGCCCAGCGTTCCGCGTCGACGTGCGCGATGTGCGCCAGTTCGAAGCGCGTCACGGCTTTCGCCACCGCCGTCAGCCGGACCTCGATCCAGCTGACCTCGCCGCCGAACTCCCAGGTGGCGGTGAAGCCCCGGGGCGGGTCACAGCGCTCCACCGTGCCGCCCGCGTTGCCCTCCAGCTGGTAGGTGCCGCCGAGCCTCAGCTCCCCGGAGACCGGCAGGAACCAGCGCGGGATGCGCCGCGCGTTGGTACAGGCGTCCCACACCTCCTCGCGCGTCACGCCGTACGTCTGGCGCACCGTCACCACCCGGGCCTCGCCGGACCTGCCGGCACGGGTACCGACCTGCCGCCGTACCGCGTCGATCTGACGGCCGACATCGATCATGGAGTGCTCCCGGGATCCGCTCGCTGGGCGGCCATCTCACCACCGGCGACGTCCGAACCCGCGCAACTCCACGCGTTTCCCGTGAGCCCGGCCGAGCCGGCGCCGCACGACGGTCGCGGAGCCCGCGCCCGGCTCCCGGACGGCTCCCGCCAAGTCCCGCTCCCGGCAAGGCCCCACGACCGGCATCACCGCCAACGGCCGTGCCCGCGCGGGCAGTCGGACCGGTCTCACGGAGGAACGGGTCACACGGACCGGCCACGGCCCTTTTCCCTGCCCACAGTGACGGGGGATAGCCTGCGTGACAGCGATCGCGCGTCCACCTCCGGCAGACGCGCGACCCGGAGAACATCGGCTCGACTGCCCGTCAGAATCGGGACGCGTCCGTGGCCCACCTACGAGGCGAGCGGGGTGACCGTCCCGTGCACGTCGTAGAAGGGGTTAACGACGGAACCACACGACAGGTTCCGCATCGGCTTCATTGCCCGGCGTGACCTGCCGTGATACACAGAGTGACCATACGACTCTCCGCATACCGGCGCACGCCTCCCGAATGGGGCCCGCGTGCGCCGGTGGCAAGGGATTCGTACGAAACCCGCCAATCAATGACGCCAAGTCGACATGCGACGGCGCCATTGTCGGCGAGAATGGGCCCGACCTCTGCGCGCAGTGGCAGGGGGTGCAGAACTACCCACTAGGGGCGGTGACTTACATGCTTTTCGCAGCCGACAAGGGCGACATCACCACGATCATCGGCGGGATCGCCCCGGACTGGGGTCCCTTCGGCAGCCTGGGCAACGAAGCCAAGACGATGATCCAGGTCGTGATGGCGGTCGCCATCCTGCTCTGCCTCGGGATCGCGATCTGGGGAGCGGCCAAGCAACGCATCGGTGCGACGGCGCTGCGGGACACCTTCAGCGCGGAACAGGGCAAGGGCCTGATCATCGCGGGCCTCACCGGGGTCTTCATCATCGGGTCCCTGGGCACGCTGTTCACCATCGTGTACGGCATGGCCGTCTAGCCCCGGCCGGGGCGCCCGGCTCCACCCTCCTCCGTCTGTCCGATCCACCTGTCCGTCGCGCCCACCGGCTGAGGTTGCGTTTCCCTGATGTCGAGTCACCACACCGCGTCCGCGCGGAAACCAGCACGGCTACCGTCGTACTACGCGATTCAGCAGAGGTTGAGGGGGCGTACGCGGCATGAGTCTCGGTGACGAACCCGGATACGGGGACGGCTCCCGCGGCGACGACGGGAGATACGGGGGCACGGGCCAGACCCGGACCCGGCTCCCCGACCGCCCCGGTGACGTCTACGGCGGCGCCCGCCGTGGACGCTCGTCCTCACGCAGCCTGGTCACGGTGGTCGGCGTCGTGGTCCTCCTGATCGCCGCGATCGCCTTCGCGAACCGCGGAGGAGACGATTCCCCTTCTTCGGGCACCGGAGGTGGGAGCGGCGGCGCCAAGTCCGGAACCTCCCCCACGGCGGCTTCCGGCGACCGGCCGGTCGACTCGAAGACGAACGGGATTCCGGCGGGGTTCGCCCACAGCGAGCAGGGGGCGCAGAGCGCGGCGGCGAACTACGGTGTGGCGCTGGGATCGACGGGGATGTTCGACTCCAACCAGCGGCACGCGATCGTCACCGCCGTGTACGCGCCCGAAGTCGCCGACGCCCGGCAGTCGGATCTCGACACCGCGTACTCCAACGAGAAGTTCCTGACCAACATCGGTCTCGACAAGGATGGCGCGGCGCCCGCGGGCGAGACCTTCATCTCACGGGTTATCCCCGTGGGCACCAAGGTCACATCCTCCGGTCCCGACAGCGCCTCGGTCGATCTCTGGTACACGTCGCTTTTCGGTCTGTCCGGCCAGGGATCGACGAACCCGGTGTCGGAGAGCTGGTACACGACCACGTACAAACTCAAGTGGATCAGTGGGGACTGGAAGGTCACGGACTTCTCGCAGAAGGACGGGCCGGTCCCGGTCGGACGCGACCAGAAGGCTTCCACCGCCGACGACATGACCAAGGCTGTCGAAGAGTACGGAGGGTTCACGTATGCCCGCTAGCCGCCGCGTACTCAAAGTCGCCGCCGCTGTCACGGCCGTTCAGGCCACGACGGTGCTGCTGGCCACTCGTGCCCTCGCCGCTCCCAAGCCTTCGCCGACGGCGAGCAACGACCCCTGCGACCTCATCCGTGGCCCTGCCAAGGACTACTGCGAAAAAGGCAACGGCTCCAGCAGCAGGGGCGGCGGACCCCCCAGCCTCACCTCCACCCTCGACCCCCTCTCCTCCCTCGCCAAGGGCTGCGCCGACGCCGCGTCCTGGACGATCGACAAGCTCTCCTCCGCGGTCAACGACACGGCGAACGTCGACTTCACGAACCCCAAGTTCCTCCAGCAGTACGCCGTCGTCTTCGCGGCGTCGACGATCCTCACCCTCCTCCTGTGGCTGCTCGCCGTGGCGAAGAGGGCGGTACGAGGCGTCCCCCTCGGCACCGCGCTCTCCGAGGCGATCGGCTTCCTCTGGCTCACGGTGCTGGCGTCCGCGTTCACCCCGCTGATCCTCTACACCGTCGTCTCGGCCTCCGACGGCGTCACCGACGTCCTCGCCAAGACCACCGGCAACCAGACCGACACCTTCTTCGGCACCTTCTCCGGCGCACTCGCCAAGGGCGAGAACATCGGCGGCGGCCCGATCATGCTGATCGTCGTGTCCCTGGTCTCGATCCTCGCCGCCGGCGTCCTGTGGCTGGAGCTCGTCATCCGCGCCGCGCTCCTCTACGTCGGCGCCCTCCTCGGCACCGTCGTGTACGCGGGCCTCGTCGACAAGAACCTGTGGGGTCACGTCCGCCGCTGGGCCGGTGTCATGATCGCCGTCATCCTGGTGAAGCCGGTCATCGTGATAGTGCTGGGCCTGGCCGGCGCCCTGTCGACCGACAACGGCCCGGACTCCTTCTCCGCCGTCGTCTCCGGCCTCGCCATCATCCTGCTCGCGATCTTCGCCAGCGCCATGATCTACCGCTTCGTCCCCGGCTTCGGCGACGAGATCGCGAACTCCCGCAACAACCGCATCATGCAGGGCGCCGAAGGCAAGGCCGCGGCCGTGATCAGCTCCCCGGCCACCCTCGTCGCCCAGGGCATCAAGACCCACAGCACCCGCGCCGACAACAACGGCGGCGGAGGCGGAGGCGGAGGCAACCAGCCGCCCCGCCCCGCCAACCCCGCCTCCGGCGGCGTGGCGGCGCACAGCACCCGCACACCGAACGGAGGCGGCGGATCCGTCCCGGCCGCCGCGCCTCCGCCACGCACCAGTCCCACCGGAAACACCCGCAACAGCAGTTCCAACCGCACGGGAGGTGAAGGGCGTTGACGACCGAGTCCCACGTGTCCCATCCGGTCACGCCCCGCCGTACATATCTGATCGGCCGCGCCCGGCCGAACGCGATGGTCGGCCGGAATCGCGAGTCCGGCGAGATCGTGCTCATCATCGCGGGCGCGTTCCTCGGCATGATGTGCGGTCTGCTCGTCCCCGTACTGTCCCTGCGGATCGTGCTGCTGATGGGCTTCCCGCTGGTCGCCCTCGCCGCGGTGTACGTCCCGTACAAGCGCCGTACGTTCTACAAGTGGTTCGAGATCAACCGCAGTTACAAGCGCAGCCTGCGCCGCGGCACGGCGTACCGCAGCAACGTCATGGAGGCCGGCACCCACCTCGACGGCCGGGAGATCGAGATCGGACCGCCGCCCGGCATCGGGCGGATCTCCTGGCTCGCGGCCCCCTTCGGGCCCGACGAGATCGCCGTGCTCCTGCACGCCGACCGCCGCACCGTCACGGCCGCGATCGAGATCGAGGGTCCGGGCGTCGGCCTGCGCGACAGCGAGGACCAGGAAGCCCTCGTCGACCGCTTCGGCACCCTCCTCAAGCACGTCGCGAACGGCGACGGCTTCGTCACCCGCCTCCAGATGCTCGCCCGCACCCTGCCCGCCGACCCGGACGCCCACGCCAAGGACGTCTCCGTACGCGGGGACGAGAAGTCCCCCGGCTGGCTGCAGCAGTCCTATGACCAGCTCCAGTCCATGGTGTCCACCAGCAGCGAGCAGCACCGCGCCTATCTCGTCGCCTGCATGCACTGGACCCGCGAACTCGCCGCCGAGGCCCAGGCCATGGCGCGGGCGGCCCGGCCGCAGGGCGGCAAGAAACTGGACCGGGACGCGGGCCTCGCCGTCGTCATGGCACGCGAGCTGACCGACATCTGCTCGCGGCTCCAGGAAGCCGACATCCGCGTACGCCAGCCCCTCGGCCAGGGCCGGCTCGCCTCCCTCGTGCACTCCATGTACGACCCCGACCACCCCATCGACCACATTCAGGCGATGACGAAGCGCAACGCCTGGCCCGCCGAGCTCGACGCCATGGAGCCCACCTACCTCCAGGCGAAGACCCGGGAGTCCTCCACGCGCGCGCCCTGGTGCCACGCCACGGCCTGGGTGAAGGAGTGGCCGATGACCCCGGTCGGCGTCAACTTCCTCGCCCCGCTGCTGGTCCACACCCCGGACGTCATCCGCACGGTCGCCGTCACCATGGACCTCGAACCCACCGAGATCGCCATCGAGCGCATGCTGACCGAGAAGACCAACGACGAGGCCGAGGCCAGCCGCCAGGCCAAGATGAACCGCACCGTCGACCCCCGCGACATCGCCTCCCACAACCGTCTCGACCAGCGCGGCGAGGACCTCGCGAGCGGCGCCGCCGGAGTGAACCTCGTCGGCTACATCACCGTCTCCTCCCGCTCCCCGGAGGCCCTCGCCCGTGACAAGCGCACCATCCGCGCCTCGGCCGGCAAGTCGTACCTGAAGCTGGAGTGGTGCGACCGCGAGCACCACCGGGCCTTCGTCAACACGCTCCCCTTCGCCACCGGTATTCGGAGGTAAGGCCCTGATGCGGGATCCGCTGTCCGCCGCCACCGACACCTTCACGTCCTTCCTCTTCGGCAAGGTCGAGACGACCCGGCTGCCGGTCCGCACCTCCACGGGCCAGGCCCAGGCCGTCTACCTGCCCACCGCCGCACCCGGCCTCGGCGACTCCGGCGTCATCATCGGACGCGAGGTGTACTCCGGGAAGGGCTACATCTACGACCCCTTCCAGCTGTACGGGCAACAGCTCCCGGCCCCGCACTGGCTGGTCCTCGGCGAGTCCGGGAACGGCAAGTCGGCCCTGGAGAAGACCTACGTCCTGCGCCAGCTGCGCTTCCGCGACCGGCAGGTCGTCGTACTCGACGCCCAGGGCGAGGACGGGGTCGGCGAATGGAACCTCATCGCGGAGGAGCTGGGAATAACCCCCATCCGCCTCGACCCCACGGCCGCCCTGGACATGGGAATCCGGCTCAACCCGCTCGACCCGGCGATCACCACCACCGGCCAGCTGGCCCTGCTGCGGACGATCATCGAGGTCGCCATGGGCCACGGCCTCGACGAACGGTCCGGCTTCGCGCTGAAGGTCGCGCACGCCTACGTGAACGAGACGATCGTCGAGCGCCAGCCGGTGCTGATGGACATCGTCGAGCAACTGCGCCACCCGGAACCGGAGTCGGCCGAGGCGATGAACGTCGCCATAGACGATGTACGGGCCTGGGGCCTGGACGTGGCCCTGGTGCTCGACCGGCTGGTCGACGGCGACCTCAGGGGCATGTTCGACGGCCCCACGACGGTCGGCATCGACCTGGACGCCCCGCTCATCGTCTTCGACCTCTCCCACATCGACCGCAACTCCATCGCCATGCCCATCCTGATGGCGATCGTCGGCGTGTGGCTGGAGCACACCTGGATCCGGCCCGACCGCAAGAAGCGCATCTTCCTGGTGGAGGAGGCGTGGCACATCATCAACAGCCCCTTCGTCGCCCAGCTCTTCCAGCGTCTGCTGAAGTTCGGCCGACGCCTCGGCCTGTCCTTCGTGGCGGTGGTGCACCACCTGAGCGACGTGGTCGACGGAGCCGCGGCCAAGGAGGCCGCAGCGATCCTGAAGATGGCCTCCACCCGCACGATCTACGCCCAGAAAGCCGACGAGGCACGGGCCACGGGACGGGTGATCGGCCTGCCCAGGTGGGCCGTGGAGATCATCCCGACCCTGACCCCGGGCATCGCGGTCTGGGACGTCAACGGCAACGTACAGGTCGTCAAACACCTGATCACGGAGACCGAACGGCCCCTCGTCTTCACCGACCGCGCCATGACCGAGTCCTCCGCCGATCACCTCGCCGACGACGCGCTGCGCGCCGCGGAACTGGAGGCCGAGGAACGGGCGGCGGCCTTCGTGGAGCAGCACCTCAGTGATCTCGACGGCACCTCCGAGTCCACGGTGGCATGAGATGAGACCGTACGAGCGGGAACGGGAACGGGAGCGCGCGGGGGGCATCCCCGACGGTCTGCTGGTGGGAGTACTGGCCTTCCTCCTCGGCCTCACCCTGCTGGTGTGGTCCGCCACCGGGCTCGCCGGATGGCTGGCCCGGGGAGCCTGGCCGACGGCCGTCACCGTCGCCCGTACACCCCTGGCCCTGCGCCACCTGATCGGGAAGCCGCAGGACGTCGCGGGCGCCTGGCCGGACACCCCCGCCGGCCAGTTGTCGGGGTACGGGCTCTTCTGGGGCCTGTTCATCGGGCAGTTGATGGTGCTGGTCGTGCTGACGGTGTTCGTGATGGGCACCGTGGCACGGTGGCGGGCGGTGCGGGCACGGCGGAAGGCGGGAGCGTACGCGCCTCAGGCCGGGGCCGCGGCCCGTGTACCTGAACCCGCGCAGGAACCGGTCCAGCCGTACGGCGGGATCCCGAAGTCCGCCGACGAGCCCGCCCGTCACGAAGTCCCGGTGCCCCGCCCCGCGCCCGAACCGGCCGAACTCCCCACGGAGGCGCCGCGGACGACGCCCGCACCCCTGGCGGCCGGCGCCGCACGCACGGGCGGCTGGGAAGGGACACCGGCCGCGGGCGCGGTCGTCCTCGGCCACGCCGAGGACCGCCATCCCCCCGCCGCCCAGGCCGTACGGGACGCGGAGGGCCCCGTCCTGGTCGTCACCTCGGACCCGAGAACCTGGTCGGAGACCAAGGACGCCCGGGCCAAGCTCGGCCCGGTCCTCCTCTACGACCCCACCCACCGCTGCGACACCCCGGCCCGTCTCCACTGGTCGCCCGCCACCGGCTGCGAGGACAAGGCCACGGCGGCCGCCAGGGCCGCCGCGCTGCTGGCCCCCGTACGCCCCACCGCCAAGGTCGACCACGCCATGGCCGACGTCGCGGAAACGCTCCTGCGGAGCTATCTGCACGCCGCCGCCGTGGAGGGCAAGGCCTTCCGTCACGTCCACCGCTGGGCCCAGGGATCCCAGGTCCAGGACGCGGTACGGGCCCTGCGTACGAATCCCAAGGCCGCTTCCGGCGCGGCGGGCGAGCTCGAGGCCGCGCTCACCTCACACCCCGAACGCCGCGACATAGCGCAGGAACTGACAGCCCGCGCCCTGTCCTCGCTGTTCACGGTCAACATCCGCGAGTCCTGCACGCCGAACCGAAGTGACGCCCTCACTCTGGATTCCTTCGTGAACGAAGGGGGCACGCTTTATGTGGTCGGTGAACCCATCGAGGACCCCAGGTCGAACCCCGGCGCCATGCCGCTCCTGACGGCCCTCGCCTCAAGCGTGGTCGAGCGTGGCCGGCGCATGGCCGAACGGTCATCCTCCGGTCGTCTCGACCCACCACTTACGCTCGTCCTGGACGACGTGGCCGCGGTCGCCCCGCTCCCCCAGCTCCCCGACCTGCTGGCCGCCGGAGCGGGCCAGGGCCTTCCGACGCTGGCCCTGCTCCGTTCCCGGGAACAGGGCAGGGCCCGCTGGCCGCAGTACGAGCTTCCCCTCTGACCACCGGGGCCCGCCGGTCGGCACCCTAGGACCGTGTGATCACGAACTCCAGATCCCGTGCTCCCTTGTCCCCCACGGACGCCGTGCTCCCGCCGGTCGGCACGAACCCGACCCGGCGGTAGAACGCCTCGGCGCGCCCGTTCTTCTCGTGCACGAACAGCCGCACGCGCTCCAGGCCGATCCCCCAGGCCCAGGCGAGCGCGGCGTCGAACAGCGCGTCCGTCAGACCGCTTCCCCGGTACTCGGGCCGGACGAAGACGCCCACCAGATGTCCCTGGTCCCGCTCGCTCGTGTTCCCGAGGATGTCCGCCTCCCCGGTCCTCTCGACCAGCACGACCACGGAGCCGCGCCACACCCCGTCCGGTCCGACGGCCACGAACTGGCGCCGCTCCAGGACGCCTTCGGCGGCTCCCGCCGCCCGCTCCTGCCAGAACGAGTCGGGCCGGGCCACGGAATCCTCGTACGTCTCCACGAAGGCGAGATGCGCGACGGGGTCCCGCAGTGCGGCGAGCCGCAGCTCCTTCACCGCCGGCCACTCGTCGGCCCGTATGGACCGGATCACTTGATTCATACGGCCACGGTAGTCCCGGGGTACGACCCCGTTCACCCGGATTTCGACACCGGAATTCCACCCCTGAGATCCACCCTGCCGATCCCCGCCGTACAGGCCCCCGTCATGCTCTTCCCTGTACGACGTGCCGTACGACGTCCGTGTACGACGTTGCCACGCCACGGAATTGACGCCTACTGTCGCCGGTCTGCCAGGGAGAACGACGCATGCCCAACGTCCCACTCGAAGAACTCCGTCACGTCATCCACCCTCCGGGCAAGCTGGAGAGCAGGGCGGAGCACTGGGCCGGCCGGCTCTACATGCGTTCCGTTTCCCTCCGGGTGACACGGCTGGCTCTCGGAACCCGTTTCTCGCCCAACCAGATCACCGCCGTGATGGTCGTCGCGGGCGTGCTCTCCGGGGTCGCGCTGGTCCTGCCCGGTCTGGGCGGCGCCGTGCTCTCCGTCGTCTTCATGCAGTTGTACCTTCTCCTGGACTGCGTGGACGGTGAAGTCGCGCGCTGGCGGCGGCAGTACAGCCCTCTCGGTGTCTACCTGGACCGTCTCGGTGCCTATCTCGCCGACGCCGCCGTGATGGTCGGCATGGGCGTCCGGGCCTCCGAACTCGGCCTGGATCCTTACCTGGTGGCCGGCCTCGCTGCGGCGATCGGTGTCCTGCTCCTGAAGTCGTCCTCGGACCTCGTCCATGTGGCCCGCTCCGACAGCGGCATGGAGAAGGCGACCGACCAGTCCGTCGTCCCGCGCTCCAGCGGCCTCGCCCGGATACGCAGTCTGGCCTCCGCGGTCGGCCTTCACCGCCTGGTCAACGGCATCGAGTGCACCCTGCTGCTGCTCGTGACCGCGGTCGTCGACGTCGCGCTCGGCGATCTGACGGCGACGCGCGTCGCGACGGTGGGCGTGACTGCCATCGTGTGGCTGCTCGTCCCCGCACACGTCGTCTCGATCGTGGCTTCGTCCCGTCTGAAGTAACGGCGCCCAGGACAGTCCACCAACGCGTTCAGCCCCCATCCCTCCGTTGCCGGGGGGATGGGGGCTGATTGTCTGTGCGGGTGTCGAGGGGCCGCCGGCCGCATTAAACGAAGGGGGCCGTAAACGCAGAAAACCCCCGTACCGATTTCCCGGTACGGGGGTCTCCCACAATATTTGTTCGGCGGCGTCCTACTCTCCCACAGGGTCCCCCCTGCAG
>NZ_JBHVPP010000020.1:0-229571 GCF_042887295.1 Streptomyces sp. NPDC057950
TGCCGCGCCCGCGGCGCCTGCGGCGCCTGCCGCGCCTGCCGCGCCTGCGGCGCCTGCCGGGCGAGCCGACGACCGCCCGCACCGCGGCCCCGACAGCCGGGCCGGGCCGCACTCTGGCCGCCCCCTCGGCCCGCTGCCGCGGACAGCGACCGCATGCTCGGGCACCGACCTCGACATCAAGGGCGCGGGCCGAACACGCCCTCGCTGACAGCCCGTTCCAGGGCGTCCCACTCGATCCGCGACCCAGGAACATCGTCCCAGCGGCGGAGTCACCCAGGGCGCGGCCCTGGCGTGCCTCGCCCGCGCACCGCCGTGCCCGTTCGCCGGCCGGGGGCCTGGACCGCGTCGTGCACGCCGCGTACGCCGAGGATCTCGGCCCGCTGGATCGCACCGCCCGCGCCCAGCAGCGCGCGGCAGCACCTGGGTGCCGACTTCAGAGCCCTGTCGCCCGGTCCGACGGCCGAGGCCCCGTGCCGCAGGACGGTCTCGCGGCCGCTCATCACTCGAAGAGGCCAACTCCCGCCGGGGTGGTGCGGGGCCGTCGGGGCTGGGATATCCAGCTGCCGACCGCTTTCGCCGGTGAGCAGCGGGCGAGCGGTATCCCTACGGTGGTGCCATGGCGGTGAGCATCGGTAGCAGGCCAGGTCATGGCCTCCGCGGCAGATCCTTCGACGTGGCAGTGGCGTTGGGGCTGTTCGTACTGTCCGTCGTGGCCGCCTCCATCATTCCGCGCGAGCACCGCTTCGACCTGAGATGGCCCGCTGTCCTGCTCGCGGCGGTGGGCTGCTTCGCACTGCCGTGGCGCCGCCGCTACCCCTTTGGCGTAGCGGCTTTGGCGGTCGGCTGCGGGGCGGCGTTCCAAGTGCTCGGGTTCCGTGAGAGTCCGCTGGTGACAAGCCCGGTCATCGTGTCGGTCTACTCGGTGGCCGCGTTGACCGACCGTCGTACCGCCTGGGGCGTCGCGGCGGCTTCGGCCGCCGTACTGGTCGGTGCCGAGGTGGTGTACGAGCCGGGTTCCTGGCTGCAGCCGGGCAACGTCGCGATGCTGGCATGGACGGCGCTGCCGGCGGCGGTGGGGGACGGGGTGCGCTCGCGCCGTGCCCATATCGCGGCCGTGGAGGAACGCGCGGAACACGCGGAGCGGACCCGTGAACAGGAGGCACGGCAGCGAGTGGCGGCCGAGCGCGTGCGGATCGCCCGTGAGCTGCACGACATCGTCGCCCACAACATTGCCTTGATCAACGCTCAGGCCGGCGTCGCGGCCCATGTGGGGAAGGATCGGCCCGACCAGATCCTCGCCGCCCTCACGGACATCCAGAAAGCGAGCCGGTCTGCGCTGGACGAACTGCGCGCGACCGTGAGCCTGCTACGCCAGTGCGACGATGCCGATGCACCCCGCGATCCCATTCCGGGCCTGGCGCAGCTGCCGGCTCTCCTGGCCTCGTTCGAACGCGTCGGGCTCTACGTCCTGTGCACCCGGAACGGATCTGCCCCTCCCCTGACGCCCGCGGTCGATCTGGCCGCCTACCGCATCGTCCAGGAGGCCCTGACCAATGTGCGCAAGCACGGCAGTGCGGACAAGGCCCGGCTGCACCTGGCCTTCGGAAGGCTCTGCCTGACGATCACTGTCGAGGACGACGGCTGCGCGATCCCCCCGCACGGGCCGCAGCAGGGAACCGGCCATGGACTGATCGGCATGCGGGAACGGACGGCCAGCGTGGGCGGGAACCTCACCGCGCGACCGCGGCCCGAGGGCGGATTCACCGTGATCGCTGAACTTCCGCTGCGTTCTGCCACGGCCGAGGGCGGTGCGACGGCGGACGCGCTGCCGGAGGGCCGGACGTGACGATCGGCGTTCCGCTCGCTGGTGTCCGGGCCGTCCGGATCGCCCCCTGATGCCGTGACCTCGGTGGGTCCCGGGCACTGCACACCGGGCCGGGACCTGTCGACCGTGGCGGACATCATGCTGTAAATAACGACAAAAGCTGTCACTCTCGAGGCCATGCAGGATTCCATTGTCTTGCCGGGGTACCCCCTGGCCAAGGCGGCGGGGTCGGCACGTCACCTCACCGACAGGTTGCGCGGTAAGCGAAGCAGCCAGGCGGTGTACGGCGTCAAGACCCTGGCCGCGACCATGCTCACCTGGGGTGCGGTTGCCCCGTGGTCCCCCGGGGGGCATCCCTACCTGGCCGTCACGAGTGCTCTGCTCGCGGTGAACGCCTCCACGGTGTACCGATCCGTGACGCAGGCGGCCCAGAACATGGTCGGCAGGGTCGCGGGGCTCGTCCTCGCCCTGGTGATCGCCCGGCTGCTGGGACCGACTGCGGGCGGCGTCGTGGCCATCGTGGTCGTCGCGGTCCTGGCGGGCCCGCGACGTTCCACGGACGACCGTGTACAGATCGCCTCCACGGCGCTCATCGCCCTGGCCGCCAGTGCGGCCGACCCTGTGGGCAGCCTGGTGTCCCCCGTGCTCCAGACCCTCGTCGGCGCGGCTGTCGGCGTCGCCGTGAACGCCCTCGTCCTGCCTCCGCTCTACCTGGACGAGTCCGACGCCGCCGTGCGCGGCTTGGCCCAGGACATGGGAAGCCTGCTGCGCGACATGGGTTCCGGTCTGGCCCAGCGACACCTCACCGTCAAGGCCCACACCTGGCTGCACGAAGCGCGCCACCTGGAAGAACGCTTCACAAGCGCGGAGGAGGAGGTGCAACGGGCGGACGAGAGTGTGCGCTGGAACACTCGGTGCGCCGCGCATGCCCGGTGCGAGGACCTGACGTACGGCGAGGCGTTCGATGCCCTGCGCGGGGTGTCGCTCCAGGTCCGGGGAATCGCGCGGACCCTGGCGGACAACGCCCACAACGATCACGCCGACCACCACTTGGGCCAGCAGTTCCTCGACCGGTACGCGCAGACCCTGCGGTTGGCCGGGGACGCCGTCCAGGGCTTCGCCGGGCCGCGCGCGGCCGCAGGCCCGTCGGACACGGCTCCCCGCGGGGAGCTCCGCGAAGCGATCGACGAAGCGCAGGACTGGCACGACGCCATGACCGACCTGATCGGCCGGGGCACCCTCGTCAAGCCGGGTGCCTGGTACGTCTACGGCTCGCTCATGACCGACGTGGAACGGCTGCTCGCCGACCTGGACCACGTCGGCGCGCACTGACCTCCACGCTCTCACCCTCGGTACTCGAGGCCCTCGCCGACGCCGGCGAGGGCCTCGAGCCGGTAGGGGGGTCCGTGCCGGTGAGTCGAGCCGGGTGGTGCGTGCTGTCGAATCGGCCGAGAAATGCTTGGACCGGGCGGCCGTCCGCGCGGGACACTGCATTCGGTGACGGAGCGTGTGAACGCGATCGCCCGCGGTCATCGGGCGCGGGCCGCCCGCCCGTCCGGCACGGGCGCGTGGCGCGTCCGAGGGCGACGTCCGCACGAGCGCCTCCGCACGACCGTCCGACGACGCGACAGAGCCCCGCCGCCGCGGCCGCAGCGGCAGGAGAAGGGGATGTCGTACGACACCACGGGGGTGGAATGGGATCGCCCGCACCACGCAAGTCCCCGCCGGGCAAGGGTCCGGTGGTTCTCGCACTGCGCTATTACACCCGGGAACTGACCCGGCGGCGCCGGCTGACGGCGCCCGCGTTGCTGCTTCCCGCCGTCGGCAACATCGGTATCAACTACGTCGCTCCACTCATCGTCGCCAAACTGGTCGGCCGGATCGCCGACCACCCCGCGACCACCGTCGGCTCCACGCTGCCGTACGTCCTCGGCTTCGCCGGCGTCCTCTTGCTCTCGGAGGCGTTCTGGCGCATCGGGCTGCACTGTCTCAACCGGCTCGACGCCCGCGGCATCGAGCACCTGTACGTGATCGGCCTGGACGAACTGTTCGCCAAGGACGCGGCCTTCTTCCACGAAAACTTCGCCGGCTCGCTGACCAAGCGGGCCCTCAGCTTCGCCTCTCGCTTCGAGGAGTTCGTCGACACACTGACCTTCTCGGTCGTGGGACGGTTCGTCCCGCTCGCCTTCGGCGCGGTGGTGCTGTGGCGCTACGCACCCCTTCTCGTCGTCGGGCTCCTCACGATGATCGCCTTGACCGCGGTGTGCGTCGTCCCCTTGATCCGTCGCCGTCAATCGCTCGTCCGCCGGCGCGAGGAGGCGATCGCCCGGGTCTCGGGCCATGTCTCCGACAGTCTGATGAACATGGACACGGTCCGGGCCTTCGCCGCCGAGGAGCGGGAGGCCGCCGAACACCGGTCCCGCGTCGCGGAGTCACGGCGCCTCACCCTGAGATCGTGGGACTACGGCAACCTGCGCATCGACACCCTGGTCGCGCCGATGTCCGTGCTGACCAACGTCCTGGGCCTGCTGCTGGCCGTGGCGCTCGGCGGTGGTGAACTCGGCGTGGAGGCGGTCGTCGTCGCCTTCACCTACTACACCAACGCCACGCGGATCATGTTCGAGTTCAACCAGATCTACCGGCGCCTGGAGAGTTCGATGACCGAGGCCGCGCAGTTCACCGAACTGCTGCTCACCTCGCCGACCGTGCTCGACCCGCCCTCGCCGGAACCGCTCCGCACCCATGCCGCTGACGTCCGCTTCGAACGGGTCTGCTTCGCCCACGCGGGCGCGCGGCCCCTCTTCGAGGGACTCGATCTTGCGGTGGCCGACGGATCGAAGATCGGACTCGTGGGCCGGTCCGGCGGCGGCAAGACCACGCTCACCCGTCTGCTGCTGCGGATGACGGACGTCGACGCCGGCCGCATCCTGATCGGCGGGCAGGACATCAGCAGACTCCGCCAGGCCGACCTGCGCAGTACCATCGCCTATGTGCCACAGGATCCGGCGATGTTCCACCGGACGCTGCGGGACAACATCGCCTTCGCCCGGCCGGACGCCACCGACACCGAGATCAGGCGCGCGGCCGAGGCGGCGCACGTCACCGAGTTCAGCGACGCGCTGCCGGACGGATTCGACACCATCGTCGGCGAGCGCGGAGTCAAGCTGTCCGGCGGACAGCGCCAGCGGGTCGCCCTCGCCCGCGCGATCCTGCGTGACGCGCCGATCCTGCTGCTCGACGAGGCGACCAGTGCCCTGGACTCGGAGAGCGAACACCTCGTCCAGGAAGCCCTGTGGCGGCTGATGGACGGCAGGACGGCGCTCGTGGTGGCGCACCGGCTGAGTACGGTCGCCAAGATGGACAGGCTCGTCGTCATCGACCGCGGGCGGGTCGTCGAACAGGGCACCCACCATGAACTGCTCGCAACGGACGGCGCCTACGCGAAGTTGTGGCAGCACCAGTCCGGCGGCTTCCTCGACGACAGCCCGCCCCCGAGTGCCAGGTGGTCCGGCTGACCCATGACAGAAAGCGCCCTGCCGGCCCGGTCGCACGGTCCACCGGGCGGCCGCCGACAGGGGCGATTTCGCGCGCGAAGCCGCCGGACGTGGCGGTGGCCGCGGCCCGCCCGCGGGAGCGGGCCGCGAAGGCGTACAACCCCTCGCGGTCCGGCTTCCGCGGGCAGCGAGGACTCCGCGGCGTCGGCGTGCTTATGGCTGTCGGCAAGGCTGGTCGCCGCACGGAGTGCGCACGGCCGTCATCTGTACCGCGGCACCGTAGGGGAGATCCCTCACCGTGCGTCGCGCAGGTGAAGCAGGTACGCCGCGGTCAGCGCGACGGCACGGTCCCCGTCCTGCGACAGCTCCACGAGGGCATGCGACGCCCTTGTCCCGGGGACGTCCGCCAGCGCCTGGGTCAGCCGCCCGCGCGCGGGCGCTTCGGTGGCGTCGTGGGCGAGGCGGTCGACGAGCCTGCTCGCGATCTCATCCGCCGTCGTGGTGTCGCTCGCCAGCATGCTCAGCGCATCGGCCGCATCGGTGTCGTTCCTTCCCTCCACGATCATGTCGATGAGCGTCGGGGCCGCTTCGGCCACACCCCGTGTGCCGAGCGCCAGAGCCGCGTACCTGCGGACCACGACGTCGGTGTTCGCGAGGGCATCCCGCAGTCGCTCGGCGGCTTCACCACCTGGCATCTCGGCGAGGGACCGAACGGCACGTTCCCGCACCGCGGCCACGGGCGATCCGAGGCCCTCCGCCAGCAGCGCCGTGCCGTCGTCGCCCGATCGTGCCAGCGCCCATCGAAGCGCCCCGGCGACGTTCGGCTCCGTCTCGCTCAGTGCTGCCTCGACCAGGGCCTCCACCGGCACCGAGACCTCGCCGACCGACGAGAGGGCCGCGCGCTGGCGCGCGTCGGCGCTCTTCGACTCCAGCGCCTGGAGGAGTGCGACGACCTGGAGGACGTCCTCCCAGCCGCCGGGGTCCGCGGCATGGATCCTGCGCAGCCGCGTGAGCAACTCGGTCTCGGCCGCGATGCGTTCGCGCGTCTGGCCGATGAGGTCGCCGACGAGCGACGAGGGCTCGAAACCGGGATCGTCGAGCGCCCGTCCGATCTCCCGCAACGACAGGCCCAGCGACCGCAGGCTCTCGATATGGAAGATCCGGCGGATGTCGTCCCCGGAGTACTCCCGATATCCGGAGCCGGTGCGACCCGAAGGACGCACCAGACCGAGCGACTCATAGTGCCGGAGCATGCGCGCACTGACCCCGGACCGTCGCGCCACCTCACCGATCAACACGTCCTAGCATCCCTCCTGACCGGACGTGCCGAGGGCCACGACGCGCTTCGCCTCCGCGATCGCGAACTCGAACCCGGCGTCCGGGTCGCGCAGCATCCGTTCCGTGGCGAGCGCGTGCGCGCGCACGCACGGGTCAGGGGCCGTCGTCGCGGCACCCAGAGCCGGCAGAACGGCCTCACCGAGCGCGACCAGCGCCCGGCTGAGACTCATTCGCGTCTCCCGCCCACCGCGCCCGAGCTGGGTCGCCAACACCGTCGCCAACGCGGACTCCTCGCCTTCCGGGACGAGCACGACCGCCGTCCGCCAGGCGCTCCGCGCCACCTCGTCGTCGGCGTCGGCGAGGAGCGTCCGGGTGATCGCCGGCCACGCCTGCCGGTTCCCGATCTTGGACAGCGTGTGGAGTGCCTGGCTCCGTGCCTGCGTACGCTCCGAGCGGACCTCACGGAGCAGCCCGGGAAGCGTCATGGACACCGGGTGGCGGGTGAGTGCCCAGGTCAGCATGTCGCGGACGAAGAATTCGGGCTCGAGTGCGCATCGTTCGAGGAGTTTGTCGACGAAGCGCGGGTCAGGCGTCGTGCCGACCGCCAGGGCGGCCCGCAGTCGCACCGACGAGCGGCCGTCCTCCAGCCCCCGCAGCGCTCGTGTCACATCCGTGTCCTGTCCCGTGACCGTCATCGAGACCACCTCCTCGGCAAGCAGTGAAGGCCTTGCCACTGTGTCAAGGTCAAACAAGGAGACCGGCGGGGACGGAGGGGGTCGCTAGTACGGGCCGCCGCGGACGGTACCGGTGCACATCGGCGGACGGATCGTTCGCCCCGGCGGACGCGAGCCGAGGACTGAGGACCCTGCCGGGCACCGGTGTTCCCGGTCCGCCCGCCGGGAGGACCCGCACCAGCCCGACCACCGCTACGGAGCCGGCGTCACCACGCCACTTGTCCCGGTGGCCAGGGGCACCCGAAAGGGAACACGCCGGACACGGGCCAAGACCCCCGGCAGAGCCCCTTTTCCCTCACACACGGGCGCGAGTTCCCGCACACGGGCGCGAGCGGGACCCGCGTCCCGCTCGCGCGAACCGCTCTCTACAGCTCGTCGGCGAACGCCGCGGCGAGCTCGCGCCATTCGGCCCGCGGCAGAGCGGCTCCGCTCCCGTCGGCGGTCAGTACCTGGAGAGCGATGTGGTCGGCGCCGGCGTCGAAGTACTCCCGGGTCCGGACGCGCACCCGCTCGGTGTCGCCCAGGGCGAAGAGGGCGTCCAGGAGACGTGCGCTTCCGCCGTCCTCGAAGTCGTTCTCCGTGAAGCCCAGGCGCAGCAGATTGTTGGTGTAGTTGGGCAGTTGGAGGTACCGGCTCAGCATGTTCCGCGCGGTGGTACGGGCCCGGTCGAGGTCGGTGTCGAGTACGACGGACAGCTCGGGGGCGAGCAGCGCGTCCGGACCGAGTGCCTCGCGTGCCTCCGCCGTGTGCTCGGTGGTGACGAGGTAGGGGTGCGCGCCCAGCGCCCGGTCGGTCGCGAGCCTCAGCATCTTCGGGCCGAGCGCCGCCAGGACCCGACGACCACGATCCACGGGCGGAGCGGTGGCGTCGAGGGCGTCGAGGTAGGCCACCATCGCGCTGTACGGCTTCGCGTACCGCGGCGCCAACTGACCGTGGCTGACACCCAGGCCGAGGACGAATCGTCCACGCGCGCTCGCGTCGAGCGCCGCGATCCGCGCCGTCACCTCCTCGGCCGTGTGTTCCCAGATGCTCAGGATGCCGGTGGCCACGGTGACCGTACGGGTGGCGTCGACGACCGCCGCGGCGTCCTCGGGTGAGGGGCTGCCCCCGAGCCAGAGAGTGCCGTATCCCAGATCTTCGAGCTCGGCGACCGCTTCCTCGATCGCCTCCCTGCCCGCGTCGTCGACCCGCGACCGGTGCAGCGCACCGCTCCAGATACCGATCCGCCCGAATTCCTCGCGTGTCTCAGAAGCCATGCGGTGATCAACCGCGATTCCGTCCCTGATGTTCCCGGCCGGCCGGCGGTTCGTCCGTATGGGCGCACCGTACCCGGACGGCGTTTCGGATCCGCCGGCCCATATTCCGTTCGCCCGTTCGCCGGATGGCCGGGGAGCTTGTCCCAGGCGTTCATGTCGCCGGGCAGGTCGCCGATGGCGTTCTTGCCGGTGCCGAGCCAGGAACCGGCCAAGGGTGGCCCGTGAGGTGGATCGTGGCGTAGGCGTCAACCCGGTCGATCATCGCACCGGTAGCACTCCGTCGACACCGCACACCAAGGAGCCCCTGTTCGCGAGGGTGCGAACAGGGGCTCACAGGTCAAACCGATGCCCAACTGGCCTACTTGAGACCGAAGGCGCGGATCACGGTCTGGCTGACACTGTTGCCGTGGGCGTCCCGCGCGGTCGTACGCAGGCTCGCGAACCTCGCCTTGGAGGGTGCGTCGAGCGACGCCTTCCAGTCCGTCCCCGAGTGGCGCGGGGTGGTCCGGTGCCAGGTGGCGCCGTCGTCGTAGGAAACCTCAAGGCCCACGGTGCGGACGGAGGCGGCGCCCGTCGCGCCCTTCAGGTGCGAGGGAGTGACGGTCAACGCGCCGTGCCTGCTCGCCCGGCCGGAGAGGTCGGTGGCCACCGCGTAGTCCAGCTGGATGAGCGGCAGGGGGCTGAGGACCCTGTAGTCCGTGGTGCCGGAGGTGAATCCCCATTCGGTACGGGTCCGGGTCGAGTACGGCCGGCCCGGCAGATCACGCTTCCCCTCCACCACGATCCGGTACGGCAGCGGATCCGTCGGTAGACCTTCGACGGTGACGATCCGTTCGTTGACTTCTTCGCCGAGCAGCTGGTCACCCTGGTAGAGGGAGATCGTCGAGGTGTCGCCGTCGGCATAGGCGACACCCGCGTGGCTGCCGGAGTCCCCCCACGCGGTGATCGATGACGTACTGATGACGTCGCCGATCCTGAAGGGGGCGCGGTGGGCGCTGTCGTCGAGGAGCCGTGGATGCTGGACGGGAGAGAACCAGACCTCGCGGGAAGTGCCGCGCCCCTTGTACGAGCGTGGAGAGCCCTGCTGGCTGAGGTCGCTGACCGCGGCCTGGGTCACCCATGAGACGCCGGGATCGGCTGTCACCCACGAGGTGAGGGTGCCCTGGGCCGGGACGGGGGTGGCGTTGCTGTTCAGCGGCCGACCGGAGTCGACGGTCAGGTCGTACCGTATCTGTACGGCCTTGCCCTGCTTGGTGTCGCGGAACGACTCGTCGATCCTGGCGAGATCGCCCGGACCGGGCCGGTACGTCAGACTCCGGGGAATCGCGCCGTCGTAGTGCCGCACCAGGTCGTACAGATAGTGCGGCTGGGGGTGCGAGACCACCTTCAGCAATGCTGTTCCGGGCCAGTGGAGGCCGCTGCGCAGACGGACGCTGTCGTCGGTGCCGAGCGAGGCCACCGGCAGCGGTGCGGCGTCGGGCAGGTCGGCCCAGGGATCCAGTTTTCCGTAGCCGTCGTTGAGGATCAGGAGCAGCTTGGCGCCGGCCTTCGCCGCGGCCGCGGCCTGGTCAGGGGCGGACACGGAGTCGCTGCGGCGGACGACCGCCACCTGGCCACGGATCTTGAGCCTGCCGAAGTCCGTGGCCGAACCGTTCCCGGCCCAGACGGCCCGGTACCGGTTGCTGCCCTCGGGCAACATGGGGGACAGGCTCTGCACGACGGCGCTCTCGTACGTCTGGGAGCCCAGTGAGAAGGTCAGTGGCCGCTCGATCTGCCGCCAGCGCGTCGCGAAGGTGTACGAGCCCCGCGTCACCTTGGGTGTCGCGGCCGCCCAGAGGCTGTCATAGCGCCAGTACTCGGGCATGTAGCTGTCCAGGAACGGGAGCATGTCGCCGTTCGACCGGTACTGGTCCACCCGCATGAAGCTGTTGGCGGTCGGCTGCGGCGTGAGGGCCGCGGCCCGGTGGAGGTCCGCTGCGTCGAAGTGGAGCGCCCGGTCGTTGCCGAGGTCGATCTCCGGTGCGGAGAACAGGCCCAGGCCCAGTGTGTGCGTGCCGTCGATGCCGGGGACGTCGGCGTACATCCAGGCCGCGTAGGTGCTCGGCACCAGGCTGAGGTCGAGGGTGCCGGAGGAGTCGACGGTGTACACCTTGGGGACGGTGTTCCGGTCGATGTCCTTGAGCACGAGGGAGCCGGGCAGCCCCCCGCCCTTGCGGTCCTTCGCGGTGACCGACAGCTTGACGCGCCGGCCCTCCTTGTTCACGCCGACCGGGGTACGGGCGAGAACCGTGCCGTCGGGGCCGGTGGCGGTGAGCTGACTGGTGTAGGCGGAATTGTCCGCGGCCCGGTCGAGGTGGGTGATCACACCGACGGTCGCGGTGCCGTGCGCGGGGACGGTCGGACGGGGGTCGGTGAGGGTGAACAACCCGTCGGGGATGTTCACCGCGACGAGCCCCAGATCGAGGGTGACCGGCTCGGCCGCGAAGTTGCTGTAGGTGACGTCCCTGCGAACCGTCTGCCCGAGTGGGTACGGGTAGTGGACCTGGGCGAACGCGGAACCGGAGGCGACCACGGTGGCCTTCACGGCCGCGGCGATGTCGAGCCGCCCGCTGCCGCCCTGGTACGGGCTCGACTGCCGTGTGCTGGCGGTGGTGCCGACCAGCGCGTCCTTGAGCTGCCGTCCGTTCCAGTCCGGGTGCTTCTCCGCCAACAGGGCCGCGGCGCCCGCGACATGGGGCGTCGCCATCGAGGTGCCGCTCATGGTCTGGTACGCGCCCTCACCCTCGGGAGCGTACTGCGACCGGGCAGCGAGAATGTCGACGCCGGGGGCGGTCAGGTCGGGCTTGATCGCGTTGTCGCCGACGCGCGGCCCGCGGCTGGAGAACCCCGCCAGCTGGTCCACGCCCTTGCCCGGACCGTTCACCGCGCCGACCGTCAGCGCGGCGTCCGCCGCACCCGGCGCGCCGATGCTGTACGCCTCCGGGCCGGAGTTGCCCGCGGCGATGACGAACAGCGCCCCGGTCTCCTCGCTGAGCCGGTTGACGGCCTGGCTCAGTGGGTCGGTGCCGTCGGTGGGGTCACCGCCCAGGCTCATGCTGACGATCTTCGCGTGCTGGTCGCGGACGGCCCACTCCATGCCGGCCAGGATCCAGGAGTCCTGGCCGTTGCCATCGTTGTTCAGGACCTTGCCGATGTGCAGCGAGGCGCCCGGAGCCACCCCCTTCTCCTTGCCGTCGGACGCGGCGCCCGTGCCGGCGACGGTCGAGGCGACATGCGTGCCGTGGCCGTGCCGGTCGGTGACGTCCTGCCCCGGCACGAAGCTCTCCGACGCGGCGATCCGCCCCGCGAAGTCCGGGTGCGCCGCGTCGATTCCCGTGTCCAGCACGGCGACGTCCACGCCTTGGCCGGTGTCCCCGCCCGCCCAGACCTCGGGTGCGCCGATCTGCGCGGTGGTGTCGGACAGCGTCGCCTTGGCCTTGCCGTCCAGCCACACCTTGGCGATCCCGCCCGTCAGCCGTCCGGACGGGTGCGCGTTCGCGGTCGAGCGCGCTCCCGCCCCGGTCCCCGCGCCGCCGGTGAGGGAGGTCCAGAAGTCCGTCGTCCGCGCGTGTTCGGCGGATATCGCGGCGCCCTGGATGCTGCTGAGTGTCAGGGTCCTGCGCGCACCGTCCGGGGTCTTCGCGCTGCGGGAACGGGCGGCGGCATCGGTGTAGGTGACGATCAGCGGCAGTCGGTCGCTGTGGCTGTCGTCGTAGCCGTCCTCGAGCAGTTCGTTGACGTTGAACAGCCGCTCGTCGAGTGCTCCTGACGCGATGTAGGGCAGTGCCGCGTCGGGGTACACGTAGGTGTCGGGGCCGACCGTCATGACATGGGCGCCGCCTGGCCTGCCCTGCGGGTCCGTGACGGTGGCGCTGGTGCGGCCGTTGCTGACGGTCACCGCGACCTTGTCACCGGTGATCAGCGTGACGGTACCCGTGGCCTGCGGACGTCCGGCGGCGGATGTGGTGGAGGAGAGGGGGGTCCCGGCCGACACGGCCGGACCGGTGGTCGTCAGTGCCACGAGCACGGCGACCGCGACTGTCAGCCCGCGTCTGGGCGACGGAGGTATGCGCAAGGGAACCTCAAGAGCTAGGCGTGCGAAAGATGTCCGTAGTCAGCCAGTCTTTTGCTTCGCTGTAAAGAACTCGCCATGTCCCTTGAGTGCCATTGTCCTCAAGTGGACAAGTGGCGGTGCGATCGCAGGAATTCCCTGGGTGGACACCGTCGCGCCACCCGCCCCCACGTGGGCGGGAGCACCTCGCTTCGCACCTCTCTTCGTCCGAATTGATGTGACGTCAATTCCCTTTAATTCCGCGTCGGTTGAGTTATCACGCGGGTGTCGCACCTGAGTGCGGTGCGAAGTCGGCCGCGTGCTCAGACCCAGTCGCGACGCGCCGCCGCGACGCCGGCGCCGAACCGACTGGTCGTCCCCAGTTCCGCGTAGAGGTCCTGGATGCGCCTACGCAGCGTCCGGGACGAAATCCCGAACTGGCGGGCGATCGCCTCGTCCTTGACACCGGCCGCGAACAGGGCCAGGAGATTGCGTTCCTCGTCCGTGGGCTTGCGGCCCTCCTCCGGGAGACCGGCCGGCGGCGGCACCTGAGCATCGGGACCGGGGTCGCGTGCCAGCGGGGACGCGACCGCCCAGTAGCGTTCGAAGAGTTCCGCGAGAGCCTCCAGCAGTGGAGGCGCCTCGGTGTAGAGGCACTCGGTGTTCCCGGCGGAGAGGCTCAGGGACACCATCGCGGCCGAGCGGTCGGCCATGGAGAGCTTGATCGGCAGCGTCGGCGTGATCCTGGCTTCCTCTCCTCTCGACACCAGACTGCCCAGTTCCGGCCATCCGCCGTCGGCGACGAAGCTGGAGGCCGCGTAGACGGCGCGGACCCGGACACCACGGCCCACCACCGCCTCGTCGAGCGGCGCGTTCGGGGCCAGTAGGAACGGGGGACGGTCGAGGGAACAGATCTCGGCGCGCGCGGCCTGCTTCAACCGGTAGTAGCGGTCGCCGACCGCTTCCGGCCCGCTGATCACGAGGGTTCCGTGGCCACCGTTCCTGGCCCGTTTGGCGGTGTCGAAGATCGCCCCGAGGGAGCCCGCCGCATCGCGCACGGAGGCGAGTTGGCGTTCGCGTGACTCCACCAGCGCCCGCAGCGCGTGCCGCGGATCCACGGTGAGGAACTCTCCCGAGGTACGCCGGGTGACCAGGCCGAAGCGGTGCAGCCGTTCGACCAGCGCCAGCCCTTCCTGGTACGTCACGCCGAGTGCCGCCATCACGTCGTCGACGGTCCCGCCACCGCGCGCCAGCAGATGGCGATAGGCCTTCTCCGCCTCGGCGTCCACCCCGACCAGATCCAACGGCGCAGCATCCTCCATCGAAACCCTCCAAGTCACCGACCCCCGCCTGCGAAAGCCGATCAAGAACGTAGCAAGCCTGTGTGTCGGCCAGTGACCGATTCCCGCCCCTCGGGCGCTCGTGCGTCGGACGCCGCCTCTCAGCGGCGCAGGACCGTCTCCCGCCGCATGTGCGACAGCTTCTCGGGATTGCGGACGGCGTAGAGCCCGGTGATGAGGCCGTCGTCGATGCGTACCGCCAAGACCGTGTCGATCGCGCCGTCGAGCCGGAGGATCAGCGCCGGGCAGGCGTTGACCTGCGCGGGTCGCAGTGAGGCCGCGGTGGTCCTGCCGCCTGCGGCGGTCAGCAGGCGGGCCACCTTCTCGGCCCCGACGACGGGTCGCAGGACGGCCTGCTTGATTCCGCCGCCGTCACCGAGGAAGACCACGTCCGGCGCGAGGATGTCGAGCAGCTTCCGCACATCGCCCGTCTCCGTCGCGCGTCGGAAGGCGTCGAGCGCGTCCCTGGTCTCGGCCGGGGAGACGATCTCCCTCGGCCTGCGCTCCGCGACGTGGGCCCGCGCCCGGTGCGCGACCTGACGCACCGCGGCCGGGCTCTTGTCGACGGCCTCGGCGATCTCGTCGTAGCCGAGGTCGAAGACCTCGCGCAGCACGAACACCGCCCGCTCGGTCGGCGTGAGCGTCTCCATCACCAGCAGCATCGCCATCGACACGCTGTCGGCCAGTTCGACGTCCTCGGCCACGTCGGGCGCGGTGAGCAGCGGCTCGGGCAGCCATGGGCCGACGTAGGACTCCTTGCGGCGGCCCAGCGTACGCAGTCGGCTCAGCGCCTGCCGGGTGGTGATCCGGACCAGGTACGCACGGTGTTCCCGCACCGTGCCGAGATCGACGCCCGCCCACCGCAGCCAGGTTTCCTGCAGGACGTCCTCCGCGTCGGCGGCCGAGCCGAGCATCTCGTAGGCGACGGTGAACAGCAGGTTGCGGTGGGCGACGAACGCCTCGGTGGCGACGTCCGCCCGGCCGCCACCGGCCGCCTGCCGGGCCGTGCCCTCCGTGTCCTCCGTCCCCTCCGTGCCCTCTGCGCCCTCTGTGGGCTCGCTCCGCTCGCTCCGCACCGGCTGCTCCCGTCTGCTGGCCCTGGTATGGGTACCGCGCACACAAGACTCCGGCCCCCGCGAGTTTGTGACATCCCGGAGTGGTGGCGCACGTCACACGACCGCCCCGTCACAGGGACCGGGTCGCAGGCATCTCGTGTTCGTTCAGTGCATCGCCACGAGTGAGGACGACATCATGGACTCCCGATTGAACATGTTCGACAACGAGATCGCCGCCAAGTTCGGCAAGCGGTTCGCCAATGCTGCCCTGGTGATCCACCAGTCGCCCCTTCCGAAGTCCACGCAGGAACTGGTCTCGTTGCGCGCCAGCCAGATCAACGGCTGCGGCTGGTGCGTCGACGTGCACACCAAGGAGGCCGCGGCGGCCGGTGAAAGCGCGGTACGGCTCCATCTGGTCGCCGTCTGGCGCGAGTCCACCGTGTTCACCGAGGCCGAACAGGCCGCGCTGGCGCTCACCGAGGAGGGCACCCGGCTCGGCGACGCCCACCACGGTGTGTCCGACGAGACCTGGGCCAGGGCGCGAGAGCACTACGACGACGACCAACTCGCCGCGCTGGTCTCCTTGGTCGCCCTGATCAACGCGGCCAACCGGCTCGCCGTGATCGTGCATCAGCGGGGAGGTTCCTACGAACCCGGCATGTTCGCGGCCGCGTTCAACTGACCCGGAACGGGGGGACGAACCCGGCCCGGCCCAGGACCACATGGTCCCGGGCCGAGCCGGTCGGGCCGGAACCGGGGTACGCGGCAGCCGAGGGAGGCTCCCGCCGTCAGCGGTGTGACGCGACGTCCGGCTCGGTCCTGTGGGCGAGGCGGGCCGGGGTTCCGGCAGAGACGACGAGCCCGATGACGGCGGCGGCGACGGCTGCCCCGGCACAGACGGCGAAGAGGACGCGGTGGCGGGGAGGGGAGTTCGACTCCGCCGGTCCGCAGGGTGAGGGCGGACAGCAGGGCACCGCCGACGGCGCCGGCGAGGGAACTGCCGAGGCTGCGGGCAAGTGCGTTGATGCCGTTGGCGGCGGAGAGTTGCGGCAGGGGGGTGTGGACGTCGATCAGCGAGGGCAGTGCGGCGTACGCGACACCGGCAGCCGCCCCGTGCTCCTGCTGCTGCGTGACAGCAGTGTCGACAGGGAGATCCAGGACCTGCGCGCGCTCGCCATGAACAAGGCGGTCGCGCGGATCATCGCGTCGGGCCGGTCCGAACCCGGGGGAGCGGCCTCGGAACCGGGCCCGGAGACCGGGCCGCGCGCTCAGTTGGTGCTGGCCCTGTTCAGCGGGGTTGTCGCCCTGCGTTCGATGGCCCCCGTCGAGCCACTGGCGTCGGTCAACGCCGACGACCTCCGCTGGGCCTTGGACGACGTGATCGACGCTCTCATCGGGTCGCCGCCGCGATCCCGGCGTACCGCGGCGGGGAAGGAGACCGGGGCCGGGCATCCGGGCGCCGACCTCCCGGCGCGTGACGGGCCGGATCCGTCCGGTCCGGAAGCGTAGGGGTGGGTCACCGATATGACGAGCCTCCGGCCGGATCCGGCCGGAGGCTCGCAATATCGGTGACCCGTCGCTCCCGGCGCGTCATTCCGTGGGGCCGAGTCACCGGCAGCCGACGTGCTCCGCGGTTCTCGTCGGTACCACCGGTCGACGCGGCCGTAGGGCCGAGTCCCGGCCCCCGGCGGTCCGGCTCGGTGCGGAGCGAGCCGGACCGCCGGGAGCCGGACGGAGCGCCGTCAGGCCGGTCCGGACGCCTGACGTGCCACCTGGACGCCTACCAGCCGACGGCGACCAGGAGCCACTGCGGGTTCCCGTGGGAGACGAAGGAGGACTGGCCCGCCACGTCGTCGTACGGGAAGCCGTAGGCGAGGTGGTTGATGGCGTTGTCGTGCCAGAACTTGGCGTAGTAGTTCGCGGGTGCCGCCTTGTAGTACTGGGCCGGGTCGGACTGCTGGGAGGCCGGGAGGGTGGCCACGTGACGGTTGAGGGCGGCGCACATGTCGGGATTGGCGGCGAGGGAGGCGGCACATCCGAAGATGTCGGAGGTGGCCGCGTTGACGCCGACGGACTGGGCGTAGGAGGTGAAGTAGTTGGCGTTCACGCCGCCCGTGCGGAAGCTCGGGTCGCTGCCGGGCGCGATGATCCGGTACGGAGCCTGGGTCCGCGCCAGCACCTTGAACTGGTCCGGAACCGCGTCCGTGAAGCGCTGGACGGTCGTGGCGCGGTCCTCGGCGAACGTCTGGCGGTTCTCACCGACTTCGACGTCGTAGCCGTCCTTGGCGTGCAGGCGCATGGCCAGCTTGAGGCCGAAGGCGTCGACCCGGGTGGTGTTGCCGTTGAAGACGTTGTTGCCGACCGTGAACTCGATGAAGTCGTAGTAGGGGCCGTTGGGTGAGCCGAGATAGAAGTACATGCGGCCCGCCGAGTTCGCCGGCATGTCGAGGTAGGGCTGTTCGGCGATGGAGTGGACCTGCCCGTTGAAGCTCCAGTACACCTGGCTGTCGGGGTACTTGCCATTGGTGCGGTTGAGGATCTTCACCTCGACGGCGTTGCTCGCCGGGGGTATGTCGCTGGTGCCGCCCCAGAAATTGTCCGGCGGGGTGGTGCTGCCGGGCCCGTAGACCTGGAACTCCCACAGGGAGTAGCCGTACGGGGTGGCTCGCACGGTTCCGGAGACGCGCACATAGCGGCCGCTGCCGGTGACGCTGAGATTCTGGGTGCCGCCGGTCGCGGTGGTGGTGGAGTGGACGGTGGTCCAGCTGTTCGCGTCCGTGGAGGTCTGGATCTGGTAGGCCTTGGCGTAGGCGGCCTCCCAGTTGAGGGTGACGCGGGTGATCTGCTGGACGGAGCCCAGGTCGACCTGGACCCACTGCGGATCCGCGAACGCCGAGGACCAGCGCGTGTCGGGGTTGCCGTCGACCGCGGCCGCCGCGGGGAAGGAACCGTTCTCCGTCGAGGATGCCGTGGCCGGGCGGCCCTGGGAAAGGAGCTGGTCGGCGGCGTGCGCGGACGTCGGTGTCAGGGCGGCGACGCAGGCGACGAGCAGGGCGATGACCAGGCCGAGTGCCGTACGGGTACGTAGGGCACCGGTGGGGGGTCTGGTGGCGGGTGCGCTGGGGGAAGTCTGCATGGGATCTCCTCAGGCCGAGCCGGCGTGCGTGGGGGTTGGAGCAACCGCAGGCGTGAGAGCGCTCTCTCGGGTTGTATCCCCGCCTCATCCCGGCGTCAACAACTGAAGCCGAAATCAACGGAGTTCATGGCTCGAGAGCAGTGCGGCGCCGACAGGGGCGACAGTGTCCCGTGCCGCGCCTTCCCACCGTTCGGGCTCCGACGGTTCGGACGATCTCAGGTCGCCCGGTTCCTTCATCACTTGACGTGTTCGGCGCGGCTTCATCGGCCACCGGTACCCGGTGTGCCGCATCCCTGGCATTCGAGTACCGGCGTTCGACCTCGAGCCGGGCCCTGTCGACGCCCCCCCCGGTGGCCGGTGGCCGGTGGCCGGTGGCCGGTGGACCGCGGCCCGGTGAGCGCGGTGCCCCCGGTGATCTTGACCACCCCGGCGACTCCGGTGACCCCGGCGACCCCGGCGTCTCCAGTGACCCAGGCGACTCCGGTGACCCAGGCGACTCGGCGACTCCGGTGACCCAGGTGACCCCCTGCACTCGGAACCCGGTACCGGGGTCGCCCCGGGCGTCAGCCACCCGCCGCCCTGCTCCGGCGAGGCCGTCGGCGGCCTCCCGCCCACCGCTCCGAGACCTGCGGCACAGAACTCTTGACCTGCGACCTAAACCGGTTTAGTTTCGCCGAACAGCAGATTAAATCGGTTTAGACGCTGTCTGGAGGAGCCATGGCACACCGTCCGACCATCGCCGACGTCGCTCGGCGGGCCGGTGTCTCCCGCAGCGCCGTGTCGTTCGTGCTCAACGACCGCCCCGGGCTCTCGGCGGAAACCACCGCGAGGATCCGCGCGGCGATCGACGAGCTGGGCTGGCGGCCGAGCCGGCCCGCCCAGGCGCTCTCGCGTGGCAAGGCGGGTGCGCTGGGACTGGTCGTGACCCGCGAGCCGGGGCTGCTCGGCGCCGACCCGTTCTTCCCGGCCTTCATCGCGGGGATCGAGTCCGTGCTGTCGGAACGCGGGGACGGGCTCGTCCTGCACGTCACCGACCTGGGCCGCGAGCAGGCCGTGTACGAGAGGCTGGCCGCCGACCGCAGGGTCGACGGCGTGTTCGTCACCGACCTGCGGGTCGGCGATCCCCGGCCCGCCCTGGTGCGGGCCGTCGGCCTGCCCGCCGTGGTGCTCGGGCGCCCCGAATGGGCCGAGGGCCTGTGCGCGGTCGAACTGGACGACCTGCCGGCGTTCGAGACGGCCGTGGGGCACCTCGCCGCGTTGGGGCACAGCCGTATCGCCCACGTCGAGGGACCGACGGAGTTCCGTCACGCCCAGCGGCGCCGCCGCGCATGGCAGGACGCGATGTCCGCGCGCGGTTTGGCGACCGACCTGGTGCTCCCCGGCGGCTTCACGGCGCAGGGCGGTGCCGCGGCCACCCGCGAACTGCTCGCCCTGCCCGAGCCTCCGACGGCGATCGTCTTCGCCAACGACCTGGCGGCCACGGCCGGTCTCGCCGTGGCCCAGGAGCTGGGGGTGTCCGTGCCCGGCGACCTGTCGGTGATCGGCTACGACGACACACCGCTGGCCCGGTTCACGCACCCGCCGCTGTCCTCCGCCCGCGCGAACGCCGAGGGCTGGGGCATCGCGGCGGCCAGGGCGCTCGATCTGGTTGTCAGGGACGGCAGCGCGCCCGATGTGGTGCTGCCGCCCGCCGAGTTCCTCCCCCGGGGATCTGTGGGCCCGGCCCCGACCGCGTAGCGGAGGAGCGGGGCGCCCTTCGGGGACCGCGTCCGGCAACGGGGCCGGACGCGAAGAGTACGGAGAAAACATGTTCAGGAGAACGGCGTCCGCGCTGCTCGCGCTGGCGATGGCGGGCGCACTAGCGGCCTGTGCCCGGTCCGGTCCCGACGCTGTGGCGGCCGCCAAGGCACACGGACCCATCACCGTCTGGCTGTCCAACAACGCCCAGGAGGCGGCCTGGGGCAAACAGATGGTCGCGGACTGGAACAAGCTGCACCCCGGCCAGCACGTCACCGCGCAGAACATTCCCGCGGGCAAGACGTCCGAGGAGGCCATCAGCGCCTCGGTGATCGCGGGCAACACGGCCTGCCTGGTCTTCAACACCTCGCCGGCGTCCGTTCCACAGTTCCAGAAACAGGCCGGGCTCGTCGATCTCGACGACTTCCCCGGCGCGGAACGCTACATCGAGGCGCGCAGCGGCTCGCTGGCCGATCAGTACCGGTCCGAGGACGGGGCGTTCCGCCAACTGCCGTGGAAGAGCAACCCGGTGATGATCCTCTACAACAAGAAGGTCTTCAAGAAGGCCGGGCTCGACCCCGAACACCCGAAGCTCGCGACCTACGACCAGTTCCTGGCCACCTCCCGCACCCTGGTCCACAGCGGGGCGGCGAAGGCGGCCATCTGGCCGGCGCCGAGCAGCGAGTTCTTCCAGTCGTGGTTCGACTTCTACCCCGCCTTCATCGCCGAGAGCGGCGGCAAGGCGCTCGTCGCGAACGGCAAGCCGCAGTTCGACTCCCCGGCGGGCCGCGAGGCCGCCGCGTTCTGGCGCGGCCTCTACGCGCAGAAGCTGGCGCCGCAGGAGGCCTACCCCGGCGACGCGTTCGGTGACGGGAAGGCGGCGATGGCCACCGTCGGGCCATGGGCGATCGCCGCGTACAAGGACAGCGTCGACTGGGGCGTCGTCCCCGTCCCCACCTCCGACGGCCGTCCTCCCTCCGCGGTGCACACCTTCAGCGACCTGAAGTCCGTCGCGATGTTCAGCGCCTGCAAGAACCGCGCGACCGCCTGGGACGTGATGAAGTACGCCACCTCACGGTCCCAGGACGGCAAGTTCCTCGCCGCGACCGGCCAGATGCCGCTGCGACCCGACCTGACCGGCACCTACGCGGGCTGGTTCGCCAAGAATCCTGGCTACAAGGTGTTCGCCGACCAGACGCGTCGCGTCGTCGACGTGCCCAACGTCGCCGGTTCCATCGACATGTGGCAGGCATTCCGCGACGCCTGGACGAAGTCCGTGGTCTTCGGCCGCCAGCCCGTCGACTCCGCGCTGCGTGACGCCGCGGGCAAGATCTCCGAAATCCTCGCCGAGTACTGAGGTCCCGTCATGACACTCTCACACACCAACGGGCCCGGTCGGCGCGGTACTTCGCGGATCGGTGCCCTGTTCGCCGCACCCTACGTCCTGTTCGTTCTGGCCGTGTTCGCCGTGCCCCTGGGCTACACGGTGTGGATCTCCTTCCACCGGTTCTACTTCACCGCGCCCGGCGCGGGCGTGGACTCGCCCTGGGTCGGCCTGAGCAACTACCGGGACGTCTTCACCGACCCGGTCGTGGGCCGGGCCTTCCTCAACATTCTGATCTTCCTCGTGATCAACGTCCCGTTGACCGTGGGTCTTTCGCTGGTCCTGGCCGCCGCGCTCAACGCCAAGCTGCCGTTCCGCTCCTTCTTCCGGGCCGCCTACTACGTGCCCTACGTCACCGCCAGTGTCGCGCTCGTCGCCGTGTGGGCCTTCCTCTTCGGCTCGGACGGACTGGTCAACCACGCACTCGGTGGCCTGGCCCCCGACCCGTCCTGGCTCGTCAACACACATCTGGCGATGCCTATGATCGCCTTCTTCGTCACCTGGAAGCAGCTCGGCTTCTTCGTGATGCTCTACCTGGCCGCACTCCAGAACGTCAGCCGGGAACTGTACGAGGCGGCCGCCGTGGACGGCGCGGGAAGCGTGCGCCGGTTCTTCTCGATCACCGTTCCCGGTGTGCGCCCCGCCACCACGCTGGTCCTGATCTACGCGATCATCACGGGCGCCAACCTGTTCAGCGAGCCCTATCTGCTCACCGGAGGCGGCGGCCCTGACCACGCCTCGGTCTCGCCCGTGCTGGTCATGTACCAGAAGGGCATCGAGCAGGGGCACCCCGACTTCGCGGCCGCCCTCGGCATCGTCCTCATGGTGTTCGTGCTCGCCATCTCCCTGCTGGCCCGAAAGATCTCCGAGAGGGGCGAGTGACGCCATGAGCACCCCCACCGACCACACCCGGACCGCGACCGCCCCTCCGGCGGCCGCCCCGGAGACATCGAGCCCCGCGACCCGCGGAGCCCGGACCGGCCGCATACTGCAGTTGACCGGCCTGTCGCTCGGAGCGGTCGCCTTCCTCTTCCCCTTCTACTACATGGTCGTCGGCTCGTTGAAGAAGACGACCACCGGCGACGTGTCGGGCGCCCTGCCCGGTGGCTTCACCACCGCCAACTACCGGGCCATCAACGGCGCCATCTCGCTGGGCCGCTCACTGCTGAACTCCGGCATCGTCACCGGCGGAGTACTGCTGTGCACACTGGTCTTCGGAGTGCTCGCCGGATACGCCCTCGCCCGACTCACCTTCCGCGGCCGCGGCACCGTGTTCGCCACCCTGCTGCTCGTCCAGACCATCCCGTTCCAACTGCTGATGCTGCCGCTGTACGCGCTGGTCGTCCGCAACTACGGCCTGGGCGACAGCTATCTCGGCATGATGCTGCCCTTCGCGATCAACTCGACCGCGGTGTTCCTCTTCCGCCAGTTCTTCCTGCAGCTGCCGGCCTCGCTCTTCGAGGCGGCGCGCATCGACGGCGCGAGCGAACTGCGCATCCTGTGGACGATCGCACTGCCCATGGCCCGTCCCGCGTTGCTCACCGGCGTCCTGCTGACGTTCATCGGCCCGTGGAACGAGTTCCTGTGGCCCTTCCTCGTCACCAAGAACACCGACATGCAGCCGCTGGCCGTCTCGCTCGCGGGATTCCTGTCCAACCTGCAGGGCACCGTCGCCAACCCGACCGGCGCGCTGCTGGCCGGCGCCTGCGTCCTGGCCCTCCCCGCCGTGGCGCTGTTCCTCGTGTTCCAGCGTCATTTCACCCACACCAACATCGACTCCGGAGTAAAGGGCTGAACCCCGTGAACCACCCCGCGCCGCAGAACCCCATCCCGTACCGCCTCGTCCGCAAGGGCATGGTGATGTCCCCCCTGGCCGGCCAGCCGTACGAGACGGAAGGTGTCCTCAACCCCGCCTCCGGCCGCACCCCCGACGGCACGCTGCACCTGCTGCCCCGCCTTGTCGCGGAAGGCAACGTCTCACGCGTCGGCCTGGCGAAGGTCCTCTTCGACGAAGAGGGCGTCCCCTGCGGCGTCGAACGGCGCGGTGTCGTCCTGGCCCCCGACGAGGGCTGGGAGCGGGGCAAGAACAACGCCGGAGTCGAGGACCCGCGCGTCACCTGGATCCCGAGCCTGGGCCGCCACGTCATGTCGTACGTCGCCTACGGACCGCTCGGCCCGAAGCCGGCCCTCGCCGTCTCCACCGACCTCACCGAATGGACCCGCCTGGGCCCCGTTCAGTTCGCCTACCAGCCCGATCTCGACACGGACCTCAACCTCTTCCCCAACAAGGACGTCGTCCACTTCCCCGAGCCGGTCCCCGGACCGGGCGGCGAGCCCTCCTACGCCATGCTGCACCGCCCGATGTGGGACCTGGGCTGGTTCCGTCCCGGCGAGGGCGTCCACCTGCCGGCGGGTCTGACGGACGAACGGCCGGGCATCTGGATCTCCTACGTGCCCGTGGCCGAGGTGGAGAAGGACATCAGCGCACTGGCCCGCCCGCGCCACCACAAGCTCGTCGCGCTCTCCGCCTACCCGTGGGAGGACCTGAAGATCGGGGGCGGCCCCGCGCCGATCCGCGTCGAGGAGGGCTGGCTGCTCATCCACCACGGTGTCTCCGGCACCATCGACGACCCCTGGGTACAGAACCAGAACGTCTCCTACGCGGCCGGCGCCATGATTCTCGACCCGGCCGACCCCTCGCGGGTGCTGGCCCGCTCGACGGTGCCGCTGATGGCGCCGGAGACCGAGGAGGAGCGCTCCGGCACGGTGCCGAACGTCGTCTTCCCCACCGCGATCGAAGAGGTCGACGGCAAGCTGTTCGTCTTCTACGGCATGGCCGACGCGCACATCGGCGTCGCCCTGCTGGAACGCACGGCGTGACGGCGGAGCTGGGGCTCGGGCTGGTCGGCTGCGGCGCGTTCGGGGCGTACGTCCTGGACGCCGTGGCCGGCCTGCCGGGGCTGCGTGTCACGGCCGTGGCCGACGCCGACCCGGCTCGCGCGAACGCCCTTGCCCAGCGACACGGTGCCACGCCCTGCCCGGATCAGGACGCGCTCCTGCGCCGCCCCGACGTCGACGTCGTGGCGGTGGCGACTCCGCCCGCCACACACGCGCAGTTGTCGATCGCCGCCCTGCGCGCGGGCCGGCACGTCTTCTGCGAGAAGCCCCTGGCGACCACCGCACGGGACGCCGAGCGGGTGGGGGAGGAGGCGTCGCGCGCGGCCGGCACCCTCGTGGTGGACCACGTCCTGCGCTACAACCCGTTGCTGCGTGCGGTCCAACAGCTCGTCTCCGAGGGCCTGTTGGACAGCCCGCGGCGCTTCCTGTTCGAGAACGACGCCGCCGACGAGGATCTCGACGCCGACCACTGGTTCTGGGATCCGGAGCACAGCGGCGGCATCTTCGTCGAGCACGGCGTCCACTTCTTCGACGCGGCACGGGCTCTGCTCGGGAGCGAGCCGCAGGAGGTGCGGGCGACAGCGGTACGACGTCCCGGCGGTCCGGTCGACATGGTCGTGGCGGACGCGGTGCACCCGGGTGGCGTCCTCGCCACGCATCTGCACTCCTTCACCCATGCCCATCGCTGCGAGCGCCAGCTGATGCGCCTGGACCATGGCTTCGCCGAGTCGCGCATCACCGGCTGGATCCCGACCCACGCCGTCATCACCGTCTGGACGGACGACGCCGGGGTTCGGTCCTGGGAACAACTCCCGCTCAGGTCAGCGGAGTTGCTGCATGTTCCCGGCTTCAGACCGCATGCGGACGACAGCGTGTCCGTCACGGTGCACCGAGACGCCGGCGGAGCGGCGCCCGCCCGGGGCAGGGGTGTCACCCGGGCGGTCCCGCACCGCGTCGACGTGGTCCTGGACCTGGGCGGCGAGGAACGCAAGCCGTACGTCTACGCCGAGAGCGTGCGCGCGGCCGTGGCGGACCTGGTGCGGTGTGCGGAGACCGGCGGCACACCGGTCGCCGACGCGCGTGCGGGAGTGAGCGCCGTGGCGGTCGCCGAGGCCGCCACGAGGGCGACGGTGAGCGGGCACGCGGAACAGGTGCTCGCGGTGGGAGAACGGAGTCGTGGGGCATGATCTGGTGGCGCGACGCCGTCTGTTACGAGATATACCCCCGCACCTTCGCCGACACCGACGGCGACGGGACCGGGGATCTGCCGGGCATCACCCGGCACCTGGACCACATCGGGGACCTCGGGGCGGACGCGATCTGGATCACGCCCTGCTATCCGTCGCCGCTGGCCGACGGCGGCTACGACATCGCCGACCACACCGCCATCGCCGACGACCTCGGTACCCTCGAGGACTTCACGACCCTCACGGTCCGCGCCCACGCCATGGGCCTCAAGGTCATCGTCGACGTGGTACCCAACCACAGTTCGGACGCCCATCCATGGTTCCGCGCGGCACTGGCGGCCGGCCCCGGATCCGCGGCGCGGGAACGCTACCTCTTCCGGACCGGCCAGGGGCCAGGCGGTGCGCAACCGCCCAACGACTGGGAGTCGGCCTTCGGCGGCCCGGCCTGGACCCGGGTCCCCGACGGTGAGTGGTACCTCCATCTCCATGCGCCGGAGCAGCCCGACTTCAACTGGCGCGACCCCCACGTGCGTGCCGAGTTCTCCAGAGTCCTGCGCTTCTGGCTGGACCAGGGTGTCGACGGCTTCCGAATCGACGTGGCCCACGCCCTGTTCAAGGCCGAGGGCCTGCCCGACGCCGGGCCCGGACAGCACCAGGACCCCGCGCGCAACCACCTGATGCCGTATTACGACCAGGAGGAACTGCACCCCCTGTACCGGGAGTGGCGCACCCTGCTCGACACCCACCCCGCCCCGCCGGGCGCGGTGGCTCCCGGGGAGCGCGTGCTCGTCGCGGAGTCCGCGGTCTTCGAACCCGACCGTCTGGCCCGGTACGTTCGCGCGGACGAGATGCAGCAGGCCTTCAACTTCGCCTTCCTCGAGGCACCTTGGCGAGCACCGGAACTGCGCCGGGTGATCGACGAGTCGCTCGCCGCGACCGCGGCCGTCGACGCCCCGGTGACCTGGGTGATGTCGAGCCACGACGCGCCGCGGCCCGCGACTCGCCTGGGCAGCGAACTGCGCGCCGGATCAGCCGCCCTGCTGATGCTCGCCCTCCCCGGAGCCGTCTATCTCTATCAGGGGGAGGAGTTGGGTCTGCCGCAGGCTCACCTGCCCGATGACCGCATCCGGGACCCGCTGTGGCGCCGCTCCGACGGCACCGACCGAGGGCGCGACGGCGCACGCGTGCCGATCCCCTGGAGCGGAGACCGTCCGCCGTACGGGTTCACCACCGCCCGGCCCGAGGCATCGTGGCTTCCTCAGCCCGAGGGCTGGGGCGGGTACACCGTTGCCGCCGAGCACGAGGACCCGCACTCCATGCTGTCCCTCTATCGGCGAGCCCTGCGGCTGCGGCGGGACCACCCGGTCGCCGCACACGGCACCCTGCGCTGGCACTCGCCGGCCGACGCGCCCTATCTCGCTTTCTCGCGGGGTGAGTTGGCCTGTGTGGTGAACCTCGGCCCCGACGTGCTGGACCTGGACCGGCTGGGAGTCCCGGGGCGGCCGGTGCTGGCCAGCACGGCATTGACGCACCCCGGGGAATTGCCGGTGGACGCGTGTGTGTGGCTCTCGACCGCCTCGGACGGCGAGGATCGGCACACGGACCGGCCGTGACCATCTGACGGGCGGTCACCCGATGTGTCCGAGACGTCGTTGAAGGTGCCTTCGGCGGGGCGCGTACGACCCGTTGACGTGGCCCCGTCAGCCTGTCATGGTCTAGACCTGATGGGGCGTCGTGTCCGGAGTCCGCTCCGGGCGCGGCGCCTTCCCGCACAGCTCCCTCCCCACCGCCGCGGCCGTCGGCCGTATTAGGAGCGATGCCCCCATGCTCATCAGTCCTGCCGGACGCTTCTCCTTCGGATGGGTCACCCTGGGACGTTCCCTGGTGACAGCCGCCCTCACGGTGATCCTCTCCGCCCTGTTCCTCGCCGCGCCGCCCGCGCACGCCGCCAGTGGCCAGATCTCGGGGCTGGCCGGCAAATGCGTCGACGTGGCTGCCGCGAACAGCGCCAACGGCACCGCGATACAGCTCTACGACTGCAACGGGACCGGCGCGCAGAGCTGGTCGAACTCCGGCGACGGGACCCTGAGGGCGCTCGGGAAGTGTCTCGACGTCGTCGACCGCGGCACCGCGGACGGAGCGGCGGTCCAGCTGTGGGACTGCTCCGGCGGCGCCAACCAGCAGTGGGTGGTCACCGCGGCCCACGACATCGTCAACCCCGCGGCCAACAAGTGCCTGGACGTCCGCGACAACAGCTCCGCGAACGGCAGCCGGCTGCAGATTTGGACCTGCACGGGCGCGGCCAACCAGAAGTGGAACGCCCCCGCGAGCGGCGGCGGCACCAACCCGTCCGGGTTCGTCGTCAGTGAGGCGCAGTTCAACCAGATGTTCCCGGGCCGGAACGGCTTCTACACGTACAGCGGTCTCGTGCAGGCGCTGAGCTCCTACCCGGGGTTCGCGAACAGCGGGAGCGACACGGTCAAGAAGCAGGAGGCCGCGGCCTTCCTCGCCAACGTCAACCACGAGACCGGCGGACTGGTCTACGTGGTGGAACAGAACACCGCCAACTACCCGCACTACTGTGACCCCGGTCAGCCCTACGGCTGCCCGGCGGGGCAGGCCGCGTACTACGGCAGGGGCCCGATCCAGCTCAGCTGGAACTTCAACTACAAGGCCGCCGGTGACGCCCTCGGCATCGACCTGCTGGGCAACCCGTGGCGGGTCGAGCAGGACGCGGCCGTCGCCTGGAAGACGGGGCTCTGGTACTGGAACACGCAGTCGGGCCCCGGCTCGATGACGCCGCACAACGCCATGGTGAACCAGGCCGGATTCGGTCAGACGATCCGTTCCATCAACGGCTCGCTGGAGTGCGACGGACGCAACCCCGCGCAGGTGCAGAGCCGGGTTAGCGCGTACCAGCAGTTCACGTCGATCCTCGGGGTCGCTGCGGGCAACAACCTCTACTGCTGAGCGGCATGACTCCGTGCCCGTGGGCGACCCGATTCCGCCGGGTCGCCCACGGGCGTGCCGGGTCATGGTCTCCGACCCCGCACGGACTCAGCGGGAGGTGGCCTGGGCGGCCTGCTCTATCAGGCGGGTGACGGCGCCCGGGTGGGAGACCGAGACCGCGTGGGACGCCTTGATCTCGACGGTGTGCGCGTGGGCGCGCTGGGCCATGAAACGCTGCACGGCCGGCGGGATGTTGTAGTCCTGCGTGGTGATGAGGTCCCACGAGGGGATGGTCTTCCAGGCGGCCGCGGTGGCCTTCTCGTCCAGGGCGGAGGCGGCGACCGGGCGCTGGGTGGCGGCCATGAGGTCGGTGACCGGCTTGGGCACGTCGGCGGCGAACTGGTGGTGGAACTTGTCGGCCTTGATGTAGAGGTCGGTGCCGGTGCCGCCGCCGGGGAGCGGGAAGGGTACGGGGTTGAGGGCGCTGCCGAGGGTGCTGCCGGGGAACTTGTCGGACAGCCCCAGCGCGCTCTCGCCCTTCTCGGGGGCGAAGGCGGCCACGTAGACCAGCGCCTTGACCTGGGGGGAGTCGGCGGCGGCCTCGCTGATGACCGCGCCACCGTAGGAGTGGCCGACGAGAACGACCGGCCCCTTCACGCTCTTGAGCACGCTGTGGACGTACCCGGCGTCACTGGCCAGCCCGCGCAGCGGGTTCGCGGGAGCTATCACCGGATATCCCTCGTGCCGCAGACGCTCGATCACGCCGTTCCAGCTGGAGGAGTCCGCGAAGGCTCCGTGCACCAGTACGACCGTGGGCTTCGCCTCGGACGGGTGATGCTCGTCCCTGGCCGCGCTCGCCGGACCCGTGGCGGCGGTCAGGGTGAGTGCCGCCACACCGGCGACGGCTCCCAGTACAGCGGCGTGCCTGCGGGTGGGACGGATCGCGGTCTTGAGGTTCATGGTGACTTCCCCTTCGGGACGTGGCTGCTGGCATCGGTAGGTCGTCCTGGGTGTTGCGGCCCGGTGCGACAGGGAAAACATAGCGGGCAATATTCTTGTTCGCAAGTCAGTTGTGCACAACATAAATGTCCGCGGCATGGGCGCTCGTGTCCGGTGTGTGCGGTCTGTCATCGCTCCGTACGCCCGCGTAGCCGCAGGAGCGGCGCCCGCACAAGGGGCGCCCGTAGGAGTAGGGCCCGTAGGGACAGCGCCCGTAGGACCAGGGCCCGCGGAACCGGAGCCCGCGGAAGCAGGGCCTCAGGAAGCCGGGCCCGCGGTGCCCGGCATGCCGGTGTCGGAGCCCCCGACCAGCCGGAACCCCACGCACACGACCATCGTGTGGTCGTCGACGGGGGTCCCCATGCGGTCCCAGTACCGACGGTGCCCCGCACGCCATTCCTCCACCGAGGCATGCCCCTCGCCCTCGGCGTCCACGTGTTCCCACGTCACCGCACCGAAAGGCGTCAACGCCACGCGGGTCACCTCGATCAGTGCGACGCCGGCGCCGTCCTTGTCCAGCAGGGCCAGTGTCTCGCCGGGATATTCGACGCCCTCGGCCTCTTCCGCGTAGACCGCCAGCAGCCCGGTGGACGCGGTCTTCCTGCCCGACAGGACCAGCTGGTTGAGCCCGGTGCGCATCTCGTCGGCCGTGCCGAGCTCGAAGGACCGCCGGCCGTCCACACGTGCCCACATGATCGATCGCCCCGTCGTCGTGAGCGGCCGGCCGACCCGGATCGCTCGGAGAAGTACCGGTTCGCACAGCAATTGTCGTCAGCGCACGACCAACCGGTACGGTCCCGCCGGCACCAGTTCCCCGATCACCGGGGCACCCGGCACCTCGCCCGCGACGAGGAGGCCCCCGGAGGTCTGGGCGTCGGCGAGGAGGAGTCGCGTCACCTCGTCGGTGCGGCCGAAATCCGTGGACGGCGCGACCCATTCGAGGTTGCGGCGGGTGCCGCCGCTGATGTGTCCGGCGCGGGCGGCCTCCCGGGCGCCGTCCAGGAACGGGACCGCGGCGGAGTCGACGACGGCGGTGACCCCGGAGGCGCGCGCCAGCTTGTACAGATGACCCAGCAGTCCGAAGCCCGTGACGTCGGTGGCGCAGACCGCTCCCGCGGCCACTGCGGCCAGTGCGGCGTCGCGGTTGAGCGCGGCCATCGTCTCCACCGCCTGCGGGAAGACCTCGCCCGTCGTCTTGTGCCGGTTGTTGAGCACTCCGAGGCCCAGCGGTTTGGTCAGCGACAGGGGCGTCCCCGGCCGCCCCGCGTCGTTGCGCAGCAGACGTGCCGGATCGACGGTGCCGGTCACCGCCATGCCGTACTTGGGTTCCGGGTCGTCGACGCTGTGGCCGCCCGCCACCACGCAGCCCGCCGTCGCCGCGACGTCCCGTCCGCCGCGCAGTACCTCCCTCGCCAGATCGAACGGCAGCACGTCGCGGGGCCAGCACAGCAGGTTGACCGCCACCAGCGGGGTGCCACCCATGGCGTAGACGTCGGAGAGCGCGTTCGCGGCGGCGATGCGGCCCCAGTCGTAAGGGTCGTCGACCACCGGCGTGAAGAAGTCCGCGGTGGCGACGGCGGCGAGCGAGCCGGCGCCGCCCGGCAGCCGGACGACCGCGGCATCGTCGCCGTGGTGCAGGCCCACGACCAGGCCGTCGCCGCCGACCGCTCCCGGGGACGTCAGCCCGGCCACGATCTCCTCGAGTTCGCCCGGCGGAATCTTGCAGGCGCAGCCGCCGCCGTGCGCGTACCGCGTGAGCCGCACGCTCTCCTGCCGCTGTGCCTGCTGGACGCCGGTCCGGGTGCTCGTCATCGCTGCATCGGTCCTTGACTGTGAGGGGAGCGCCGTGTGGCGCGTTGACTTGCGCGGTGGGACGACGGTTCGATGGCGGGAGCGCCGGGGCATCGAATTGACGACGGCGCGCGGGGAGACGTACGGGTGCCTGGTGGCCCTCCCGGTCTTCAAAACCGAGGTGTCCGAGCAACTCGGGCAGGCGGGTTCGATTCCCGTCCGTCTCCGCCGAACGGCGTGTCCAGCCCGCCTCGTTCGGGGTCCGGGCCCCCGGCGCGGCAGCGGCGGAGCGAACCGTCCACGCGAACGGTTCGCCCGTGCTCGTCCAGGTACTCGAGCAGCGGGACGGCGACCCGTCGCGTGGTGTCCAGCGCCTGACGCGCCTGGCTTGTGGTGAACGGCTGTTCCAGCCGCGCGAGGACGGCCGCGGCCCGCCCGTCCGCCCCCGGCATCAGCACGATGACCCCGCTGATCCGCAACAGCGCGCCCGCGGCCTCCGCGGCCGCCAACAGCTTTGGTGTGAGGCCGAGTTCGCGCAGCCTTTCGGTCTCGGGGGCACGGAACGGCGCACGGGCGAGGTCCGCGCGCACGGCCTCGACGGCGGCCACGGCCTGGGGCGGGAGCGCCGGACGGGCCCGGCTGCCGTACACCCGGCCGTCGACGTGCCGCAACTCCGGCGACTGTGCCAACAGCGCGTCGACCAGGCGGCGTTCAGGCAGGCCGAGCACCTGGCGCGCCGTCTCCAGGGGCATGCCGGGCTCCAGGGGGTTGCGGGCGGCGTGTTCCTCCACCGCGTCGCCGAGGCGCTCGCGCAGAGCCGACCAGTGGGCCGGGTCCGCCAGCCACTCCCCGGTGACCGGGTCGGCAGGCGGCCGTACACCCATGGCGAGCAGCTCCGAGCGGCGGATCAGACCGCGACGGCGTACCTCCTCGGTTCCGTCGCTCCGTCCCGGCGCCGCCCGCAGCTCCCGGTCGCGGGCGGCCGCCGCGCCCCGCCGGGTCAGTCGCGGCGGCCGGACGTCGAGCACGCTGAGCCCCGCCGGGACGCGGTGCCGGCCGGGGTCGCGCAGCAGCGCGGCATCGCCGACGCGCAGCGGCAGCGGTGCGGCGAGACGCAGGCGTGCCGAGCTCTCGCCGAGCGGGCGGACCGTCACCGGCACCGCCGCGGAGCCCGCGTGCAGTGTGAGTTCGCGCGGCAGATCACGGGCCGGGGCGCCCCGCAGCCGTACGTCCACGGTGTCGGTGGTCAGCCACCGGCCGGGGGTGAGCAACGCGTCGCCGCGGCGCAGGGTCCCGGCGCCCGGCCCGGTCACGTTGACCGCCACCCGGGCGACCGCGCCGGCCTCCCGCCGCGGCTCCTTGAGGCATTCCAGCCCGCGCACCCGCACCAGCCGTTCGCCACGGGCGAGTTGGAGCCGATCGCCTACGCGCACGGTGCCCGCGCCGAGGGTGCCGGTGACGACCGTGCCATGGCCCCGGACCGTGAACGCGCGGTCGACCCACAGTCGTACGTCCGCGTCTTGGTCAGGGGCGGGCAGTTCGCCGGCCAGCCGGACCAGACACGTGCGCAACGCGTCGAGGCCGGTGCCCGTCACCGCGCTGACGGCCACGCTCGGCAGTTCTCCGAGAGAGGTCTCGGCGATCCGGGTGAGCGCCTGCGCACGGGCCGCTTCCGGTTCGGCGAGGTCGCAGCGGGAGACGGCGAGCACGCCATGGCGTACGCCGAGCGCGTCGAGGACGGACAGATGTTCCTCGGACTGCGGTTGCCAGCCCTGGTCCGCCGCGACGACGAAGAGGACGGCGGGGACCGGGCCGACCCCGGCGAGCATGTTGCCCACGAGACGCTCGTGTCCCGGCACGTCCACGAACGCGACGTCACCCGCTCCGGGCAGCCGTGTCCACACGAAGCCCAGGTCCAGCGTCATACCCCGACGCCGCTCCTCCGCCCAGCGATCGGGCTCCATTCCGGTCAGGGCGCGCAGCAGCGCGGACTTGCCGTGGTCGACGTGGCCCGCGGTGGCGATGACGTGCATGGTCAGGTTCCCGTTCCCCGCCCGGCTGTCCCCCGGGCGGCTCCGGCCAGGCGTACGGCCTCCGCCAGCCGCGCGTCGACGTCCACCGGCACCGCCCGAAGGTCGAGCAGGCAGCGGCCGTCCTCGACGCGGGCCAGCACGGCCGGGTCCGTGCCGCGCAGCAGGGCCGCGTACTCGGCGGGCAGGGACACGGCGGCGCTCGGCAGCGTCACTCCGGGCGCGCCGCCCCCGCCGACCACCGCATCGCTGTCGACGGCCCGGCTGTCGAGCCCGTCCCCCCGCAGCTCCTCCGCGAGACGTTCGGCGCGCCGCCGCAGCTGCACGGGGTCGGCGCGCAACGCGGTCAGAGTCGGGGGCTCCGGGCCACGCACCGTCGCCTCCAGGGCCGCCAGCGTCAGCTTGTCCACGCGCAGCGCGCGGGCCAGCGGATGCCGGGCCAGCCGCCGTACCAGCTCGGCGTCGCCCAGCAGCAGCCCGCACTGTGGTCCGCCGAGCAGCTTGTCGCCGCTGGCGGTGACCAGGGACGCCCCGGCGCGCAGCCAACCCGTCGCGTCGGGTTCCCCGGGCAGCGCCGGTTCCGGGGCGAGCAGGCCCGAGCCGATGTCCGCGACCACGGGCACACCGAGCGGGGCCAGCTCGGCCACGGACGCCTCCCGGGTGAAGCCGGTGACAAGGAAGTTGGAGGGGTGGACCTTCAGGATGAAGCCGGTGTCGGGTCCCACTGCCGCGGCGTAGTCGTCGGGCGCCGTACGGTTGGTCGTGCCGACCTCTCGCAGCCGGGCGCCGGTGGACTCCAGCAGGTCGGGCAGGCGGAAACCGTCCCCGATCTCCACCATCTCGCCGCGACCGACGATGATCTCCCGCCCCTGGGCGAGCGCGGTGGCGGCCAGTACCAGCGCCGCCGCGCCGTTGTTGACCACGTGTGCGGCCTCGGCGGCCGGCACCGCACGCAGCAGGGCGTCGAGCGTGGACGAGCCCCGCCGCGAACGGGCTCCGGTGGTGAGGTCGAGTTCCACGTCCGTCGTGCCCGAGGCGGCCAGCACGGCGTCGCGTGCCGCCTCCGAGAGCGCGGCCCGGCCCAGGTTGGTGTGGAGCAGCACACCGGTGGCGTTGATGACCGGGCGCAGGGCGGACGCGGTGGCCGGCAGGGCGGCGACGGCGTGATCGGCGATCTCACCGATGGGCACCTCGCCCGCCCGCGCCCGTGTCTGCACCCCGGCGACCACGTCCTTGACCAGCTCCCGTCCCAGCCGTCGCGCCGCCGCGGTCAGCCGGGGATCGGCCAGCAGCACGTCGGTACGGGGCAGCCGACGCAGCTCGTCGACGGGCGGGGCGGCGTCCGTGGCGGAGGCGTGGTCGCGGTCCATCTCGTGCACTTTCGCTGTGGCCCTGCCGGCTGAAACGCTGTCAGGCTATGGGGGCCGGCGCCCCCGGCGTCCGCGCCACACCGCAGGGACCCGGAGCGGCCCGGCGGGCCGGACCCGAGCTCGGGACCACGGCGGTGCCCGTGTCCACGGCGGGACGAGATCACTCCCCGTCCCGCTGCTCGCGGCGAGCGTCGAGACGTTCGCGTTGCGGCTTCACCACGTAGGCGGGGTCCTTGGTGGAGGTCACACCCGCCTCGAAGGTGCCGAAGCGCTGCAGGACGCTGCCCGCCATCAGAGCCAGTCCGCCCACGGCGGCGGCCGCGCGGCTGCGCCGGGCGAGGGTGAGCGCGGTGACCGCGCCGGCCAGGGTGAGGTACTCGGACGCTCTGCGCAGGTGGTGCGGGTGGCCGGTGGTGTACGCCCGGGTCACGAAGCCGGGGCGCCGGTCGATGAGCCGCGAGGCGACGATCTCCGCCGCCGCGCCCACCGCGGCGAACCGCCGCGCCGGGCCCGCCTCCGTCACCGGAACCAGCACCATGCCGAGGCCGCCGGCACTGGCCGCCGCGGAACCGGTGAACACGAAGGGCAGCTCGCCACGGGCGTCGTGCCACGCGGGCACCGCAGTCTGTGAGAGCAGGACCGCCGTGTACGAGGCGACGCCGGGGGCGAACAGGGCCGCGGACAGGCCGGCCGGACGGGCCGCCAGACGCAGCAGCCGCCCCGGCGGCGTGGCACGCCAGGCGGCGGGCAGCATCTCGGCCGTGGCCGCCAGCGCGCTGCCGGGCCCGTACGCGATGAGGATCCAGGTGCCGACGGACATCGGTGAGCTCGGCTTGGCGACCCTCATCATGTGGTGGAACCGCGCAGGGCGCCCGAGGTCCGCCACCAGCAGGTACATGCTGACGAGAAGGGCGGCGAAGCCACCGACGCGACCCGCCTGCCGCAGCCGGGGACGGGCCGTCAGGTCCGCGCCGGCCGCGAGCAGCGCGGCGCCCGCCGACAGTCCGCCGGTGAACAGGTACGCGGGGATCTTCCACTCCCACACCGGTGGCTTGAGCACCGGACGCCCGTAGTAGGAGCGGAACTCCGCCCGCGGCACCATGGACTGCTCGCGGCTCCCGTCGTCGTCCTTTCCCCGGTCCCTTCGCCGGCCGGGGCGATGCCCGCCGTGCCTGGTCGTCCCGTCCCCGCTCATCGCCGTTCCCCGCCCAGGAAGACCGCCGCCGAGACGGCCAGCAGGGCGGACGCCGCCGCGCCCGCGTGCTTCCACATCGACATCAGGTCGCGGGTGGGCACGACCGGGTCCGGTGGCAGCCCGTACACCTCGGGATCGTCCAGCAGCAGGAAGAACGCGCCGTCGCCGCCGACGCCGTCCTCGGGGTCGCGGCCGTAGAGCTGGGCCTCGGGCACTCCTGCCTCGTGCAGCGTCGCGAGGCGCCGGTCGGCGCGCTCGCGCAGTTCGTCCAGCGGGCCGAACTGGATGGAGTCGGTGGGGCACGCTTTGGCGCAGGCCGGTTCCAGCCCGTCGCGCAGCCGGTCGTAGCACATGGTGCACTTCCAGGCGCGCCCGTCGTCGGGCCGCCGGTCGATGACACCGTAGGGGCATCCGGACACGCAGTAGCCGCAGCCGTTGCAGATGTCGGGCTGCACCACCACGGTGCCGAACTCGGTGCGGAACAGGGCGCCGGTGGGGCACACGTCGAGGCAGCCCGCGTGGGTGCAGTGCTTGCACACGTCCGAGGACATCAGCCAGCGGAACTGGGTGCGGTTCTCCGCGCCGGTCCCGGCGCCGGGCAGGCCGAAGGAGGGGAAGCCCAGGTCCACGGGTGCGGTGCCGAGGTCGCCGCCACCGCGCTTGGCCACCTCCAGGGCGTCCGCCACGATCTCGGGCGTGCCCTCGGTGCTGGACGGACCGACGGGCAGGGCGGTGAGCCCCGCGTCCTGTTCGCCCAGTGGCCGCTCCTGCTCGATGAAGGCGACGTGCCGCCACGAACTGGCGCCCAGCATCCCGGTGTTGTCGAAGGACATGCCCAGCAGGTCGATGCCGTCCTCGGGGATCCCGTTCCACTCCTTGCAGGCCACCTCGCAGGCCTTGCAGCCGATGCAGACGGACGTGTCGGTGAAGAAGCCCACCCGCGGCGGGTGGTCGCGGTGGCCGGCGTCCCCGGCCGGGTCCGCGAGCGGACCGTGGAAGCTGTTCTCGCTCGTCATGACGGTTCCTCCGGCCGGTCGTGCGGTTCGGTGTGGGCGTGCTCGGTGTGGCCGCCCGCCGTCGCGATACGGGTGCCGGTCTCCGTGGTGATGCCGGCCCGGCGGCGGTACTCCCGCACGTAGGCGAGCAGGGCCGGCCCCCGCGGACGCCGACCGGGCCGTACGTCGCAGGTCAGCACCTTGCTCTCCTGGATGAACACGTTCGGGTCGGCCACCACGCCGATCAGGTCGTTGACCACGTCGCCCGTGGTGAGGCCCGTCGAACCCCAGTGGTACGGCATCCAGACCTGGTGGACGACGCGCCCGTCGATCCGCAGTGGCGCCATGCGGTCCGTGACGACCACGCGCGCGTCGACGGCCGTCCGGCTGGTGATGACGTGGGCCCAGTCCAGGTGGTGCAGGCCGCGCTCCCGCGCCAGTTCCGGCGACACCTCGACGAACAGGGCCGGCTGGAGTTCCGCCAGGTAGGGGAGTTGGCGGCTCATGGCCCCGGCCGTGTGGTGCTCTGTCAGCCGGGCCGCGGTGAACACGTAGGGGAACACCTGGGTGTGCGCTTCCGGGGGTGCCGGGTTGGACGGGTTGTCGGGGCGCCCGTAGACCTTGCGCACCGGGTTGCCCTGCTGTCCGTAGAGCAGGTTGCGCATCGGCGACTCGTGCGGTTCGTAGTGTGTCGGCAGTGGTCCGTCGGCGAGCCCGGCCGGCGCGAACAGCCACGCCTTGCCGTCGCGCATCATGATGAACGCGTCGCTGCCGCCGAGTGCTTCCGGGCCCGACGCTCCCGCTGGCGGCCGGTAGTGCGGCGGTTTGGTCCGCTCGAAGTCCGGCGTGTCGTTCCCGGTCCACTCGCCGGCCTCCTCGTCCCACCAGATCAGCTTCTTCCGCTCGCTCCAGGGGCGCCCGTCCGGGTCGGCCGATGCGCGGTTGTAGAGCACGCGGCGGTTGAGCGGCCAGGTCCAGCCCCACTCCGCGTCGTACGGCCCCGACTCGAGGCGGGAGGTGCGACGGCGGGACTGGTTGGTCTCCCCGGCGTACACGCCGCTGTAGATCCAGCAGCCGCAGGCGGTGCTGCCGTCGGCCCTGAGGTCCGGGTAGCCGTCGACGGTGCGGCCGGTGCGCAGGTCGATGCCGTTGATGTGGCGCAGCACGTCCGAGGCAGAGGGCTCGTCGCCCTCGACCTCGTAGTCCCACGCGAGGTCGAGGACCGGGCGGTCGCGTTCGTCGGTCGAGCCGGCCAGCCGCTGTTTGATGCGTACGGCGAGCTGGTGGAAGAACCACAGTTCGGAGCGCCGGTCCCCGGAGGGTTCCACGGCCTGGTCGCGCCACTGCAGCATCCGCTGCGTCTGGGTGAAGGTGCCGGCCTTCTCCACGTGCGAGGACGCGGGGAAGAAGAACACCTCCGTGCGGCAGCGCTCGGTGACGATCTCGCCGGTCTCGATCTCCGGCGCGTCCTTCCAGAACGAGGCGCTCTCGATCATGACGAGGTCACGGACGACCAGCCAGTCGAGGTTCGCCATGCCGAGGCGCTGCAGGCGGCCGTGGGCCGAGCCCACCGCCGGGTTCTGGCCGAGCAGGAAGTAGCCGAACACCTTCCCGTCGACCATGTCCATCGCGGTGCGGTACGTGCCGTGGTCGCCGTTGATCCGGGGCAGGTAGTCGAAGCAGTAGTCGTTCTCCGCCGTCGCGGCGTCGCCCCAGTACTCCTTGAGCAGCGACACCATGTAGGCGTCGGCGTCGCCCCAGAACCCCTTCTGCTGCCGGCCGCGGACGGCGTCCAGGTAGCCGGCCAGGTTCTCGTGGCCGGTGTCGGCCATCGGCAGGTAGCCCGGCAGCAGGTTGAACAGCGTGGGAATGTCCGTGGAGCCCTGGATGCTGGCGTGACCGCGCAGCGCGAAGATCCCACTTCCCGGACGGCCGATGTTGCCCAGCAGGAGCTGCACGATCGACCCCGCCCGGATGTACTGGGCGCCCACCGAGTGCTGGGTCCAGCCGACGCTGTAGACCAGGGCGGTGGTCCGCTCCCGGCCGGAGTTCTCCGTCCAGGCCCGGCACACGTCGAGGAACAGCTCCCGCGGTACCCCGCAGACGCGCTCCACCATCTCCGGCGTGTACCGCGCGAAGTGCCGTTTGAGCACCTGGAACACACAGCGGGGATGCTCCAGGGTGGGGTCGGCCTCGATGTCCCCCTCGGCGTCCTCGACGAACGGGCCCTTGGCGCCGTGCTGGTACGGCTCGGAGGTCTCCTTCGCGTGACTGCCCGGCCGCTCCTGTGTCGTGACGCTCGCGTACGACCAGGACGACGCGTCGTACGCCGCGGTGTGCGGGTCGTAGCCGCTGAACAGTCCGTCCAGGTCCTCGGTGTCCTGGAACCGTTCGTTCACCAGGAAGGGGGCGTTGGTGTACGCCCGCACGTACTCACGGAAGTCCAGGCCGTGGCCGAGGATGTGGTTGATCACGCCGCCCAGGAACGCGATGTCGGTCCCCGCCCTGATGGTGACGTGCTGGTCGGCGTGCGCGCTGGTGCGGGTGAAGCGCGGGTCGATGTGGATGACCCTGGCGCCGCGCGCCTTGGCCTCTGTCACCCACTGGAACCCGACGGGATGGGCTTCGGCCATGTTCGAGCCCATGATGATGACGCAGTCGGTGTTGACGAGGTCCTGCAGGTAGTCCGTGGCGCCGCCACGTCCGAGCGAGGCTCCCAGACCGGGAACCGTGGCGGAGTGTCAAATACGGGCCTGGTTCTCGATCTGCAGCGCGCCGAGGGCCGTGAACAGCTTCTTGATGAGGTAGTTCTCCTCGTTGTCCAGCGCCGCGCCGCCGAGGCTCGCCAGGCCCATGGTGCGGCGGAGCGTCCTGCCGTTCTCGTCGGTGTCCTGCCAGCCCTTGCGGCGGGCGTCGAGCACCCGGTCGGCCACCATGTCCACGGCGGTCTCCAGGTCCAGGCGCTGCCACTCGGTGCCGTACGGCGGCCGGTAGAGGACGTGCTCCTCACGCTGTGGTCCCGTCACGAGCTGCTTGCTTGCGGAGCCCTTGGGGCACAGTCGGCCGCGGGAGATCGGGCTGTCCGGGTCGCCCTCGATCTGGATGACGCGGTCGTCCTTCACGTAGACGCGCTGGGCGCAGCCCACCGCGCAGAACGGGCACACCGAGTTCACCACCCGGTCCGCGGTCTCCGTGCGGGCACCGAGACCGGCGGAGCGGGCCGACTGCGCCGCCTTGCCGCGGCCCAGCGGGTCCGTGCCGGTGAGCTGCCGGTACACCGGCCACGCCTCCAGCCACCGCTTCACGCCCATCCGCCCGCTCCTTCGCGCGAGGGCCTCCACCTCCTTTCGACGCTACCGGCCGGAGGCCGGGCCGCAAGTCCGCGGCGCCCCGGACTCGCGGCCCGGCCTCCGGCCGTGTCCCTCCGGGGCGAGCGAGCGCACGGCACCGACCAGCAGCTCGACCGCCCGGTCGACGTCCGCCGGGGTCGTCCAGCGGCCGAGCGACAGCCGTACGGCGGCCAGTGCGCGGGCTTCGCCCAGGCCCATCGCACGCAGCACGGGGGAGGCGGAGCCGGTCCCGCTGTGGCACGCCGAGCCGGTGGAGGCCGCGAGCCGCGGCACGGCGGCCAGCAGCTCGTGCCCCGTGGTGCCGTCGATGCTGACGTTCAGGGTGCCCGGCAGACGGCGGGCGCACCCGTTCACGTGCACCTGCCCGGGAAGCGCCTCGTCCAGCCCCTGGTGCAGGCGGTCGCGCAATACCTCGGTGCGCCGGGCGCCGCCGTCCGCGAGTTCCGCGGCGGCGAGTTCGGCGGCGGTGCCCAGCGCCACGGCGAGGGCGGCGCTTTCGGTGCCGGCGCGGAGCCCGCCCTCCTGTCCGCCGCCGTACACCAGGGGTTCGAGGCGGACACTGGCGCGCACCCGAAGGGCGCCGACGCCCTTCGGGGCGTACATCTTGTGACCGGCCACGGTCAGCAGGTCCGCGCCGAGTGCCCGCACGTCCACCGGGATCTTGCCGGCCGCCTGGGCCGCGTCGCAGTGGAACAGGGCGCCGTGGTCGTGGGCGAGTCGGGCCAGTTCGGCGACCGGCTGCAGCGTGCCGGTCTCGTTGTTGGCGGCCATGACGGAGACCACGGCCGTCCGTTCGTCCAGCGTCGCGGCCAGGTCGGCGGGATCGACCAGCCCGCTTTCGTCGACCGGCAGACACGTCACGTCCGCCCCGTAAAGACGGTGCAGCGCGCGGCAGGTCTCCAGCACCGCGGGGTGCTCGGTGACCTGGGTGATCACTCGGCGCCTGCCGTGGCCCGCGGCGAGCACGGCGCCCCGCAGCGCGAGGTTGTTCGCCTCGGAACCGGAGCCGGTGAAGACGATCTCGTCCGTGGACGCCCCGACGAGCGCGGCGACCTGCCGGCGGGCCCGGACCAGAGCCGCCCGTGGTGCGGCGCCGTAGGCGTGTCCACTGGACGGGTTGCCGAAACCGGTCGCCAGGAGAGGCAGCATCGCCTCCACCACCCGAGGGTCGACCGGAGTGGTGGCGTTGTGGTCCAGGTACACCGGACCGCCGTCCTGGCCCGGACTCGGCGGCACGTTCATAGGGGCCTGCGCATTCGTTCGCGGACGGGCGGAAGGCGGGGATCGACGGCGGCACACCAGCGTGCCGAACCGGACCCCGGACGCATTGTGTCGCATGTGGGATACATTCGGCTCTTATGTCCTTTTCGGGTCAGGCGAGCCGCATCCGTACTTCCGCGGGGCCCCCGCACCGCCTCCACCTGCGGAGAATAGACTCCGCGCATGAGTTCGAACCTCCTGTCCGGTGCCCGGATCGACGCCGCCGCCCGTGCTTGGGGAGCCGCTCTGCGTCGTATCGCCGCCGCCGAGCCGCGCATGCGTCAGGAAGTGGCGGAGAACGAGACGTACATGGTCGTCACCGGGAGCCCCGCCGACAGCGTGAACGGTGTCTTCACCTCCGCTCCCAGGCCGGACGCCGGGCAGATCGAGCGTCTCGCGGCCCGGACGGCCGCCACGGCGGATTCCTTCCCCGGACCGGTGTCCTGGTGCGTGCAGGTGCGCTCGGACCCGGACGACCGCGTGCGTGAGGTGGCCCGGAGGTACGGCCTCACGAAGCGGGCACGGGAACCGTTCATGCTCAGGGATCTGAAAAGCGCCCCTCCGGTCCCCGGCGACACCGGAGCGATGGACGTGCGCGTCGTCACGGGGGCGGAGCACGATCTCTACGCCCGTGCCCTCGCCGACGGTTTCGGGGCCCCGGAAGAGGTCTTCGCGCCCCTGTTCACCCCTGCCGTCCTCGACGCCGCACCGGACATCACCGCGTACGTGGGGGAGGTGCGGGGGCAGGTGGTCACCACCGCGATGACCATCCTCGTGGACGGGCATGTCGGGGTCTTCAACGTCTCCACCCATCCGGACCACCGGGGGTCCGGTCACGGACGGCGGATCACGGAGGAGATGGTGGCCCGCGGGCGGGACGCGGGAGCCGAAACCGCCTACCTGCGCTCCTCCGACATGGGCCTCCCGCTCTACCTCTCACTCGGCTTCGCCGTGGCGGAACACTGGACCTACTTCACCGAGGGGTGACCTTCGTACGGCATGGCCGCCGCGGGGCACGGACACGGACCGGCGGACGGACCGGCCGAGCGGTGCGGTGTGTCATCCGCCCCCCCGGATCCCGCGGACGCGTGGTGAGCCGCGTCCGGCGCGCCGGGTCAGGATCCCGGGACGAGGTCGCCGCGGTGGAAGCCCTGGTCGCGGGCTTGTCGGACCTCGCCGAGGGGATCGGACCGGAACGTCTTCCCGCGCCGCCCGCGGAAGGAATCGGTGAGCCGTTGTCATCGAGGCTTCTCCCAGCCGCCGTTGGCCCGTGACCTGCCCGTACGGCCACGGGTCTGGGATGTGGAACGCGGCAACCGGGAGACCTCCGGCCGCAGGCCGATCCGAACGTCAGGAGACGTATGTCCCACGCAGTCGAGAGAGCACGCCGCGGATTCGGCCGGATGAAGCAGCCCCTCCGGAGCGGCGTGGCGTGTGGCGCCGCCCTCACGTTCGTCGCCCTCGCCCCGTCGGCGGCCGCGAGCACGCCGACCGCCGACGCCGGTCCGTCCGCCTCCTCCGCGCTCCACGGGATCTCCTGGTCGACACTGAGCGTCGCCCCCGGAGTCCAGGTCCGGACCGGGACGCTGCGGGACTCCGCCGCCGCCCCGGTGTGGTCGGTCACCGTGCAGGCCCCCGCGGTCAACCGCCTCACCGGCGCCTCTACTTGGGCCCCACTCGGCGACCGCGCGTGGGCGGACGCGACCGCCGCGCGCCTGCGCGGCGCCGGGTTCGAACCGCGGCTGGAGCAGGTGAACTGGGACGACTACTCCGACACCCCCCGCGGCACGATGGGTTGGCAGGTCCGGGTCGGGCGGTACGCCACGCAGGCGGAGGCGGGCACCGCCGGCACAGCGGTCGTGGCGGCGGGTTTCCGCACCGCGGTCGACTGGACCGGATACGACGGCCGGCAGCGCCCGGACGGTGAGAACATCCACGTCGCCGTGGTGGACCCCACGCGCTTCGCCGGGACGATCGGGGCGAGCGACGGCGGCAACGTCGCCGACCGGGAGAACACCTCCACCGTGGCCACGCGCCTGGGTTCGCTGATCGGGGTCAACGGCGGCTTCTTCATCACCTCCGACGCCGACGGTGTGCAGGGCACCCTCGCCGGTCTCTCCGCGCGGCACGGCAGGCTCGAGTCGATGGCGGTCGGCTCCCGCGCCGCGCTGATCCTGGGGGCCGGCGGCCGGCGGCCGCGTATCGCCGACCTCTCCACCACCGTCACGGTGCGGGACGGATCCGCCGAGTACGGCGTACAGGGCATCAACCGGGTTCCGGGCAAGGTGCGCAACTGCGGCCGGCCTGGCGCGGTCCCCACCGCCGAGCCACGCCACGACACCACCTGCACCATCGCGGACGACCTCGTCGAGTTCACCCCCGAGTTCCGCGCGTCGCTCCCCACGGGGGCGGGTGTCCAGGTGGTCCTCGACAAGCGGGGTGTCGTCGCCTCCGTGGGCGACCGAGGGGGTGCGGTGCCCGATCACGGGGCGGTCCTCCAGGGCATCGGCGGGGCGGCGGGATGGCTCACCGGCCACGCGCGCGTCGGCAAGCGCCTGTCGCTCCGCGAGGTGATCCGGGACTCCTCGGGCCGGGAGATCAGGCTCGGGCCCGACGACAGCATCGTCAGCGCGGCTCCCACGCTGGTCGAGGACGGCCGTGTGCACATCGACGCCGCCACCGAGGGGACACTCGACCCGCGCGACCTCTCGTTCGGTTTCGCCTGGTCCAACGTGCGCCAGCCGCGGACCCTGGCCGGCATCGACCGGCGGGGCCGGCTGCTCCTGGTGACCGTGGACGGGCGGCAGCCCGGGGTGAGCGAGGGTTTCACCCTGGCGGAAGCCGCCCGTTTCATGCGGTCGCTCGGCGCCGTACAGGCGCTGAACCTCGACGGGGGCGGCTCCACCGCGATGGCGGTCAACGGCGCACTGGTGAATGTCACCTCGGACGCGACGGGTGAACGCGCCGTCGGCGACACGATCCAGGTCCTTCCGAGGCGACGCAGCAGGTGACCCCCGACGGCCCCGCGCGGGCGGGGACGGTTCCGGTCCCACCACGCTCGGAGCGCGCGTGCTCGGAGCATGCACGTTCGCTCCCGGGCGCGGCGGGCGGCCGGACTGTCCGTCCCCGCCCGCGGAAGGGCTCTCCCGCATCGGTCCGCGACGCCTGAGCGTCCTGGTGAAGGACTCGGGAAACAGGTGCCTGGTCCCGAGTCCGCACCGGCGCGGGATCCCGCACCGGCCGGTTCACGCACTGCCGCGGTCAGCTCCGGAGCAGCTCGGCGAGAACCTCGGCCTCGCTGATCTCCGGTTGCTTCGTCGCGGTGACAAGCGTCAGGGTCCGCTCCCCGGCGAGGTCGCGCAAATGCGCCAACGCCCGCGCACGCTCCGGATCCAGCAGCTCCTCGCGATAGCGGCGCCCGAACTCCTCGAAGAGGTCCGGGTCATGGTGGTACCACTGCCGCAACTCAGTGGAGGGCGCGACCTGCTTGCACCACTCGTCCAGGTGCGCCTTCGCCTTGGCCAGCCCACGCGGCCAGAGGCGGTCCACCAGCACCCGCGCGCCGTCCGCCCGCTCGGGCACCTCGTACGCCCTGCGCACCCGTACCTGAACCTTGTGATCCGCTGTCATCAGCGACCTCGTCACCGATCTCTCGTTCAACGCTTTGGACCAACACCCCACGTCACTCCGGCCGGACACGCCCGCGCCAGGCTCACGCCAGGCGCCGCGGCACGTGATCCGAACGCGCGCGTCCCTACCCAGCCTCCCTCCACACGTGCGTCGGCGCCACTTCGGAGCAGTGTCACGGCGGTCGGCAGAAGGGTTCCCGAGGGGGCTGAGCGGCTTCCGGGGCTCCCGCCGGAGACCAAGGCCGGGGCAGAATCGAAGGGCGAAGCCGATGGGCCTAGTTGACGGTACGTCAGATTCCTTCCGGGAGCTGTTGGCAAGGGCTGTTCACTCGAAGGGATTGCCGCCGGGCAACGCTGTTCCGTGCCTGGTGCGATTGCCGTACGTTCTCCGAACTGCCACACGCATAGGGTGGTGTACGGCGGGCCGGATCGGGGAGAGGGCGGCGACGGGGTGGACGCGGACGACAAGTGGGGCGCGCATGCGGTATGCCGGACCGCCGATCCGGAGGAGCTGTTCGTCGAAGGCGCTACGCAGAACAGTGCGAAGGCCCTCTGTACCGGATGCCCGGTGCGGACCGAATGCCTGGCTCATGCCCTCGATCGCAGGATCGAGCACGGCGTGTGGGGTGGCATGACGGAGAGGGAACGGCGCGCGTTGCTGCGACGCCGGCCGACGGTCACCTCCTGGCGTCGGTTGCTCGAGGCGGCGCGCACGGCGTACGACCGGCAGGCCCGGCCGGTTGGTGACGGTGACGGACGCGCGGCCGCCGCGGGCTGACCCCTCCGCCACCCCGTTCGATCCGACGAGCGGGCAGCGGCCGAGAGCGTCGCGCAGCGCGTCGTGATCACGTGCAGCGCGTCCGTGGTCACGCGCGGCGCATCCGTGCTCATGGGGGTCGGCCGTCCATGTGCCTCTTCCCGGCCTCGTCGTAGACCTGGTCCTGTTGGGTCCCCGCGATCCGCTGCGGGGACGTTCCCGGCGCTCCGGCAACTCCCGTCCGGAGCGTCGGGAACGCATCTCCACTCAACGCTCGAAGCGCACGGCGCGCCACACGGGGAGACCGAGCCGCACCGGCTCCGGCATCGGCGGGGCCCTCCGCACAGCGCGGAAGGCGTGACCGTGGAGGGCGCACCGGCAGGAGTCCCCCGTCCGCATCCCCGGTGACAGAGGGTCGCTACCGAGCGTCACCGCGCGGGGCGTGGACCGGCACTGGGTACGGCAGCGGTCAGGTCGGCTCCGTCGCGGAATGATCAGGAATTGCCTGGCGGAGCGTGGCCGCCCTTCAGGCGCCGGCGCCGCCGTCCACCGGGACGATCGCACCCGTCACCATCGAGGCCCGGTCGCTGAGCAGCCACGCGGCCACCTCGGCGACCTCGTGAGGCTCGGCCATCCGGCCGAGCGGGATGCTCGCGCTGATCCGCTCGACGACGCCAGGGGACGCCGCCTCCCACGTGTCGATCATCTCCGTAGCGGTGCCGCCGGGGGTGATGCCGTTCACGCGGACCCCCTGCCGCCCCCACGTCACGGCGGCCGTCTCGGTGAGGCTGTTCAGCGCGCGTTTCATCGCGCCGTAGGCGGGGAGCTCCGGGTTCGCGCGGCGGCTGCCGATGCTCGAGGTGTTGACGATCGCCCCGCCGCCGCCGCGGCGCATGAGCGCGGCCTCGGCCGTCATCGCGGTCCAGTGCCCACGGAAGTTCACCGCGAACTGCTCCTCGACATCCTCGTCGCTCGTCGTGTCGAGCGGGCCGGGCCGCTGAATCGCCGCGCCGTTGTTGAACGCGCCGTCGAGCCGTCCGTGCAGCTCCTCGACACGGTCGACCGCCGCGCGGATGCTCGCACGGTCGGCGAGATCCACTGTCACGGCGTCCGCGACGCCGTCCTCGGCGCGGATCTCGGCGACGATCCGCCGGAGGGCGTCGGTGGTGCGGGCGGCGAGGACGACGGCGGCGCCCTCACGTGCGAAGAGGCGGGCGGCGGCCGCCCCGATACCGCGGCTGGCGCCGGTGATGAACACGACCTTGCCGGTGAGCAGGCCGATGGGTGCGATGTCGATGTCGTTCGTCATGGCGCCAGTGTCGGGCCGGCCGCCGGACCGGATGCAGGCACAGGCGGTACCAGGATCCGCCGCCGCGCGGCGTGCAGACTTGGGGCATGGACAAGCAGGAGCTCGGGGCGTTCCTCCGTAGCCGTCGCGAGCGGCTCCGGCCGGAGGACGTCGGCCTCCCTTCCGGCTCGCGACGCCGCACACCGGGTCTTCGCCGCGAGGAGGTCGCCGTTCTCGCGCACATCTCCACGGAGTACTACGTCCGGCTCGAGCAGGGCAGGGCGCCGCGGCCGTCGGGTGAGGTCCTCGCCGGGATAGCGGGCGCGCTGCGGCTCACGGACACCGAGTCCGACCACCTGCACGTGCTCGCGGGCACCGCCCCGCGCCGTGGCGGACGGCACCGGCGCGACGTCCGCCCGAGCATCCTCGCGCTCCTCGAACGGCTGCCGCAGACGGCCGCTTTCGTGACATCCGCCGTGTTCGAGGTGCTCGCGTGGAACGACCTCGCGGCCGCGCTCATGGAGGACTTCGCCGCGCTCGCCCCGAAGGACCGCAACCTCGCACGCCGGGCATTCCTGGGGGCGGCCCGCTCCGGTGCGACGCTGTACGGGGTCTCCGACGCCGCGGAGTTCCGGCATCACGTCGTCATGCGGCTCCGGCTCGCCCTCGCCCGGTACCCGTCCGACCCCGCGGTAACCGATCTCGTCGACGAACTGCGCGGCGCCAGCCCCGAGTTCGCCCGGCTCTGGGACCGGCACGACGTGCAGGCCGCGCCGATGCTCACGAAGACCTTCCGCCACCCGGTCGTCGGTGAACTCACCGTCGACTGCGACTCGCTCACGCTGCCCGACAGCGACCAGTACCTCGTGCTGTACACCGCACCGCCCGGGTCCCATGGCGCCGAGGCGCTGGCCCTTCTGAACGTCCTTGGAGTCGAGGGTGTCGACGCGAGCAGGTCGCTCTGACGGAGCCGGACACGCCGGACCGAGGTGTGCCCGTCGGGGAGTGGGGTGTGCCGCGTCCGCGATGTCCCGGCTTAGCGTTCACTGTCAATCCATTGCAATGAACTGCGCGTGAGACGTTGCGTTCCTTGCAGGACCGTTGCAACGAACTTCACGCATCTACCTGCGGCTAAGGCCATTTCGCGCAACAAGGATGTTGTCGAATCCATGAATGCAACGTAGCGTTTCCTTCATCGGAAAACGCGGGCCGCAAGGGCGCGCGATGCAGGAGAAGGAGAGCACGATGCAGAAGTTCGACACCCCCGCCCCCGTCTCGGCCGTCCTCGACATCCCCGCGGGACGCATCCAGTTCATCGCCGCCGACCGCTCCGACACCACCGTCGAGGTCCTGCCCGCCAACCCCTCGAAGAGCCGCGACGTGAAGGCCGCGGACCAGATCCAGGTCGCCTACGACGACGGCGTCCTGCGCATCGAGGCGCCGGAGGCGAAGAACCGGATCCTGGGCAACTCCGGTTCCGTCGAGGTGACCGTCCAGCTTCCCGTCGGGTCCCGCGTCGAGGTGAAGGCGGCCGCCGGCGAGTTCCGGGGCGTGGGACGCCTGGGCGACGTCGCCTTCGAGGGGGCCCAGGGCACGGTCAAACTCGACGAGACCGCCGGGGCCCGCCTCACCCTCATGGCCGGCGACATCTCCGTCGGCCGTCTCGGCGGCCCCGCGGAGATCAGCACTCAGAAGGGTGACCTGACCATCGCCGAAGCCACACGCGGCACCGTCACACTGCGCACCGAGTCGGGCGACATCACGGTCGGCGCCGCCCGCGGCGTCTCCGCCTCCCTGGACGCCGGGACGGGTTACGGCCGGATCAACAACGCGCTGCGGAACGCCGACGGCACCCCGGGTCTGACCATCCGGGCGACCACCGCGCAGGGCGACATCACCGCTCGCAGCATCTGACCCATGGCAGATCACCGCTCACACCTTCCGAAGGAGTCCCTTTCATGACTGACCTGGCCATCGCGGCGTACGGGTTGCGCAAGTCCTACGGTGACAAGGTCGTGCTCGACGGCGTCGACCTGACGGTCCCCGAAGGAAGCGTCTTCGCCCTGCTCGGCCCCAACGGTGCCGGCAAGACCACCGCCGTCAAGATCCTGTCCACGCTCATCAGCCCCGACGCCGGCTCCGGCCAGATCCGCGTCGGCGGCCACGACCTCGCCTCCCGGGCGCAGGCCGCACGCGCCGTCATCGGTGTCACCGGCCAGTTCTCCGCCGTCGACGGCCTGATCACCGGCGAGGAGAACATGCTCCTCATGGCGGACCTGCACCACCTGTCCAGGGCCGAGGGCCGGCGCACCGCCGCCGAACTCCTGGAGCGCTTCGACCTCGTGGAGGCGGCGAAGAAGCCTGCCTCCACCTACTCCGGCGGCATGAAGCGCCGCCTGGACATCGCGATGACCCTGGTCGGCGGCCCGCGCATCATCTTCCTCGACGAGCCGACCACCGGACTCGACCCGCGCTCGCGGCACACCATGTGGCAGATCATCCGCGAACTCGTCACGGGCGGTACCACGGTCTTCCTCACCACCCAGTACCTGGAGGAGGCCGACGAGCTCGCCGACCGCATCGCGGTGCTCCACGAGGGGAAGACCGCCGCGGAGGGTACGGCCGAGGAGCTCAAGCGGCTGATCCCCGGCGGACACGTCCGGCTCCGCTTCACCGACCCGGCCGCCTACCGGACCGCCGCCCTCGCACTGCGCGAGGCGTCCCGCGACGACGAAGCCCTCGCCCTGCAGATCCCCAGCGACGGGACCCAGCGCGCACTGCGCTCCCTGCTCGACCGGCTCGACTCCACCGGCATCGAGGCCGACGAGCTGACCGTGCACACCCCCGACCTCGACGACGTCTTCTTCGCCCTGACCGGCACCACCACGGTGCCCAACCAGCCCAACCAGCCCAACCAGCCGGCCCAGGCCAAGGAGGCCCTGCGATGAGCTCTTCTCTCTCCCTCGCCGTGCGCGACTCGTCGACGATGCTGCGCCGCAACCTGCTCCACGCCCGCCGCTACCCCTCCCTCACCCTCAACCTGCTGCTCACCCCCGTCATGCTGCTGCTGCTCTTCGTCTACATCTTCGGCGGCACCATGAGCGGCGGCGCGGGCCGCTCCGCCTATATCGCCTACATCGTGCCGGGCATCCTGCTGATGACGATCGGGTCCACGGTGGTCGGCACCGCCGTGTCCGTGGCCACCGACATGAACGAGGGCATCATCGCCCGCTTCCGCACGATGGCCATCCACCGCGGGTCCGTGCTGTTCGGACACGTCGTCGGCAGCGTGCTGCGGGCGATCATCAGCGTCGTCCTCGTCGGCGCCGTCGGCGTCGCCATGGGCTTCCGCTCCACCGATGCCACCGTGGTGGAATGGCTGGCGGCGTTCGGGTTGCTGGTGCTCTTCGCGCTGGCGTTCACCTGGATCGCGGTCGGCATGGGCATGGGAAGCCCCAACGCCGAAGCGGCCAGCAACAACGCCATGCCGCTGATCCTCCTGCCCCTCATCTCCAGCGCCTTCGTCCCCCTGGACTCCATGCCCGGCTGGTTCCAGCCCATCGCCGAGTACCAGCCCTTCACCCCCGCCATCGAAACGCTCCGCGGACTCCTCCTCGGCACGGGGATCGGCAACAACTGGTGGATCGCCCTCGCCTGGTGCCTGGGCCTGAGCGTCCTCGGCCACCGCTGGTCGAAGGCGCAGTTCGACCGGGATCCCAAGTAGACGCCGTGGCACCGCGGATCCCACCCGCGAACCCGTTCCACCTCGAGGCGCCGCCCTCCGACATCCCCGTCGGAGGACGGCGCCTCGTGGCTCTCCCGCCGCCCGACGGACTCGCTCCCCGAGACCGCCGCGCGCCCACCGTGACGCCAACTCCGGTCAGGAAAAGGGGTGATGCCAGGCTCCGAGTACGATGCTGCGGAATACCCATGATCCCCTCGCGCGCCGGAGCCCGTCATGACGACCGACACCCCCCAGCCACCGCAGATCGACACCGCCAACGCGCATCCCGCGCGCGTCTACGACTGGCTTCTCGGCGGTAAGGACAACTACCCCGTCGACGAGGCCGTGGGCAAGAAGCTGCCGCCCGAGGCACGCGACGCCGCCAGGCAGAACCGGCAGTTCATGCAGCGCGCCGCAGCGTGGCTCGCCACGCAGGGCGTCGACCAGTTCCTCGACATCGGCACCGGCATACCCACCGAGCCGAATCTGCACCAGATAGTCCAGGGGATCACGCCTACGGCGAAGATCGTCTACACCGACAACGACCCGATCGTGCTGCGACACGCGCAGGCACTGCTGACCAGTGGTCCCCAAGGGGCCACGGACTACATCCAGGCCGATGTGCGCCAGCCGGCGGCGATCCTCGAACGTGCCCGCGCCGTACTGGACTTCGAGCGCCCGATCGCGTTGTCGTTGATCGCCCTGATGCACTTCGTCCCCGACGAGCAGGACGCCCACGGCATCGTCCGCGACCTGGTCGCCACCCTGCCGCCCGGCAGCTACCTGGTGATGTCGCACGCATCGTCCGACCTGTACCCGGAACTGGCGGAGATGGTGACCGCCGAGTACGCCAAGGGCGGCATCCGCCTCGGCTTCCGCACCCGCGCGGAGGTCGCCCGGTTCTTCGACGACCTCGATCTGGTCGATCCCGGACTGGTCACGGCGACGGAGTGGTTCAGGACGGACCCGGCGCCCGTCGCGGAGGGCAGCGGTATCTACAGCGCGGTGGCCCGCGTCCGCTGACGCCACGGCTTCGACGAGCCTCGGCGACCGACCGTGCCAGGACTCGGGCCGTGCGGCGGCGGGACACTCGGCGGCCGGACGGCGAAGGCCGCGCCCCACGAGGTCGGCGAGCCGCCGGAGTCGGTCCGTGGCGGCGACGGGCGGCCCGGGTCCGCGGCCTGTCCGACGCGCCGTCCACGGGTGGCCGGGCCCTCATGCGGTCCCGGCCACCCGTCCCCACGCCGTACCCCGCCTTGCGGGCCCGTCAGTCAGGCAGGACGGCGACCACGTCGATCTCCACGAGAATGTTCATCAGGTCGGAGCCGACCGTCGTACGGACCGGGTAAGGCTCGGTGAAGAACGGCCGGTAGGCGGCGTCGAACTCGGCGAAGTCACGCCGCAGTTCCTGCAGATGCACCGTCACCTTGACGACGTCATGCAGGCTCAGCCCCCGTTCGGCCAGAACCGCCCTGACGTTCCCGAGCACCTGCCGGGTCTGGTCCGCCACACCCTCGGGCGCCCGCCCGGTCCGCGGGTCCTGGGGACCGAAGCCCGCGGTGTACAGGAAACCGCCGGCGACCACGCCCTGGCTGTACGCCCCGGCCGGCCGGGGCGCGGCGCCCGTGCGTACCGCTTCCTTCCTCATCCGGTCAGATCGCCTTCCCGCTCGTTGACCCCGGCGAAGTGGCGCAGTTTCTCCTCGTCCACGCTCACCCCCAGACCGGGTCCTGTCGGCACCCGCAGGCGGCCCCCCTCGAGATGCAGGGGTTCGATGATGTCGTCGGCGTGCAGGTAGTACATGCTGTCGATCGCGCGGGAGAGCACGGGCGTGCTGGCGACGACGGCGAGATGCGCGGCCGTCGCGATGCCCAACTCACCGCCGCTGTGCAGGTTCATGCCGAGCCCGAACGTCTCGCAGTGGGCCGCGAGTGCCTTGGTCGCGGCGATGCCGCCCCACTTGTAGACGTCACCGTGGATGACGTCGACCGCGTTCAGCCGCATGGCGGGGGCGAAGTCCTCGAACCGTACGACACACATGTTGGTGCACAGCGGTATGCGCACCTTCGCCCGCACCTGGCTCATGCCGTCGATACCGACACAGGGGTCCTCCAGGTATTCGAGGTCCAGCTCCTCGAGGGCGATACCGGCGCGTATCGAATCGGGCACGGACCAGGCCGCGTTGGGGTCCACCCGAAGGTTCACCCCGGGCAGCGCGGAGCGCAGCGCCCGCATGACGGCGACATCGCCCGCCACGTCGCTGCTGCCCTTGAGTTTGACGGCGCCGAACCCGCCTTCGCCGACGACCCGCGCCGCGTGGTCGGCGAGTTGTCCGGGAAGCGCGTCGGCACTCGCGCCGGGAGCGTCGGCGCGGGTCACCAGGGCGGTGATGGGGACCTCGTCCCGGACGGGTCCGCCCAGCAGGTCGGTGACGGACCGTCCGGTCGCCTTGCCCATGGCGTCCCAACAGGCCACGTCGAGCGCGGCGATGGCGGCGTATCCGAGGTAGCCGTGGAAGAAGGGCACCATGTGCTGCTTGCGGTGGAAGCTCTCCAGGGCGAACGGGCTGGTCCCGATGAGATCGTCGGCGATAGCCCGGACGATCGCCGCGACGGGCCGGCCCCACATCGTCTCGCCCCAGCCCTCGACACCGTCGTCGGTACGGATGCGCACGACCGTGCGGGTCTCCCCGGTCTTGGTCTCGAACGAGCTGGTGAACGGATTGACCAGGGGCAGATTGACCACCCATACGTCGACGTCAGTGATCTTCATTCTTCTCCTCTGTTCGGATGGTGGCGGTGTCGAAGGCACGGATCGCCAGAGCGAGACCCCGGGCCCTGTCGTCCAGTAGGCGGTGCCCCGACGTGGCGTCGGCGCCGGAAGCGTCGTCCGTCGATCCGCCGACCCGTGCCCACTCGCCGTGGCGTTCCACGGTCAGGCCGGGATACGGCGGGTTGTCGAAGAGGGGTGGGGGCTCGACCGGGGCCCGGGGTGCGACCGGGGTGCGGACGAGGCCGGGGTGGGCCGCGAGCATCAGGGAGGTCTCGAACCAGCCGGCGTGTCCCGGGATGACCTCGGGCCTGCCGCCGTCGGCTCCGCCGTCCCCTGCTGTGATCGTCCAGTACGAGCAGGCGGCGACGGTGACGTCGGCGCGCAGCGCGAAGCGCTTCACGGCGAGCCGCATGATCTCGTCGTTGCCGCCGTGTCCGTTGACGACCATGATCCGTCGGTATCCGCTGGTGACCAGGGAGTCGAGGACGTCGTCGAGCACGGCGCCCAGCGTCGCGGCGGACAGTGAGACGGCGGCCGCGAACAGGTGGTGCGGGCTGTGTCCGAAGGGCAGGGCGGGCAGCCGGATCAGCTCGGATCCGGCCGGGTCCTCGGCGAGCAGCGCGGCCGCGCGGTCGAGTACGGCCTCGGCGAGGAGGGTGTCGGTGCCCATGGGCAGGTGGGCGGCGTGCTGTTCCTGCGATCCGATGGGCAGCAGCGCGATCGCACGTGTGCCTGCTTCGCGTACTTCGTGCCAGGTCAGCTCGGTCAGATCTCTCACAGCGCTATCTCCCTGAAACCCCGCCGTGGCAGAGTCGGCGCATGGTCCATGAACGTTTTCCGTTGCGGTTGGTTCCCGAGCCGGCGCCGGGGCCGGTCGCGCCCCGCTCGCCACGGATGCTCGGTGGGGTGGAACTGGTGCCCGGACGGGTCAGGGCGGCCGTGCTGAGCATGTCCGGCGCGGTGGTGCGGCGGGCCGAGGCGTCGTACGACGCGGCGACGGCTCGGCCCGCCGACATCGACGCGGCGCTCGCGCTGGCCGCCGGAGTCTTCGAAGGACACGACCTGGTCGGGGTGGGTGTGGCGGCCGCCGGGCTCGTCGACCCCGGCGCCGGCCTGATCAACGAGGTCAACGACGTTCCGGCGCTGCACGGTTATCCCGTGACCGCGCGGCTCGGCGCGCTGACAGGCGTGCCGGTGCGCGTCGAACACCGGGCCAGGCTGCAGGTGCTCGGCGACCGCTGGTTCGGGGCCGGGCGCGGGCGCCGGACGTTCGCGTCGGTGTCGACCGGTGAGGTGCTGGGGGTCGGCATCCTGTACGACGGTGAGGTTCTCGCGCCGGCCGGGGGCCGCAGCGGCGCCCATATGACGGTGGCGGCCAGTGGCGACGCGTGCACCTGCGGCGGCCGTGGATGCTGGAAGACGGTGGCCACCACCCGTTGGCTGCGGGCCCGCGCGTGTGCCGCGGGACTCGGCGACGGCGTCTCGCTCGCCGCGCTGGTGGAGCGCGACGACGAAGCGGCACGCCGGACGGTCGCGGAGTACGCCGAGAACGTGGCCCTGGGCCTGGTCAACATCCAGCAGTTGTTCGCGCCCGGGTTGTTCGTCCTGCACGGTGAGGCACGCGAGGGCGGTGAACGGTTCCGCACCCTCATCGAGGAGCGGCTGCGCTCCGATGTCGCTTCGGCGGGGGCCGAGTTGCCGCAGGTGTCGGTGAGCGGGGCGGCCGTGGACGACGTCGCCCTGCTGGGCGGCGCCGGTCTGGTGCTGTCCCACCTCTAGACCGCCTCCGTACGGGCGCGGCGTGCGCGGCGCGGGTCGGGCAGGGGAACGGCGTCCAGCAACTGCCGGGTGTACGGGTGCCGCGGATCGCGGAAGACGTCGGCGGCGTCGCCCACCTCCACCAGTCGGCCGTGCCGCATGACGGCGACCCGGTCGGCCACCTGCCGGACGACGGCGAGGTTGTGCGAGACGAGGACGTAGGTCAGCCCGAGGCGCTGTTGCAGCTCCACCAGCAGGTCGAGAACCTGTGCCTGGACGGAGACGTCGAGGGCGCTGGTGGGTTCGTCGAGCACGACGAGGCGGGGTTCGAGGGCGAGGGCGCGGGCGATGGAGACGCGCTGGCGCTGGCCGCCGGAGAACTCGTGCGGGTAGCGGTCCTGGATCCCGGCCGGCAGACCCACCGACTCGAGCAGCTCGCCGACGCGTTCGCGGGTGCGGGCCCTGCCGCGCCGGCCACGGGCCCGAGGGTCATGGGTGACCAGCGGCTCGGCGACGATGTCGGTGATCCGCATGCGCGGGTTCATGCTGGAGTACGGGTCCTGCAGCACGACCTGCATCTGACGCCGCACGGAGCGAAGCCGGGCCGGCGAGAGGGCCCCGAGATCCTGTCCGTCGAACCGCACCCTCCCGGCGGTGGGCTCCAGCAGCCGCAGGAGCAGCCGGGTCAGGGTGGTCTTGCCGCACCCTGATTCTCCGACCAGGGCCAGGGTCTGCCCCTCGGTAACGGTCAGGGACACGTCGTCGACGGCCACATGCGGGGGATTGCCGCCGAACTCCTTGCGCAGGTGCTCGAGTTCGAGCAACGTCATGCCGACTCCAATCGTGGGGTCGCGTCCAGGAGCCGACGCGTGTAGTCCTCGGCGGGCCGGTCGAAGACGTCCATGACGTCACCGCTCTCCACGACCCGGCCCGCGTTCATGACCACGACCCGGTCGGCCGTCTCGGCGACCACTCCGAGGTCGTGGGTGATCAGTACGACGGCCATGCCGTGCCGCTTCTGGAGTGCGACGAGCAGATCCAGGATCTGGCGTTGCACGGTGACGTCGAGCGCGGTGGTCGGCTCGTCGGCGATGAGGACGCGGGGCCGCCCCACCAGTGCCGTCGCGATCATCACGCGCTGGCGAAGTCCGCCCGAGAGTTCGTGCGGGTACTGCCGGTAGCGGCGTTCGGGGTCAGGGATGCCGACCTCGTCCAGTGCGGAGAGCGCCGCCGCCGCTGCCTCGGCGCGGGAGGCACCGCGATGGTGTCGCAGCACCTCGGCGACCTGGGGGCCGACCCGCTGGAGAGGGTCGAGGCTGGTCATCGGGTCCTGGAAGATCATGGCGATGTCGTGGCCGCGGATCGCGCACAGTTCCTTCTCGCTCACGGCGAGCAGGTCGCGGCCCTCGAAGCGGATCTCACCGCCCGTGTAGACGCACGGTGGTGCGGGGTTGAGGCGCAGCACGGACAGCGCGGTGGCCGTCTTGCCGCTGCCGGACTCACCCACGACGGCGAGCGTCTCGCCGGCGGCGACCTGGAGGCTGACGCCCTGGACGGCGTGCACGGTGGAGGCGTCAAGCCGGAAGTCGACGCTCAGGTCGTCGATTTCGAGGACGGGTGTGGTCGGGGTGGGTGTGGTGCGGGCGGGTGTGACGCGGTCGGTTGTCATCGGCGGTACGCCTTCGGGTCCGCGACGTCGCGCAGGGCGTCGCCGGTGATGTTGACGGCCAGTGAGGTGATCATCAAGGCGATGCCGGGGAACACCGCGACCCACCAGGAGGTGCCGAGGTAGAGCTGGCCGTCGGCGAGCATCGACCCCCAGGTGACCGTTTCCCTGGGCACACCGAGTCCGAGGTAGCTCAGGGACGCCTCGGCCACGATGGCGGCGGCGACGTGCAGGGTGGCGATCGTGGCGAGCGGAGCCATGACGTTGGGCAGCAGATGGCGCCGCATGATCACGCTGTCGGTGACACCGATGGCCCGTGCCTCGGTGACGAAGTCACGTGAGCGCAACGACATCACCTCGGAGCGCACCACGCGGGCGTAGGACACCCAGCCGGTGAAGCCGAGGACGAGGATCACGTACCAGAGTCCGGAACCGAGGAAGCCCACGATGGCCAGAGCCAACAAGATGGCGGGGAAGGCGAGTTGGACATCGGCGAGTCGCATGAGGATCCGGTCGGGCCAGCCGCCGAAGTAGCCGGAGACGAGGCCGACCGTGGTGCCGATCACTCCGGCGAGCAACGCGGCGCCCGCACCGACCAGGAGAGAGACACGAGTGCCGTAGACGACGCGGGAGAGCAGGTCGCGGCCGAGCTGGTCGGTACCGAGCGGGTGGGCGCCGCTGCCGCCGGACTGCCAGGCGGGTGGCTCCAACCGCAGGAGCAGATCCTGGGCGTTGGGGTCGTACGGTGTGATCAGCGGTGCGAAGAGCGCGAAGACCAGCATGATCGCGAGGACGGCGAGTGCGGCGACGGCGAGCCTGTTGCGGAGCAGGGTCCGCAGGGCGGCGGCGCGGGGGCCGCGTCCCGCCATGGCCGTCGGTGCTGCGACGGACGGTGGTGCGACGGTCATCGGGACGTCCTCACCCTCGGGTCGAGGAAGTTGTAGGAGAGGTCGACCAGCAGGTTCACCACGACGAAGGTCGCGGCGAACAGCAGCACGGTGGCCTGGACGAGCGGGAAGTCGCGGTGCGAGATGGCCTCGATCGTCAGCTGTCCGACGCCGGGCCAGGAGAAGACCTGTTCGGTGAGGATCGCGCCGCCCAGCAGGCTGCCGACCTCCAGACCGACCACGGTCACCACCGGCAGGGACGCGTTGCGCAGGCCGTGTGTGAGCACCACCTTGAGCGGTCCGAAGCCCTTGGCACGCGCGGTACGGATGTGATCGGAGGACAGCACGTCGATCAGCGAGGAGCGCAGCAGCCGCGCGACGACGGCGACGGAGTAGACCGCGAGGGTGATCGCCGGCAGGACGAGATGCGCGAACGTGCCGTAGCCGGAGGCGGGTAGGGCGTGCAGGCCGACGGCGAAGACCAGGATCAACAGGATGCCGACCCAGAACGGCGGGGTGGACTGCCCGAGCAGCACCATGGTCATCACGCCCCGGTCGGAGGCCCGGCCGCGTCGCATCGCGGCGAAGATGCCCGCGGGTATCGCGATCACGAGGGTCACCACCAGGGCGGCCGCGGCGAGTTGGAGGGTGGCGGGGAGCCGGTCGGCGAGCACGGTGCGCACCGGCTCGTTGTAGGAGAGGGAGTTGCCGAAGTCGAGGCGGGGCAGCCCCCAGAGGAAGTCGGCGTACTGGGTGAACAGCGGCCGGTCCAGTCCCAGCGAGCCCCGCAGTACGGCTTCCTGCTGGGCGGTCGCGTCCGGCGGGAGCAGTAGTTTGACGGGATCCCCGGAGAGCCGGACCAGGAAGAACGACACGGTCGCCGTGCAGAGCAGGACCAGCAGGGCGGTGCCGAGCCTGACGAGGACGGTGCGCAGCAGCCGTACCGCGTCCCGGTCGCGGGCCCGGACGCGTGGTGGCCCGCCGTCGTGGGTGGCGCGCGGCGGCTGTCGCAGGGAGAGTTCGGTCATCGGGAGACCTCCGCGCTCGCCATGGCCAGGACTCCTGCGGGGCCCGGTTTCCAGCGGGGGCTCCGGTTGCGGGCGTAGATGTTGTCGAGCTGGTAGAGGAAGACGAACGGTGCCTCCCGCTGCATCAGCCGTTGCAGGTCGGAGAATGCCTTCGTGCGCTCCGCCGGGTCGACGGACAGTTCCTCGATGTCGACGAGCCGGTCCGCCTCCCTGGAGTGCCAGCGGCTCTGCCGGCGGTCGCTGCGGACGTTCGACTGGATCATGCTCTCGCCGTCCAGCGTCCAGATGGTGCTCGCGGCGAGATACATCGGGCCGAGCGCCGCGTGGTTGGAGGAGGTGAGCCGGCTGGAGTACGTACCGGGGTCCAGGAGGTCGACCCGTGCGCGCACGCCCGCCTCGGCGAGGAGTCCGGACAGTGCCTCGGCGACATTGGAGTCGATGTTGGAGGCGGTGAGCGTGGTGCTGAAGCCGTCGGGGTAGCCGGCCTCGGTGAGCAGTCGGCGTGCCGTCCGCACCGAGCGGGTGAACGGTTTGACGGACGGGTCGAAGCCGAAGGCGCCGCGCGGGATCATCGCGGGCACCTCGCGTGCCTTGCCGCCGAGTACCGCTTTGATCAACAGCGGTACGTCGACGGCGTGGTTGAGCGCCTGCCTCACGCGTCGGTCGCTCAGCGGTCCCTTGTCCAGCGTGTCGAGGGAGAGGTAAGAGGTGCGGATCCCGCTGAACCCGTCCAGGGTGACGCCGGTGTAGCCCTCGAGTTGCTGGGCCGCGTCGGGGGTGAGTCCCGCCACGAGGTCGACCTCGCCGCTCTGCAGGGCGGCCAGCGAGGACGAGGCGTTGGGTGCCGGGCTGAAGACCAGTTCGTCGACATGCGGGCGGCCGGCCCAGTGATCCGGGTAGGCGCGCATACGCAGTTCGTGGTCACGCTGCCACCGGACGAAGGTGAAGGGCCCGGTGCCGACCGGGCGGGAGGCGAACCCCTGGTCCCCGGCCTCGGCCAGATAGCGTGGCGGGACGACCACCCCGCCGAAGAGGGAGAGCTTGTCGGGCAGAATCGGGTCGTGCAGCGTGGTGTGGACGTCCACGGTGAGCCGGTCGACGACGGAGACGCCCTTCACGTAACGCAGTTCGACGATCGGTGACTTGGTCCTGGGATCGAGCAGCCGCTCGATGGAGAACTTCACCGCCGCGGCATCGCAGACCTCGCCGTTGTGGAACCTCACGCCGGGGCGCAGGGTGAAGCGCCAGGTGCGCTCGTCGCGTGCGGTCCAGGACAGCGCGAGCCGTGGGTGCAGCTTGTTGTCGCGGCCCCGGGTGGTCAGGGTGTCGAACATGTTGATCAGGGCGTTCATCGACACCATGTCGCCCTGCTTCTGCGGGTCCATGGTCACGGGGTCCCCGGGCTGCGACACCCGCAGGACGTTGCCCGCGCCGCTCGCGGGATCGGCTCCGCATCCCGCCAGCAACGGGGGCGCGGTGAGAGCCGGCAGGACCAGACCGGCCAGGCGCAGGACGTCGCGGCGCGGGCGGCTGCGGTTCAGGGCCCGCTCCTGACGTATACGTTCCATTGAGCAACACATCCGTTCCGTCAGATGGAATGCGGTTGCGTTAAGCTAAGCGACATGTCGAAAGCGGTCAACACCCGTGCCAGCGAGCCAGAGCCCGCGAAGGGCCCCGTCGACAAGGCGATGGAGGTGCTCGAAGCACTCGTCGAGGCAGGCGGCCCGCACCGGCTGGGGGAGATCGCGCGGCGCACGGGGCTCACCAAGCCGACGGTCCACCGCCATCTGCGGACCCTCGCCGAGTACGGCTTCGCGCAGCCGGCGGAGGGTGGCAGCTACCGCGCGGGCCCCCGGTTGCTGGGCCTGGCCGCCGCGGCCCTGCACGACAGCCGGGATCTTGCACTCGCCCGCCCCGTGCTGGCCGATCTGCGGCGGCGGACCGGCCTGCTCGCGCAGTACGCCGTGCGCCACGCCGATGACACGGTGCTGCTGGCACAGTCCGAGCCGGTCAGGGAGTACCGGATGTACGCCCGACCCGGTAGCCGCGCTCCGCTCCACAGCAGCGGGATGGGGCTGGCGATGCTCTCCGTCCTGCCGGCCTCCGAGGCGGACGCCCTGCTGGAGGCGGGTCCGCTCGCCGCCCGCACACCGCACACCCCCACCGATCCGGCGGCGATCCGCGCCTTGCTGCGGGAGGCGGCCGGGGTCGGTTACGCCGTGGACGACGAGTACGAAGAGCTCGACGTACGGTCGGTGGCGGCGCCCGTGGTCGACGGCGAGGGACGGGTCGTGGGCGCCATCGGCATCTCGGGACTCACCTTCACACTGGACGAGCAGAGCGTGGAGATGTTCGGCCCGATGGTGCGCGCGGCCGCCCGCACCGTGTCGGCCGGCCTCGGCGGCACCCCACCCGTGTTCCGGGTCGTGGACTCCGAGGACGGGGGACTCGCGTGAGCGCGCTCGAAGACATCCTGGTCTCGGGGCGAGCCCTCCGGGTGTACTCCGGCGCCGCCTGGTCCGTGGGCGCCGCGGCCGGCCCACCGGACCGGGGCTGGACCGGCACCCGCGCCTGGGACGGCCCACCGCTCGAAGGTGACGAGACGTGGGACCTGGCGTCGGTGACGAAACCGATCGTCGGACTGGCCGTGATGGCCCTTGTCGAGCGCGGCGCACTGGATCTCACCGGCGCCGTCGGCACCTACCTGCCGGACTACCGGGGCGGTGACAAGGCGGACCTGACCGTCGCGCAGTTGCTCACCCACACCTCGGGCCTGCCGGGTAAGGTGCCGCTCTACCGCGAACACCCCACCCGCGGCGGGCTGTTGGAAGCACTGCGCCTGCTGCCGCTGCGATCGGCGCCCGGTTCCCGGGTCGAATACTCCTCGCAGGGCTTCATCCTGCTCGGACTGATCGCCGAGAGCGCGGCCGCGGCGCCGCTGGACGAACTGGTGGACCGGCTGGTGTGCGCACCACTCGGCATGGAGGAGACCGGTTTCACCCCGGACATCGCCCTGCGGGCGAGGGCCGTGGCCACCGAGGACTGCCCGTGGCGGGGACAGGTGGTGGCGGGCGAGGTGCACGACGAGAACGCCGTGGTCCTGGGCGGAATCGCCGGGCACGCCGGGCTGTTCGCGCCACTCGCCGACATGGAACGACTCGGACGCTCCCTGGCGGGTGGGGCGTCCGAGCTCCTGCGCCCGGAGACCTTCGCCCTGATGACGGCCGCCCACACGGACGCCCACGCACTGCGGCGCGGCCTCGCCTGGCAGGGGCAGGACCCGGTCGGATCACCCGTGGGGCCGTCGTGCGGCCCCGAGTCGTTCGGCCACACCGGCTTCACCGGCACGAGTATCTGGGTCGACCCCGCGGCCGGCCGCTACGCCGTGCTGCTGACGAACCGGGTGCACCCGTCACGGGAGGGCGACGGCATCGTGGCCGTCCGGCGCGCGTTCCACACGGCGGCGGACGCCCTGCGCTAGGGCGTGTTGCGAAAGTCCCGCCTGCCTCGCGACGCCCGGCACGTTCCCGCACTGCCTCGAGGGCGTGGGAGGTGTCTCCTTCGCCGCACCGGGCGAAAACCCGGGTACGTCCCGTAGGCGGGCTTTCGCCCGGCACGCCGAGAGCACGCACCGGACGCCGCGAGGCCCGCCCTCCGGGCGGACGACGCGACTTTTCGCAACACACCCTGGGGGCAGGTCGGTCGGATCACGTGGCGGGACTGCCCGACGGGCCTGGGACGGGCGCGCCGGGCGAGGGCCGCGGGCTCAGCCGGCGGCCGCCTCGGACGCGTCGAGGGCGTCGAGGGCGTCGGCCAGGAGTTCCAGGACGTGGCGGTACGGGCGGCCGGTGGCGCGGGTCATGCCCATCTCGCAGGTGCGGTTGCACGAGGCGTACCCGTCGTGCTCGCGCTCGTTGACCTCGGCGGCCTGGGCGGCCGTCGCGCCGGCGGTCACCTCGGGGTGGAGCAGCCCGCGGTCACCCGCGAAGGCGCAGCAGCCCCAGGAGTCGGGGACCGTCACGGTGCCGGCCACCGCCTCCGCGACGGTGCGCAGGTCACCGGTGATGTCCAGGTGCACGGTCGAACAGGTCGGGTGCAGGGCGAGGGAGTCGAGCCGTGGCGCCCGGGGCAGCAGCGGCAGCAGCGTCTCGGCGGTGAAGGTCACGCTGTCCACGAAGCGCAGTCCGTTGTACCGGTCACGTCCGGCCTCGGGCAGCGTCGCGGCGAGCTCGCCCAGGCCGTGGGTGCAGGAGGAGGCGTCGCAGACGACCGGCAGCCGTCCGTGGTCGCTGGCCGTCCACAAGGCGTCGAGCGTCCGGGCGGCCATCGCCCGGTGGCCCTCGGTGTAGCCCTTGGACTGCCAGGGCGTGCCGCAGCACAACCCCGCCAGTTCGGGGACGTCGACGGCGACTCCGGCTCGCTCGCACAGACTGAGGAACGCACCCGCGGAGCCGCTCGCCCGTCCGCCGGCGTCGCCACGGCCGGAGCCGCCGCCCTCCTCGGAGGCGAAGACGCTGCCGATGCACGCCGCGAAGAAGACCGCCCGCGCCGCAGGCACGTGCCGGGCCGCCGGACGGGGCTCGCCACCACGGGGGATGTCCGGGCTCCAGGCCGGTACGAGGTCGGTGGCGCCGAGCCGCCGCATCATCCTGGTGGCCGCGCCGGTCAGGGGGGCGGGCACCGCGTGGGCGGCGCCGAGGCCGATCCGTACGCCCTTGACGGCCGTGGCCCAGTGGCGGGCCGCGGCGCGTCCGGCGTGCTGCGCGAGGGGGCTGTGGCGCTCGCCGCGCAGCCGCTTCATCACCGCCCCGGTGTCGATGGTCACCGGGCAGGCGGTCACGCAGAGGCTGTCGGCGGCGCAGCTGTCCACGGCGGCGTAGGCGTAGTCGTCCTCCAGTTCCCGGCGTCGTTCGTCGTCACCCGCCGCCGCGGCCAGCGCGATCTCCCGCTGGAGGGCGATGCGCTGACGGGGTGTGGTGGTGACGTCCGCGGTCGGACAGACCGGCTCGCAGTAGCCGCACTCGACGCAGGCGTCCAGCGCCGGGTCGACCGCGGGCACGCTCTTGAGCCGGCGCAGATGCGCGCCCGGGTCGTCGTCCAGCAGCACACCGGGGTTGAGCACGCCCGCCGGATCGCACAACCGCTTCAATTCCCGCATGACGTCGTACAGTTCGTCGCCGTACTGGCGGCGGACGAACGGCGCCATGGCACGTCCGGTGCCGTGCTCCGCTTTCAGCGTGCCCTCGGCGGCCAGCACCAGATCGACCATGTCGTCGGTGAACCGCGCGTACCGGTCGGTCTCCGCCTGCGAGTCGAAGTCCTGGGTCAGCATGAAGTGCACGTTGCCGTCCCGGGCGTGCCCGAAGATCACAGCGTCCTCGTAACCGTGCCGGTCGAACAGTCCGATGAGGCCCTCGCAGGTGCGGGTCAGCCGGTCCATCGGGACCGCGATGTCCTCCAACAGGGCGGTGGTGCCGGGCCGGCGGGCGCCGGCGACCGCGGTGTAGAGGCCCTTGCGCAGATGCCACAGCCGGGCCCGTTCCTTCGGGTCGCGGGTCAGGGCGGTGCCGGTCACCGCGGGCAGGCGCTCCAGCACCGGACGGGCCGCGGCTGCCACCTCCTCCAGCCGCTCCGGGGTGTCCTCGGCGAACTCGACCAGCAGCGCCGCGTGGTGCTCGACCCGCAGGCCGCGCAGTGCCGAGCCGGAGCCGGGGTCGAGCTGGGCCACCCGCAGCGATGAGGCGTCGAGGAGCTCCGCCGTACGGGCGCCCGCCGCGAGCAGCGCGGGCAGTGCGTCGGTGGCCTCGGCGAGTCCCGGGAGGATCAGCAGGCCGGTGGCGGCGTGGGGAAGGACCGGGACCGTACGGAAGACGGCCTCTGAGACGAAGCCCAGCGTGCCCTCGCTGCCGATCATCAGGTGGGCCAGCAGATCGGCCGGAGTGGTGTGGTCCAGAAAGGAGTTGAGCCCGTAGCCCATGGTGTTCTTCATCGCGAAGAGCCGCTCGACGGTGGCGCGGGCCCGCGGTGAGGTCCGGACCCGGTCACGCAACCGGAGAAGGCCGGCGTGGAGTTCGGGTTCCTTGGCACGCAGCCGTTCGTCGGCGTCCGGTGCGCCGGAGTCGATCACCGTGCCCGAGGGCAGCACGAACTGCAGGGACTCCATGGTGTGGTACGCGTTGTCCTGAGTGCCGCAGTTCATGCCGCTGGAGTTGTTGGCGACCAGCCCGCCGATCGTGCAGGCCGACTCGCTGGCCGGGTCGGGACCGAGTCGCCTGCCGTACCGCGCCAGCCGCGCGTTGACCTGACGCACCGTCAATCCCGGTTGCAGGCGGACGCGGTGACCGTCGTCGAGCACCTCGGCCTTGCGCCAGTTGCTGCGCACGTCCACCAGGACCCCGTCACCGCCTGCCTGTCCCGCCAGACTCGTCCCGCCGGAGCGCAGGGTCAGCGGAAGCCCCGCCGCTCTGGCGCCCGCCATCAGCGCACCCACCTCGGCCGCCGACGCGGCGCGGACAACGGCCCGCGGAGCGAAGAGATACGGCGACGCGTCGTGCGCCGCCGCGACCCGGCGGGGAAGGTCGGTCGACACCCGCCGGGGGTCGTCCACACAGGAGCGCAGCAACGCGGCGAGGTCCGAAGGGCGTTCACCGGGGTTCGCCGGAGTCGGGGTGGAATGGGGGCGGCTCATGGATGCTCCGGGAGGTGTGCGGGTCCGGGACGGCCGGTCGCCCGGACGGTGGGGGAGGGGAGGAACGCCGGGGGTCGGTCGAGGGAGGCGGCGGACCGGCCGGGAGCGCCGAGCCGGCAGCCCGGCGCCGCCCTCGTGGGTGCGGTCCTACGACCGGGTCTCGACCAGCAGCCGACGGGGGGCCGTCGCCGCCGGTTCCGGCAGTCGCAGCGGCAGGCGGCCCGGCGTGATGCTGCCCAGCAGCGACGGGTGGCGCGCGCCGGTGCCCGACGGCAGGGTGCCCGGCAGGCCGTGCACCGTCAGGAAACCCAGGACGGCGAAGGCGAGCGCTTCCTTCGCATCGGAGGGGACACCCAGGTCGTCGCTGGGCAGCAGCCGCACGCCGGGCAGCTCCTCGGCGATCATGCCGGTCAGGACGGGGTTGTGCGCCCCGCCGCCGGACACCACCAACTGGGTGACACCGTGGGCACGGACCGCGTCGGCCACGGTCACCGCGGTCAGCCGGGTGAGGGTGGCCAGTACGTCGTTCGGTTCGGCGACGGGTGCGGCCTCCAACGCCCGTAGCAGGTAGGGCAGATGGAAGAGCTCCTTGCCGGTGCTCTTCGGCGCGGGCAGGCGGTAGTACGGCTCGTCGAGCAGCAGCCGCAGCAGCTCCGGTGCCTCTCGGCCCGCGGCGGCGCCGCGCCCCGACTCGTCGTACTCGCGGGCGCCCGCCGTGAAGTGGCGCACGGCCGCGTCCAGCAGGGCGTTGGCGGGACCGGTGTCGAAGGCGACCGGGTCGGTGTCCGGACCCGCGACGGTGATGTTGGCGATGCCGCCCAGGTTCAGCGCGGCCGGGACGCCCGGCAGGCCCCGCAGCAACAGTGTGTCGGTCATGCCGACGAGGGGTGCGCCCTGGCCGCCCGCGGCGATGTCGCGGGCCCGCAGGTCCGACACGACGGGCAGGCCGGTCGCCTCCGCGATCCAGCCGGGCTGACCGAGCTGGAGGGTGCCGAGCACGGCGCCGTCGCGTACCCAGTGGTGCATCGTCTGCCCGTGCGAGACGACCAGATCGGCTTCGTCGCCGCACAGTTCGTGCAGGGCGCGGACGGCGGCTCCTGCGAACGACTGGCCGATACCGGTGTCCAGGGCGCAGACGGCCTCGGTGCTGGTCGCGGCCGGGGGCAGAGCGGCGCCGATCGCGGCGCGCAGGTCGTCCGGGTAGGCCACGCTGATCCGGCCGAGCGGACGCATCCGCAGCGTCTCGCCCTCCAAGGAGAGATCGGCCGCGGCGGCTTCGATGGCGTCGTACGAGGTGCCGGACATCAGGCCGATCACACGCATGGGGAGCTCCGAGTCTTCGGGTCGGACCGGCCGGGCGCGCCGTGCGAGGGCGGCCGGTCCGAAGTGACCGGGCCGGGGCAGCCGGATCGCGGCGGCCCCCGGCCCGGCGTTCGGTCAGGACTGGCCGGCGGTCGCGGTGACCTCCGTGCCGTGTCCGTCAGGTTCCACCGGCGCGACCGCGGGCGCTGCGGGCGGGGCCTTGTGGAACAGGCTCATCACTCCGCCCACCATGATCGTGACCAGCACTCCGATCGGCACCAGCCACTGAGCGGCGATCGCCGTGGGCACGGTCGTCCCCGCGGTGGTCACGTCGATCTTCACGCCGCGGACGATGTACGTCATCACGCCGATGGTCACGAGGAAGGCCACGACGGCGTCCACCTCCGTGGCGCGCTTGACCAGCCGGCCGAGCAGGAACGCGCCGAGCAGCGCGCCGTAGGTGTAGCCCGCGATCGTGAGACCGGTCAGGTAGACGTTGCCCGAGCTGGTGCTGAACGCGCAGGCGAAGACCGCCATCAGCGCCGCCCACACCAGCGTCATCACCCGGGCCAGTTTCAGCAGCGCCTGGTCGGAGGGGGCCTTCTTCCGGAAGCTGTGGATGATGTCGGACACCGTGGAGTTCGACATGGAGTTCAGTGCGGAGGACAGCGAGCCCATCGCGGCGCCCAGGATGCCCGCCACCAGAAGACCCGAGATGCCCACCGGCAGGCCGTGCAGGATGAAGTTCGGGTAGAGGTTGTCGGAGCTGCTCAGCCCCATCTCCTTGAAGCTGCGGCCCTTGTTGTACGACCAGAGCAGAGCACCGGCCAGGGAGAACGCGGCGAACTGCACGGTGACGAAGACTCCGGAGGCGATCATCGCCTTCTGGCCGTCGCGCAGGGTGCGGGTGGTCAGCACACGCTGCACGATCAGCTGGTCCGAGCCGTGGCTGGCCATCGCGAAGATGGCGCCGCCGATGATGGCGGTCGGCAGGGCGAAGGAGCTGGTGAGGATGTGGTCGAGGCCGAAGTCGGTGTCGAAGAGCCTGAACTCGCCGCCGTGCAGGGCCTGCGAGAAGCCGGTGGCGCCGACGTGCCCGGTGAGCACCGCGATGGCCAGGATCACACCGCCGAGGTAGAGGCCCATCTGGATGGCGTCCGTCCAGATGACCGCCTTGATGCCCCCGAGGTAGGTGTACACGACGGTGATGACGGTCAGCACGACGATGATGGCCTTGTAGCCGGTGTGCACGCCGAGTTCGTCGAGCAGCAGCTTGATCGGGATCGCCGACGCGAACAGCCGGACGCCTTCGGCGAGCAGCCGGGTGAAGACGAACGACACCGACGCCAGTCCCTGGAGCCTCAGTCCGAAGCGCTCGCCGAGGTACTGGTAGGCGCTGACGAAGCCGCCGCGCTTGTACAGCGGGATGAGTACCGTGGCGACGACGACCCGCCCGATCACGTAACCCAGCGCCAGTTCGACGTTGCCGAACCCCTGCCCGCTGTACGTCCCGCCGGGCACGCTGATGACGGTCAGCACGCTGGTCTCGGTGGCCACTATCGAGAACGACACCGTCCACCAGGGCATGTGGCTCTCGCCGACGAAGTACTCCTTCGCCGTCTTCTGCCGCCCGGACAGGCGCAGTCCGATCACCGCGATGGCGACCAGATAGACGGCGATCACCGCCAGGTCGAGTTGGCGCACGTGCACTCCTTAGAACGGACCGGTGGTGTCACCGGGGAATGGGGTCGGTGGGGGAGGGACGGTGCCCCGTCTCGATGGAGCGACGCGCGCCCGGCGGTCCGGCGCACATGCTCATGGCGGCGGGGCCGTCGTCCGGTGGACGCGGATGACGAGGGGTTCGTGCGGTCCGGCGGAATCCAGGGCCAGCAGACGCGCCCCGTGCAGGGGATCGCCGAGCGCGGGGGTCACCCGCAGCGGCAGTCCCGACGCGTGGAGCAGGTCGGTGAACGGGTCCATGAGAGGCGCGCCGATCCCCGTGAGGCCGCCGGTGACGGCGACGGGCAGCGGGTGCGTGCCGCCGGCCCCGCGGGCCGCGGCGACGACCGCCTCGGCCAGCGCGGCGGCGGCGTCCCGCATGATCTCGGTCGCCACCCGGTCGCCGTCGGCGGCCGCACCGGCCACCCGCGGGGCGAAGGCCGCGGTCAGCCGGGCCGGGTTGGCGCAGTGGCCCACGGTCGCGGGCAGTCGGTCGAGGTCGCCGTAGCGTTCGGCCGCGGCCGCCGTCAGGGCGGTCGCGGGACCGCGCCCGTCGTGGGAGCGCAGAGCGGCCCGCAGACCGGCGCGGCCGATCCAGGCGCCGCTGCCCTCGTCTCCGAGCCAGGGGCCCCAGCCGTCGACGCGGGTGAACGTTCCGTCCTCGCCGATTCCGACGGTGACGGCGCCGGTGCCCGCCGCGAGCACGACACCGGCGCCGCCGCCGAGGGCGCCGGCGTGTGCGGTGACCGCGTCACTGGTGACCGCGACCTCGTCGGCCGGCAGCGCGTCCAGCAGCAGTTCGGCCAGGGAGCGGGCCGCGGCCGGGTCGGCGGCCGCGCCCGCGGCACCCACGCACACCGCGTCCAGCCGTCCGGAGGGCAGTTCAGAGGAAAGCTCGTCGACGAGTGCCGCGGCGGCCGTCACGGCGGCGACCGCGGCGGTGACGCCGTCGGACTCCGCCAGTCCGGGCGCCCCGGGAACCTCCCGAACGGGGTGTTCGGGGCCGTCCGGGCCGGTCCAGAGCACGGCGCGGCAACCCGTCTTCCCCAGGTCCACCGCCAGTACGGCCGTCATGTGTGAACGCCTTCTCCGTTGAAAGGGACGATCCGCGGCTTCGCTGCGCCGAGAGCGTCCGGCGAGCGGACCGCGGTGCTGCGAGTTTGGAAGCCCGCCCTCCGCATGTCAATAAATACCGCTAGGAAAATTTGTCACGTAACTTTTTGCCATCCCAGGTGGGCGTGGCTACGCTGGCGTCAAGACCACCCAGGAGGACCCATGGCTCGCGAGGTCGCGCACCGTGAAGCTGCGGAGTCGCCGCAAGGCGGCGGCTCCGTCGACGTGCTGACGAGGATCCGCGGCGCGCTGCCCTCCCTGGCCCCGTCCGAGCGGCGGGTGGCCGACACCGTCCTCGCGGCGCCGTCCGAGGCGGCCGGACTGTCCATCAGCGCCCTCGCCGCCAAGGCGAGCACCTCGGTGGCCACCGTGATGAGGTTCTGTCGCGCGATCGGCCTGACCAACTATCCCCACCTGCGTGTCGGCCTCGCCGCCGCGGCGGCGCACGAGAACGCCCTCGGCGCCGATCGCCCGGCGCTGGGCACCGACATCGGCGCCACGGACTCGCTGGAACAGATCATCAGCAAGATCATCTACAACGAGGTCCGCGCCCTGGAGGAGTCCCGCGACGGCTTCGACGTGGCCCAACTCGGACGAGCGGTCGACGCCGTCGCCGACGCCCGCCGGATAGACATCTTCGGTGTGGGCGCCAGCGGATTCGTCGGCCAGGACCTGCACCAGAAGCTCCACCGCATCGGCCGGATGGCCTTCATCTGGACCGACGTGCACGCCGCGCTCACCGCCGCGGCACTGCTCGGACCCGCGGACGTGGCCATCGCGATCTCCCACTCCGGCGAGACGACGGACACGATCGAGCCCCTGCGGGCCGCCGCCGAGAACGGCGCCACCACGATCGCCCTGACCAACTTCGCCCGCTCGCCGCTGGCCGAGTCCGCCGACCTCGTGCTCACCACCTGCGCGCGAGAGATGCCGTTCCGCTCCGGCGCGACCGTCAGCCGCATCGCCCAACTGGCGCTCATCGACTGCCTGTTCGTCGGAGTCGCGCAACGCTCCTACGACGCCACCACCGCGGCGCTGCAGCGCACCTACGGCGCGGTGCAGCGCCACCGGAACACCCCCGCGGCACGCCGGCCGACCTCCGACGAGGCCCTCGCCACCCCGGCCGCCCCCGGCGCCGCGAGGGAACCGGCCGCCACACCGACGGCCGAACTCCCGCACGTGGCGGCGCCCCCGGGATGACACCGGACCGGTGTGCCGACCTCCGACGCGCAGGTGACCGGCGTACCGATGCCCGACGCGCAGGTGACCGGCGTACCACCGCCGACGCCCGGAACACCGGCCGACGCCGCCGCGAGCCTCCGTCACCACCGAACGACAGCGCTTCACCCGAAGGGAACGACAGCGCCTCCCCGAAAGGAACGACCGCACGTGGACCTCAGCACTCTCGGCACCGAAACCCGCAACCGGCGGACCGCCGAACTGGACCGCATGCCGGTCAGCGAGCTGCTCGCCACCATGAACGACGAGGACCAGACCGTCGCCCTGGCGGTGCGCACCGCCCTGCCGCAGATCGCCGCGGCCGTGGAGAAGATCACCGCCTCGCTGCGCGCGGGCGGCAGGCTCGTCTACCTCGGCGCCGGTACGAGCGGACGGATCGGCTTGCTCGACGCCGTCGAATGCCCGCCGACCTTCGGCATCTCGCCCGACCGGGTCGTCGGTCTGCTGTCCGGCGGTCCCGGCGCGTTCGTCCTCGCGGTCGAAGGCGCCGAGGACAACCCCGATCTCGCGGTCTCCGACCTCGAAGCGATCGGGCTGACCGCCCGCGACACCGTGGTCGGGCTCGCCGCCAGCGGCCGTACTCCCTATGTCGTCGGCGGTCTGGAGCACGCCCGCGCGACGGGCGCGGCGACCGTCTCCGTCGCCTGCAACAGCGACGCCGTCATCAGCCGCCACGCGGACGTCGCCATCGAGGTCCCCACCGGCCCCGAGGTCCTCACCGGCTCCACCCGCCTCAAGGGCGGCACCGCCGAGAAGCTGGTCTGCAACATGCTCTCGACCGCCACGATGGTTCAGCTCGGCAAGGTGTACGGCAACCTCATGGTCGACCTGCGCGCGACCAACGAGAAGCTCGTGGACCGGGCGCGGCGCATGGTCGCGCAGGCCACCGGCACCGACCTCGACGCAGCCGCGGCCGCACTCCAGGAGGCCGACGGACACGCGAAGACCGCGATCGTCATGCTCCTCGCCGGCTGCTCCCGTGCCGAGGCGGCCGCCCGTCTGGAAGCCGCGCACGACGACGTACGGGCCGCCGCGGCCGACTGACGGGTGGCCACGACGCCCCGCACCCCGTGCCGTCCCGTCTGCTTTCCGGGCCCGTGCGCGACGGTGATCGCCGGCCCGGCACAGGACGGGCGCGTCCGCTCCGGCGGGCACGGCCCACGGACGGCCCGTGGCCCGACACCCCTGCCTTCGTGGTGGGCCCGGCGCTGGACATCCTGGTCCACAACGCACTCGCGGCCGCCTGCACAGCGGCTTCGAACGGTTCGACAACCTGGCACGCATGGTCTTCGCCGAACCGGCAGGCCGTGACTTCCACCAGGACTGGGAAAAGCCGCCCGGTCGTGTGTCGCGGAGATCCGCGCCGCCTACGGGTACGAACCGCGATCGCCACGGATCATCGAAGTCGTGGAAACCCTCTCCGCAAAGAGCCCGGAATTCGCCGAGCTGTGGGCACGACACCATGTGAAGGGCAAGAACCGGCAGACGAAGAACCCCAGACATGCCCGAGTGGGCGACCTGCGGATCCAGTTCTCCGCCTTCACGGTCAACGAAGTCCCGGACCAGCAACTGGTCGTCTACCAGGCCGATCCCGGCAGCCCCACCGCGGCCGCGTTCACCGGACTCCGTTCACGGACCGGCGACCGCCGGGCCGAACCGGAGCAGCACGACGCGGAGTCGAAACCGGAACCGGCCCGACACCCATGACGCGCCGGAGCGCGCTTCAGGATGCTCCCGCCGGACCGGGTTCGGCGGCCGGGTGTGGCCGAGGGCGGCGTGACCGCGCCGGGAGCCTGTCCTGCCGGGGGCGCAATCTCCCTGCCCGCACCACAGTTGGCGATCAGGACGTCTCGCCGCATCGGCGGAAACGGCGAGGTTAGAGTGCACTGGCCGTAGTGCTGTCAATGACCATGGAGGATTCGCACGCTATGTCGGCCGAGACCCACGAGTTCCAGGTGGAAGCCCGTCAACTGCTGCAGTTGATGATCCATTCGATCTACTCGAACAAGGACGTGTTTCTGCGGGAGCTGATCTCCAACGCCTCGGACGCGTTGGACAAGCTGCGCCTCACGGCCCTGCGTGATGACGCGCTGGGGGCGGACGTGTCCGATCTGCACATCAGCGTCGAGACCGATGCGCGGGCCAGGACGCTGACGGTGCGGGACAACGGTATCGGCATGTCGCACGAGGAGGTCGTTCAGCTCATCGGCACGATCGCCAGTTCCGGTACCGCGAGGTTGTTGCGGGAGTTGAAGGAGACCGATGACGCGGCCGCCGCGGCGGGCCTCATCGGCCAGTTCGGTGTCGGTTTCTACTCGGCCTTCATGGTGGCCGACGAGGTCACCGTGCTGACCCGGCACGCGGGCGAGAGCCGGGGCACCCGCTGGGTCTCCCGTGGTGAAGGCACGTACACGGTCGAGGCCCTCGACATGGCGCCCCAGGGGACGACGGTCACCCTTCACCTCAAGCCCGTGGACGTCGAGAACCAGCTCAACGACTACGCGCAGGACGGGAAGATCCGCGAGATCATCAAGCGGTACTCGGACTTCATCACCTGGCCGATCCGTATGCCCGCCGGCACCGCCGCGGCCGCCGGACAGGCCGACGAGAGCGCTGACGCCGAAGCGGCCGCGGACGATTTCGAGACCGTGAACTCGATGAAGGCGCTGTGGGCCCGAGCGCGTGAGGACGTGTCCGACGAGGAATACCACGAGCTGTACAAGCGCATCAGTCACGACTGGCTCGACCCGCTGGAGACCATCCGCCTGCAGGCGGAAGGGACCTTCGAGTACCAGGCGTTGCTCTTCATCCCCTCGCGCGCTCCGCAGGACCTGTTCACACAGGGCCAAAGCCGCGGTCTCCAACTGTTCGTCAAGCGCGTGCACATCATGGACGACTGCGAGCAACTCCTGCCGCCCTACCTCCGCTTCGTCAAGGGCATCGTCGATGCGCAGGACCTCTCGCTGAACGTCTCCCGCGAGATTCTGCAGCAGGACCGGCACATCCAGAGGATGCACCGGCGTCTCACGAAGAAGATCCTGTCCACGATCAAGGACCTGAGGACCAAGGCCCCGGAGAACTACGCGACCGTCTGGCGGGAGTTCGGCAAAGCCTTGAAGGAGGGCCTGCTCGACGACCACGAGAACCGCGACACCATCCTCGCTCTGTGCTCGTTCTCCTCGACCCACGCTGCGGACGAGCCGACCACGCTGGCGCAGTACGCCGAACGCATGAAGGAAGGCCAGGAAGAGATCTTCTACCTGACCGGTGACTCCCGGGAAGCCATCGAGAACTCCCCTCACATGGAGGCATTCCGCGCCAAGGGCGTCGAGGTGCTGCTTCTGACCGACCCGATCGACGAGGTCTGGGTCACCGCCGTGCCCGAATTCGACGGCAAGCGGCTGCGGTCCATCACCAAGGGCGAGGTCGACCTCGGCAGCGGGGAACCGGACACGGAGGAGACCGAGCACGAGCGCGAGAACCAGCGCAGGGAGTACTCGGGGCTCCTGTCCTGGATGACCGAACAGCTCGGCGAGGACGTCAAGGAGGTTCGGCTGTCCACTCGCCTGACGGTGTCGCCCGCTTGTCTCGTCTCGGACCAGCACGACATCACCCCGGCCCTGGAGAACATCTACCGTGCGATGGGACAGGACGTCCCGCACACCAAGCGCATCCTCGAGCTCAACCCCGGCCACTCCCTGGTCGACGGCCTCAACAAGGCCCACACCGAGCGGGAGGACGGGGCGGACGCCGGCCTCGCCGACATCGCGGAACTCCTCTTCGGCATGGCACTTCTCGCTGAAGGCGGTGCGCTGAAGGATCCGGCCCGGTTCACCAGACTGATGGCGGACCGTCTCTCGTTCTAGTCGTCTGGACATGCGTGAAGGGCCGGCACATGGTGCCGGCCCTTCACGATTCAGTAGCGGGGACAGGATTTGAACCTGCGACCTCTGGGTTATGAGCCCAGCGAGCTACCGAGCTGCTCCACCCCGCGTCGTTGACACCACTCTACGGCAACTTCGCCGACGCTGAGACCATGATTGTTTCCTGGGGGAATGAGGTGCGCCCGAGGACCTGAACAGCGCGGGTCCGTACGAGGGAGTCCGCACGAGGGAGTCCGGCGCGGCCTGCCGATGGCGGGTCGGGGTGGGCACCCGGGCTCAGTTCACCTCCGTGAGATTGCCGGCGATCTCGGTGAGGAGGGTGGAGCCGTGGACGGCGGAGCTGTCCGTGGCCCAGCAGACGTAACCGTCGGGACGGATGAGCATGGCGGCAGCCCCAAGATCTTCCGCACAGGTGGCGCGGACGAGATCGACCCGCGGCGGAAGGCCGAGGCCGGCCGGGACGGTACCGGCCAGATCGAGCAGGACGGCATGCCCCGCGCCGAACAGTGTCGACAGCCGGATGGGGCCGGCGTCGGTGACCAGGTCGGCGTCCGGCACGCGGTGCCCGGTGAGCGGATGGCCGCCGGACAGCTCGTAACGCAGCGAGAGGCCGGACATCAGTCCCGCGACGTGACGGTTGGCGTCCGGCAGTCTCAGCAGGTCGACGAAGATGTCCCGGAGGGCGGCCACGTCCTCGCTCGGGTTCGGATCCGCCAGGACGCGCTGCGCCGAGGTGTGGTGCAGGACCTGGGCTCCGACCGGATGCCGTTCGGCGTGGTAGCTGTCCAGAAGACTGCCCGGCGCCCGGCCCTGGACGGCTGCGGCAAGTTTCCAGCCGAGGTTGAACGAGTCCTGCATGCCGAGGTTGAGTCCCTGGCCGCCCAGTGGGGGGTGGATGTGCGCCGCGTCGCCGGCGAAGAGGACGCGCCCTGCCCGGTACTGCTCCAACTGCCGGGTGGCGTCGGTGAACCGGGACGAGTTGTCCACGGCGCCGAGGGTGGCATCGGAGCCGTACACGGTCTGCAGTGCGACGGTGATCTCCTCGTGGGTGACGCCGGAGGTGTCGCGTGAGGTGTCGGACTGGTCCGCGCGTCCGAAGGTGAACCGGTACCGGTCACCGCCGAGGGGCACCAGCATGGCCCAGTAGTCGCCCGCTCGGCGCATCAGGGCGCTCATGTGATCCAACTGCTGCGGCACCGACGGTGACACGGTGGCGAGCCGGATGTCGGCCAACACCGCCTGATGCGTCCCCGGCCTGCCGGGGAACGGCAGTCCGAGCAACTTGCGCACCGTGCTGTGTCCGCCGTCGCACGCCACCAGATGGCGAGCCCGCACGCGCAGCCCGTCCGCCGTCACGACCACCTCCTCGTCGTCGGGCTCCACCCCTGAGACGGCCGCCCCGCGCAGGACCCGCGCGCCGGCCGCGACCGCCCGCTCTTCGAGCAGTTCCTCGATCTCCCACTGAGGAACCGCGATCGGGAAGGGATGTCTGGTGTTCCAAGGGGTGCAGTCCAGGGGCACGGGCAGGGCGGCGAAGTGGCCGCCGACCTGATCACGCGGCGTGGCCCGCTTCAGCAAGGGCTCCAACAGCCCACGCGAGTCGAGCAGTTCGGCGGTACGGGGCTGAATCCCGCCACCCTTCACCTGTTCGATGCGCTGGGGCAGCTTCTCCAGCACCAGCGTCTCGACCCCGGCCAGGGTCAGTTCGTACGCCAGCATCAGTCCGGTCGGGCCCGCGCCCACGACGACGACCTCGGTCTCGCTCACCGTCAACACCCTCACTCCGTTCCATTTCTCGTCTCGGAGTAAATGTATACCAGGTGCAGAAATCGTCTGGGGGCAGCAATCTGTTACGGTGGGCACCGTGGACGACAAGCCAGGGCTCAGGGAGCGGAAGAAGCAGCGCACCCACGCCGCGATCTCCGATGCGGCGATCGCGCTGTTCCTGGAGCATGGCTTCAACGAGGTCTCGGTCGCCCAGGTGGCCGAGGCGGCCGAGGTGTCCAAACGCACGGTCTTCGCCTACTTCCCGGCGAAGGAGGACCTCGTGGTGCACCGCCTCGCCGACCACGAGACGGAGATCGCGCGGGTCGTGAGGGCCCGCCCGCCCGGCGCTGCCCCGCTGACCGCACTGCGCGAGCATTTCGTCCGGGGTCTGCGCGAGCGGGATCCGATCACCGGACTCAACGATCATCCGCAGGTGCGGAGGGTCCATCGGATGATCCTCGACGCACCCTCGCTGGTCGCCCGGATGGAACGCTTCAAGACCGGCTCCGAGCGAGCACTCGCGCAGGCGCTGCGGGAAACGGCGGACACATCGGAACTCACCGCGCGGTTGGCCGCCGTCCAGATCGTCGCGGTCCACTGGACGCTGGCGCAGGACAACGCGGAACGCCTGGCGCACGGAGAGCCGGCCGACGCGCGCCTTCCGGGTGCGGTGGCCGACGCTGAGCACGCGTTCGCGCTGCTGGAGAACGGTTTGCGGGACCTGAGCCAGGCCCGGTGATTCCGCACGGCCATGGGCCGTGGACAGCCGGGGGAGGTCGATCGGGCCACCGGTTCGGGCGGAGTCGGAGGTGCCGGTGTCGCCGGGGGTGTTCCGCGCGCCGGAGCCGAAGTCCGCACGCGGCTCAGGTGGTGGGCGCGGTGGGTGCCTGTTCGCCAGGTGGGTGGGGAGCGGTGATGCCGGTGAGGGCGAGATCGATTCCGGCGAGGAACTGCTCGCGGTCGTCGTGCTCGCGCAGCTGGCTCGCGACGGCCCGGGTGAACGGGTAGTCGTCGGGGTCGAGTTCCTCCCAAGCCCTGGATGTGGCGTCGAGGAACTCGGCGCGGTTCGCGCCCGGCCCGAGAGTGCGGGCGTGCGCGCTGTTCGCGGCGTTCTGCCCGGCGGCGCCGAGGATGTAGTGCACCAGCACCGAGGTCGCCGTGAACCAGTTGTCCTCGGGCACGCCCAGCGCACGGACGCGTCGGCCGATGCTCTCGAAGATCCGCGGCGCAACCGACCCCCAGGGACTCCGGGAGAGCTGCGTCGAGAGCTGAGTGGCGAGCCAAGGGTGTTCTTCGATGGCGTGGAACAGGCCGAGGGCGACGGCGCGGATCTCGTCCCGCGGCGAGGTCGGGGACCCGGCGGGCTCGACGGCCAGCGCGGCGGCGACGACCGCGTCGGTCGCGGCACCGAGCAGCTCGCCCTTGTTCGCCACATGCCAATAGATCGCCCCGGGTCCGGTGGCGAGGCGCTCGCCCAGCGCGCGGAACGTGAGGCCGCCCTCGCCCGTCGCGTCGAGAAGCCCGATCGCGACCTCGACGATGCCCTCCCGGGAGAGCGGTTCCTCTCGTCGCTCTGGACGACGCGTCCTGGTTGCCATACGTGCATCCTGACACACGCCTGGAACGCTGTTCCAGCTTGACATATCTGGAACGCCGTTCCAGGCTGCTCTGGAACGACATTCCAGAGATGACCCGCCGGGTGACCGTCCGGCAGGCGTCCGACAGGTGAGGGACCACCATGACCACTGATGTCACGATCATCGGCGCCGGGCTCGGAGGACTCACCCTCGCCCGCGTCCTCCACGTCCACGGCATCCCGGCGACGGTCTACGAGGCCGAGACCTCGCCGGCCGCCCGCGCCCAGGGCGGCATGCTCGACATCCACGATCACAACGGCCAACCGGCTCTGCGGGCGGCGGGCCTGCTCGAGGAGTTCCGCGGCCTCATCCTGGAGGGCCGCCAGGCGACACGGGTGCTCGACCGGGACGGGACCGTTCTGCTCGACGAACCCGACGACGGCACGGCCGGACGCCCCGAGGTGCAGCGCGGCGAGCTCCGGCGGATCCTGCTCGACTCACTTCCGGCCGGCACCGTCCAGTGGGGGCGCAAGGCCGGAGGTGTCCGCGCCCTCGGCGACGGACGCCACGAGGTGACCTTCGGCGACGGCACTACCGTCGTCGCGAGTCTGCTGGTCGGCGCGGACGGCGCGTGGTCACGGGTCCGGCCGGCTGTCTCCGACGCGGCGCCCGAGTACATCGGCAGGTCGTTCGTCGAGACCTGTCTGTTCGACGCCGACATCCGGCACCCGGCCGCCGCGAAAGCGGTCGGCGGCGGGTCGCTGTTCGCACTCGCGCCGGGGAAGGGGATCCAGGCTCACCGGGAGAGCGGCGGGACCCTGCACACCTACGTCGCGCTCTCGCAGTCGCAGGACTGGTTCGCCCGTATCGATTTCGGCGACTCCGTCGCGGCCGTCGCCCGGATCGTCGAGGAGTTCGACGGCTGGGCGCCGGAGCTCACCGCGCTGATCACCGACAGTGACACCGCACCGGTCCTGCGTCCCCTCAACGCCCTGCCCATCGAGCACCGGTGGGAGCGGGTGCCGGGGGTGACCCTGCTCGGCGACGCCGCCCACCTCTCGGCCCCGAACGGCGAAGGTGCCAACCTGGCCATGTACGACGGCGCGGAACTCGGCAGGGCCATCGCCGCGCGTCCCGACGACGTCGAAGCCGCGCTCACCGCGTACGAGCAGGCCCTGTTCCCGCGCAGTGCCACGGCCGCCGCCGATGGCGTCGAGCTGCACGAGCTCCTCTTCGGCGACAACGCCCCCCATGGGCTGATCGACATGTTCACCGGACACGAGGAGACCGGGGACCGCGCCGGTCTCGCGGCCGAGTGACGGCGAGGGTCCGTCGTCACTCCTGGCCCGGTCACGTCGGACATGGACGCCCCGCGTGTGGCGGAGAGGGTGCGACGAGCCCCGGAAGAGGGTGCGACGCCCGACCGGACGGGCCCAAGACCTACACGCGAGCGGCTCGGGTCGGACACTGGGTGTGTGCTCGTAGGCCGCTGGGGGAACTCGTTTCCCCGGGTGAAAGGAGCCCATGTGACACCGTCGACGTCAGCGGCCGGTGGCCGGGAGCCGACCGCTCAGGAGGCCGGGTCCGAGCCGGATCCGCGGCGGTGGCGGGCCCTGTGGGTCACGCTGGTGGCCGGCTTCATGAGTCTGCTGGACGTGACGATCGTGGCCGTCGCCCTGCCGACCATCCAACGGGATCTGCACGCCTCACCCGCGCAGGTGCAGTGGGTGGTGTCCGGGTACGCCCTCACTTTCGCCCTCGCCCTGGTCACCGCCGGCCGCCTCGGTGACGCCCTGGACCGGCGTCGCATCTTCCTGCTGGCCCTCAGCGGCTTCGTGGTCTGCAGCGCCGCCTGCGGTGTGGCCCCCGACATCACGCTGCTGGTGGTGGCCCGTCTGGCCCAGGGCCTGGCGGCCGGTTTCATGGCCCCCCAGAACTCCGCGCTCATCCAGCAGATGTTCCGCGGCGCCGAACGCGGTCGGGCCTTCGGCTTCTTCGGCGCGACCGTCGGCATCTCCTCCGCCGCCGGCCCCATCACCGGCGGCGCCATCCTCGCCCTGGCGTCCGGACCCGCGGGCTGGCGGTGGATCTTCTACGTCAACGTCCCCATCGGAATCCTCGCCGTCCTGCTCGGCCGGCGCCTGTTGCCACGCATCCGGCGTTCCGGGCGTGGGCGCGTGGACGTGGCCGGCGTCCTGCTCCTCGGACTCGGCGTCCTCGCGTTCATGTATCCACTGGTCCAGGCGGACTCCGGCGGCTTCGGCCGGCTGTGGTGGCTGTTCCCGGTCGGCGGCCTGCTCCTCGTCGGCTTCGTCCAGTGGCAGCGCCACCTCGTCGCCTCCGGCAGCCAGCCACTGCTCGATCTGCGCCTGTTCAGCACCGTGCGCGGCTACGCCGTGGGGGCCGGCGTGGGCACGCTCTACTTCATGGGCTTCAGTGGCGTCTGGTTGGTCTTCGCCCTCTTCTACCAGCACGGTCTCCACTTCGCACCGCTCCGTTCGGGACTCGCCGTGACCCCCTTCGCCCTCGGCTCGGCGGCCGCGGCGGTGGTCGCCGGCCGCATGGTGGAACGGTTCGGCCGCCTCCTCACCGTGGTCGGCCTGACGGGCGTGATCGCCGGCCTCGGGACCACGGCGCTGCTCCTTCGCTTCGTCTCCCTGGACATCGCGCCCTGGGTCGCGGCACCGGCCCTGTTCCTCGGTGGCATCGGCAGCGGCTTCGTGGTCTCTCCCAACATCACCATGACCCTGCGGGACGTACCCGTGCGCATGGCGGGCGCCGCCGGCGGCGCCCTGCAGACCGGTCAGCGGCTCGGCGCCGCGGTGGGGACCGCGGCCCTGCCCGGCCTCTTCTACCTGACGCTGAACAAGAGCGGCGACTACCGCGGCGCCCTTGTCACCGCGCTGGTCGTCGCCCTCGTCGGCATGGTGGCGTGCTTGGCCCTCGCCACGTTCGACTGGCAGCGCGACCGGCATCACCACCACCGGCACCGCAAATGCCCGGACGAGGTCGCGAACAGTCCCGTGCACGCCCGGCAGGACTGACCCACCCCGGCGCGGCCGATTCCCGTCGGCCGCGCCCGCGCTTCACCCGGCCCGCGATCGCGTGGCGCGGCATGCGCCCAAGGGCAAAGCCGACCATGCGTATGTTTTGCGGCGGAGGTGGAAGGGGAGCAGCGTGGGCGTGCACGCCCCGGTTCGTGAAACCAGCGATATCAGGAGTCATCGTGACAGCAGTCCCCGCCATCACCCTCAACAACGCGGTGCGTATCCCCCAGCTCGGCTTCGGCACCTTCCAGATCCCGCCGGAGGAGACCCGCGCGACGACGCTGGCCGCGCTGGAAGTCGGCTACCGGCACATCGACACGGCGGAGATGTACGGCAACGAGAAGGAGGTCGGTCAAGCGGTCCGCGACTCCGGGCTCGACCGTGGCGAGGTCTTCGTGACCAGCAAGCTCGACAACGGTGCCCATGCGCACGACGACGCCCTCCAGGCGTTCGACCGCACCATGGAGGAGCTGGACCTCGACTACCTGGACCTCTTCCTCATCCACTGGCCGCTGCCCGGCAAGGGTGACTTCGTGGAGACCTGGAAGGCTCTGGAGGAGATCTACGGCTCCGGCCGGACCAAGGCCATCGGCGTCTCCAACTTCCAGCCCCAGCACCTGCGCCGCCTGCTGGAGAGCAGCGAGGTGGTGCCCGCGGTCAACCAGGTCGAAGTACATCCCTACCTCACCCAGGCCGACGTCAGGGCCTTCGGCGCCGAACACGACATCGCCACCGAGGCATGGTCGCCCATCGCGCAGGGCAAGGTCCTCGACGACCCGGCCATCAAGCGCATCGCCGAGCGGGTCGGCAAGACGCCTGCCCAGGTCACCCTGCGCTGGCACCTCCAGCGCGGGGACATCATCTTCCCCAAGTCCGTGACCCGGAAGCGCATCGAGGAGAATTTCGACCTCTTCGACTTCGAGCTCGGCGAAGGCGACATCGGTGAGATCTCGGCGCTGAACCGCGACGAGCGGATCGGCCCCGACCCGGACCGTTTCAACGGCTGAGAACAACCGTCTTCGGCAGTCCTGGGCGTCTCACTCAGGCGGCGGCCCGGCGTGTGCGGACCCCAGGTAATGGGACGGGCTCGTCCACCGGAGTGGACGAGCCCGACGGCTGTGAAGTGCGTCAGCGCACGTGGACCGTCACCGTGACGGTCTTGAGGACCGCCGGCAGCTTGGTGGTGTCCACCTTCAGGATCTCGCCGCTGTCCTCCTGCCCCGTGGGCGGCAGCACCTTCTGGTGCACCGTCCACTTCCCGTCGGGGTCGACCGCGACGGTGTCGATGCCGAAGTCGTCGTCGTTGGACAGGTACACGGTCCTGCCGGAGTTGGCGGTGGCCACACCCTCGACCTTGTCGTGGCCGAAGAACGCACCGCTGGGGTCGAGTTGACTCACCAGCATGCCGACGTTGAGGTACGGCTGCTTCTGCGCGACATGGACACCGGCGCCGGTGAGCGAGGTGAGAGCGGCGTTGGTGCCGGCCGTCCCGACCAGGGCCTCGGGCGACTTGCCGCCGATCGTCAGTCCGCTGACGTCGGTCGCGCCGTTGATGTCGACCTCGTAGAGGGTCTTCTGGGCGAACGGCTCGAAGTTGCCGTCACGCTCGTCCACCAGGAACCTCGTGCTGGACAGCGCGGTGATCTCGCTGTTCGCGGCGCCCGTGGTGGCCGGGTTGTCCAGCAGGTAGAGGTACTGCTTGGACCGGTACGTGTGCAGGTCGACCGTGACGATACGAGTGGCCGCGACATTGCCGGCCTTGGTGCTGCCGAGATCCGGCTGCTGCAACGCGGCCTGCATGACGCCCACCAGGGTCGAGCCGTCCGGTGTGACCGTCAGGCCTTCCATGCCCTTGTTCTTCGACCGGTTGGCGAGCTCGGCCGGCAGGTACCCGAGGATCTTGTGGTGCGCGTTGTCGGGGCTGTTCCTGTACGGGGTCAGCCGGCCCAACTCGTAGCCGTGCGCGTCGAAGTGCGTGATGTACGGGCCGTACTCGTCCGACACCCAGAACGTGCCGTCCGGCAGCGCTACCAAGCCCTCGGAGTCGTAGCCGTACGGGTCCCTGGTCACGGGAGTGGGGGTACCGCCGTTGGCGTTCGTCGCGGCGAGGTCGTCGATCGTCTCGCTCGTGTCGTGCGGCGGACGGCCGCTGTACGACACACCGCCGAGGCTCTTCGGCCCCTTCAGCGTGACCGTCTTGATGAGCCGGGCCTTGCCGTCGACGAGCTTGAACTCGCCGATCTCAGGCGTGAAGTCGAGGACCATCTCGGACTTGTTGCCGTCCGGGGCGTCGGCGTTGGGTCCGCGGTCGGTCAGGCCGTAGAAGTGGCCCGACCTGCCCGGCACCGGCGTGAGCGACGAGCCGAAGCCCTCACCGGAGATCTTGGTGGTGGTGCCGCCCGGACCCGCGACCTGCGTCAGCGGCGGAATGGGGGTCCCGTTCGCCTGAGTGTCCTTGAACAGCTGGACCGCGTCGGTGGCCGTGTAGGTGAAGGTGTCCGTGCCCTTGAAGCCGGACTCGGGGATGTACGAGAACGTTCCGTCCGCGTCGACCGTCACCTTGCCGTTGGACGGGTCGGTGTGGCGCACGACCGCGGTGGCGCCGCTGTCGTTCCGCAGAACGTTGCCGGTCACCGTGCCGTGACCGGAGAAGGAGTCGGAGACCGTGCCGAAGTCGTGGGACGGGCCCCAGAACCGGCCACCGGCCTCGGCCACGACCGTGCCTGCGCCCACGACAGCGACGGTGGCGCCGATCGCGAGGGCGATGCGGGTGGGCTTGCGGGAGAAAGGTCTTGAAGTCACACCGCAGAACCTGTCGGTCAATGATGAACTCTGAGGGGGTATTTGATGAAGCCTCGATACAGAGAGCATCGGGTCCTCGCGATCCCCGACCGGTACGGGGCGCGAGGGGGCGTGGCGCCCCCTCGCGCAAGGGCTGCCCTGCGGCGGTGTGTTGTCGCCTTCAAGGGTCTCGAGCTGTCGGCCGGTCCACGGTGTCGCGCCTCGGCTCGGGGATTGATGGCGGGGGTCGGTCGTGCGGATGGTGTCCGGTGTCGGCCGTGTGGACGGTGTCGGGTGTCGGCTCGGGGATTGATGGCGGGTGTCGGCTCGGGGAGCTGTGTCAGACGTCGGTCGTGAGTCCGGCGAGATCGAGTACGGTCTTGCCGCGGTGCGGGCCCGTCGCCGCGGCGGTGTGCGCCTCGGCCGCGCGGTCGGCGGGGAAGACGGCCTGGACGGGTACGCGGAAGCGTCCCCGCTCGGCGAGGTCCGCGGCGAGCGCGAGCCCGTGGCACCCGTCCGGCTCGCCTCCGTAGCGACCGAGAGAGAGGCGTACCCCGCGGCCCGGACCCGTGAAGTCCGCGAGCGTGACCACCGACTCCGTGCCGCCCGTGAGGGCGATGAGTTCATCGAGCGAGCCGGCCCCGGCGACGTCGAGCGCGTGGTCGATCCGTGGGATGCCGAGCGCACGGACCCGTTCGGCCAGACCAGGTCCGTACGCGACCGGGATCGCGCCGAGACCGGTGAGGAAATCGTGGCCGGCGGGGCGACCGGTCCCGATCACGCGGACCCCGCGGGCCGTCGCCAACTGCACGGCGATGCTCCCCACGCCGCCCGCCGCACCGTCGATCAGCAGCGCCGTGCCCCGCGCGTCACCCACGCCGAGCAGGTCCAGCGCCCGGGTCGCCGTCTCGACGCCCGTCGCCGCGGCGCCTGCCTGCTCCCAGGGCAGGGCGGGTGGCCTCGCCGCCCAGAACGCCAGCACGGCGAACTCCGCGCTCGCCCCGCCCAGCCGGGCGACGTCGACCGCCCCGAACACCTCGTCGCCGACCGAGAAGCCCTGGACGCCCGCGCCGATCTCGTCGATCACCCCGGCCGCGTCCACGCCGGGGATGTGCGGCAGGTCGAGGCTGTCGCGCGACGGCGAGTCGCCGGCCCGCAGTGCGAGGTCGACCGGCGACACCCCGCTGGTCCGGACCGCGATCCGCACCTCACCCGGACCCGCGTGCGGCTCGGGCGCGGATCCGACGCCGAGCACCTCCGGGGGACCGAACCGGCCGAACTGTATGGCGCGCATGATGACCTCTCCGGCCCGGACCTCCCGGGCGCCGCTCCACGGTAGACATGGATGTGGAGCGGGTGTTCCGGATCAGTGCGAAGTGAGAGGTGCGGGAACCACGGTGACTCGGAAAACACGGGCGGACGCGGCACACAACCGCCGGCACATCGTCGTCGTCGCGCGCGCCGCGTTCGCCGGCGAGGGGCTCGACCTGCCGATGCGGGAGATCGCCCGCCGCGCCGGTCTGGGCGTCGCCACGGTCCACCGGCACTTCCCGACCCGCGCCGACCTGGTCACGGCGGCACTCGCCGAGCATGTGGCGGCGTGCCGCGCGGACATGCGGGCCGCCCTGGACGAGCCGGACCCCTGGCGCGCGCTCAGCGGCACCGTCCGCGGCTTCGCGGAGCACAGGCTGCGGGACCGCGGGCTGAACGAGGCATTGTTCGGCTCGCACCCGGCGGCGGCCGCCTTCGCCGCAGACCGCCGCGAGCAGGCGCGAGCGCTGCGGCAGCTCGTCGATCGCGCCCGTGCCGCCGGTGCCGTCCGCTCCGACGTGTCCGTGGACGACGTACGTGTCTGCCTCGCCGCCATCGCCTCCTTCCACCCGGCGCGCCCCGACGCCGCCCTCCACCGCCTGGTCGACCTCCTCCTGACCGCCCTCCGCCGGGCGTAGGTCAGTGCTCCCACACGTCCGGGCCGCCACCCCGCCACTCGATCAGCCCGGACGCCACGACCGCCTGCTGGTCCGCTTCCTCCAGACCCGCCCGCCGCAGAAAGTCCGCGACGTCCAGCAGCCCGTACGCCATGCCGAGGAACTGCTCGCCCACGCGGACCCGGCGGCCGCCGTCCTCTGCGGGCGGGTACACGATCACGGTCTGAGGTGAGGCCATGTCTCCCAGCCTGTGGCGAGCGGGCCCGGGGCGCACGCCGGGCTGCTCCTTCACCGACAAGGTCGGCGGCACCTGCGGTTCCCGATGTCCGCCCTGGGCACCACCCGCGCGGCAGACCGTGCGCAGCGGCCGGGAACCGGTCGACGCGGGCCGCCGCGCGGGCGGCCGGTTCGAAGAGGCGGTCCCCGCGTCCGGTGGAAGTGCCGTGGGCCGCATGGTGCAATCGACCGCTTGGAAGGGGACCTTCCGGGCATGGAGACACCATGGACAGCGAACGAGCGACGGATCCGGCGCACCAGGTGCCCGACGGTGTCGATGACAAGACGGTGCTTGCGCTGGGCGCGCTCTCGAAGGCGCTGGAGACCACGGAGCGGGCCCGTGGCCACCTGTACGGGTTCCACCAGCTGACCGGGACCGCCGATCTCGAACTCGGCGACGCCGTCCGGCTCCTGCGCGAGGCGGGCCATGACGAACAGGCCGCACGGGTCGAGCGTGACATCGTGGGCCGCGACGTCATCCCGGGCCACTGGACGTTCCAGATCATCGAGGCCTACAACACCACCTACTACCAGCCCTTCGCAGCGACGGAACGCGACATCGTGGGCGAACTGGCCGCCGGACGCGACCACCTCCACGAGGCCCGCCTGAAGGGTGCTCGCCGCACGCACCATCACCGCGACCACACCGCGACGCCCCCCATCTCTTGAAGCGACCCCGGAGCCGACTTCAGCGAGAAGCGTCTGGCGGGGGCGTTCGATCCGGTGGCTGTGGCTGCGGCTGTGGCTGTGGCTGTGGCTGCGACGGCGGCTGTGGTGGCGCCATGGGTACGCGGCCGGGCGCGGTATCCGACCGGTTACGCGATCCCCGTGCCGCGCAGAAGGAGCAACGCCACGTCCACCACCGCCACGGCCGTCGCCGCCGCGAACGCCGCCCGCTCCCGGCGGCGTCCCAGCGCCGTCCCCGCCACGGCCACCAGGACCGCCACCACGAGAGCCGCCGCTCCCCACCTGCCGGACTGTCCGGAGGGTTCCAGCGCCAGGACGGCGGACGCGGCCACCAGCGGCACCGGCAGCAGCAGTCGCGCGCCGTCCGCACCCAGCCGCTGGGGCCACCCCCGGACGCCCGTCGCGAGGTCTCCCGCGATGTCCGGCAGCACATCGCCCAGATGTGCTCCGACGCCCAGGAGCGCCCCGGCGGTGACGAGCCACCAGGGCGGCCAAGGCTGTCCCGGCAGCCCCAGCGTCACGAACGCGGGGAGCGACGCGAAACCGACCGCGTACGGCGCCCAGGACCACACCGTCGCCTTGAGCCGCAGGTCGTACGCCCATGCCGCCGCCACTCCGGTCAGGTGCGCGAGGCCGGCCCGCAGGCCGCAGCCGAACGACAACGGCACGCACAGCGCCAGGGCCGCGTACGCTGCCACCCACACCCACGTCACGCCCACAGTGCCCTCGGCGACGGGTTTGCCCCGATGCCCGGTGGCGATGTCCCGGCTCGCGTCGAACGCGTCGTTGCACCAGCCGACGGACAACTGACCTGTCAGCACCGCCGCGGTCGTCAAGGCGCTGCGCGCGGCCCCCTGACCCGCGGTCACGGCCAGTGCGCCGGTCAATGCGGTGACCGCCACCACGGGACCGGGGTGACACGCCCCGGCCAGGCCACCCGCTCGGGCGGTCCAACTCGCGGTCGTGCGGCAAGCCGTCGGCTCCTCGTAAGCGCCCATTCCCCCGATCGTAGGCGTCCCCACCCCGCTGCCTCAGTGGCCTCGTCATGTCCGTGAGCCGGGCCCGAGCACGTCCTGGCGACGGACTGGCGCCGCCTGGAGCGATTCGCGGAGGCGACCCCGTCGCGAGCCGCGGCCGCATCGAGGGCGGCCGGACGGTCATCCCGTCCGGTTTCCGTGCGCCCCGGGACGGACGGCCGGACGGGCGATCCGTGGTGTCGGAACACCGGTCCGGGGAACACGTGCAGAGCAGACCACCCCAGTCGGTAACCGGACGGGAAGCAAATGACGCGGATCGCCGCCGTTCACGGTGTCCTGGCACCGCACCGTCGCACGCAGTCCGAGATCACCGACATGGTGGCCCGCACCTGTCTGCCCAAGGGCACCGACCGCCGGGTCCTGGACCGGTTGCACCGCAGTGCCAAGGTCCGCTCGCGCCACATGACGCTGCCGCTCGAACAGTACGGGGAACTCGAAGGATTCGGCGCCGCCAACGACGTCTTCATCGCCGCCGCGACCGATCTGGGCGCCAAGGCCGTGCGAGACGCGCTGCACAGGGCGGGCCTGTCCGCAGCCGACGTCGATCTGCTGGTCTTCACCTCCGTCACCGGCATCGCCACCCCCTCGATCGACGCGCGGCTGGCCGGCCGCCTCGGACTGCGGCCGGACGTCAAGAGACTGCCCCTGTTCGGTCTGGGCTGCGCCGGTGGCGCCGCGGGCCTGGCCCGCATGCACGACCACCTGCTGGGCCGGCCCGACGACGTGGGGGTGCTGCTGTCGGTCGAGCTGTGTTCGCTCACCTTCCAGCGCGACGACGCCTCCATGGCCAACATGGTCGCCACCGGGCTTTTCGGCGACGGCGCCGCCGCTGTCGTCGCCCACGGCGCGCACCGCGCGGCCGGGACCGAAGGACCCACGATCGTGGACACGCGCAGCCACCTGTATCCGGACACCGGGCGCGTCATGGGGTGGGACATCAAGAACTCCGGATTCCAGGTGGTCCTCGACCCGCGGGTCCCCGACGTGGTGCGGCAGTATCTCGCCGACGACGTCGAGGGATTCCTCGGCGACCACGGCCTGAAGCCCAAGGACGTGACCGCGTGGGTGTGCCACCCCGGCGGCCCCAAGGTCCTGGAGGCCGTCTCCGAGGCTCTTGATCTCCCCGACGACGCGCTCGATGTGACCTGGCGTCATCTGTCGGACGTGGGCAACCTGTCCTCGTCCTCGGTGCTCCACGTACTGCGCGACACCCTGGCCGAACGCCGCCCGCCGCCGGGCACCGCGGGTGTGCTGCTGGCGATGGGGCCCGGCTTCGCCTGTGAACTGGTCCTGCTGCGCTGGTAGAGCCGACCCGTCGAACTCACCCGGCCCGTCGAACTCACCCTGCCCGTCGAACCCATAGGACAGTAGGACACGGGACACATGATCTGGTACGGACTACTGGTGGCCGCCGTCGCCGTCGAGCGTGTCGCCGAACTCGTCGTCGCCCGCCGCAACGAACGCTGGAGCACCGCCCGCGGGGCGACGGTGAGCGGGCAGGGCCACTATCCGGCGATGGTCGCCCTCCACACCGGCCTGCTGGGCGGCTGTCTGGCCGAGGTGTGGCTGGCCGATCGGCCCTTCCTGCCCGCCCTGGCCTGGTCGATGCTGACCGTGCTGGTGGCCGCCCAGGGCCTGCGGTGGTGGTGCATCTGCACCCTGGGACCCCGTTGGAACACCCGGGTGATCGTCGTTCCCGGCCTGCCACTGGTGCGGAGCGGCCCCTACCGCTGGCGGTGGCTGCGGCATCCGAACTACGTGGCCGTCGTCGCCGAGGGCGTGGCGCTGCCCCTGGTGCACACCGCCTGGGTCTCCGCGGCCGTGTTCACGGTGCTCGACGCCGTGCTGCTGACCGTGCGCATCCGCTGCGAGAACCGGGCGCTGGCCACCGCCACCACCCCTCCCACGGCCACGCCGTCGCCCGCGTGATCGACGTACTGGTGTGCGGCGGCGGTCCGGCCGGACTGGCCGCCGCCATCCACGCCGCGCTCGCCGGCCTGGAGGCCGTCGTGGTCGAACCACGGACAGCGCCGGTGGACAAGGCCTGCGGAGAAGGCGTCATGCCCGGCGGCGTCGCCGCACTGCGCGCACTGGGCGTCGAGGTCACCGGCCGCGAACTGCGCGGCATCCGGTACCTGGAGGGCGCCGTCCGGGCCGAAGCGTCCTTCCGCGGCCACGGCGGCCTGGGGATCCGCCGTACCGCGCTGCATTCCGCGCTGCACGAGCGGGCCCTCGGCCTCGGCGTGCGCATGCTGCCCGGCAAGGTCGGCGAGGTTCACCAGAGCGCGGACACGGTCAACGCCGCCGGGATGACCGCCCGCTGGCTGATCGCCGCCGACGGCCTGCACTCCCCGGTGCGCCGGAGCCTGGGGCTGGAACTCCCGGGCCGTCCCCACGGCCGGTACGGACTGCGCCGGCACTACCGCGCCGAGCCCTGGACGGACTTCGTGGAGGTCCACTGGTCGCGGCACGGCGAGGCCTACGTGACACCCGTCGGGGACGACCTGGTGGGCGTGGCGGTCCTCAGCGACAGCCGCCGCGGCTACGACGATCACCTGGCCGGCTTCCCGGCGCTCACCGCGTCGCTGCGCGGGCCGGCCGCGACGCAGGTACGTGGCGCCGGACCGTTGTTGCAGCGGGTGCGGCGCAGAGTCGCCGGCCGTGTCCTGCTCGTCGGCGATGCCGCGGGTTACCTGGACGCCCTGACCGGTGAGGGGATCGCCCTCGCGTTGGCGTCGGCCGGGGCCGCCGTCCGTTGTCTTGCCGCCGGGCGGCCGGGTGCGTACGAGCGTGCATGGGTACGGCTGACCCGGCGTCACAGGCTGCTGACCGGAGCCCTGCTGGCCGCGAGCAGCCGCCCCGGCACCGCCCGGCTCATCGTCCCCGCGGCGTCCCGGATGCCCCTGCTGTTCTCAGCCGCGATCCACGCACTGCAATAGGAGCGCACGCGCCGCGATCCGGCCCCTCCGGTGCAGGCCGCGGGTGCTGCGCGCCGTCGGATATCGCAACGGCGACGGCTCCTCCTCGTCCTCCCCGCCGGGTTCATCGGGAAGCTTCACGTCGCTCACCGCGATTGCGGCCCGAGGGCGCCTCGGTCGACGGCTGCGCGTCCGGTGTTCTCGACGTCCGTCCGACGCTCCGCGTGCCCCCGGAGCTCCGGCGGGGGACTCTGGGAGGACCGTCGTACCCCAGCAGAACGCCGTCGTACGTGAGCAAGAAGGAGTGTGACTCGCATGGTCACCGTGTCTCTCACCGGAGCGTCCAAGAAGGACGCCGCCACCGTCTTCGATGTTCTGCGGACGGCCTTTCCCGCAGACCGTTCCGCCGGTGACGTCCTCCAGGAGCAGGAGGCCGGCCATCCTGTCGTGTGGACCGCGGACTTCGAGCCGACGCGGGAGCAGCCGAGCATGCCCGCCGCGCCGGCGCCGATCGAGGGGTCGCTCACCGCCACGCTCCAGGGCGGCTACGTCGCCGTGGACCAGCTCTGTGACGCGCTGGGTGCCGCCTTCGCCGTGGAGGAGCAGGGCACGGCGTCGGGCGACCAGGAGAAGGAGGTCGATCTGCGGCTCCGGGCGAAGGGGTGATGAGACTCCGGGCGAAGGGGTGATGAGCCAAAACTCCCATCGTGGCGCCCTGCCGGCTCGCCGCCCTCGGGTCCTCGGGAGACAGGCGCCGATCAGGAAGCGACCCTGGCGGTGAGCCCGTAGTCCAGTTCCGAACCGTCGACCAGCACCGCCTCGACCGTGCGTGTTCGGGGGTCGATGTCGGCCACGATCCCGTCCCCTGCGTAGCGGGGGTAGCCCGAGGCGCCGGTCTCGCCCGTCGCCTCGACCAGGGCCGAGCGCACGGCCGATTCTTCCACCGAGGCACCGCCGCGGTTCTCGACGTGTTCCGGGACCAGCAGGACGTGGAAGCGGCGTGGCTCTGTAGTCATGGTCCGGTAGTCAACAGCTTGTCCTGCCTACCGCGGACAAGGCGCACAGCGGGCTCGCACGAATGGGCTCGTCGTCCGCTCGATGGCGGTGCCACCGCATCGCGCGCGATGACGGCGGCAGGCCGCCGGACGGCCGTCGGGCAGCACCGTAGCCGCCAGGAGGCGGAGGACGTGCGGTCCTCCTGGCGGCGTCGCGGGGATCGAAGGAGTCAGCGGTCGTCGCGTCCGAGTGGCATGGAGCGGCGGTCGTCCTGGGTGCGGGTGCCGCGGAGGTCGTCATGGTCGCGGATGCCGCGGTGGCCCTCCGTGTGGCCGCGGGCGGCAGAGGTGGCGGCAACGGCCGCGGCGATGGCGAGAAGGGTCGCGATGGCGCCGGTGATCAGGTTGCTGGTGATGGAGCGGGTGTGGGCGACGTCGCCCGCGACCACCCAGGGGGCGACACAGGTCCAGATGCCGATGACGGCGGCGGCCCACGCCATGGAATGAGTGCGCTCGTAGGAACTGCCGAGGCCTCCCAGGAGCAGCATGTAGGCGACGCCTGCGATGAGGTTGGTGATGGCGAGCGTGGTGGCGCCGTTGAAGCCGGCTATCCACGGGGACGCCGCGAGGTACAGGCCGGTGATGAGGGCCAGGGCCTCGATCATCTGGGCGCGTGGGGTGGTGGCGGCACGGTCGTGCTGTGCGCGCAGCTCCATCAGGTCGGGGTGTTCTTCGATGGGTGCGTGATGGGTTGACGCCATGATGGCCTCCATGGGAGAGGGGATACATTCACCCTCTACCCATAAGGTCCATGTAAATACTTAAATCGGGCATATCTCTCGCTTTGGGCAGAGATGCGGTGATCGTCGGTATTCGTGTTGTCACCCCGCGTGTCACGTGCGGCCTCGGCTTCCGCCGGTGCGGGCGGAGGCGCTGGCCGCTTGAGGCCTCGGGCCGGTCTGCGAGGATGTCCGGCATGGACGTGCGGAGCAGGAACCATGTGACGGTGACCGGCCGCCCCGACGGCCCGGTGGTGATGCTCGCGCACGGGTTCGGGTGCGACCAGAACATGTGGCGCCTCGTGGTGCCGCTGCTGGCCCCCGACTTCACCGTGGTGCTCTTCGATCACGTCGGAGCGGGACGATCGGACCTGGCTTCGTGGAGCGAGCGGCGCTACTCGACGATGAGCGGCTACGCCGAGGACGTACTGGACATCTGCCGTGAGCTGGCGCTCGGGCCCGTGACGTTCGTGGGGCACTCCGTGAGCGCGATGATGGGTGTTCTCGCCGCGGCGCGGGAGCCGGACGCGTTCGCCGGCCTCGTCCTCCTCGCCCCGTCTCCGTGTTTCATCGACGACCCGGCCTCCGGATACACGGGCGGCTTCAGTGCCCAGGACATCGATGAACTGCTCGAGTCGCTGGACGCGAACTATCTGGGCTGGTCGGGTGTCATGGCCCCGGTGATCGCAGGCAATCCCGACCGCCCCGAACTGGGCGAGGAGTTGACCAACAGCTTCTGCCGCACCGACCCGGAGATCGCCCGCGTCTTCGCCCGGGTGACGTTCCTGTCCGACAATCGCGAGGACCTCGCCGGGGTACGGGTTCCGACCCTGGTCGCGCAGTGTTCCAGCGACGCGATCGCGCCGCCGGAGGTGGGCGCCTTCGTGCAGTCGCGGGTTCCGGGCAGTCGCCTGATCACGCTGAACGCCACCGGGCACTGCCCGCAACTCGCTGCCCCCGAGGAGACCGCGGCGGCCATCGCGGACTTCGCCGGAACCAGCCGATGACAGGCAGGCCCGGCGGCGACGGGAGGAGCGACGGTTCGGTCCCGCCAGGTCGGCCGGGCGACGACCACGCGATGTTCTCGGCGCTGCTCGAGGACAGCGCGGAGGACCTGTACGAACACGCGCCGTGCGGCTACCTCTCCACCACGTTGGACGGTCTCATCGCGAAGATCAACACCACTCTGCTGGAGTGGCTCGGCTACACGAGCGGTGACCTGGTGGGCCGCAGGAAGTTCTCCGACCTGCTCACCGTCGGCGGTCGCCTCTACCATGAGACCCACTTCGCGCCGCTGCTGCGCATGCAGGGCGAGATCAGCGGAGTCGCGCTGGAACTCAGAGCCGCCGACGGCACCCGTCTGCCGGTCCTGGTGACCTCCACCGTCCGTACGGGCACCGGTGGGGAGCCACTGCTCATCCGCACCACCGTCTTCGACGCCCGCGACCGCCGTGCGTACGAGACCGAGCTGCTGCGCGCCCGCCAGGAATCGGATCGGGAACGCGAACGCCTCAAGCGCCTCAACGCCACACTGCAGAAGACGCTTCTGCCGCCCGCCTTGGTCGACGTGCCCGGCCTCGAAGTCGCCGCGCACTACCACGTCGCCTCCGCCGACGAGGTCGGCGGCGACTTCTACGACCTGTTCCCCCTGTCCGCCGGTACCTGGGGGTTCTTCCTGGGAGACGTCTGCGGCAAAGGCGTGGCAGCCGCAGCGGTCACCTCCCTGGCCCGCTACACACTCCGCGCGGCCGCCGTGTACGACCCCGACCCGGCTGCCGTGCTCACCAACCTCAACACCGTCCTGAATCACGAGTATCACGACCAGGACCCGCGATTTTGTACCGTCATCTTCGGCCTGCTCACCCCCGACGGCGACGAACGCGGCTTCACGGTAGACCTGGCGAGCGGGGGCCATCCGCCGGCCCTGCTGCTGCGTGCGGACGGCCGCGCCGACTATCTGCCCACGCCCGGCGGCCAGTTGATCGGTGTGCTGCCCGACGCCCACATCACCACCACCACGGTCCGCCTCGATCCCGGCGACACGCTGCTCCTGTACACCGACGGCCTCACCGAGGCGCACTCCGCGAGCGCCGGGCGCCGCTACGGCGACGAGGCTCTCCTGCAGTTCACCCAGGAGCTGGCACCCACCACGGCCCACGACACCGTCGCCGCGATCCGGGACCTGCTCGACACCTTCGGTACCGGCGTGGACGACGACACGGCCGTACTGGCCCTCAACGTGCCCCGATCGACCGGTGATGAGCGGGAGTGACCCGCGAACCGGCCGTCCGTCACCGTGACATGGCTGCCGCGCCATGGGTACCTCAGCCCGGCATCGCGGGCGCGTACGAGCGATCCGTCAGCGACCCCCGCGAGTGTTGAGCCGGGCGGCCTGGCGCGTCAAGTGATCGCGTTCGGCGAGGTTGGGGGCCTTTCGGGCCGCCTCCGCGTACAGCCGCGCCGCAGTCTCCTGGTCGCCGACCCGCTCGTGGAGATAGGCCGCCACCGCCGTGTACCGGGGGAGCGCGTCGTCCAGTGCCGCGAGCGCCGCCAGACCGGCGTGCGGTCCGTCGGCCTCGCCGACGGCCACCGCTCGGTTGAGCCGGACGACCGGGCTGTCGGTCAGGCGCGCGAGTTCGTCGTACCACTCGACGATCTGCACCCAGTCGGTCTCCTCGGCAGTGGGCGCGTCGGCGTGGAGTGCCGCCACGGCCGCCTGGGCCTGGAACTCGCCCAGCCGGTCGCGGGCGAGGGCGGCCCTGAGGATCGCGATGCCCTCGGCGATCGCCCCGGTGTCCCACCGGCCGCGGTCCTGCTCGGAGAGCGGCACCAGGCTGCCGTCGGGCGCGGTCCGGGCGGCGCGCCGTGCGTGGTGCAGCAACATGAGGGCGAGCAGCCCCGCCACCTCGGGGTGATCGATGGCGGCCGCGAGCTGCCGGGTGAGCCGGATGGCCTCGGCGGCGAGGTCGACGTCGCCCGAGTAGCCCTCGTTGAAGACCAGATAGAGGACACGGAGCACGGTGGCGACGTCGCCCGGCTGGTCGAACCTTCTCCGAGCTCCGGGCTTCGCTCCAGCGGGGGACGCCCCGACGCCGGAGACGGTGCGCTTGGCCCGGCTGATGCGCTGCGCCATGGTCGCCTCGGGCACCAGATAGGCCTGGGCGATCTGGCGGGTGGTGAGCCCGCCGACGGCGCGCAGGGTGAGGGCGACGGCGGACGACGGCGTCAGTGACGGGTGGGCGCACAGGAAGTAGAGCTGGAGCGTGTCGTCCACCGCGGGAGCCGGTCCGGGCGCCGGCTCCTCGACGACGGATTCCTCGCGCCGGCGGCGCGCGGCGTCCGCCCGGGTCGCGTCGAGGAACCGGCGCCAGGCCACGGTGACCAGCCACCCCTTCGGGTCCCGGGGCGGGGTGGCCGGCCAGACGCGGACCGCCTCCACCAGCGCGTCCTGCACGGCGTCCTCGGCCGTCGCGAAGTCGGCTCCGCGACGGACGAGAATCCCGAGCACGATCGGCGTGAGGCTACGCAGCAGCACCTCGTCCACCTGGGAGGTCACTCCGTGACGGTGGTGTGCACGCCCAGGAACGGACGGAGCTCGAGCCACTCGTGGATCGGCTTGCCGCCGGCCCCGGGTGCGGCCGACAGCTCGCCTGCCAGCTCGACGGCGCGCTCGTGGCTGTCGACGTCGATGACCATCCAGCCGGCGATGAGGTCCTTGGTCTCGGCGAAGGGGCCGTCGGTGACCGGTGGGCGCCCCTCCCCGTCGTACCGGACGAAGGTGCCCTCGGGCGCGAGTGCCTGGCTGTCGACGAATTCGCCGGTCTCCTCCAGACGGTCCGCGAAGTCGCGCATGTACTGCACGTGGGCCGAGATCTCCTCCGGCGTCCACTGGTCCATGGGCACGTCGTTCGCCGGGGCGGGGGCGCCGCGGTAGTGCTTGAGCAGGAGGTACTTGGCCATCGTGGTTCTCCTCGGTGCTGGTGCGACCCATTGTGGACGCGTTCGGTGCTGGGACGGAGCAGGCCGGGGATTCTCGACATCGGCGGGGCCGACCGGGAGAGTTTTCTTCCCGATGGGACCCGACCCGACCCGACCCGACTCGCTCCGCCCAATCCGATCCGGTCCGATCCGGTCCGTACGGCCACACTGTCGGCCGGCGGTCGCCAGTGACGAGGGTGGTTCGTCAACAGCCACCCCGGTCCGCGCCGACCGTGCACGACGCGAAGGTCAGGCCGTACTCGGCGCCGAGGCGGTCACAAAACGTGTCACCGCCCGCGCGAAGGCCTCCGGTTCCTCGATGTGACCGAAGTGCCCGCTGTTCTCCAGGACCGACAGGTCCGATCCGGGGATCAGACGGTGCAGTTCCTCGGCCCACCGCACCCCGCAGATGACGTCGTACCGGCCGACGACGACGAGAGCCGGCACGGTGAGCGAGCCGAGGTCCGCACGGTCGTCGATGACGTCGGGAGAGAGGTTCTCGTCCAGCCCGGAGATGTGGGAGGCCCGCACGGAGGCACGGAAGGGGGCGAACTCCTTCTCCCGGCCCCAGTAGTCGGCGAAGTACGAGGGGAGCAGCCCCTTGGCGACGGCGGTCATCCGTACGTCGTCGGAGATGGTCGGGATCGCCTCGAAAGCGGCCAGGACCTCGGGGAGTCCGGGATGGTCGGCGTGCCGCGCCGCGAACGACTGCACCAGACGCATGGCCTCGGCGACGTGTTCGGGACCGGTCAGTGGCGCGCTCTCGTAAAGGATTACCCCGGCGACGCGCTCCGGGTGGTGCAGGGCGTGGTACTGGGCGACGAAGCCGCCGTGCGAGTGGCCCAGGAGGTGTACCTCGGGGACGCCGAGGTGTTCGATCAGCGCGCCGAGGAACCGGCTGTAGCGGGCCCGGGTGTAGCCGTGGGGGTGGGAGGGCAGACGGGCGGCGGCGCCGCTCCCGATCGGCTCCGGGTACACCATCGTCAGGGCCCGCTCCAACGCGGGCATGCGCAGGTACTCCCAGTCGATGCCGGGCCCGCCGGAGTGCGCGACGCACACCGGTCCCGTGCCGTGGACGTGATAGCGCTGCGCCACTCCGTCGATCTCGACGGTGTGCGTTCCCGCGGCCAGAGGGTCGGCCTTGAAGGCGGTCATGGGATCTCCGTGTCCAATGGGTGTCGATGACACCGGCAGGACGCGGGGGAGCGGACGAAGTTCGATCCGAGTCGCGTGAGGCCCGTCACATCGGGGTGAGCGACTGGAGGGCCCGCACCGGCCTGGGGTGCAGGAGGCGTAGCCGGTGCGGACGGCCGACGTCGTCCAGGGTCATCAGCCAGGCCACCGAGGGCGGGCAGTGGCCGGGGTCGTCCGCGGGATTGAGGAGGTCCATCTCCCAGACGACGAGGGAGCGGCCGGCCACGGCGTGCGCGAGGCGCTGGCGTACGCCGGCCTCGAGGTCCCCGTCCATGCCGCGTGCCAGGACGCCGCTGCCACCCACTGGCTCGTTCCCCCTGAGCAGGGTGATCTCGGGAGACCAGCGTTCCGTCATCAGCGCGCCGAAGCGTCCGCTCTCGGCGGCGGCCAGCGTCTCGTGCGCCTCGGCACGGCTGGCGCGGACACGCTGTGCGGTGTCACCGTGCGCGGCGTCCGCCGTGGCGGCGAGGGCGGTCGCGAGCCTGGCCCGTCCTTGGCTGAGCCGGCTGCGGACCGTGCCGACCGGGATCCCGCAGGCGTCGGCTATCCGCTCGTAGGAGGTGACGGTGGTGCTGAAATGGCGCAGCACCAGGGGCAGGCGCAGCGTGGGAGAGAGCTCCTCCATGGCCTCCCAGATCCAGTTGCGCATCGTGTGGTGCTCCAGCCACCGCTCCGGAGCGGTGTCGGTGGACGGCAGCTGCAGATCGTCGATCGACTGGGACGGAACGGAGGAGCGCAACAGGGATCGGCTGGCGTTGCGCACGATCATCCGTAGCCATGGGCCCACGGCGGCCGGGTCGCGGACGTCGCGCACACGGCGCAGCGCGGTCACGGCCGCGTCCTGGACCACGTCGTCGACGTCGGGCCCCGGCCCGAGGATGCTCAACGCCACCGCGCGCATACCTGCCCGGTGCCGTTCCAGCAACAGCCCCAGGGCGCTGACCTCACCTGCCTGCGCGGCGCGCGTGAGCACCGCGTCGTCGAGGCGTGCGGCTTCGCCTGAGTTCTGGTTCATGGGTTCCTCTTCCCGAGCCCGCCGTCCTGCGTGACCGTACTACGGGATCGTCGTGATCTTCCCCGGGACGGACGCCGGGACCGACGCCGGGAGCGGTGTCGGCGTGTGGTCCGGAGCCGACAGGACGGCGTGACCCGTTCAGCTCACCGAGGCCACGCGCTCACTCACCGTCGTCTCCGCGGTCCTCCTCATCCACCGACTCACAGGCTCGTGAGGAGGGCGTCGAGCGGGCTCGGTACCTGTTCGGGGTCGAGGCCCTCGACGAGGAGGCGGCCGTAACGGATCTTGCGGCCTCTCTTCGTGCCGAGGAAGCGCCGCAACTGTTGCTGCCGGGGCCGGCTGAGCTGTGCGGGCTGGTGCAGGAAGGTCCGCCAGGCACGGAAGTCGCCCTCGGCCCGGATGATCCCCTCGACCCTCGCCGGGCCCAGCGCGCGGATGAGTTCGTCCTCCAGATCCGTCACGCACACGTGGAAGCCCGTATACGGCACCCGCGCCCGCTCCAGACCGCGTTCGTAGAAGCCCAGCTCGCCCTCGTCGCACAGCCCCGCCAGGCGCAGACCGAGGCCGGGCGGTCCGAGGAGCCCGGCGTAGCGGCCGACGCTCATCGCCCCGCCCATCGGTACGACGCACACCCCCTCGGCGTCCAGGTCCCGGCCACGCCGGGCGGCCAGCGCCTCTACGGCCGCGAGGTCACTCAGGCCTTCCAGCAGTACGGCCGTCCGCACCCCCAGTCGTCCGGCCAGATCTGCCGCCGGCCCACCGGGACCCCCGGCCGCCCAGACACCGACCGCGTCACGGAACGCCCGCATCTCCGCCATGCTGCGAGTCTGCACCTCCGCGGAAAGCACGGCACGGGATTTTTTCGTCGGCCCGCTCGCCGTACCCGGCACCCTGGCGGGCGTGCGTCGGCCCGTCAGCAGCCCGTGCGACACGCACTGTTGGCGCGTCGCTGGACCCGCGCCGGGCCATCTGGCGCGACCACGGCCTCATCGTGCATGTTCTCTTCAACGATGTAAATCATCCTTAGGGACACCGCACGCCGGAAGTTCACGCAGGGCGAGTTGGGGAATCCCCGACGACCTCGAGCGCGTCCGGCGTGGGGTGGACGTGTCAGCTGGTCGACGTGTGAAGGGAGCCGCATATGAGACCCCGGTCAACGAGGCGATGGCCGAGATCCCTGCGAGGGTGGACCGGTCTTGCCGTAGTCCTGTGCACCACCGCCGCCATGACAGTGACCGGTACCGGTCCGGCATCGGCGGGCGGATCGCACGATCACCCCCGGATACCGACCGTTTCGGCAGGAGACGCCCGCTTCCAGATCCTCTCACCGACCCTGATACGTACCGAGTACGCCGGTGACGGGAAGTTCACCGACGACGCGACGTTCAACGCGATCGGGCGCGACGGGTTCACCCCGGCCGCGTACACCGCCAAGACCTCGGGCGGCTGGCTCACCGTCAGGACGAGTGCCATGGCCCTGCGGTACAAAATCGGCTCGGGGCAGTTCGACGCGCAGAATCTATCGGTGCGGCTGACGGCCGGGGGCACGCCGGTGACCGCCACCCCGTGGCGCCACCTGACCTGCGCACTCCAGGCCCTGTGCGAGGCCGAGAACCTGCGGACCAGCGGCGTCTCCGTCGCGTCCGATCACAGGGGCTTCACCGGGAGCGGCTTCACCGCCGGATTCGAGGGCACCGGCAGCTCACTGTCCGCTGACATCGATGTCAAGGATGCGGGCGGCTATGAGCTCGACCTGCGGTACGCCAACTCCCGTGGCGGTGACGGTCAGGAACGGACCCGTACCCTGACCCTCTCCGTGGACGGCGGCGCCCAGCAAAGGGTGAGCCTGCCGGCGACGGCGAACTGGGACACCTGGGACCTTGTTCCCGCGGCTGTCCAACTGGCTGCGGGACACCACACGTTGACGCTGGCCCGCACCGCGTCCGACTCGGGTGATGTCAACATCGACAGCCTCGCCCTGGTCCGGCCGGGCGACGCGTACCCGCCCGCCTCCAGCACCGCGATCGTGGACTGCCGTTTCGGCGTGAGCTGCGAGGCGGAGGCCGGTCGCATCGGCGGCACCGCGGTCGGCGCCATCGACCACCAGGGATACGCCGGCAACGGTTTCGTCGCGGAGCTCACCCAGGACGCGAGCCTCACGACCCACCTGGTGGACGTTCCCGCGGACGGCACCTACACCCTGCGGGTCCGCTACGCCAACGGCGTGGGTGCCGACGGCCGGCACGAGACGCGGACCGCCTCCGTGTCCGCAGGCGGGGCCACGGGCGCCCTGTCGTTCCCGGCGACAGAGAACTGGGACACCTGGGCGACCGCCTCCGCGCCCGTCGCTTTGAAGGCGGGGGCCAACGACATCGTTCTGGGCTGCCCCGACGCGGCGAGCTGCCACGTGAACGCGGACACCGTCTCCGTGGCCGCGCCCGCATCCGCCGCGCCGCCGCCGCACCTGGCGCTCGGCGGGTACCGCCGCGGCCTCGACGGCGTCACCGGCAACGGCGCCGCCCCCGTGACCACACCCGGGCTGCTCAGCCAGGACGGCTGGTACCTCCTGGACGACACTCCGTCGGCCCTGTACGACACCGCCTCGCAGAAGGCCATCCAGCGTCCGGGGCACGGTGGTGAGCCCTACCAGGACGGCTACGTCTTCGGCTACGGCCACGACTACAAGCGGGGGCTCACCGACCTGGCCACCCTCACCGGGCCACCCGCGCTGCTGCCTCCCTGGGCATACGGCGTCTGGTACTCGGAGTACATCGACCGCACCGCGGCGGACTACGAGAACACGATCCTGCCGAAGTTCCGGTCCGACGGCGTCCCGCTCGACGTCCTGGTCACGGACACCGACTTCAAAGCCGTGAACTCCTGGAGCGGTTGGGAGATCGACACCGCCAAGTTCCCGGACCCGAAAGGCTTTTTCGACTGGTCCGCCTCACAGGGCCTGCACAACACGCTCAACGTCCATCCGAGCATCCTCGCCTCGGATCCTCAGTTCGGCCAGGCCATGGCGACGGCCAAGGGCAAGCTGCAGAAGGGCGGTTGCGCCGCGGACGCCGACGTCACCCACGACTGCTACGTCTTCGACTTCGCGGATCCCGACCAGCTCAAGGCGTACATGGACCTGCACCGGACCATGGACCAGCAGGGCAACGACTTCTGGTGGCTCGACTGGTGCTGTGACGCGACGCAGTCCTCGCTGCCCGGGGTGACTCCGGACGCGTGGATCAACCAGCAGTACGCCACCGCCACGGCCAAGACCCTGGGCCGCGGGTTCGTCCTCTCGCGCGCCTACGGATCCCTTCAGGCCGGCGGATACAGCGGTCAGCAGGCGCTGCCCACCGGTCCCTGGGCGGACAAGCGGACCACGGTGCACTTCACCGGTGACACCTCCTCCACCTGGGGAACGCTGAAACTCGAAGTGGGCTACACCCCGGGCGAGTCGGCCGCGACCGGGATGGCCGCCATCACTCATGACATCGGCGGCCACAACGACACCACCGGGCTGACGGGATCCGAGCCGTACACCGTCGGCGGGCAGACCCGCACCACGTACAAGCTGCCTGACGACCTGTACGCGCGCTGGGTGCAGTTCGGTACCTTCCAGCCCGTCGACCGCCTGCACAGCAACCACAGTGACCGGCTGCCCTGGCAGTACGGCACGGCGGCCAAGGAGTCGGCGGAGAAATTCCTCAACCTGCGCGAGAATCTCGTGCCGTACACGTACACGCTCGCCGAGGAGGCGAACCGGACCGGCATACCGATCGTCAGGCCGACCTACCTGGAGTATCCGGACGAGAAGCAGGCGTACGCGACCGCGGGCAGCGAGTACTTCTACGGCTCCGACGTGCTCGTCGCCCCCGCCACCACCCCCGGCACCTCGACCACGACCTCGGTCTGGTTCCCGCCCGGCCGGTGGACCGACTATTTCACCGGCGAGACGTACACCGGTGGGACCACCCAGGAGGTCACCACCGACCTGGGCACCATGCCGGTGTTCATCAAGGCCGGTGGCATCATGCCCACCCGGACGCACGACGTCGCCCACAACGACCGGAACGCGCTGACCGACGTCACTCTCACCATCGGTGCGGGCGGCTCCGGGTCCTCCCGCCTCTACGAGGACGACGCGACCGCCACAGGCGGAGGCCGCAGCGCCACGACGGAGATCCGGTACGAGGAATCGGGCGGTCGCCACACGGTGTCGATCGGCCCGGCGAAGGGCTCCTTCCGCGGTCAGGTCACACACCGTCGGTGGACCCTTTCGATCATGGGGGCGAGCAAGCCCACCCGGGTCACCGCCGCGGGCGTACACCTGTCCCCGGACGCGTACCACTGGGACGCCGCCACCAGGATCCTGACCGTCACCGTTCCGCGGCACACCGTCCACGCCCCGATCACCGTGACCTACCGGTAGGAGCCGGAAACCACCTCTGAGCGACACCACCTCCGGGCAACACCACCGCGGCCGCGGCGGGCCGACGCGACACGCGTCCCGCCGCGGCTGCCACGGGCACGAGGCCACCGGGTAGCGGGACGCGGTCAGCCGCGCGATCGCACGCGACAAACCCGGCGACGCCGGCGGTCATCCCCGGGATACTGGTCGCCCGTGGATGAGGTCGAAGTCGTCGTCGCCCATTCCGAGCGCGCGACCCTGCGCGTCGGCGACGTGTTCTTGAAGGTGGACGCCGATCAGGCGCGCATCGACATCGAGGTCGAGGCGATGGCCCTGGCGCCGGTCCCGACCCCGACGGTCCTGTGGCGCAAGCCGCCCGTGCTCGCGACGGCCGCACTCCCGGGGACGACGCTCGGGCGCCTCGGCGGGCCGTCGACCGGGTCGCCGGCGGCGTGGGCCGCGGCGGGCGCCGCCATCCGGAAGCTGCACGACGCGCCCCTGCCGTCCCTGCCGGGCAGGGCCGGCCGGAGCGTCGTCGCGCTGGCGGCGGAACTCGACGACGAGTGCGAGTTGCTCGTGACGAACGGTGTCCTGCCCGCCGACCTGGTCACCCGCAACCGCCAGGTCGCCGAGGCAGCGCTGCGGCCGTGGACTCCGGCGTTCACGCACGGCGACCTGCAGGTCGCGCACGTCTTCGTCGACGGCGACGAGGTCACCGGCATCATCGACTGGTCCGAGGCGGGCCAGGGTGATGCCCTGTACGACCTCGCCACCTTCACGCTCGGACACGAGGAGCACCTCGACGACGTCATCGCCGGGTATGGCACCGACGTCGACCTAGACGTGATCCACGCGTGGTGGTCGTTGCGAAGCCTGCTGGTGGTTCGCTGGCTGGTCGAGCACGGCTTCGACCCGTCCGCGCCGGGCTGTGAGGTCGACGTGCTGAGATCCCGTATGTGAGCCTGCGCAGGCCCGACTGCCAGGTATGCGCGCTGCCGCGGGGAACGAGCCGTCCCCTGGGGTGATCGCCCGCCCCTGCTTCTCGACGAAGCGCGTTGCGCGTTCGTCACCGGCAGATGAGGGCGCGGCCGGGGATGACGATCGCGTGGTGGAAGGCGTCGCGCGTCAGAGACGAAGGGCGGCGGTGGCGTACTGCCACAGACGATCGGCCGCCTTGGGGTCGAGTGCGTGGGCGGCCACGCCACCCGGAGTGCCACTGCCGTCCGCCGCGAGCGGTGCCTCCTGGTTGTCTTCGAAGTAGCGGCCGGTCACACCGTCGAGCAGTGGCGATGCCGCGAGGAGCACGGAGGTCGCCGCGCCCTGGGCCGGAGTCTTGTAGTAGGGCAGCGGAGTGAGGTTGCCCTCGGCGTCCATGACCCCGAACGCGCGCATGGTGTCGTCGTCGAGGTGCCGCTGCAGGTTGGTGAGGATGTATCCGGGATTGAGCGCGTTGACCGTGATGCCGTCTCCGGTCCATCTCCGCGCACCCACGGCGAAGAGAACCCCTGCGGATTTCGACTGACCGTAGGCCGTCCACGGGTCGTACGGACGCCGCTCGAAGTGAGGGTCGCCGAAGTCGAAGGGCACGTCAAGGTGCGCGCCGGAGCTGACGACCACGACGCGAGCGGAGCCGCTCGCCGTCAACGCGTCATGCAGGGCCGTGACGAGAGCGAAGTGGCCGAGGAAGTTCGTGGCGAGCTGGAGTTCCCACCCCTGGGGAGTGACTTCTCTCCGGGGAACGGCCATGATTCCGGCATTCGCCACGAGTACATCGAGCGGACCCCTCCAGCTCTCCGCGAAGGCCCTGACCGAGGCCAGGTCGGACAGATCGAGTGGCGCGATCCGCACGGAGCCGGCTCCTGGGACACCGGCATCTCGGCGGACGAGCTGTTCCGCGACCTCCGGGCGACGGGTCGCGATCGTGACGTCCGCGCCTGCCGCGGCCAGAGCCCTGACGGTCTCCGTGCCGATGCCGGACGCGCCGCCGGTGACGATCGCACGACGACCGGTGAGATCGATGCCCTCGATCACCTCGGCGGCCGTGGAATGCGCGGTGAAAGGGGTGAGCAGACGCTGTTCAGTGTTCACAGAGTGCCTTTTCGGAATGCGTGGATGGATACTTCCCGAGCTTATTTCGAGCCCACTGGACGCACCATCATCAGAAGTCCGAGAAACTTTATCGATCGTCCAGGTGGACGTGGGTCGGGCGGAGAAGCGTCGAAGTCGCCGTCCCGGCCTGGGGTGGTCGGCCGCAGGGCGTGGGAATGCCGGTGGGGCGGGGCGTCACGGTGGGCATGATCCGCCATGGAACGCGTCATCGATCTCGACCACGCACGACCACTGTCGGCGTTCGGTAGCGGTGCGGCAGCGGCGCTCGGCACGCGACTCGATGAGTGGGCGCCGCACGTCTTCGACCGACTCCCGTTCGTCAAGAACGCGAACGCGGCCAGCTGTTTCGGTGGAGACGCTTCTGAAGAGTCGGCGTCGAGCCCGCGTCGGTCACCTCGCGCGCGGACGGTTCCATCGAAAACGGGAGGCGCCGCGTGGGCGCCTCCCGGTCGAAGTCGGCGGCGAGGAAAGCGAAGGAACTTGTTTTCTGGACAAGAGTTGAGAAGGAAGCCCCTTCATGGCCTCGCCGCGCACAACGCTAGCACTCAGCCCGGGATCAAGTCGCGCAGATTTTCGAGGGTGATGACCCGGGAGTCCGGGTGCAGCCCCTCGGGAAGTTCGAGGCCGATGTACGTCACGGGCTCGTCCGGGACCGGCCCGTCGTCCAGCAGCTCCACGGCCGTGGTGTCGTCGGCCATCAGGTCGACCAGGTACCGCACCGTCAGATACTCGCGCTCCACCATGGCGCGCACCAGCTTGGACACCGACACCTGGTTCTCCTCGACGCGGTTGGCCGACGGGATGCCCCTCAGGTACAGGTGCAGCCACTTCGCCCGCCACCGGCCGTCGTCCTCGCGCCGGAACACCAGCGGCAGCGCCACTCGGCCCACCCCGCGAAGCTCAGACTTCATCCGTACCGTGCGCGGCTCGAACGGCCGTCCCTTCTGGTCACCGTCGCGGAGCATGAAACCGAAGAACGACTCCTCGACCTCCTCGAAGCCCTCGCCCGCGAAGATGTTGACCTGCGGAACGATGAATGCGCCGCGGACCCGGTCCAGGGACAGGTTGATGAATTCGGAGGCCCCGTCGGGCGCCTCGGTCACATCGCCCGAGTGCTCGCCCCCGACAGCCGTGAGGGAGGTGTAGGAGAGCCAGGAGTCGGTGCTGTAGTCGGTGTGGAGAAGCAGCGCCGAGAGGTCGAAATCGGTCCTGTCCTCGGTCTCCTTCCAGTACACGAAGAAGCGCAGCTGTTCGCCGTCGACCGCCGAGAGGGAACCCCGCGGCAGTACACCGAGCCCGGCCGCGGTCGCCCTGCCGCTGAGCGGGAGCGCCACGTCGAGGACGTCGGGGTCGAGCAACAGACGGCCCGGCGCCGGGAGCCTGCGGCGCAGCTCGGCGTCGAGAGCGGCGATGAGACGGTCGCGGTCGGCGGCCGGGACCGGCGGCCGGTAGTCGGGAGTCACCCACGCGCGGCCCCGGCGGGTGACGAAGATACGCGGTTCGTCGGTCTCGCGTTCCCGGTTGTGGAAGTGCTCGCGGGCGGAGAGCACCACCCGGCCGGAGACCTCGGGGGAGACCCCTACCGCGGCGGCCACCACCGCGTCCCGCTCCTCCTGGTCGGCGGCGACACGCAGCAGGAGGTCCAAGGAGCGGAACAGCTTGCCGGGAGCGGACTTCAGCAGCCGCGCCGCACCGATGACGTCGAAGTCGTCGAGCAGCTTCTCGACACGGCTGTCGAAGGACCGTGCCTCCATCTCGCCCCGCGCCACGGCGAACACATCGGCGGCGTGCGGCCACCGCGGGTACTCGTGCGGGTGGAGACGCTCACCGAGCCGCTTGAAGGGCTCGCGGTGCGCGTGCACATCGGCCAGCTTGGCGGGGTTCGCCGCGACCACGGCGTCGAGACCCGCCAGCAGCGCGCGGCGGGCAGGCCGGGAGAGCGCCCGGAATCGAGTCGGTTCCAGCAGCGTCACGTCACCGCCGGACAGCGCGCAGGCCAGCCGCAGCACATCGGTGACGGTGTCCAGGAGGAGGTCCGCGCCGACAGCGAGACGGGCCTCGTTGACGACCGCCCGGTTCTCCCTGACCGGGATCGACTCCGGCTGGGGGCCGAGGGCGCACCGTTCGGCGAGGGTCTTGAGGTCACGCAGGTGGTCCTCGCCCAGCGGCGTCGTGCTGCCCGCCAAGGCCAGGTACAGCCCGGTGAGTTCGTCGTCCAGATCCCGCCCGAGGTGCAGGACGGTCACCCGGTCGTTCGCCGAGGCGATCAGCTCGTCCTGCGCCGCGAGCATCTCCTCGTAGGTGTGCTGATAGCGGCCGTACGTCGGGAGGCTGAGCAGGTCGAGCACCCCGTGGGCCAGCTGCGTGAGCACGTTCTCGCGCGACGTGTCGTCACCGAGCGCCTTCGTCACGCATCGCATCCAGAACTCTTCGGTGTCCGGCACGTTCGCCGGGAAGTCGATGAAGTACGAGTTGTGCCGTACGTGATCGCCCACCATCTCGCTCACGGTGGCCAGCGTTCGCCTGGCGGTGTGCACGACCGTGGCCTCGGACAGCCCCGACAGCCGCTCCAGCAGTTCCGCCGAGAGTTTGAAGCCCACGGATGTCAGCGCCGCGTCGAACTGCCGTGCGGCGGTGGCTCCTTCCCCGGCGAAGCCCTTGGGGGAGGGGACACGGCGGGTGTGCCGGAGGACCAGCGATTCGAGACTGTGCGCCATTCGGGGATGATCGCAGAAGTGTGCGAGCCGGTGCACAGGAGTTTTTCGGTACGCGTTCCGACGCCGCGATCACACCGGCCACGCCCGGGTCGTCGCACCGGAGCGGGCCCCGCCGGACGTCCTCCCGCCTCACCGGAACCCCTGGACCACGTGGATGTCATACGTGTGCAGAAAATCGAACACGTGCTCTAATTGGGAGTATGGCGCGTGACTCCTTCCCTCCTGACCTGATCGAGCTGCATCTGGCGTACACCCGCACCTATCGGGCTCTGGCCGGTGCGTCTCCCGGGCAGGGCGCGCGGCTGCGGCGTGACCTGGTCCGGCTGCACGCCCGGCTGCTGCACCACCCGTACTGGTCGCTCCGTCCGGGCAGTCCGTCCGCGGGGTGGGCGGCGCTGCGTCACCGGCTCCAGGCCGCCGGCGCGGGCAGGGAGGGGGAGTGAGGCGGAAGCGGGACTGTCTGAGCGCCCGCCGGGAGGAGTCGGGTGTCACCCGCCCTCCGCGCGTGGCGGCGGGCGTCGGGTGCGAACCACCCGCCGGGCGTTCCCCTGGTCTCGCCGGACGTTTCCTGCCCGGTGAGACCAGGAGTGACAGAGGGCTTACGACTCCGAGTAGTGCGAGAGCTGCTCCCTGAGCGCTTTCGCGTCGACGCCTCCCTCGATGTGTTCCTTCAGGTTGTCGGCCAGGGTGACCAGCATGTCGTGGACGCCCTCCTCCTCGTCGACCTTCCTGAGGAGGTCTTGGGCCTCCTTGCCGTTGTCCTCGCGGAGGAAGCCGCGCACTGTCTCCAGGGTGATCTCGCCCCGGAAGTCGATGAGCATGTTGTCCTGCAGGTATTTGATCAGCTCGTTCACAAGCGGCCCATTTCGACAGAAGGTCACGTTGAGTACTTGTCTATTAACTTAACGCAACCATTTGTGCTGCGGCCGTCGCCCGCGCTGGTAGCCGTCGGGGTCGCCCTCTTCCCGGGTCTCGCTGCCGCTGTCGGCTAGCCCTCGAGCGTCCTCAAGGGCCCGGGGATGTTGATTTCCTGCTCGGCCCAGACGGTCTTACCGGTGGAGGAGTGCCGGGTGCCTCGCCGACTGGACAGCTGCGCGACGAGGAAGAGGCCGCGGCCGCCCTCGTCCGTCGGACGGGCATGGCGCAGACGCGGGACGGAATCACTGGTGTCGGTCACCTCGCAGACCAGCACTTCGTGGCGGATGAGGCGAAGGGTGATGGAACCGGCACCGTGTCGTACGGCGTTGGTGACCAGCTCGCTGACGATGAGTTCCGTCGTGGCGGTGAGAGCCTCCAGCCCCCATCCGGTCAACTGGGCGCCGGCCAGGCCCCGGGCGTGCGCGACGACGACGGGATCGCGCGGCAGGTCCCAGGTGGCGATCTGCGACGGCATGAGCGAACGTGTCCGCGCCAGCAGCAGAGTGGCGTCGTCCTCGAGGGCTCTGGTCGGGAGGGTGTCGAACGCGGCGTTGCAGAGTTCGTCCAAGGACCGGTCCTGTCGTGCCAAGGCGGTGCCCAGCCGACGTATCCCCGCGTCGATGTCCTGATCCCGGGTCTCCACGAGCCCGTCGCTGTAGAAGGCGATCACACAACCCTCGGGCAGTTCCAGTTCCACTGCCTCGAAGGAGGCCGGTCCGACACCGAGCGGCAGACCGGCCGGAAGGTCGGGGACCCAGACCCGGCCCTGCGGTGAGATCAGGACGGGCGGCGGGTGACCCGCGCGGGCCATCGTGCAGCGCCGGGTGGCCGGGTCGTAGACGGCATACAGGCAGGTGGTGCCGGCCTCCGCGCCGGCCCGCCCCGGAATGCCGCTGTCCTCCACGTCGAGGCGCGAGATGGTGTCGTCGAGGTGTGCCAGCAACTCGTCCGGGCACAGGTCCATGTTGGCGAGCGTGTGCACCGAGGCCCGGAGCCGGCCCATGGTCGCCGCGGCGTTGATGCCGTGCCCGACCACGTCGCCCACGACCAGGGCCACCCGGGCGCCGGACAGCGGGATGACGTCGAACCAGTCGCCGCCCACGCCACTTTGTGTGTCGGCGGGAACGTAGTGGGATGCCACTTCCACGGCCACTCCGCCGTCGAGCCGCCCCGGCAGCAGGTTGCGCTGAAGGGCGAGGGCCGCGGCATGCTCGCGTACAAAGCGGCGGGCGCTGTCCAGTGAGAGGGCGGCGCGTGCGACGAGTTCTTCGGCCAGCCGCAGGTCGTCCGTCTCGAAGGGCTCGGAGTCGCCCATGCGGAAGAAGACCGCCACGCCCAGCACCGCACCGCGCGCGTGGATCGGGACGATCATCAGGGAGTGCATCGCGTGCGTGCGCATCCTGTCCGACCGTCCCTGATCCCGGTCGAGCCAGGTGCCTCGCGAGGCGTTGACCACCGGTTCGAGATGTGACACACCCGAGGCCAGGACCTCCGTGAAGGGGGAAGGGGCCGGTACGGACACGACGTCGCCGCGCGACCAGAGCGACTCCGGATTGCCCTCGTGAATCGATGCCACCCCGGCCCGGCGAAAGGCGGGCACGTAACCGTTCGTCGAGCCGAGCCGGGTCAGCGAGTCCTCGCCCAGCGCGACGGACTCCGCCAGGTCCACGGCGACGAAGTCCGCGATACGGGCCACGGCCAGGTCGGCGAGTTCCTGCCCGGTTCTCATCACCTCCAACGTGGTGCCGATCCGGGTACTGGCCTCGCTGAGCACGGCCAGACGCTCGCGGGCCCGCTGCCGGTCCGTCACATCGACGCTCATGGCGCACACCCCCAAGGTGCGCCCGTCGGCGTCGTCGAGGCGGAAGAACGAGGTCGAGAACGAGCGCTCCTGCTGTGGCTTCGTCGACATCCACGTGCGGTATTCGTGATCGACCAGCGGCTCCCCACTCTTCAGGACCAGCCGCATCACCGCCTCGACCGACTCGGCCTCGGTTCCCGGCAGCACCTCCGTCAGCCGGCGACCGAGCCTCTTCTCGCGGGGGATGCCGTCCTGAAGTGCCAGCGCGTCGTTGACCCAGGTGCAACGCAGGTCGGTGTCGCGTACGGCGATGCCGATGGGCGCCCCGGTGAGAAGTGCCTGCACCCCGGCCCCGTTCATCGGCCAGGAGGGAACAGTGGTCATCTCGGTCGCGGTGACCAGCCACCGCACTCCACCGTCCCGCTCGGTGAGGGGGCAGACACGCAGGTACACGTCCAGCAGGCTGCCGTCGGCGCGGCGGAGCCCGGCCGCCCCGGACCAACCGTCCTCCCGGCGGCTCCGATCCGTGAACGCGGGCGACCTCAGGATCACCTCCGGGTCCGCCAGCAGCCGCCCGGCGCACCGTCCGATCACGTCAGGGGCCGAAAGGCCGCTGAGTCGCTCGGCCTCCCGGCCCCACGCGACCACCACCCCGCGCGCATCCACCGCGGCCATGGCCGTGCCGACCCTGTGCCCGGCTCCTTGCGCGGCGTCCGGCATCGTGTCCCTGGCTCTGGCCATCGGCGCCGTCCTTCCTTCAGGGTGTCGATCGGGCGGGGGGACTCCCGTCCGCGAGACGGTCGAGCCAGTCCCTCAGGAGTGCGCGCTCGGACGGTGTCATCGGGGTGATGTCGCCCTGGCACAACGCCTCGCGCAGGGCCGCGGCTCGGCGTGCCACGTCTACGTTCCGCTCCTCGACGGTGCAGGCGGTCGTGATCATGCGCAGTGCGTGTTCACGGGCCGTTGCCGGCAGGTCCTGGTCCCGCTCGGAAGGGGGCGTCGCGATGAGTGACAGCACGACACCCAGGCCCATGGCATGGACGAGCCGCGTGGCCCGCTCGACACTCGTGCACAGCCGGCCGGCTGCGGCCACCCGGGCAAGAATCCGGCGGAGGATCGCGATGGTCTCGAGTCCCTCCGGTATACCGCCGCGATAACGGCCTTCGCCGTACATCAGTACGTAGAAACCCGGCCGTGAGAGACCGAACTCGACGTGCAGGTCCCAGGACCGGCGCAGATCGGCGACGGGGTCGTCGGTCTGCTCGAGGGCCTGCTTCTCGCGCAGATACTGCTGGAAGCCGTATGCCGCGAGGGCGTCGAGCAGACCGTCCTTGTCCCCGAACAGCCGGTACAGAGTCGGCGGCTGCACGCCGGCCGCCGCGCTCACGGCCCGCGTCGAGATGCCCGCACGTCCCTGGGAGCCCAGGAGCTCCGCGGCGGCGCGCAGAACCCGCTGCCGGGTACGTACGGACCGCTCTTGCATCTGTCCAATTTATCACCGTTATAATAAGTTTACATACCATTGGTACGGCTGACCCGAGAACCACGTCCTCGCTTCTGGTATTGCGGGCGAATCCGGCTCCGCTTGTGCCGGGCCGGTGGTGCTCGACGACGGGGTGTTGGCTCGTTGGACGGGCCCTTGCAGGGCAAGCTGGGGTGATGATCAGCGCCCCGGTCGTCGTGAGTGAACCGCCCCTGGCCGTGGGCCGGACCGTGACGACGCGCCGGTGTGGGCGTGACGGGTTCCCCGGTACCGCTTGCAGCGATCGCGACCTGATGGTGTTTCTCGAAGTCGTGGGGGGTCTCCTGGGCACCCGGATCCGCCGCGACAGGCTCGTACTCGAAGCTGCGCGGAACGGGACGACCGACCGCGTCCACTGCCGTGCGGTCCCTGGAGCGTCGTGATCGGCGCCCGCCGGTCGCACGGTGAGAGCAGCACCCAACACTCCCCTACAGATGAATGAGGATGTGTCATGGAAACGACGCCGCATGACAACGCAGGTGTCCACGACGTCATCGTGGTGGGTGCCGGCCCCGTGGGCCAGACCGTGCTGGAGCGGGCGCGGGCCGCCGGCCTCTCCGTCGCCCTGGTCGAGCGCGAACTCGTGGGCGGCGAGTGCTCGTACTGGGCCTGCATCCCGAGCAAGGCGTTGCTGCGCCCCGTGGTCGCCGTCGCCGACGCACGCCGGGTCGAGGGGGCGAGCGCCGCAGTCACCGGCACGGTGGACCCGCGCGGTGCCTTCGCGCGCCGGAACCGTGTCGTGGCGGACTGGAACGACGGCGGGCAGGCCGACAACATGACGGCGCTGGGGGCCACGCTGGTCCGCGGCCACGGGCGGCTCGTGGGGGAGCGACGCGTGGCCGTGGAGGGCCCGGACGGTGCACGGCACATGCTGGAGGCGCGGCATGCTGTCGTGGTGTGCACGGGCAGCGGCGCCTTCATCCCCGACCTTCCCGGCGTCGAGGAGGCACGCCCGTGGAACAACCGCAGAGCCACCGATTCCGAGCGGGTGCCCGGCAGCCTCGTCGTGATCGGCGGGGGCGGGGTCGCCGTCGAGATGGCGAGCGCGTGGCAGGGCCTCGGCGCGCGGGTCACCCTCCTGGCCCGAGGATCCGGTCTGCTCGCGCGCATGGAGCCCTTCGTCGGGGAAGAGGTGGCGCGCGGCCTGGCGGAGTCGGGTGTGGACGTGCGCACGAACACCGACGTCGTGTCCTTGAGCAGGCCCGACCCCGCCGGTCCCGTCACCGTGCGGCTGGCCGGCGGCGCCGAACTCGAAGCGGACGAGGTCCTCTTCGCCACCGGACGCACCCCGCTCACCGACGACATCGGCCTGGACACGATCGGGCTCGCCCCCGGAGCCTGGCTGGACGTCGACGACGCCTGTCGCGTGCGCGGCGTCGACGGCGGGTGGCTGTACGCGGCGGGTGACGTCAACCACCACGCCCTCCTCACCCACCAGGGCAAGTACCAGGCCCGCATCGCGGGAGAGGCCATCGGAGCCCTCGCCCGGGGAGAGAGCCTCGACACGGCAGTGTGGGGAGCCCATGCCACGACCGCCGACTTCCAGGCGGTCCCCCAGGTCTTCTTCTGCGACCCCGAAGCCGCCTCCGTAGGACTCACGGCGGCCGAGGCGGAACGGGCGGGCCACCGGACGAAGGTCGTCGACGTCGACATGGGCGCGGTCCCGGGGGCGTTCCTGTACGCGGACGGCTACCGGGGACGGGCCAGGATGGTGGTCGACCTGGACGGTCACCACCTCCTCGGCGTCACCTTCGTGGGCCCCGGGGTGGCCGAACTCCTCCACTCCGCGACCGTCGCCGTGGCCGGAGGCATCACCATGGACCGCCTCTGGCACGCGGTGCCTTGCTTTCCGACGATCAGCGAGGTGTGGCTCCACCTGATGAAGGCCTACCGCGACTGAATCCGGCGACCTTCCGGTCGCGCCGCGTCGCGCCGCCGACGCACGCGACCGGTCCCCCTGTCCGGGCGTGGACGCCGATGGGGGGTTCGGATCGGGGTTCGGATCGCAACCGGTGCGTCTCCGCGGTGGTCAACGGGCCGGGGCGTCATCCGACCTGCGGACGGAGGCGAAGCCGGGTGGCCGCGCTGAGCGGCGCGAGCGTGGGAGCGATGGGTGAGTGGGGCACCCTCGTCCGGATGAAGAGTCGGGCAACTGCCGTGAGATCAACGGCGAAGCAGGTTCGACAGCGCGGAGCGGCCGATCTGTACGAGGGCGGAGGCGTCCATGTCGGTCTTCGCGAGGAACTCGATGTCCCGCAGGACCGCCGGCAGCAGGGTGGCCACCTCAGGTGGACCGGCGTCCGCGGCCAGATCGCCCTCCGTGCAGCGTGCCGGCCCTGCCCTCCACGACCGGCGCTCGACCTTGTCGCTGCCGGGTGGGTTCACCCGGACCGCGCGGAGCACGGGCCGCGTCTACAGGGTGCCCATGGCCATGTACCCATCCACGAGGAGATCGCACGACGGCCGGCTCTGATCCGGTTCGGAGTGCAATGAGGGCGCTGCACTCCGACGTCTATTCGGGCGGACTGAGAACGCGCCCGAGGAAGCCGTGAATGTAACCGTTGATGGCGTCAAGAGGTGTTTCGAGCGCGGGATCGTTGACGGGATCTACTCGGCCGTCTACCCGGCTCGCCCCCGCGCTGTCAGATCACACCGCGAAGTGAGGACAGGCGTGAGTTGCGGCACCGGCGACTCGGGGTTCCGCGGACTTCAAGATCTGTCCCCGCGCGATGTGCGGCCGTGGGCGACGGCTCGGCCAGGCAGCCGTTTACCGACGACGCAGCGCTCGTTCACGCGGACCTGTCTCTCAAGAGTGCCCGGCAGGCGGAGCGGGCGGTCCAGGCTTGGGCCCGGTCGAACGACCAGGCGCGTTCACCGACGAGCGTGATCCAGGCGTGCGGCCCCAGATGAAACCAGAGCAGGTCGACGGCCTCCGCGGGACCCACCTCGGCGTGGAGTGCGTCGAGTGTGACAAGGCGGTTGGCCACGCGGGTCAGGGCTTGGACGTAGTCATCCGCCCCCCTGTCCAGCACTGCCTTCACCGCGGGCTCACCCGGTGGATTCCGATAGAAGAGCTCGTACACGAGGTCCCAGTGGCGTTCGTGTGTGACGCGGGTGCCCTCGGCGGTCAACTCGATCACGATGCGAGGGTCGTCGCTGACCTCGACCGCGGCCAGGGTGCCGGCGATGGCCGGGTCCGTCAGAGCCGGCTCCAGCAGGGCCGTCAGGATACTGGGCTTGCTCCCCACGCTGCTGTACACGGTCGGCACGGCGACGTTCCCCGCCTCCGCGATCTCCCCAATGGTGACCCCGGCATACCCGCGGGCCAGGAAGAGCGCATGCGCGCTGCTCAGAATGGCCTCGCGGGTCGCAGCCGCCGAATTGACGCGTCGGGTCGAGGTGTATTTGCGGGTCGTCACCGACGCAGTATACAGCGCGCACCATAGGTCACTATATTGACAATAGATCCATCTAATGAATATGTTGCGCTACATGACACTGAACCCCCCCACGGAAACGGCGGCGGTCATCGAGACCCGGCTGGCCCACGAGGTCCATCGAGCGGCCACCACCCTGTTGGCCGAAGCGGCCCTCGACGCCTCGGTGCCCCTCAGCGCGACCGCGCGACTGCGCGACTTCCTGGTGGCCAACCTGCGGCACCACCACCAGACCGAGGACGACGACCTCTGGCCCCGGATCGTTGCGACCGCGCCGACCGCCGCACACGCGCTGGCATCACTCACCGACGAGCATGACCAACTGGACGCCGCGCTCGACCGGTTGGCGGGCGTCGCCCTGCACGTCGGCGAATCCGGCGGCGATCCGCTGGAGACGGCCACGCCCAGCACCGGCGACGGTGCGGCCGTCGGGAGTGAGGCAGTGGTTCGTGCCACGCTGCACGACGCGGCGGCGACGGTCCGCGACGTCGTGCACGACCACCTGACCCATGAAGAACCCGTCCTCTTCCCGGCACTTCGCGAGCACGTCAGCCCGGCGGAGTGGGAGGACTTCGCGCAGCGCGTGATCGCGACCACGCCACCCGTGGCCGGCCACCTCATGGTCGGCTTCCTCGACGAGGTGGGAACCCCCGCGGAAGTCGAGATGGTGCTCGCGGGCCTGCCGGAGCCGGTGCGTCCGCTCGTTCCCGCGATGCGTCTCCAGGCAGCGGCCGATCTCGGCATCCTGCGCGGGATCGGCGCATGACCTCCGAACCGGTCAGGTGGCCCGACGCCGCGGACGCTGCGATCAGGGGGGATCTCACCGTGGCGGTCGCCTATGTCACTCCGGCCGGCGGCGCCGTGGTCACGAGCGTCTCGCCGTTGGGACTCGGGAATCGGGAGAACGGCCTGCTCGGATTCACCACTTCACTCGGCTTCCCGAAGAAGCTGGAACGGATCCTGCGCGACCCGAACGTGGCCCTCGCCTATCACACACGCGAGCACGGCTTTGCCGCGAGTGGCTCGTACGTGCTCGCCCAAGGCGCCGCGTCGGTCGACTTGCGTCCATCGCCGGAGCGTCTGGCCGAGCTGATGCGGGCCTCTGAGCCGTTCCTCGGAGAAGTCAGGCGTGGGCCGTTGTGGGACTGGCTGCTGCGCGAATACCACCAAGAGCGCGTCTTCGTCGACCTCGAACTCAAGCGTGTCGCCGTGTGGGAGAACCTCGCGGCCCGAGGGGTGAAAGCGGTCACGGGCGCCGCCTGGCCGCACCACCCGGCGGAACAGGAAGCACCGAAGAACGGTACCGGCCCACGCGTCGAACTCGCCGCGGTCGCACGTCAGATCCAGCGACTGCCGCATCGGCTCCTGGCCTACCGCGGCGCGGACGGTTCGCCCGTCATCGTCCCCGTGAAAGTCACCGGCCACGACGAGGCGGGGCTGCACCTCGACCTGCCCACAGGGCTGCTCCCATCGGGCGGCCGTAGAGCCGGCTTTCTCGCCCACGCCTTCCAGCCGCAATGCGTCGGTCTGGGAATGCGAACGCTCACCGGCTGGCTCACGGTCAACGAAAAGGGCGCCATCTACGCGCCTCACACGTCCAAGGGCTTGGCCGCACCGCCGTACAGGACTCTGCTGACCGTCTCGAACGGGCTCCTGGCCAAATACGGGGTGTGGCGTGCACGGCGTGACGGCACGTCCGCCCGCCTCCAGGCTCTCGCCGCCCGTCGCCCGACGGACTGACCCGGGTCCGAGAACGAGGACGACCGCTGCGGGGGTCTGTGCGGGGAACGACTCTGCCCAGCATCCGGTGCCACCGGGGATCCGCGAGGGCGTTGACGTCCGACTGAAGGGCGTCGACGCCGCCGTGCGACTTCGCCGTCGACGGGTTGTCCCGTGGGTGATCGGGTGATCGGGTGATCGGGTGATCGGGTGGTCCAGTGGGCGACGGGGTCGCGGGCCGATCCTCGGGAACCGAGCCGCACAGTACCCCTGCTACGGTACGCCGATGCCAGCGATCAAGAAGTTCCAGGTGACCTTCGACTGCGCAGAACCCGAACGCCTCGCCCGATTCTGGTGTGAGGTCTTGGGATACGTCGTACCACCGCCCCCGGAGGGGTTTGCCACTTGGGACGATTTCAAGCGCTCGCAGCCATCCGATCTGCGGGACGCATGGTTCGCGTGCGTTGATCCCTCAGGCGTGGGCCCGCGCCTGTACTTCCAGCGTGTCCCCGAAGGAAAGGCCGCCAAGAACCGGCTGCACCTTGACGTGCGGGTCGGCACCGGACTCGTGGGTGAAGAGCGCCTCACCGCCCTCGAGGCCGAATGCGCACGACTGGTCCCGCTCGGCGCGGTGCACGTGCGCACGCTGTACGACGGCAATGATTCGTGCATCCCCATGCGGGACATCGAGGGCAACGAGTTCTGTATCGACTGAGCAGCAGGGCCGCACCGAACTTCACTACGCCGTCGTCCCGCTCGCCCGCGGCCTCATCCGCTGGAGACGGCGTCGGGAAGCCCAGGAACAACTGACCGGTGTCAGGGCGGGTCGGCGTCCCAGCTGTCACCCGGTGGCCGAGCTTCCTGCGTCACGTACGCCGGGCTCTGGATTCGACGCTCGCCCACTCCGACCTCGGGGAATTCCAGAAGCTGACCGAAACAGCCGCAGCGTCGTAATCGGTCCGGGCGCGCACCGGGTGAGGGGCGCCTCGCGACGTGCGACGGGCGCTCGCGAGTGCGGGCAGTTCCCGCATCCCACCCATCCACGCACGCGCGGGGCTCGGGAACTGCCGGCCCGCATCACCGCGGGAGGCCCCCGCTCGAAGTTCCTGACGAGGGCACCGGACACCGTTCCCGCGTGGGCCTTGGCCGGGCTCACTTGGTCGGCGGCGCGTCCTGGGCCCGCTGCTCCCGTCGACCGCGGGGTTCCGACGGTTGATCCAGGCACCGCCGCCGCGAGCACGATCCCAGGGCGGCGGCCGGAAGATGCATCACACGTGTCGAAGACGCCTAAGGGCTGTCCCGTAATCCCCGGTGGATCAGCGCGCGGCGTCAGATGCGGTGCATCGCAAGGCGGAGGGTCGTCCTCATACTGGGCGTATTCGGGCGATCCGACAACGCGGCGAGGTGCCGTAGCTGTCGTCGTGCGCCCGCCGGGGATTACGGGACAGCCCTTAGGTGGACGTCAGTTGCTCGTCGCGGTGGACGACGACACCGGCGTCAGCAGGCCCCGGGCCCGGACGGCGGGCAGCGAGAGCGTGCGATAGCCCACGCTCTCGAACAGGACCGTGATCCTGTTCCCCTCTTCGCTCATCACCTCGCCCTCGCCCCACGTGGTGTGCCCCACCCGCATGCCGGGCGGGAAGGAGCCGTCGGCCGTCACGGGTTCCAGTGGGGCAGGGCCCGTACCGGAAAGTATGTCTCCGGTCCGGGCGGGGGCCTCCTTCAGCTCCCGTGCACGGGTGCATGTGTCGCACCCCGCGCAGTCGCCTTCCGCCAGACTCTCACCGAAGTACCCGAGCATGTGGCGCCGGCGACAACCGTTCGTCTCCGCGTACGCCCGCATCATCTCCACCCGGGAACGCTCCAGGTCGACGCGGGCGGAAGCGATCCGCATCGCCTCGCGGACGCAGACGTCCCGCCGCGCCCCGGGCACGGCCCGAACACCGCCGCGTTTCTCCGTCGTCACGGCTCCGGCCTCCTCCAGCAGGTGCAGCATCGACGTCAGCGGCGTCGGGGACAGCCCGGTGCGCTTGCGCAGACTGGTCGCCGTGACGGGCCCCGGCTGCTCGCGCACCGCGTCGACCAGCCCGCCCAGCACCTCGGGGTCGGGGTGCGCGCCCGTCCGGAACCGCTGCACACCGAGGTCCTCGGGCCGGTACGCGAGGATCGCGGTCGACGGTTCTCCGTCGCGGCCCGCCCTGCCGATCTCCTGGTAGTAGGTGTCGAGGGAACCCGGCACCGACGCGTGCAGCACGAAGCGGATGTTCGGCTTGTCGATGCCCATTCCGAACGCGGAGGTGGCGACGACGACGTCGAGTGCACCGTCCCGGAAGCGGTCGTGCGTCCGGGAGCGCTCAGCCGCCGACAACCCCGCGTGGTAAGCGGCGCTGTCGAATCCGAGCGCCGACAGCTCCTGCGCGTACTCCTCGGCCTCCCGCCGCGTTCCCGCGTAGACGATGCCCGGTTTGGCCTCGGCCGCGGCCCGCTCCACCACCCACCGGCGCTTCCCGGCGTTCTCCTGGTGCCGTACGACCTCCAGTGCGATGTTGCGGCGGTCGAACCCGGCGACCACCTCGTGCACCTCCCGCATGCCGAGCCGCTCCACGATGTCGGCCCGTACAGGAGCCGCCGCGCTGGCGGTGAGGGCGAGGAGCGGCGGCCGGCCGATGCGTTCGCGCACATGACACAGGGACAGGTAGTCGGGCCGGAAGTCGTATCCCCACGAGGACACGCAGTGCGCTTCGTCGACCACCATCAGCGCGGGAGCGGCCGCGGCGATCTGCTCCACCACCTCGTCCTTGGCCAGCTGCTCGGGCGAGACGAACAGAAAGTCCAGGCTGCCTTCGCGCACGCGCTCCCACACGGCCTCGTTGTCCCGCGGGCGCTGCGCGGAGTTGACGGCCGAGGCGTCGGATCCCTTGATGCGGGCGAGATGGGCGACCTGGTCCCGCTGGAGCGCTATCAGGGGCGAGACCACGACGGTGGGGCCGTCCAGCAGCACACCCGGCACCTGGTACACGGCGGACTTGCCCGCACCCGTCGGCATCACCACGATGGTGTCGCGCCCCTCCATCACGGCTGTCATGGCGTCGAGTTGGGGCGGGCGGAGTGCCTCCCAGCCGAACACCTCACGGGCACAGCGGCTCAGTCGTCTCCTCAGTGACCTGGTCTTGAAGTATCCGACCTTGACACGCATGGCACTCCTGACGCCGTTCTCCAGTGGGGTTCGGCGCTCGTGTACCCCCCGAGCGGACGAAAAAAGGTGCGTTCGCCGGGAGTTGTCGATTCGTGTTCTCGCGGTGCGTGAGACGGCGTACCCCGGCGACGCGGCCGGCTGCGACGGGGAGGGTCCTCCGGCGCCGGGGTCGGCCTCGGCGCGGCCTGCGTTCCCAGGACTCGGACGCGGAGCAGAGCGCCAGTGGCAAGTTCGACTCCGGCCGGCTGGAACCCGTTCGCCACCAGTCGGCCGACATCATGGAGTGCCGACCATGTCCCCTCACGAGTCGACCATCGAGCGGGTCCAGGACGCCCGCGCGCACGAGGGTGAGCCGGCCGGGACTCAGCCCTCGCCGGGCTCGCTCTCGAACTCGCCGACGGAGGTGGCGGCGAGAGGTCGCCCTTGTCTGCCATGAGCCTCACTACGGCGAACCCCCTTTGTCAGCGGCCGGCCGCTGGCTCGGTGACCTGGCCGGGGTGCCGGGTCAGGTCGGCGCCGTACAGGGCTGTCATCTCACGGCCGAGAACGGGGGCGAGGGCCTCGGCGTAGGACTCGGTGAGATGGCTGTCGTCCCGGTAGACGAAGGTGTCACCCACCACCACGGGGCAGCCACCGGTGCCGCAGAGCCAGGGGAGCGGGTCGATCACCGAGACCCCGGTGGCCGCCGCCGCGTCGGTGATCTCCCGCTTCTTGCCCGGATCCTTGACGGCGTCCCCGATATCGGACGCGCACCGCTCCAGCTCCCGCGGATGGGTCCCGGCGCAGTCGACCGCGTCCCCCTTCGGCCAGGGGGTGTCCACGATGGCCAGCACCTCGGCGCCGCTCCTCACCAGTTCCCTGTAGGTCCGCTTGAATCCGTCGGTCCACTGCCGACGCGGATCGCCGGACGGTCGGGCCAGGTCGGCCGCGTCCGAGGAGGAGGCGATCACCAGAGCGGGACGCAGGGACCTGATCCTGGCCAGCTGCTTGGTGCGCCACTCGTCGCACGACACGTAGGGCTTCCCCTGGTAGACGGTGGTGACGGCGGAGACCTTGCACGACGACTTGGTCATCGAGACCAGCTTCCAGTGGTGCTCCCTCGCCAGCCGGTCGACCGCCGGGAACCACTGGGCCGCGTGCGAGTCCCCGAAGAGCACGACCACCTTCGACGCGGACCGGTCACCGTAGACACAGGCCGGGGTCGCCGTGCTCAGATAGCCGATGTGGCAGTCGTCCCGATAGAGCTGGGACAACGTCCCCTTGATCCTGGTGAGTCCGGGCGTCAGATTGCTCGGCAGACTGTCGTGGGGTCCTTCCAGCAGCTCGGCCAGCCTCGCCCGTGGATCGGCCGCCCCGGTGAGCGCGCCCCGCAGCTCCGGCGCCGCCACGTCCGAGGCTATGGGCGGCGGGAAAACCGTCGCGACCAGCGCCGCCGCCACGGCGCACGCGGTCAGCGCCGCGCCCAGCCCCAGCGCCCGTACCGGACGGCCGCGGAACACCCGGTGGAACCGCACCGGATTCTCCACAAGGTGCAGCGTGACCCAGGCCGGCAGCAGGGCGATCGCCGCGCAGACCAGCCCGAACGGGGCGGTCGCCGGCCTGTCCAGCGCCGTCGGCAGGATCAGGAGCACTGGCCAGTGCCACAGGTACCAGCCGTACGAGAGACCGCCGACCCACACAGCCGGCCGGAGCGACAGCAGCCTGCCGGCGCCGTACCGCGCGGGTGAACATCCGCCCGCCAGGACCAGTGCCACGCCGAGCACCGGTACGAGAGCGTAGTACCCGGGAAACGGTGTGTCGTCGTCGAACCGGAGCGCCGCGACCAGCAGCGAGACCAGCCCGATCCAGCTCATCGGCCCGGACGCCCACGTCGGCAACCGCTCCAGCCTGCCGGCGACGAGGGCGAGCAGCGCACCGACACCGAGTTCCCAGAAGCGGGTGTGCGAGCCGAAGTAGGCCCAGGAGGCCGAGGTGGCCGTCACCCGCACGTTCAGCGCGAAGGAGATCACGCACAGCATCGCGAACGGCACCGCCACGAGACCGGTCCGGCGCCGCGCGAGCTTCCAGCCGGCCCACAGCAGCAAGGGCCAGACCAGGTAGAACTGCTCCTCGACCGCCAGCGACCAGAAGTGCTGGAAAGGCGACGGCGGGCTGTCCGCGTTGAGGTAGTCGGTACCGGCGTTCGCCAGCCGGAAGTTCACCACGTAGAGGGTGCTGCTGAGCGCGTCCCCCACGTACTCCTCGAAGCGGATCTTCGACAGACAGAGCCAGGCGCCGCAGAGCGTCACGAGCCCGACGATGGTCGACGCGGGCAGCAGCCGCAGCGCCCGGCGGGCGTAGAACCTCCGCACCGAGACGCGGCCGTCCCGCGCCAGCTCGCGCAGGAGCAACGAGGTGATGAGAAAGCCCGATATCACGAAGAAGACGTCGACCCCGATGTAGCCGCCCGCGACATGCCGGACGCCGGCGTGCGCGAGCACCACCAGCGAGACCGCGAGCGCACGCAGGCCCTGGATGTCGAGGCGAAGCGGCGCTGCGGCCGCTGACCGGGCCGGCGTTCCGGTCCCCGATCCGCCCGCCGTTTCGCCGCCGCCCGGGTCGTGCGGTGGGGATGTCGGCGCCTGCGTCGCACTCTCTGCGGGCCAGGCAGCACGAACCACGGGAATCTCCTCTGCGCGATGGCGGATGAGCGCCGAACCGCACGGCGCCGCTGATCAGACCGACCATCAACAGGAAGGGTTGCGGTAAATCGGCCCGCCTCACACGCCCCATCACCTTTCTTCGTCGAAGCCCTACCCGCCGTTCGCGAACCGTTCATCGGATCGCGTCGACGGGAGCCTGGGCACGACGCCTCGCAGGCGCGCGCTGGGGGATGAGACCGGAGGATTCCCCCGGTCGCGCGGGCAGAGGGCAGTCCTCAGGTCACCTCGGCGATGACGAGTGGGTGCTTGTGGCTACTTCATGCCTTCATGCCTTCATGCCCTCATGGGTGTGGAGCAGTGGACTTCGGTACGCTGATCCGGCGTGCGGCCTCGACGACCGCCGAACGGTGCAGGGCGAGACGCTCGGGCGACCAGGACCGGCCGATCTCCCCGGGGTCGACATCCTCGGCGGCCGAGAACCACGCCTGGGCCACGGCCAGGACCATGGTCAGGAGATCGTCCGGCGGCATCTCCGGGGAGAGGCCGCCGCGCTCCTGGGCGTCGGCGACTTCGGCGGTCTTGCGCCGGAAGGCGTCCGCTTCGAGTCCGGTGGTGGCGGGGCGCTCCAGCAGCCTCCACAGTCGCAGGCGCATGAGGTCCGGCCGGGTGACCAGGTGGTCGAAGACCGCTCCGGCGTAACCGGGAAGATCCTCGGCGTCGAACGGCACGGACTCGGCTCCCGCCGCCATCGCCAGGCGCAGCACCTCGTCGAACAACTGCTCCTTGTTACCGAAGTAGACGTAGATCAGCCGCTTGTTCGCTCCCGCCGCTTCGGCGATCCTGTCCACTCGCGCTCCGGCGATGCCATGGGTGGCGAATTCGGTGAAGGCGGCGTCGAGCAGCCGGGCTTTGGTGGCGCTGGAATCCCGTGGCATACGCCGCACCCTAGCAAGTAACTATCTGGTTATAGATATCCACGGGCCGCGGGCCGGAGGTCGACCGCAGCGGCGACTGGGACACGGCCGTCTCCTTCGCGGAGAAGCTGCGTGCTTGCGTCTACGGTGCCCCGCTGCTGGACCGTGCGACGTTCCCCGAGGACCAGCCCCAGTTCGGCGGTCCGCTGGGGATGTCGGTGAAGACCATCAGCGACCGGCTGACCGGGTACGACCTGGCGGTCGCCATCGGGGCTGAGGTTTTCGGCTACTACCCCTACGTGCCCGGCGACAGCCTGCCCCCGGACACGGAACCCCTGCAGATCACCGGCAATCCGGCGGTTGCCGCGGCGGCACGCGTGGATGACAGCCTGCTGGGCATCGCCAGCGGGGGCATCGGCTGGGGCACCCCGGCCGCCGTCGGCGTCGCGCTCGCCGACCGGGAGAGGGGTGCACATCGTCGCCGGTGGCACCCGCGGTCTGGGCAAGGCAACCGCACGCGAACTGGCGGCGGCACGGCCCAGCGCGTGAACACCTGGGGGATGGCAGGGGATGGCAACCGGGAACTCGCGAGCGGCTGTGACGGACCGGGGTCTGAACCGGTCGGGACGGTCGCTGCCGTGCCTGCACCGGTGACACATGGGCGACTTGAGCAGGGGCTCGGCGGCCGTAGTCGGCGACTTCGGTCGAGGACCGCGAACTGGGTCTGGGCGGCCGCGAGGTCGATTCCACCGAGACACCCGGTGTATCCGGAGTGAAGGGTCCGGTGCCGAGGCGGCAGCCGGCGGTCGGGCGGTCGACGGCCCCGAGGATTCGGGCCAGGCCGTACAACTGGGCCGGCCCGTTGATGGTCCAACCGGTCATTAACGGAAGGACATCCATGCCCATGTTGACGTCATTCGCGCGTCGAACCGATTCACAGGTCGCCGCCCTCGCGCTCCTCTCCCTGCTGATGAGTCTGCCCGTCGGGGCCGCACATGCCGCGGGGCCGGAACCACACCCCCCGAAGGACGATCCCGGGTACGTGGTCCACGATCTCAAGGTCACACCCGCGACAGCGAACTACGACCACCGCACGGTCACCGTCACCGGCACGCTGGCGATCGACGACAACAGACCGGGCTCCTATCCGTCGGCGCCCGGACAGACGGTGGATCTGGTCGAATGGGGGGTGTACCGACCCGATGATCCGGACCCTACGGCACCGAAGGTCGACGAGTTCGACCGCCTGGGCACGGTGACCACCGACGCACAGGGACACTTCAGGCTCGCGAACGCCGTGATAGACCAGCGCGTCCCGGACCCGATGTACAAGAACAGTGTCTACACGGTGCACGTGTACGCGATGCGACGGCTGGACCCCGCCGTCTACGGTTCATGGGGCGCCCACGCGGACGTCTCGGTGACGTGCACGGCGAGTCCTACCCGGTTCCGGGGCGACTACAAGGTCGGCCCGAGAACAGGCGGCACCCGCGAAGTCACCGCGGAGGGGTACTGGGAGCGACAGGACGGCCGGACGTGGAAGCCGTTCCAGGGTGGCACGGTGCGGGTGGCCTACCAGCCGGCCGCGCCGGGCTCCACGGCCTCCTTCGAAGGTACGACGGCCACCGGGTCTGACGGGCACTTCTCCCTGACGTTCACGGCGACGGCCGACGGAGAAGTGAGCAGCGAGGTGTACTCGATCCCCGACGCGGACGCGAGTTATGTCGACGCCCCCGAACAAGGCAGCTTCAGCCAGGACATAGACGTCTCGAAGGCGGACCCCACTCCTACGTCCACTCCTTCCACTCCGACCGCCACGCCCACCCCCACCCACCCCGCCACGCCCATGCCCACGCCGAGCATCGCGGGTGCGCCCGGCGCGGGTGCGACCCCCACGCCCGACGACCCGCAAGCGCTGGCCGCGACCGGCACCGGCGACTCGACCCTGCTGATGGGCATCGCCGCCCTCGCCACCGTCGGCGCGGGCACGGGCCTCGTCACAGCCGTTCGCCGCAGGACCCGCCGGAACTAGGCAACTTGGTGCGGCGGTCACGGTCATCGCCGTCGTGCACGCGGTGGCGGTACCGGTGGCAACGGGCTGCAACGGGCTGCAACGGGCTGCAACGGGCTGCAACGGGCGGTGCGGAGCACGGCCGTGGGCCCCGCCTTGAAGTGCGGAGTTCTCCCGCGACCGTTCCCCGAACAGCCCGCGAGCCCGGACCGTTTGATCCGGGCTCGTGGGCGTGTTCGCGGGGACAGGCGCCCCCCACACGCGACGCGTTACTCGTTCACGTCGATGTGCCTGGCCAGTGCGGTGACCTTCAGGTCACCGTGGTCGACCCACTGGGGAAAGGCCAGCGTCTTGTGCTGTGTGGCGGCGGGCGGGGTGATCTGGAGATACGAGGCGTGCACCGCACCGGCGGTGCCGGTGTTGGCGTGGCTCCAGGAGATGACCGCCTCGGCGCTCTCGCCGTCCTTGAGGATGAGGGTCTTCTTCGCGGGGCTGGCGGCGTACCAGGTGTCACCCCAGTGGGTGTGGGAGGCGAGCGTCTTGTGAGCGGAGTTCTCCAGGCCCAGCCCGGGGTAGCCGCGCAGCGCGCACGTCCTGCCGCTGAGGTTGCGGAGATTTATGACCACGCCCTGGTGGTTCATGCCGCCGGCCAGTTTCTGGCCGAAGGTCGCCTTCAGAGCGGAGGCGGAACAGGTGGGCGTGGCCTTGGCGCTGGTCGCACCGGCGGGTGCGGCCTGTGCGACAGCGGTACCCGCGAGCCCCAGCCCGACGGCCGCGGCCCCCGCGAGCACCGCACGGCTGATTCGGCGGTTGCCGCGAGCACCCGACGCCGGACGGACCGCCGACTGGTCCGTGTTCCGGTAAGCGTTCATCACAACGATCACACTCCATTCTGGTCCGGCGGCACGGCCGCCGTGGGCAGCCGTGAGCCGTCTTCTTGCCCTGTACACGTGTCCGATGCGCCGCACGGCGACAAAGTTCGCGGCAGACGCGAAAAACTTCTCGGCACCGGTGCTCGACCGCGAGGCCGGCTGAGCCCGGCCGACACCGGAGGCCACCTGAGGCCGTCACGCCGGCCCGGCAGGACGCGGCGGCCGTCCCCCTGGCAGGACTCTTCGCTCCCCGGCGGCGCGCGGTGCATCACGCGCCGGTGCCTCGAAGCACATGCATTTCCCCAGCACACGTGCCGGGCTGGTCATGCCGACCTCGGACGGAATCGGTCAGGTCCCGGGCCGTCGACTCGGGACCCGCCTCCGCACCGGAGGAGAGCTCGATGTGTCTGTTCCGATCGATCCCGTTGTCGGATCGGGTCCGACGGTGGGCGCTGTCCACAGGCGCCCCCGGCGCGCCCGTCGCCGGGAATGCTCACCCTCGGCACGCAGCCCTCGCGGGCGGCAGGCTCACAGCCCTGTGACCTTTACGTGGCCGGCGGCACCGCCTGCGTCGCCGCCCACAGCACCACCCGCGCCCTGTACTCCGCCTACGACGGGCAGCTCCACCAGGTCGGACGCGCCTCGGACAACACCCACCCGGGGCGTCGCCGTGCTGAGTGCGGGCCCGCGACGCTGGGACGGCCACCGTTGTAGGAGGTCGACAGCCCGCCGGACCGGGCGGTGCCGCCTCGGACGACCCAGCGGCCCGGCTCACCCTTGACGATGGCGGTCAGGAATCGGTGGTCGACCGTCGGGTCGTTCGTGTTGAGATGCGGATGGGCCCCGGAGACGAGGCTGTTCTCCAGGTCGGCCATGAGCCAGGGTCCGTTGCCGGGCTCCGGGCCACAGACCTTGTCGTCGCCGAAGTGGATGGCCTCCATGCGGCCGTTGTGAACTGTCCGGAGAAGTACCCGTGCCACTACGACTTCACCGCGTACATCGCCGGCAATGGCGGGTCGAACGCGTGGGGCGACGCGAACGCATGGGCCGACGACACCAGTTGGCCCGTAGCCACCCCCTGGGCGTAGCGCGGAGAGGCATCCCGTCTCCGGCGTGTGGCCGGAGACGGGAGGAATTGCCCTACTTGGCGGTCAGGAACTCGTCCATACGCAGAGGACGGTTCACGATGCGGATGTCACCGACGTTGCCGTGGAAGACGACGTCGACGGCGCCCGCGTACTCGTGGCCGCCCACGAGCCAGGGCAGCCCGAGCGAAGTGAGGCCGACCGACAGCCGGTTCGGGTTGTCGACGACCGGAGCGCCCTCGACGTACAACTTCGTGAAACGGCCGTCGTTGACCACCGCCAGGTGCCACCACTTGAGTTCGACCATGCCGTGACCCCAGTTGGTCGTCGGGTAGGTGTCGTTCAGGGGGTAGTGGTTGAACTGCGCCTCGCGGCCGTTGTTCGTGATGGCGAACTGCGCCAGCGGCTCGTTCGGGTCGGTGTTCTTGCCGTGCTTGCCGGCCGCTCCGGCGGAACCCCGACGGCTGAGAATCGACGCGTTGCCGTTCTTCCCGGAGTCCCAGTCCAGCGGCAGCATCACGAACGTCTCGATCGTGTACCCGGATGTGAACGTCTCGGAGTTCAGGGGCGCCTTCGGGCCGGTGCTCAGGTACGAGCCGTGGACCGGGTTCCTGCCGCCGACGAACTTCAGGCTGGCGTGCCCGGGTTGGTCGGGGTGGTGGTCGGCGGACCAGGTCAGCGCGTCGGAGGCCGCGCCCGGCACCGTCACCACCGTCAGGTCGTTGCCCTTGCCGGAGAGGTCGTGGATCGTCTGGCCCGCGGAGAGCGAGGTGCCGGGCGCGCCCTGTCCGTCGAAGCGCCAGTACGCCAGCGTGCCCTTCACCAGTTCACGGGCGGCCGGGCGGGCCGGCCGGACCGGGACCGGGATGAAGCCGGCGAACCGCTTCTCGAAGTCGATCGGTATGGAGAAGTTGTCGACCGGACCGGTGATCCGCGCGTGCTCGGCCGCCAGTTCGTTGCGCGACTCCGGGTCCTGAGCCAAGATCCACGGGTTGATCGTCTCGACGTCGATCGTGTTGCGGGCCAGGTCGAAGTGGTACAGCCGGATCATGCCGCCACCGCCGAAGTAGCGGTTCTGGTAGTTCGTGATGTGCATGGCCACGTCGTGGCCGGCGGCGTTCTTCCTGGTCGTACGCCCGGGCGGCCAGTAGTGGCCGTTGAGGGTCAGGAAGATCTGGTCGTTGTCGTTGATCAGCTTGTCCCAGACCGTCTGGCCGTAGCCGGAGAGGACGGCGTTGTCCTCCGGGTCGCCGGACTCGTAAGGGAAAACGTTGTCATCGTACGGCGAAGCGACGATGTCGTGCGACGTGAGGATCACCGGCATCTTCGGGTGGGCCTTGATGACGTCGTTGGCCCACGCGAAGCCCTGGTCGGTGGTCCGCCAGTCCAGGGCCAGCACCAGCCAAGAGCGGCCCGCGGCCTGGAAGATGTGCGCGGTGTTGTAACCGGTCGGGTCCGCTCCGGCGAACGTCTTCGCCCGCTTGAACCGGTGCGGGCCCATGGTCTGCAGGTACGGCGTGTCACCGCGGCTGTCGTCGCCGGTCACGTCGTGGTTGCCGGCCAGCACGCTGTACGCGGCACCGTGCGAGTCCAGCACGGCGAACGCCTTGTCGACCTGCTGGAACGACGACGGATCGGCGTCCTGTGTCAGGTCGCCGAGATGTGCCATGAACACGATGTTGTCGGTGGCGGTTCCGCTGTTGTCGATGATGTAGCGGAACGACTCCTCCTGCGGCGTCCGGTTGACGCTGTCCTGGCTGCCCCAGTACAGGAACTGGGTGTCCGGCATGACCGCAAGGGTGAACTGGAGGGCGGTCTGATCCGGTCTCCACGTGCCGGTCCTGCCGCCGCTCTTGGCGGACTCCGCGGCGAACGCGGGCGTTCCGCCGACCACGGTCCCGCCGACTCCCACGGCTGCCGCTCCCGCACCGGCCAGTGCCGCGGTGCGCAGAAAACCTCGCCGACTCCGCTCGGTCGGCTCTTGTGACGGGTTGTCATCGATATTGGACATAGGAGCTCTTCCCGGGTTGATAGTGCAAACAGCAACGACGCTAGCCAGCAGCGGTCCGAGTCGGGCAGACGTGAGATGACAAACGACGATCAAGCATCTGTCCAGGACTGAAAGCACCCGCCACATCACAACCTGCCGCTGATCTCCGGGCGGGCGGACGGTGAACACAAGGGGTCGAGGCCCGGCCCGCCGCTTCCTCGCCGCACCCGCGGGGCCACGACCGGGGGGCGGGGTACGGCATCGGGTGGCCGAGTACCACGGACGGAGCAGTCGGCCCACCGCGTCGCAGGTGGGCCGGGTTCATGGATTTCGCTAGCGTCGACCCATGTTGCACACGAGATTCACCGAAATGTTCGGTATCGCTCACCCGATGATGTCCGCCCCCATGGGCCTGCACAGTGGCGGGACGCTCGCTGCCGCGGTCTCCGCGGCCGGCGGCCTCGGTTCCTTCGGGGGAACGCACCCCTGGAAAGGGCCCGACTGGATCCGCGCGGAGATCGCGACCATCCGGGCCACGACGGACCGCCCGTTCGGAGTCGGCTTCATCACGCCCTTCCTGCCGTTCACCGAGGCGCACTTCGAGGCCGCACTGGACGAGCGCACGGACGTCATCGCGCTGTCGTTCGCCGACCCCCAGCCGTGGGTTGCTCGCGCCAAGGACGCCGGCGCGCGGGTGATGTGCCAGGTCCAGAACTACGACGACGCGGAGATGGCGGTCGCCGCGGGTGCCGATGTGCTCGTGGCCCAAGGCACGGAGGCCGGTGGCCATACCGGGACGATGGGGCTGCTGCCCTTCCTGGCCGGGTTGGTGAGGCGATATCCCGATGTTCCGGTGCTGGCCGCGGGAGGCATCGGCGACGGTCGGACGCTGGCGGCGGTCCTCACCGCCGGTGCGGACGGCGCTTGGCTGGGCACGGCGTTCCTCGCCACCCCCGAAGCGGTTGAGGTGCACGATCTCCACAAGCGGCTGATCGTCGAGAGCGATGGCAGCGACACCGTGTGGACGCGGGCCTACGACATCGTGTCGGATCTGCCGTGGCCGGAGACCATCGGCCAACGCGTCCGCCATAATCGGTTCACCGACGAGTGGGCAGAGTGCGAGGCGACGCTGCGGAGCCGCAAGAGCGAATTCGCACCTCCGGAGGACGTCAACCCCCTCGAGGGCACGCCGGACCCGGACACCAGCGCGATGCTCTACGGGCAGTCGGCGGCCTTCGTCGACGCCGTCCGTCCCGCTGCCGAGGTGGTCCGGGGGATCTGTGACGAGGCCGAGGCGATCCTGGCCTCGCGGCCCCGCGCGCTGCTGAATTGACCGGTAGGCAGCGAAGCAGCCGCTTTGGCGCACGGCGCGGCCCCGGCGATCGTTCCTGTCGGCCCTCGGTCCGGCCCTTCGCGGTCCACCGCCTCTCCCGGCCGGTCGGAGGCCCCTTTCATCGCCGACCGGTTCTCACCTCCGCCGGGCTGCGCCGACACCTCGCTCGCGGATAGCCTGGCCGCCATCATCGGCGGCTCCGTGTGTCCGGTGCCGCTCACCGTGCAAAACGTCGTCTGTGGCGGCTGGAATCCGCCCGCGCCGTACACCGCCGTGGCCGTCACCGTGGCCGACCTGTCCCGCGGCCGCGATCCCGTCCCGGCCGCGGGCGAGAGGCTCGCCGCCAAGGTCACCCTGCCCACCACCGACGTCCACCGAACCGTCAAGGAGGCAACCCGCCGTGCCCATCGCACCCCGCCGGTTCACCACTGGCCCCGACCGCGAGAAGAACCCGCCGCTTACCGAGGAAGGGACTCACCGTGCCGCCTGCCGGAGCGGCCCCGGTGGTCCAACGGGCGTGGTGCCGAAGGGCATCGGGCACAGCCGGATCGTGAGCCTTGAGGGGAGCGTGCGCCATCGGCCAGGTGGCGGGCCGGAGCCGCTCGCGGCCGAGGTGGAGTTCGATGGGATGCCGGCCGTCCGCGAGCGGACCCCCGTACCGGCCGGCCGGTGCCCGGAGGTGTGGCGATGAGCAAGCCCGAGCTGGAGTTCCACCGGCCCGACGGGCGCTGGAGCACACCCGCGGGAGCCGCTCCCGGAATCCAGGAACAGGTCCTGTCCGAGGATTCCGCCACCGGCGCCCGCACCGCGCTCGTCCGCTGGGAGCCGGGCACCGACACCTCCGTCCAGGGCGTGTCCCGGCACGCCTTCTGGGAAGAGGTCCATCTCCTGGAGGGCGCCCTGCACGACCTCACACTCGGCGCGACGTTCACCGCCGGGATGTACGCATGCCGCCCGCCCGGGATGCCGCACGGGCCCTGGACCTCGGCGGAAGGGGTCACGATGCTCGTCGTCACCTACCCCGGGCCCGGTTGACCGGCGAGCGGCGCCCTGAGCGCGTCGGCCGGGTGCGAGCGCCCGGCGTGCTGCCTCTGGCGGACGCGGGAGTGAACCGCGGCGGGGGCGCGGGCGGTTCGGCTGTGGGCCAAGGCCGGTGATTCTGCCGATGTGCGGGGCCAGGGGTGGGCCGGACAGTTGCCACCGCAACCACCGAGACGGACCCCGCCGCTTCGCAGCGTGCGCCTTCCGACACCCACGCCCTGGCAGCGCCGCGGCCCCGGCGCGGGTCCGTCGCCCTCACCGAGAGGACGCCCCCACCGTGCAGCAGCCGAACCGAGCATTCCCCGCCGCACCCGCCGCACCCGCCGCACCCGCCGCACCCGCGGGACCTGTCACACCCGCCGCACCCGTGGCACCCGCGGGATCTGTCACACCCGCCGGCCCCGTCCCGTCCGCGCGCCGCCCGCACCGGCTCACGAGCCGTCTGGCGCGGGCCGGCCTCGCGGCGTTGCTCGCCGCGGGTGGCCTTGTCGCCGCGCAGGCCACCGGAGCGCGGGCGATCGGAGCACAGGTCGTCTCGGCGCAGGCCGTCGCGAACCCCTACGAGCGTGGCCCCGCCCCCACGACTGGCAGCATCGAGGCGACCCGCGGGTCGTACGCCGTCTCGCAGACCACGGTCTCCTCGCTCTCGGTGACCGGCTTCGGCGGCGGCACCGTCCACTACCCGACCTCGACCAGTGACGGCACCTTCGGCGCGGTCGTCATCTCGCCCGGGTACACCGCGTACCAGTCGTCCATCGCCTGGCTCGGCCCCCGGCTCGCCTCCCAGGGCTTCGTCGTGTTCACCATCGACACCCTCACCACCCTCGATCAACCGGACAGCCGTGGACGGCAGTTGCTGGCAGCGCTCGACTACCTGACACAGCGCAGCTCCGTGCGGACCAGGATCGACAGCACCCGGCTCGGTGTCATGGGCCACTCGATGGGCGGCGGCGGCACACTGGAGGCGGCGAAGAGCCGTCCGTCGCTCCAGGCCGCCATCCCGCTCACCGGCTGGAACCTGGACACCTCCTGGCCGGAGATCCAGACGCCGACGCTGATCGTGGGCGCCGACGGGGACACGATCGCACCGGTGGCCACGCACTCCGAGCCCTTCTACCGGAGCCTGCCGAGCACGCTCGACAAGGCGTACCTGGAGCTGAGGGGCGCGACCCACTTCACCCCGAACAGCTCGAACACCACGATCGCGAAGTACAGCATTTCGTGGCTGAAGCGGTTCATCGACAACGACACCCGCTACAAGCAGTTCCTCTGCCCGCTGCCGCTGCCGCAGCCGTCGCTGACGATCACCGAGTACCGCGGCGACTGCCCGCACACCTCCTGACCCCGCCGCGCACCGTACGACCGAGCAAGCGGGTGACGTCCGCCGGAACCGGTGTCCGGCGGACGTCACCCGTCCCGCGTGCGCTGCGGGCCGGTGGTCCCTGTGCGGGCTCACAAGGCTTGCGTACCGGGCCTGGGAGCCCGCCCATCAGACGCCGCGCCAGGACCGTGGGCGAGTTCAACCAGTCGTTGCAACACCGGGCTGTTGCAGCGAGCGTAGCCCTCCTCTCCGCCATGACTCCCAACTTCCCCTCCAGTCATGGTCTCTACGCCCCGAGGGGAGGCACAGGTTGACGGGCACGGCTTGTGCCACGAGCGGCGAGACCCTGCAAATACATCTACTGGAGCATCGAGGCGATGGAAGCGTCGCGTGACCGCTGGGCACGGTCCACCTGTGTTGACGCCCCCACCAAGGTGAGGAACCTTCCCGCGGGCGCTGGACCGTCCCGGAGCCCACTCCAGCCACAGGATCTGAGTGGAGCTACCCCGACGGGCGCCGGGACTACCTACAGCCGCGCGAGCAACCTCTGCATGCGCCAGAACGTAAAGCATGACCGAAGGTCACCTATTGAGAGCCTGCCACTGTACGACGTGCCAGGAGGTCGTCCAGGTCTGGCAGGCCCGCATCGCATCCGCGCCGGCGGTGGACGCGTTCGTGGCTTCGGGCTGCAACGACAGTACGTTTGTGGACATGGCGGAGTTGCGGAGCAGGCGTCGCTAAGTGGACAGCCGTACGCGGTCTGTTTCTCCACACCGGCACGAAGGTTCTCGAAACTCTGCCGAGTATGTCGAGAAGTCCCCCCCCGCCGACGCGGGGGTGTTCCGGTGCGGTGTACGAACCCATATACCTCGCCGCCGTCCTCCCCGCCGACGTGGGGGTGTTCCGTCCGGCGGCCCGTTCCCGTCAGAGATGACCGATCGAGGTCTGTCGACGCCGACGGTGGAGAAGATCGTGCGCTCTCGCAGTCACGGCCATTCTGATGGGACGGGGAGCAGTGCAGCTTCTAGGGCGCGTTCACCCGCAGGCCGGGGTCATCCCCGCGGGTGCGGGAAACAGACGAGCGCCAGCACCTCGTACGCTCCGCTGGAGGTGCCATCCCAGCGCACGCGGGGATGGCACCACGAACAGCCAAGGCCAGTGGAACAACGAAGTTCGCTCTCCGCACTCGGTGAAGCGCCCCGAGACACGTAGCCATCGTGAGCCCGTGTGCACGCAGCCGTGCCCGGCCGATCCGAGGAGGGGCCGGGCACGGGGTTTTTGGGGATCAGGATGATGCGGAGGAGGTGGGCTCTGCGGTGGCCTCGGACTCGTGTTGTTCGAGCCAGGCCGCCAAGACCTTCTTCGGGACGCTTGGGAGCAGGCCGTCTTCCTTGGTGTAGGCCAGTCCCCGGGTGTAGCCGCCGCCACCGCAGTTGTCGGACTGGTGAAGGAGTTTCACGTCGACGGAGTCGTCGATGAGGGGCTTGGCTGCGCCGGCGCGGGTGACGCGGAAGCGGACCGGGGCGGTATCGGGGTCGACATCGTTCGGCAGCGTGAGGCTCGCGTCTGTGACGGCCTCCTGCTCGAATTCGCCCCTGACGCACTTGCCGCGCGTGCACAGCTCCCAGGAAGCGCCCGCGAGATCGTCGTAGCCGTCCTGCACGACGTACACGCCGACTTGGGACACCACGCCGACCCCGGCGCAGGCTCCCGTGTCGGCGCACCCGGACAGACCGGCGATGAGGGCGGCGACACCGCCGGTCACGCGCGCGTACCTGATCGGTATCACGACTTCTTCACTCCTCCGGGAAGTGCCTTCTCCGCCAGGGAGATGTCGGTGAAGATTACGCGGCACTTGCCGTCCCAGGCGTCACTGCACTCGCCGTCGTTGGTGACGGAGGCGCACCCGGCGCCCGAGATGATGCCCTTCGCGTAGACGTAGCCGTTGGACTTCACCGTGTAGACCGGTCCTCCGGAGTCCCCGCCGATGATGCACGCCCCGGAGTTCTTCTCGGCGACGGTCATGTTCTCGGCGACATCTCCGTTGGAGTACTTGTACCGCTTCTGGGTCTGGGTGACCTTCCAGCCGCAGACCTCCGAGCTCCGGGCGCCTCCGGTGCAGAATTGCTCGCCCTTCTCGGAGCGGGTGGTCCACCGGTTCTCGACCCTGCGCAGGGTGCTGCCCTTCTTGTAGATGCGCGCGGAGACGTTGTACTTGTTCTTGTAGACGCCGATCAGCGACAGGTCTCCCGAGTAGTAGCTCTGGCCGGAGAGCTTCGCGGAGCCCTTGCCGTTCGTGTAGTTGTCGTAGTCGACGCTGCCGACGCTGAGCGAGTCGTCGGGGGCGGTCTTGTCCCAGCTGTCCATCCAGCCGTCGAGGGTCGTGCAGTGCCCGGCGGTGACGATGTAGGGGTTGCCGTTGTAGGTCCAGGCGAAGCCGGTGGTGCAGGCCGAGAACTTGTTCGCCGCCTCACCGGAGGGCCAGTGGGCCTCGTAGCCGGCTCCTCCCTTGTATGGGTTCTTGTCGCTCCACCGGTCTGCGGTCTCGTTGATCTGCGTGACGCCGGGGTTGACGCGGACGGTGATCATGTCGGTGCCGTATCGCTGTCCGAGCCGGTCTGCGAGTGCGTCGTCCTCAGCTGCGATCTCGACGACGACCTTGTTGGTCTCGGCGTCGACCTCCGCCGAAGCGAGGGCGGCGGCGCCGATGACGTCGCTTTCGTCGAGGTAGAGGACCTCGTCGGCGACGGAGTCGAGTTCGGCCTGGCTGTGGGCGACGACCTTGGTTACCGGGGTCACCGTCGCGTCGGTCGTGGTGACCGGGGCGGCGACGCCGTCCTCGGTGGTGGTGGTGCCGTCGGCGGCTTCGGCGGTGTCCTCCGAGCTGCCGTCGCCCGCGCCCAGGTCGACGGGTACGTCTGTCAGGGAGATGGCCGCTGTGGCGTCGCTCTTCGCGTCCGTCTCGGCGACGGGCGCGACGATGTTGCCGGTGTCCTGGTCGAGATAAGGCGGTGCGAACGCGTAGGCAGACACCTCGGCACGTTCCTCTGCCGCCTCATTGCGCGCCGGCAGGCACGCCCGCGCACGGGCCCATGCGGAGGACGGTCTGCGCACGGCGCTCGGCGCCGGTCAGCGCAACCTCGCGGCGCACCACCACGCGATCCTCGCGCTGGTTGCGTCGGTCGAGGGGTCCCAGGAAGCCGTCACGGAACACGCGTCCGCCGCCGAGCGCGTGGCCGCACCGCACGGTCTCGCTCAGGCGGCCACGTTGTCCCAGTGGGCCAGGGCCCGCGCCGAGCTGGCCCGCGGCCGGCTTCCCGAGGCCGCCGCCCGGCTCGGCCCGCTGGTCGGCGCGGGCCCGCGCCGCGGTCACTTCGCGGTACGGATGCTCGCCGTTCCCTGCTTCGTGGAGGCGGCGTCCCGCACCGGGCAGGCGGACGAGGCCCGTTCGGCCGTGGCGGAGTTCGCGCACTGGGCGGCGCAGGGCGCCGATCCGCAGGCTCCGGCCCAACTGGCCCGCTGCCACGCGCTGCTGACCGAACCCGATGAGTGCGAACCGCTGTTCACCGCCGCGCTCGCCCACCACGACCAGCTCACGGGCGACTTCGAACGCGGTCGTACCCAACTCCTCTACGGAGCCTGGCTGCGACGGCAGCGCAGACCGGGGGAGGCGCGTGGCCGCCTCCGCGACGCGCTGGTGTCCTTCGAGCGAGGCGGAGCACTCGGCTGGGCCGCGCAGACCAGGGGCGAACTGCGGGCGACCGGGGACGCGGGAAAGAGCGAACCGACCGGCCCACTGGCCTTGCTGACGCCCCAACAGCTGCGGATCGCCCGGTGCGTGGCCGGGGGCGCCACCAACCGCGAAGTGGCGCTCCGCCTGTCCGTGAGCCCCCGCACCGTGGACCATCACCTGCGCAATGTCTTCGCCGCCCTGGGGGTCCGCTCCCGGGTCGAGCTCTCCCGCTGGCTGGACCGCGCCGAGAAGACCACCGCACACCCCTAGGTACCGACCAGGCGGTATGTCATCCTGCGGGATCAGGAGGTCCGGATCCGGAGTACCCGTGCGGCCGCGCGTCGGGCGACCGGGCCGGCCGGACCGAGCCGACTCCGGTGGAGGACAGCGATGCAGCACCTCGTACCCGCCCACGGCCGGCCCCTGCCGGGATCCCGGACTCCGGCACCAGCCGTCCGTGCGGCCGTCGACGCCGAGGCCCTCGCAGTACTGCACCGGGCCGCGCGGGCGCTGATGGCGGGGCTGCCCGAACTCACCGAACGACTGATGACGTTGCTGCGGGAGCGTGAGCCCGCGTATCGCACCGCCATGGACGCCGACGCGGAGAGTGTGCGCGACGAAGTGCGGCGTTCGCTGCGGCTCAACGTCGAATCGCTGATCCGGCCCGGTGAGCTGCGCGAGGCCGCCCGTCGCTGCTCCTGGGCCATCGGTAGGGCACGGGCGGACCGCGGGCTCCCGCTGGACGCCCTGCTGCGCGCATTCCGGCTGGGCGGCGGCATGGTCTGGCAGGAACTCGTGGACGAGACGACCCGCCGTCAGCCCTCCGACGCGCATCTGCTCATCCATGTCGCCGCCGACGTGTGGAACTTCGTCGACGAGCACTGTGCCGTCGTGGTCGAGGCATACCGCCAGACGGAACGCGAGCTGATGTGGCGCCGGGAGAACCGGCTGCGGCTGATGACGGCCGCGCTGCTCGACGGCACCGCGCGGATCGCCGACCTGCCCGCCACCGCGGCCGCGCTGGGCCTTCCCGAGCAGGGGCGGTACGCGGTCGTGCTGGCCCGCCTGCCCTCCGGCCGCACGTTCGCCGACGCGTGGGGGCAGGTGCGACTGTCGGGCCTGAGGGTCCTCTGGTACCGCGACCGTGACCGCGACGGCGGCGGAAGCTACGGCATCGTCCTGCTCGCAGGGCACCCCCACGACGAGGGCGAACCCGGTCACGGTCACGAGACCGGTCTCCTCGACACCGGCCCCGGGCCGACGGCAGCGCCGGAAGGGGGCGGTCCCGGGGACGACGGCCGCCCCTGGGCGTACGGGCTCGACGTGGACGCCGGGGAGATCGCCCGCCGGCTCACCGCCCCGCCCGTGGCCCGGATCGGGGTGAGCCCGGTGGTGGAGGGTCTCGCGGCGATCGGTGATGCCCGGCGCCTGGCGGACACGGCGCTGCGGGCCTGCCCACGGTCCGGGGGGACCGTCGTGCTGGAAGAGCACCTGCCCGCCGCGCTCGTCGTCTCGGCCCCGGCCCTCGGGGCGGCGCTCGCCGAGCGGGTGCTCGGGCCGCTGCTGCGCTTAGACCCGTCCGACCGGGACGTCATGCTGGAGACCCTCACGGCCTGGCTCGCCTGTGACGGTTCCGCCCAGCGGGCCGCCGGCCGGCTCTACTGCCACCGCAACACGGTCCTGAACCGGCTGCGCCGCTGCGAGCAGCTCACCGGCCGCTCGCTGAGCCGGCCGTCCGACGTCGTGGAGCTGTCACTCGCTCTCGCCGCCCACTGCCTCCTCGACCCCTGACATCCCGCGCCGTCACACCGACGCCGCCGAACGACAGGAGCCGGACCGGGTCCGGGCCGAGCGTGTGTTGTCGCGGGTCACAGAATCAGCAACAGGGCGACGGCCGCGGTGGATGCCGCGCAGACGGCCAGGGCGAGCCCTACGCACCGCCTGCGCAGCCCTTGGTAGCGGTGTTCGTACTCGGCCCGCAGGTCGAGACATCGGGCCGCGATCCGTTCCAGGTCCTTGCGAGCACGTTTCAGGTTGTCGGCGACGTAGCACCGCTCGATCTCCGCCCGCTGCGATGTGGTCAGCCAGTCCATGGCCTCGGCGAACTCACGTGCGCGCTGCTCCGCCTCATTGACGGTGGCGTGCCAGAGCAGGTAGCCGTCCACCGCGTTACCGAGCTCGCCGTCAGGTCCAGGCCGCAGCAGATCGCTCACCTGGGTCCTCGTTCGGTGAGGAGCGGGCCTCCTGTGCCGTGGCTTCGGTCGTCGGCCATCGCGATGTCCGGGTGGTGGAGATCGAAGGCGGGGGATTCACTGCGGATCCGCGGCAGGGTGTGGAAGTTGTGGCGCGGTGGCGGGCAGGAGGTGGCCCACTCAAGTGAACGGCCGTACCCCCAGGGGTCGTCGACCTCGACCTTCTTGCCGTACTTGGCGGTCTTCCACACGTTGTAGAGGAACGGCAGCATGGACAGACCGAGCAGGAAGGAGGCGATCGTCGAGATCGTGTTCAGGGCGGTGAAGCCGTCGACCGCGAGGTAGTCCGCGTAACGGCGCGGCATGCCCTCGGCGCCCAGCCAGTGCTGGACCAGGAACGTGCCGTGGAAGCCCACGAACAGCGTCCAGAAGGTGATCTTGCCGAGTCGTTCGTCGAGCATCTTGCCCGTGAACTTCGGCCACCAGAAGTGGAAGCCGGAGAACATCGCGAACACCACGGTGCCGAACACGACGTAGTGGAAGTGCGCCACCACGAAGTACGAGTCCGAGACGTGGAAGTCCATGGGGGGCGAGGCCAGGATGACGCCGGTCAGACCGCCGAAGAGGAACGTGACGAGAAATCCCGTGGCCCAGAGCATGGGGGTCTCGAAGGACAGTGAGCCCTTCCACATCGTTCCGATCCAGTTGAAGAACTTCACGCCTGTCGGTACGGCGATGAGGAACGTCATGAAGGAGAAGAACGGGAGCAGCACGCCACCGGTGACGTACATGTGGTGCGCCCATACGGTCACGGACAGACCCGCGATCGCGATGGTCGCGCCGATCAGGCCCATGTAGCCGAACATCGGCTTGCGCGAGAACACCGGGAAGACCTCGGAGACGATTCCGAAGAAGGGCAGCGCGATGATGTACACCTCCGGGTGGCCGAAGAACCAGAAGAGGTGTTGCCACAGCAGCGCTCCGCCGTTGGCCGCGTCGAAGACATGTGCCCCGAATTTTCGATCCGCCTCCAGGGCCAGCAGCGCGGCCGCCAGGACGGGGAAGGCGAGCAGCACCAGAACCGCGGTGAGCAGCACGTTCCAGACGAAGATGGGCATGCGGAACATCGTCATGCCGGGAGCGCGCATGCAGATGATCGTGGTGATGAAGTTGACCGCGCCGAGGATCGTGCCGAAGCCGGAGAAGGCCAGACCCATGATCCACATGTCGCCGCCGACACCCGGCGAACGGACCGCGTCCGACAGCGGCGAGTAGGCGAACCAGCCGAAGTCGGCCGCGCCCTGCGGGGTGAGGAAGCCGCCGACCGCGATCGTCGAGCCGAAGAGGTACAGCCAGTAGGCGAACATGTTCAGCCGCGGGAACGCCACGTCGGGCGCGCCGATCTGCAGCGGCATGATCCAGTTCGTGAAGCCGGCGAACAGAGGCGTCGCGAACATCAGCAGCATGATCGTGCCGTGCATCGTGAACGCCTGGTTGTATTGCTCGTTGGAGATGATCTGAATTCCCGGCCGGGCGAGTTCGGCGCGCATCAGCAGCGCCATGACACCGCCGATCAGGAAGAACGCGAACGAGGTGGTCAGATAAAGGGTGCCGATGGTCTTGTGGTCGGTGGTCGTCAGCCACTTCACCACGACACTGCCGGGTTGCTCGCGCCTGACCGGCAGCTCGCTCTCGTAAGAGTCCTCGGATGCCGTGGCACCACGAGGTTCGTTGCGCATGCTCAAGGCGGGTTGCTCCCCAGCTGAATGTGGTCCGACGGCTCTCGTCTGCCGGCCATCCTCGCTGTTCGGAGCAAGGGCCTACGCCCTGAGCGGCCACTGTTCAACCGATCGCTTTAGTATCCAACTCGAATACAGTAAGCATCGGACGGCGGTCCGAACGACCGGGGCCGATCTTTCGGAATCCAGTTCGGTGGTGGTGACGGTCTGTCGGTCGTCGGTCGTCGGCCGCGCGGCGATCGGATTCCGACGCCATGGTGTACGACGGGGGCTGTCCGGCGGGTAATGGTGCCCATGCGTGATCTGTTCGACCGCACCGAGCCCCGCCGCGTCTCGTCGGCCGAGTACCCCATGTGGGGTTGGGCTCTCGGCCTCCGCAACAGAGACCTGACGGCGACCCTTCCGACCAGGATCCCCTGCGACTGCCGGCCCGTGCGCCGCACGACGCGAACGAGACGGAGAACGTTCATATCGCCCTCGCCCTCGCCACCGGCGAGTGGCGCGGCGATCACCGGCATCCGGGATCGGCGGGCGATCCCGCCGTCGCGCTGGCGGTCGTCGCCGACGCCGCCCAGGAAACCGTCACCGAGCGTATGTGGCGGGCGTGGCCGCTGTGCGCGGAGCACGGCCTGGGCATGCACCCGCGGGATGCGGACGGGCAGCTGTCCTGGTGGTGCGCCGGGGAGCGGTCCCGTCGCGGCCCGGCCCATGTGCGCGCGGCCGTGGGCGCGCTCGACACCCTCGTCCGCCCACGTCGCCCCAACCGTGAGAACGGTCGGGCGAGTTGAGGGCCCACGGCGCCGACGCCGCCGAACGCTCCGCGCGGTGAAAAGGACCGTGCGGAGGGGAAAGCCGCGGGGCGGGACCGAGCCGCCAGTCGGGGCCTTGGCCGTGCTCCACCGAGTGAACCGCTTCACCATCAGCGGACGGTCGCCGCGCCGCGACGGCTGGGGGCGGGCCGGAGAGGTGTAGTGCGCCTACCGCGCGGCCCAAGCGGCCGTGCGGCATTCGCGACCGGTGCGGGCCCCGTCGGTACCAGCGCGAGGATGCTGCCTCCGGCAAGTCGCGACCGGGCTGCGGCGAAGGGCTCCTCCGGGTGGCCTGTCCGGCCCGCTCGCTGAGGGCTGTCCCGTATTCCCCGGCGGGCCGCTTCAGGGCGTCCCACAGTGCCGGCGGCAGGTGTCCCGAGCAGGCTTCCGGCTTCCCGGCTCCGCCGGGACAAGGCGTTGTCCGCCCTTCGCCACGGGGGGTCTCGCCGCCTCAAGGGCCGATCACCTTCACTGATGTCCGACTCCCCGCCCACACGGGCTTCGGACGTCGGCCCGGCCGCGCCCCGCCTCCGGCATGCCCGAACCTTCGACGAAGGCGGCCGTGGACTGTCCATCGTCGCTCAGCTCGCCCGGCACCGGGGCCCCGGTACACCGGTTCCGGCAAGATCGTCTGGACTGAACAGGGCCTCACACAACACCCCTTGCGGCGGCCCGAGTGGCGCACATGATCGCGGAGACATCACCGGCTCGGCGACCGAAGTGTGCCCGACGGTCTCCGTCGACGAATTGACGGTCGCCTCCCAGGATCGGGGCGCGCCCGACCGGCCTGGGAGGCGACACATTCGGGAGGTCGTTCCGCACCTGGCGCACCACATCCGCGGCCGAACGGTGCGCGTGCCGCACGTTGGAGAGATTCGGGACGGCGCATGCGTACGCAAGAAGTTGCGTTTTTTGCGTACGCTTGCAACGTCTGGTGCAAGGTTCCGACCAGCCTGGTCCGGCGCCGCGGGCGGGCGTCGCGCACCCAGGTGCGTGACGGCTCCAAGGGGACGACCAAGGCGCTCCCGCTCTGTCAAGTGCGCTGCCTTCAAAGGAAGTAACGCGCTGGATGTCTCTCTCGCCGTCGGGTTCCCCCGGGGCGCACTCATTGGCCTGCTCATCGGCCTGAAGGCTGCCGGCGCCGCGCCTCCACCGCTGGGACGCGGGTGCGGTCGGTGAAACTTGTGGCGTCCTGACAGTAGACGGACTCACAGTGCTCTGCAATATTGCGATGAAAGAGCGCAAGAAGCTGCGCACTCGCTACCCGTACAGAGGTCATGCATCTCTGCGCGGGCAGCTCCCGCCGTCCTGTCGTACCGCCCCACCGCGCCACCGCTCTGCCCAGGAACGAGCCGACCTCGCCGCCCCCTCCGGCGCGCGAACCTCCGCAGGGAGTGACCCCGCATGACTCGACACAAGCCCAGATCCTGGAGACGGCGCGCAGCCACCGCTGCGCTCGCCTCCACCGTCATGGTGCTAGGCATGCCCGCCATCGGCGCCCACGCGGCCGGCGGGCCCAACGCCGCCGCGGACGCCGCGACCAAGGCCGGCAGCGCCCTCGGCGCTCACGCGGCCGCAAGCGTCACCGACGGCGACGCCGACACCTACTGGCAAGCCGGAAAGAAGTCGGCCCAGTGGGTCCAGACCGACCTGGGCCGGACGAAGCGCGTCCGCCAGGTCGTTCTGCGTCTGCCCGAAGCCTGGCAGACCCGCAAGCAGACACTGGCCCTTCAGGGCAGCGCCGACGGAAAGAGCTTCGCCACGCTCAAGTCGTCGGCGCAGTACGTCTTCAGCCCCGGCAACGGCAACACGGTGAAGGTCTCCTTCCCGGCGACCCTCGCGCGGTACGTGCGGGCCGACTTCAGCAAGAACTCGGTGGCCTCCACCGCCCAGCTCTCCGAGATGCAGGTCCTCACGACCGCCGCCTCGACCCCCAACCTCGCCCAGGGCAAGACCTTCAGCGAGAGCGGGCACGCCGACGTCTACGGCGCGGCCAACGCCGGTGACGGCAACCGGGCCACCTACTGGGAGAGCACGAACAACGCCTTCCCGCAGTGGCTCCAGGTCGACCTCGGATCCTCGGTCAAGGTGAACCAGGTGGCCCTGCGGCTGCCCAGCGGATGGCCGAGCCGCAGTCAGACGCTCAAGGTCCAGGGTTCCACCGACAACCAGAACTTCACCGATCTGACGGCTTCGAAGGCGTACACCTTCGACAGCTCCGGCGACCAGTCGGCGACCATCAATTTCGACACCACCACGACGCGGTACGTGCGCGTGCTGATCACCGCCAACACCGGTTGGCCGGCGGGGCAGTTGTCCGAACTCGAGGTCTACGGGCCGACGACCGGTGACACCCAGGCGCCCACGGCTCCGTCCAACCTGAGCTACACCGAGCCGGCCACCGGGCAGATCAAGCTGAACTGGGGCGCCGCGAGCGACGACACGGCCGTCACCGGCTACGACATCTACGCCAACGGCCAGTTGCGGGCGACCGTCGCCGGGAACGTCCTGACCTACACCGACACCCAGTCGGCCGGCAGCGACATCACGTACTTCGTGCGGGCCAAGGACGCCGCGGGCAACGTCTCCTCCAACAGCAACAGCGTCACCCGCAAGGGATCGGGCGGCGACACCCAGGCTCCCACGGCGCCGGGCAACCTCGCCTACACACAGTCCGGCAGCGACGTGAGGCTCACCTGGCAGGCGTCGAGCGACAATGTCAAGGTCACCGGCTACGACGTGTACGCCAACGACCAACTCGTCAAGTCCGTCGCGGGCGACGTCCTGACGTACACCGACACCCCGTCGGCGGCGGCCACGGTCACCTATTACGTGAAGGCGAAGGACGCCGCGGGGAACGTGTCGGTGGCGAGCAGCAGCGTCACCAGGCCCGGCTCGGGCGGCGGTTCCAACCTGGCCCAGGGCAAGCCCATCGATGCGTCCTCGTCCACCTTCACGTTCATCGCGACCAACGCCAACGACGGTTTGACCAGCACCTATTGGGAGAGCGGGGGTGGCGCCTATCCGGCCACCCTCACCACCAAGCTGGGAGCCAACGCCGATCTCAGCCAGATCGTCGTCAAGCTGAGTCCGGACGCGGCCTGGTCGACGCGCACGCAGAACATCCAGGTGCTCGGCCGTGACCAGGACGCGACGACCTTCACCAGCCTCGCCGCGGCGAAGGACTACACGTTCTCGCCGGCGAGTGGCAACACCGTGACCATCCCGGTCTCCGGTTCCGCCGCCGACATCCAGCTCAAGTTCACCTCCAACACCGGCGCTCCGGGCGGGCAGGTCGCCGAGTTCCAGGTCATCGGCACCCCCGCCGCGAACCCGGACCTCAAGGTCACCGGCATCACGAACACGCCCACGGCTCCTGTCGAGTCGGACGCCATCAGTCTCACCGCAACCGTCACCAACAGCGGTACCAAGGCGTCCAAGGCCACCGACCTCAACTTCACCCTCGGGGGAACGAAGGTCGCCACGGCGGACGTTCCCGCCCTCGCCACAGGGGAGACGAAGACGGTCACCGCGAGCATCGGCGCCCGGGACGCGGGCAGTTACCCGGTCGGCGCCGAGGTGGACCCGTCGAACAAGGTCATCGAGCAGAACGACGCGAACAACGTCTTCACCCGCTCGGACGCCCTCGTCGTCAAGCCCGTCTCCAGCTCCGACCTGATCGCGGCGCCGGTCTCCTGGACGCCCTCCAGCGCCTCGGCGGGTGACGACGTCAAGTTCACCGTCGCGATCAAGAACCAGGGCACGACGGACTCGGCCTCCGGTGCCCACGGCGTCACCCTGACGATTCAGGACTCCAAGGGCGCCACCGTCAAGACGCTCAGCGGCTCCTACAACGGCGTCATCGCCTCGGGCCAGACGACCGCTCCGGTCAGCCTCGGTTCGTGGACGGGCGTCAACGGCAAGTACACCGTGAAGACGGTCATCGCCGACGACGCCAACGAACTGCCCGTCAAGCGGGCCAACAACACCACCACGCAGTCCCTGTTCGTCGGCCGCGGCGCGGACATGCCGTACGACATGTACGAGGCCGAGGACGGCACGGTCGGCGGCGGTGCCAAGGTCGTCGGCCCGAACCGGACCATCGGCGACGCGGCGGGCGAGGCGAGCGGCCGCAAGGCGGTGACCCTCACCGGGACCGGCCAGTACGTCGAGTGGACCACCCGCGCGGCGACCAACAGCCTCGTGACCCGCTTCTCGATCCCGGACGGCACCGACAGCACGCTCAACGTCTACGTGGACGGCCAGTTCCTCAAGACGATCGACCTCACCTCGAAGTACGCCTGGCTGTACGGCAACGAGACCGCGCCCGGCAACTCGCCCGGCTCCGGTGCTCCGCGCCACATCTACGACGAGGCGAACCTGCTGCTCGGCAAGACCGTGCCGGCCGGTTCCAAGATCCGGCTCCAGAAGGACGCCGCGAACAGCTCCACCTACTACGACATCGACTTCATCAACACGGAGCAGGCGACCGCCGCCGCGAACCCGGACCCGGCCGCCTACACGGTTCCGGCCGGTTTCGCGCACCAGGACGTGCAGAACGCGCTCGACAAGGTCCGCATGGACACCACGGGCAAGCTCGTCGGCGTCTACCTGCCCGCCGGTGACTACGAGACCTCCAGCAAGTTCCAGGTCTACGGCAAGGCGGTCCAGGTCGTCGGCGCCGGACCGTGGTTCACCCGCTTCCACGCTCCCTCCTCGCAGGAGAACACCGACGTCGGCTTCCGGGCCGAGGCGAGCGCCAAGGGTTCGACGTTCGCCGGCTTCTCCTACTTCGGCAACTACACGTCCCGGATCGACGGCCCGGGCAAGGTGTTCGACTTCTCCAACGTCTCCGACATCACCATCGACAACATCTGGGTCGAGCACATGGTGTGCCTGTACTGGGGCGCCAACACCGACAACATGACCATCAAGAACTCCCGAATCCGTGACACGTTCGCCGACGGCATCAACATGACGAACGGCTCGACGGACAACCACGTGGTCAACAACGACGCCCGGGCCACGGGCGACGACAGCTTCGCGCTCTTCTCGGCGATCGACTCCGGCGGCGCGGACGAGAAGAACAACCTCTACGAGAACCTGACGTCGACACTCACCTGGAGAGCGGCCGGTATCGCCGTCTACGGCGGCTACGCAAACACCTTCCGCAACATCCGTGTCGCCGACACCCTGGTCTACTCCGGCATCACGATCTCCTCGCTGGACTTCGGCTACCCGATGAACGGCTTCGGGACCGACCCCACGACGATCGAGAACGTGTCGCTGGACAGAACGGGCGGCCACTTCTGGGGCTCGCAGGTCTTCCCCGCCATCTGGGCGTTCTCCGCCTCGAAGGTCTTCCAGGGGATACGGGTCAACGACGTCGACATCGACGACTCCACCTACGGAGGCGTGATGTTCCAGACCAACTACGTCGGTGGCCAGCCCCAGTTCCCGGTGAAGGACACGATCTTCACCGACATCTCCATCACCAACTCCAAGAAGAGCGGGGACGCGTTCGACGCCAAGTCCGGATTCGGCATCTGGGCCAACGAGCTGCCGGAGCCCGGTCAGGGTCCCGCCGTCGGCGAGGCCACCTTCCGCAACCTGCGGATGAGCGGCAACGCCCAGGACATCCGCAACACGACCAGCACGTTCAAGATCAATACCGAGTGAGTTCCGGACAGTGACGAACGGTACGGGGCCTCCCTCCGCGAGGGCGGCCCCGTACCGTCGTGTCCGGGGAGACGGAACTCGCCGACACCACCACCGGACCCGTCGGCAGGTGCCGCTGTTGCCGTTCTGGCCCAGGAGCCCGGCGATCGCGCCGCGGCTCGAGCAGGTGTTCTCCTGGTCGCGGGGCTACGCCGCTCTGCGTATGGCGCCGGGTGACGACGGGCCGTCACCCTGAGATCCGGCACGCCACGGAACGTCCATGGGCGTCATTCACGGGGAGTCCTTCATGCGCCACGTCCGCCCTCGTCCTGTCCGCCTAGCCGCCCTGTCCGCCGCCACGCTGCTGCTCGCACTCGCCTCACTGGTCGCCTGTGAGGACACCGACGGTGGCTCACCCGCACCGGCCACCGTCTCCCCGACGTCCCATGACAAGCCGAGTTCCACCGCCGCGAAGGGTGTCGTCCCCGACCTCACCGGACTCACGGTCGCCGAGGCACGCAGCCGACTCGCCGAACTGGACTACGGCATGGCGTTCACCGACGACTCCGAGATCGGCGACGACTCCCTCAAGGTGACCGCCCAGTCCCCGGCCCCCGATTCCGCGTTGAGGACCGGTGCCACGGTGACGATCACCGTCCCTGGCCACTGAGCCACCGAATCGATCGGGCCAAGCCGCACGCCGCGTCTGGACAGGCGGCGCGCGGCGACCCGGCCGCGCATGCCGCCGCCGGGTCGCCTGATCACAAATGGATGTCCGTGATCTGCGCGGAGTCCGCGTCGACCCAGCCCTGGGGACCGAGCCAGACGCAGACGGCTCCGGCCAGACCCAGCGGGAAGACCAGGCCGCCGGTCGCACCGCACTCCGCCGCGGTGACCGGGGTTCGGGTGGCAGCCTGGGCCGTTCCCCCGAGCCCGAACGTCAGCACCAGGCCCGCGAGGGTGGCTGCCGTGGCAGCAGATGCCACAAGACGAGATCGCATGTCATTGTCCTCCTCCGCGGCGGTCCGCCCACCGCAAGTGGAGGCTAGCCCGGCCAACTCCAGGAAATTGCCAGAAGTTGTCCGGGTAACGATCTTGAAGCGTGAAGGCCGTCCCCTGGCGATGCGCCGAGAACTCCTCGCTGCGGGCGCGGAGCCGGCGTACGAGGGCTGCCCGGCGCACGTCGTCGGGACGGCGGGCGAATCCGCCACGGCCGCGCGGTCACGGTCCTCGACCGGGAACAGTTCCCGCGCGGAGGGAGGTCCGTGAAGTGGCGCCGGGCGACGTTGCGCTCCGCCTCTGGGCGCGCGCCGGACGCGTGCTGCCATCGGTCCGTGGGATTCGAACCAGCCGTCCGTACTGCCCGGCTCACCGAAACCGCGGTCCGCCCGACTGCACCCCGGTGGTGACTCTGTCGGGCACCATGAGCGAACCACCGGCAAGCCGACGCGGCCCACGCACGACTGGAGCGTCACGCGTAGCTCTGAGCCCGGTACGTCTCCAACAGGCGTAGCCAGACCTCGCTGGCGGTGGGGTAGCTGGGCACCACATGCCACAGCAGGGAAAGCGGGACCCTCGCGACAATGGCCGTCGTGGCGGAGTGGACGAGATCCGCGACGCCCGAACCGACGAACGTCGCGCCCACAACCGTGTCGCTGCCTCGGTCGATGACGAGTTTGGCGCGCCCGAGGTAGTCATCACGCATCACGTACGTGCCGGCGAGGGCGGCCATGTCGTACTCGGCCGTGGCCACGTCGAGTCCCGCTTCGCGGGCCCGCCGCTCGGTCATGCCGGCCGATCCGACCTCCGGATCGGTGAACGTCACCTGCGGGTTGCCGCGATGTCCGTCAGCAGCCCCCCGTACACCGCTCTGCGCACCGGCCACGGAGCGCCCCGTGGCACGAGCAGCGATCACCTCGCCGGCGACCCGCGCCTGGTACTTGCCCATATGGGTCAGCAACGCGCGTCCGCAGACATCACCGACCGCGTACAGCCAATGCCCGCTCACCGCCCGTACGGCTTGCTCGTCGTCCACCTCGAGGAAGCCGCCGTGGGTGCATCCGACCGACGGCAGGCCGATGTCCTGAGTGTTGGGGGTACGGCCGGTGGCAAGCACCAGTTCGTCGCAGACGAGTGTGCTGCCGTCGTCCAGCCAGACGGTCACCTCTCCGCCATGGGGGAGCCCCACTCCCGTCTCGCGCGGGTCGTCGCGTCCCACCTTGGTGATCGATCTCCCGGGAAGCAGCCGTACCCCAGCATCCCTGAGCCGGTCGCCGACCATACGCCCGGCAAACGGTTCCTCTCGTGGCAGCAGTTCGGTGCGCCGGTACACGATGCTCAATTCGGCCACGCCCAGCGCCCGCAGCCAGGTCGCCGCCTCGCACGCGACCACTCCACCGCCCAGGACGACGACCCGGCGCGGTACCTCGTGCAGGTTGGTGACATCGCGGGAGGTCCACGGGCGGGCCTCTGCCATGCCCTCGATCGGCGGCACGGTGGTGCAGGACCCTGTGTCGATCACCACCGCGTGTCTCGCGGTGAGCACACGCGTGCCGCCCGCTGCCATGTCCACCGCCACCGAGCGCTCCCCGTCGAGACGCCCGTACCCGCGGACCACGTCGATTCCGGCACCGAGTGCCCACCCGATCTGCGAGGAGTCGTCGAGGCCGTTCACGACGGCGTCCCGGCGAGCCAGTGCCGCCGGAACGTCCAGCACGTGATCAGTCAACAGCGACGCCACACCGGGCACATGCTGCGCGTTTCCCAGTACGTCAGCGGGGCGCAGCAGGACCTTGCTGGGCATGCAGGCCCAGTACGAGCATTCGCCGCCCAGCAGTTCGGCTTCCACGAGCACCGCGTCCAAACCCGAGAACTGTGTGGCGTATTGAGCCGCGTTCTCGCCCGCCGCGGCGCCACCCAGCACGATGACGTCCCACTCGGAGCGATCAGGATCCACACTCGCAGCCATAATCGCGCCTTCCTGTTTCGATTGCGAAGAAGGGGACGGATAATCTGCTGGAAATCGCCTTCCGCGGGAAAACATTGGTGTACGGCATGCGCAAGCGCTTCGTACTGGGCGTGAATATGGGAAGACGCCGCCAGTGTCACGGAGAAATCCTACGCCTCCGGCCGGGTTCGAGTAACAGCAGCCGGACGAGACCACGGACCGGCGAGGTGCACTCGAGTGGGCCGGGGCCTCTGGAAGTCCGCCACCGTAGGCATCCTTGAAGGGGCACAGGCAAATCGGGAGGGCTCTCAGGCGGAGTCCGGGGGCGGGCCGTAGCCGCGGGTGTCCACGAGGTGGTGAGTGAGTCGCGCGAATGCGCGGGCGGCGGCGTTCTGGTAGCCGCCTTCGCGTCGCAGGAGGCTGGCCGTGCGTTGCGGCAGCGGCGGGATCAAGGGGACCGCGGCCAGGTTGGGATGATCGTCCGCGATGGCATCGGGCAGCACGGTGGCCAACGTTGTGCGCTGGACGATTTCAATGAGGGCCTGGACGGAGTTGGCCTCTATGGCGATGCGCGGGCTGACGTGGTGGCGCCTGAAGTGGGCGTCGATGTGGCTGCGGGTGGCGAAGTCGGTGCTGAGGAGAGCAAGTTGCCGCGTGGCGAGCTCCTGCAGAGGCAGTGGCTGGCTCGCCTGGGGACAGGCGGCGCCTACTACGAGGCTCAGGGTCTCAGCGAAGACGGCCGTGGCGGTGAGCCCGTTCTGACGTGGGGTGCCGAAAGCGATGCCGATGTCGAGATCGTCTGCGAGCAGGGCCGATTCGATGCGATCCTGCGCCGCCTCCTCGATGGAAAGCGTGATACCGGGGTAGAGGGAGTGGAATTCCGCCGTCAGGGGAGCGAGGAAATATCCGATGAATGTGGGGGTCATCGCCAATCGCAGATGACCCCGTGAAAGGTCCTGAACGTCGTGCACGGCGCGCTGCGCGGTCGTCAGTGAGCGCAGGGCCTGCTGGGCATAGTGCTGGAACGCCTCGCCGGCGTCAGTAAGTCGCACCGTGCGCCTCGTGCGGTCCAGCAACTGGACCCCCAGTGTGCGTTCCAACTGTCTGATCTGCTGGGACAGCGTCGGCTGGGAGATATGCAGATCATTAGCGGCGCGGGTGAAATTTCCGTGTTCTGCCACGGCGGCCAGATAGCGCAGATGACGAAGTTCCAGGGTCATGTGAAAACTATAGACCGCATCAATAACTGTCATGGTTAATGAGACTTGGACACTATAGAAGCAGGCAGGGCATGGTGGATCCAGGCGGCCATGAGGCCGACGCTTCGAAGGACCAGTCGAAAGGCCAGGCATGCATCACCTCGCCGACGGCGTCACCCGATTCCAGAAGGACGTCTTCCCCGAAAAGGCGGGCCTGTTCGGCCGCCTGGCAACCGTCCACACGCCGCATACCTTGTTCATCAGCTGCTCGGACGCACGTGTCGTTCCCGAACTGATCACAGGAAGCGAGCCGGGCGAGCTGTTCGTCATCCGCACCGCAGGCAATCTCGTACCCGCTCACGGCCTCGGCCCCGACGGGATCGCGGCGAGCATCGAGTACGCAGTCGCGGTGCTGGGCGTGTCGAACATCGTTGTCTGCGGACACTCGGCGTGCGGGGCGATGACAGCTCTGGCGGAGCGCCAGGATCTGAGCGGTGCGCCGGCTGTCGCCGCCTGGCTCAGGCATGCCGACGCCGCTCCAGCGTGCAGCGCCACTCGCGACGTCGCGACGCTGGTGCGCGGCAATGTGCGTGCACAGCTGGCCAACCTGTCCACCCACCCGTCGGTCGCCCGCGCGCTTGCACGCGGCACGGTGGCGACACAGGGCTGGGTCTTCGACATCACCACTGGACGCATCGACGAAATCGGGGTGACCGCACCCACAGCCTGACTGACTGGCAGCGTCCTCCTGCTCAGGAGGGCGTGAGCAACCCCAGACCAGCCCCCTCCACCCCTCTTGAACTGGGCGGTGGACCCGAAAGGAACTCTCGCCATGACCTATGTTCAGTTCGACGCCGCTGCCCGCCAGGCTCTGGCCAATGCCGCGGTCGAAGCCAAGAACCGCAAGGATGTCACCTGGCAGCAGATCGCCGATGCCGCCGGACTGTCGGTGGCCTATGTCACCGCTGCCGTACTTGGCCAGCACCCTCTGCCCAAGGAGTCCGCCGAAGCGGTCGCGGAGCTCCTCAACCTGGGCCAGGACGCGGCGGCACTGCTCCAGACGATCCCTGTCCGCGGATCCATTCCCGGAGGCATCCCCACCGACCCGACCATCTACCGCTTCTACGAGATGATCCAGGTGTACGGCACCACACTCAAGGCCCTGGTCCACGAGCAGTTCGGCGACGGCATCATCAGCGCCATCAACTTCAAGCTGGACGTCAAGAAGGTCCCCGACCCCGAAGGCGGCGAGCGCGCGGTCATCACACTCGACGGCAAGTACCTCCCGACCAGGCCCTTCTGACCCCGGCCGCCCGATCACCTGGGGGCAGACGCCGGTATCGCAGCATGAGTTGACCGACCGGCTCGTGGCAGCCGTAACCGCCAAGGACTCCGACGCGATCGGCACTCTTCTTCGAGCGGGCGCCGATCCGCGGACGCCGGGCCCGGACGGCCTCCCGTTGCTCTGCATCGCCGTGGCCGGGTTCGACTACGAGACCGCCGGGGCACCGACCGACGGCGGCGCCGATCCCGACCACGAGCTGCCGGACGGCACCACTCCACTCCTGCGGGCCGTCGACCTGGGGTTCCCCCGCACTGGTAGGGGCCGCGCTCGGCGACGCCCCACGGCTGCGGCTGACCGAGGGCGCCCGCAAGCGGCTGCTCGACCTCGCCCGGTACTGGATCGAGACGGGCGAGGAGCACCCCGACTTAGAAGTCATCTCATTTGGTGAGTCTGCGGTAGCAGATGAGGGTGCAGGCGATGCTGGTGAAGGCGAGAAAGTGCTCGGCTTTGCGCTCGTAGCGGCGGTGCAGTCGCCGGCATCCGGCAAGCCAGGACATCGTGCGTTCCACAGTCCACCGGTGACGACCCAGACGCGTCGAGGACTCGATACCCCTGCGGGCGATGCGGTGGCCGATGCCGCGTTCACGTAACCATCGCCGCAGGTGGTCGTAGTCGTAACCCTTGTCGGCGTGGAGCTTTGCCGGTCTGCGTCGTCGGGGTCCGCGCCGTGAGCGGATCGGCGGTATTCCCTTCACCAGCGGAATCAGCGCCTGACTGTCGTGGAGGTTTGCTCCGGAGACTGCGACGGACAGGGGCAGACCGGTCCGCTCGGTGATCAGATGGATCTTCGAGCCGTACTTGCCTCTATCGACAGGATTCGGACCCGTCAGGTCCCCCTTTTCAGGGCTCGCATGTTCACCGAGTCGATCGCGCAACGGGACCAGTCCAGCTCCCCACGAGAGCCGAGTTCGTCGAGGACCAGGCGGTGGAGTTTGGCCCATACCCGGGCCTTCGTCCACTCGGTGAAGCGGCGGTGGGCCGTCGCGCCTGACGGTCCGAACGACGCCGTCGGCAACTGCTGCCACGTGCAGCCCGAGCTCGACACGAAGATGATCGCGGCGAGAACTTCGCGGTCACCGTGTCGACGCCGACCACCGCCCTGAGGCCGCGATGGAGCCTCCGGCACCACACGCTGGAACAACTCCCACAACTCATCCGGCACCAGCCGCTCAACAATCCCCACCACGACCGGAAGCCTACCCAACCAAATGAGATGGCTTCTTAGAGGCCATCGGTCTCCGACACGTCGGCCACCCCGACCCGCACGTGCGCAGCCAGGTGCCCGACCTGATCCGGCAAGGTCCCACGCCCACCGAAGTCGCCACCCAGACACTGTTCGCCCTGCCACGGGATCCCGACCCCGAGGTTCGGAATTCCGTCGTCGGCACCATGGGTGGCCGCAGCCTCACCACGGAGTTCCGCGACGCCCTGCTGACCCTCATCCGGAACACCGACTTCCAGGTCGGGGCCCGTGCCGCCATCTCCCTCGGCAACTCGGACGACGGGACGGCCGCCGTCACAGACGCCCTCGTCGTCCTGCTCGACGACCAGGACCAGGACCAGCTCCTGCGCTTGGAGATCATCTACGCGCTCGCGCACCGTGACGATTCCCGCACCGAAGATGCCTGGGAACACGTCGGCGAACTTCCCCCCGACTTCGGCGAGATGCCGCAGCAAGAGGACCACCGCATCCTCGCCTATGGGAAGTACCTATCGCGCAACCGCCCAACCGAACCGCACAGCCCATCCACCTGAGCGGCCCCGCATTTGGGCGACAGAACATCCTGGCCACCAGGGCGAGGACTCGGCAGGACCTCAGGGGGAACTGACGGGATGTCGGACAGAAGGCGACAACGGCCTCAGCCGATCGCGTACGCCCGGTACACGGTCTCCACCGAGCGGCCCCCGGCGGAGTCGGTCACCTCGGAGCGCAGGGCGACGGCGCCGGAGGCCGGGTTGTGGACGGACGCTTGCCAGGTCGAGCCGGAGTGCCTGACGGCCGCCGCCTTCCAGGTCTTGCCGCCGTCGGCGGACGACCAGACCCGGACGGACTTGGCGGACACCGTGGTGAATTTCACGTCGGGGTCCTGGGAGCCGCGCCCGGCACTCACGCCGACCGTCGTGGTGCTGTTCGGTGCGGCCTGGTTGTGGCTGTTCAGCCCGGTGGGCAGGAAGCGGGTCAGGAAGACGGGCGCGACCACCGACTTGGCTGGGTCAGCCTTGAAATACCAGTCGAGGGTGGCACGCGACGACAGCATTCCGGTGGGGAATGTGATGCCGGGATGGTAGCGATGGGCGTCGACGGTCAGGTGGTACCAGCCGACCGAGCGGATGCCGGCGGAGAACTCGGCACCGGAGGAGCCCCAGTTGGTCAGGGTCTGCTTCTTGATGGTGGTGCCGCCCTTGGACAGGACCACCGTCTCCTTCGTCGGGTCGGCCCCGCTGATGCCGACGTCGGGGTCACCGATCAGGGCGTCCGGAAGGAAGGTGACGGACTTGTGCCGGACCATCGGCAGATAGTGCATCGGACTCCAGGCGGCCCGGCCGAAGTACTGGGTGAGACTCTGCCCTGCCTTCAACGTCCTGACCTTCGGAAAACCGCCACCGACGTCGTCGCCGTTGCTCGCGAAGATGTCGTCGCGCGGCTGCCAGGTCCCGGGAGTCACATGGGCGACGGCGCTGTACGGTGCGCTGTCGTCGTGGACCCCGGCCATGAGGTCGGTCGTGCAGTCGTCGACCTTCGGCTGTACCTGGAGCGCTGTGCTGTTCTGACTGCCCATCTGCGTACCGCTGTGCACCGAGAAGCGCATCGTCGCCAGCTTCGACCGCGTGAACGACCCACCGGGCGAGGCCGGGATGCCGGTGGTGTTCTTCACGGTGGCGTAGCTGTCGTTTCCCGACCACTGCGCCATGTATCCGAACTGCAGCAGCTTGGAGGAGTTCGGGATGGCGTAGAGGGCGCCCTCGTTGTTCCAGCCACCCACGCTGAAGGCGGGGGGCATGTTGCTGACGGTCGCGGCGCAGACCTGCGCGCTGATCCGCGGCGGTCCGGTCACGTCGGCGGGCGTGTCGAGCGATACCTTGACGGCTTTGCCCTTGCGCGCGTCGAGCGTCACCGATGTACTGCCGGACACCTGTACGACCTGCGCGCCGATGGTGTCGGTGCCCCAACCGTCCGTGGCGCTCTCGTAGATGTCGGTCATCGCGATGTAGCGTCCCGACGGCAGGCTGATCCGCTTGCCGGACTTGACTGTGTACGTCTGCCCGGACGGCACGGCGACGACGGTGACCGTCGTCGAGACCTTACCCCCGTGCCGCCCCAGCGTGGTGATGGTCAGTGACCCCGACGCCGCCTGCGCGGAAACGGTGGACACCACCAGCGGTGCCAGTATGGCCACGCCTACGAAGGCGACCGCCTTCCGTCGCACCATCATCAACTCCCCCTCCAGTCCCCAAAGTTCACCCATCTTAGTCATGTCACGGACACCGCCGATCAAGGCGAGGACATACAGCTGATCAAGCTGCGGCAAAGAAAGATCGCCAGCATGCGAGTCCCTGCTCGACGGCGCGGGAGTCGCCGCCGTCGGCTCGCGGCCACCCGCGACGAACAACGCGTCAACTTCCGTGACGCGGCTGGACGGTCATGTCCCTTGCGGTGGTGCAACCGATCATTCGACCCCGGTGACAGTCGCCGGCCGACGGGCTGCGATCGCGGTTGAATGCCGCGGAATGCCGTGGTGAGTGCCTACTGGGCACCCGCCCATCACGCGGTCGAGCACGACGATGCGGAGGCCCTGGCTCGGTCGCCGGCCATCGGCGCTGAACCAGACGAGGTCCTCAGCCACATGACGCTGCTGACGCACGCCGTCGATGCCGAGGGCGACGGATCCCTGCAGAGCGGTGAGCCACTCGCCGGTCACATCACTGCTGTACTGCCGGCCTTCGGCGCTGACTCGGAACGTGCGGATCCGTCGCACCCCCTGGGCATGGCCGCCCACTACGGTCACGACCTGGCGGTGAATCTGCTGCGGGCCCACGTCAGCAGGCGAGCCGCCGGCAACAGCCGATCGTCATGTGCTGCGGCAAGGCCGCGACGGCTTCCTCTGGCTCCGCGTGGACGGCACCTGGCCGCGTATGGAAGCGTGAGGCCGATCTGACATTCGAGGGTCCGGCTCCTGTGGGACGCGGGACACCTCGCTCGCGCGGAGCCGAGAGGGGAAGGGATGAGCACGGTTGCCAGGAGCGGGACCAGGTTGGCCTCGTCCGCCCGGGGAGCCACCGCCCTCACTCGGCCTGTCCGGGGCATGAGCCGGCATGATCGCCGGGTGAGGGATGTTCGCTCGCCCGTACATCGGGCATCGGTGCAGCTGTGCCGCCGGGGTGTTTGTTGATGGCTTGGTGGTTCCGTCGGCGGCAGGAGCCGGACGGGGAACTTGCCGAGCTGACGGCTGCGGCGGAGCTGGGTGACGGTGTGGCGATGGGGAACCTGGCGGCGGCCCTGCATATGAAGGGTGACGGGGATGGCGCGCTGCACTGGTGGGGTCGGGCCTGGGCGGCCGGGAACGTCGTTGCGGGCTTCAACGTGGGAATGCTGCACGCGGTTGCCGGTGATGCGAACCGCGCCCAGGTGATGTGGGAGAAGGCGGCGGCGCTCGGCGATCCGGACGCCATGCTCGGCCTGGTCAAGCAGGCGCTCGAGCGCGGCGATACCGCTGGTGCCGAGCGCTGGGCGCCGGTGATCCTCGCACAGGACGAGGCGTTCCCGATCACCGCGCTGGGCGCGGCCTTCCGGGACCGCGGTGACCTTCAGCGGGCCGTGCGGGTCTTCCCGCGCGCGGAGGAGCTGGGTGACGGGTACGCGATGGAATACCGGGCACGGATCCTGGCTGCTTGGGGCCGGCACGAGGAGGCCGACGCGCTGCGAGCACGGGCGGCGACGGCCGAGCGGATGCTGTGAGGTGTTGGAGCGCGGCGAATGGGGTCCGGCATTCATCTGTGCGAACCGTCCAAGAGAAGCCCAACTCGCCAACCAAGGTGCCCAGTTAGATTTTCCTCATTTTGTGGTGGCAGTTGATGAGGTTCGGCTGCCACCGCTCGAACGCGAGCCGGTTTTCCTCCGACGCGACGAGCTCGCCGTCGAGCGCGGTGGCATCCGGCAGCCGCGCCGCGGCGGCCGTCCTCAGTTCTGACCACCGAAGGCATCATTGAGTGCCCGACTCCCCAGCCTCACGTGCGGCTGTCGCGGTCAGTGCCCCGTCGGGCCGGGCAGGAGAGTGACGAAGGCCCCGACGGGTGCCTCGCCGCCGACGTCACCAGCACCCATACCGACGGCCGCGACCACACGTCCTCAGCCTTGAGGCCGGAGGCTCCCCTGTCCGGCGGTCGTCATCCGGGGATCACGTCTAGGCTTTCCGGGCCAGTCCGGCGGCGATGAGGTGTTCCCAGACCGTGAGTTCTCGTTCTTCGCCGCTGCTCCACGGGTTGTCGTTCTCGTTCTCGTCGGGACGCCACAGGGACGCGGGGACGATCCCCGGGTCGAGGATCTCCAGGCCGTCCAGCAGGGCGGCGATCTCGGCGTCGGTGCGCCAACGGCCGCGACCGAACGTCTGCTGGAGGATTTTCTCGGCCTCCGTGGTCTCCGGGTTGTTGCCGGAACGGAAGTGGCTTATGAAGAAGTAGCTTCCGGAGGGGACGTGGTCTCGCCAGTAGCGGACGATGCCGGCCGGGTCCTCGTCGTCGTTGACGTGGTGGAGGATGGCGCTGAGGATGACGGCGACGGGACGGGTGAAATCGATGATTTCCCGGGTGTCGGGGTGCGTGTGGACGCCCTCGGGGTTGCGCACGTCGACCGCGACGACGCGGGTCCGGTCGTTGTTCTCCAACAGCGCGCGGCCGTGGACCAGCACCTGGGGGTCGATATCGACGTAGACGACCCGGGACTCGGGGGCGTGGCGTTGTGCGACCTGGTGGACGTTGTCCGCGGTCGGCAGGCCACTGCCCAGGTCGATGAACTGCCGGATGCCGGTGGTCTTCGCGATCTCCCTGACCGCCCGGGTCAGGGCCGCGCGGTTGGCGAAGGCGATGGCCACCGAACCGGGCAGGTCGCGCTTGAACACGTCGCCGATCTCACGGTCCACGGCGTAGTTGTCCTTGCCGCCGAGCAGGTAGTCGTAGACACGGGCGATGCTGGGCTTGGCCGGGTCGATGGAGGAGCCTTCGGACGTCATGGCGGACATTATTTCGCGCAACGCCACCTGCGGACCATGGTTTTGGGATCTTCCGGAGACCGCATCCTTGGACAGGTCGGATTTTCGGAGCCGGTCGGGCACGGCGAGGGCCGGGCGGCACCGTCGCGCCGGCCCTCGCTCGGATACGCGAAGACTTGCAGACCGCTGCTGTCACGGACGCCGTGCCCCCGGCACAGCCTTGGGGGCACGCGGTCTGCTCCGTTCTCCCGATGTTCCCGAGCTCCACGCATGCGATAGACTAGATCTTGCGTTCGCCGCTCGAACTGTCAGTGGTGAGCCTGGCGTTGGTGGTCCAAGGAAAGACGCCCCGCTTCCTGCGGGGAGATGCAGGTGCAAGGCCTGCCCGGCGCTCCACTGAATCCCGCCTCCGATATTCGGAGGCGGGATTCGTCTTTCTCACCCGCTGCTGCTCCCTACGGGCTCTTCGAGTGCCCCTGCCCGCAGGGCGCGGGTGTCTGAGGCTCGAGGCCGGGCGGCGGCAACGCAGTTGTGCCTGGTCGCTCGGTGGGCTGGGCTTTCGCTTCTTCACACGGTGCGGGCCCGCGTCATGCCTACGGTCGGCGGAGGCACGTGAGCGCGGAACACCGGGTGGGGCATCGGGACGCGGTACTGGGAGAAGGTGCCGCCGGTCCTGGCAGCGCCGTGCGAGCGCGGACAGGCGGCAGGGCGCGGTTGGACACTCGACACGGAGTTTCTCCTGCCGCACCAGCAGCACGCCGGCGCCCTGGCGGGCCAGGGTGCGGCGGAGCCGGCGGGCGGGGGTACCGGGCGGAGCTGTCCGTGCCGGAGGGCCGACCCGTGCGGTGGGCGGCCCGTGTGACCCCCTACGGGTACGACGGCGGGGGCGGCCGTGGGAACGAGCAGGACGGCGTCGTCGACCACTTGGGTGAGGGCCGGGCGGCCTCCTCGCGGCGCAGGCCGGGGACGCGGCGCGGGCGTCCCTCGGCGGGCAGCCCCGCCGATTCGGGGGTGATCCGCGCGCGGCGGGTGCGCAGGAAGTCGACATCCCGCTGCCGCGGTCCGTCCCATCCGGTCTGGCCCGACCGCACCCCGCCGCCTCCTCCTCCCGCGGGGTGGCCCTGCCAGCACCTGTCCGACCAGGGCCGTCTCCGGGCCGCCCGGGGCCCTTCCCGCGGTGGTCAGCTGGAAGCCGAGGGGCCGCCGCGGACATCGCGGTCCCCTTCCGCGGCCCACTGATCCTCCGGAAGGAGTTCCATGACCACCCCGACTTCTGCCACGGCCCCCGCCACACCTCTGCACGGCCGAGTTGGCCGTCGTCACCGGCGCGTCCAGAACGGCGGCCTGTGCGCGGCGGTTTCCGCGGCGCGTCGTCAGGCTTGCCAGGCGTAGCGCGCGCGGGCCTGAGCGACCGTCCCCGGGGCGACCGCGCCTGTGCGCGCCAATCGGTCGAGGGCCGCCACCACGATCGACTCGGCGTCCACCCGGAAATAGCGCCGTGCCGCCTCCCGGGTGTCCGACAGCCCGAAGCCGTCCGTCCCCAGGGAAGAGTAGTCCTGCTCGATCCACTGGCTGATCTGATCGGGCACCTGCCGCATCCAGTCGCTGACCGCCAGGACGGGCCCGGGTGCCCCGGCCAGCGCCGCTGTCACGAACGGAACGCGCTCGTCACCACCCAGCCGCGCCCTGTCGGTCGTCAGGGCGTCGCGGCGCAGTTCCGTCCAGGAGGTCACCGACCATACGTCCGCGTGCACCCCCCACTGGGACGCGAGCAGTTCCTGGGCCCGCAGTGCCCAGTGGATCGCCGTGCCGGAGGCCAGCAGCTGGATCCGCGGCCCCGGGCCGGGGGAGTCCGCCTGCCGGAAGCGGTACAGGCCGCGCAGGATCCCCTCCTCGACCGACGCACCGGGCGGCATGGGCGGCTGGCGCTTCGACTCGTTGTAGACCGTCAAGTAGTAGAAGATGTCCTCGGGCTGGTCGCCGTACATCCGCCGCAGTCCCTCCCTGACGATCACCGCGATCTCGAACGCGAAGGCGGGGTCGTAGCTGACGACGGCCGGATTCGTCGATGCCAGCAACTGCGAGTGCCCGTCCCCGTGCTGCAGGCCTTCGCCCGTCATGGTGGTGCGGCCGGCCGTCGCGCCGATCGCGAAGCCGCGTCCCAGCTGATCGGCCAGGGCCCAGAACTGGTCACCCGTCCGCTGGAATCCGAACATGGCGTAGAAGATGTAGAAGGGGATCATGGGTTCACCATGGGTGGCGTATGAAGTGGCAGCGGCCGTGAACTCGGCAAGTGATCCCGCTTCGGTGATGCCCTCGTCGATGAGCTGTCCGTTCTCAACCTCCCGGTAGTGCAGCAACTGATCGGCGTCGACCGGCTCGTAGGTCTGCCCAGCGGGAGAGTAGATCCCGGCCGACGGGAACAGGGACTCCATGCCGAACGTCCGCGCCTCGTCGGGGACGATCGGCACCCAGCGGCGCCCTGTCTCCTCGTCGCGCATGAGGTCCTTGATCAGCCGGACCAGGGCCATGGTGGTGGCCACCTCCTGCTTGCCGAACCCCTTCTGCAGAGCCTCGAAGGGCCCGGACGGCGGCTGTCGCAGCGGCTTCGCCACGACCCGCCGCACCGGCACGGCGCCGCCCAGGGCAGCACGCCGGTCGCGCAGGTACTGAACCTCTTCCGAGTTCTCACCGGGGTGCCAGTACGGCACCAGGTCCCCGTTCAGCGCGCGGTCCGGGATGGGCAACTCCAGTGCGTCACGCATCCGCCGGAACTGTGCCAGGGTCAGCTTCTTCATCTGATGGTTGGCGTTGCGCGACTCGAAGTCCGACCCGAGTGTGTGTCCCTTCACCGTCTGGGCCAGGACGACGGTCGGCTGCCCCCGGTGTTCGACGGCGGCCCGATAGGCGGCATACACCTTGAGGGGTTCGTGCCCTCCCCGGGAGTCGGTGAAAAGCTTGGTCAGCAGGCTGTCACTCAGCCCGGCAGCGATACGGGACAGCGCCTCACCGGTGAAGAAGTGCTCGCGCACGTACGCGGCGTCCCGCGCGGCGTACGTCTGCATCTGGGCATCGGGCACCTCACCGAGGCGCCGGACCAGCGCCCCGTCGCTGTCCTGCCCCAGCACGGGATCCCATGCCTCGCCCCACAGGGACTTCAGCACTTGCCAGCCCGCACCGCGGAACCGGGCCTCGAGTTCCTGCACGATCCTGGAGTTCGACCGCACCGGTCCGTCGAGGCGCTGGAGGTTGCAGTTCACGACGAAGGTGAGGTTGTCGAGCCCTTCGCGGGCGGCGAGCCCCAGTGCGGCCATCGCCTCCGGTTCGTCCACTTCCCCGTCCCCGAGGAAGGCCCACACGTGCGACCGGGACGTGTCCTTGATGCCCCGGGCGTGGAGGTAGCGGTTGAACCGGGCCTGGTAGACGGCGGCGAGGGGGCCCAGTCCCATGGAGACCGTCGGGAACTCCCACAGCCACGGCAGACGTCTGGGGTGCGGGTAGGACGGCAGACCCTTCCCATCGGCCTCGCGTCGGTAACCGTCCAGCTGCTCCTCACGCAGTCGGCCCTCCAGGAACACTCGGGCGTAGATGCCGGGTGCGGCGTGCCCCTGCAGGTACAACTGGTCACCGGAGCCGTCTCCGTCCTTGCCCCGGAAGAAGTGGTTGAACCCGACTTCGTAGAGCCAGGCTGCCGACGCGTAGGTCGCGATGTGGCCGCCAAGGCCCAGGTGGGAGGCGCGGGTCACCATCGCCGCGGCGTTCCACCTGTTCAGCGCGGTAATCCTGGACTCCATGGCGATGTCGCCGGGGAAGGCCGGCTGGGCCGAGGCGGGGATGGTGTTGACGTAGTCCGTGGAAAGGAGTCCGGGCACGGCTGCTCCGGACGCCGCAGCCTGCTCGTGCACGCGCCGCAGTAGGTACACGGCGCGCTCCGGCCCGGCATGTTTGATGACGGCATCCAGCGATGCCCGCCATTCCGCGGTCTCCTCGGCGTCCTGGTCGGGCAGCTGGTCGAGCTCACTGGCCGAGGATGACGATGCGAACTGTGCCAGATCACTCATGGCAGCCTCCGGTCGGAGTGTGGAGAGGTGATGAAGCGGACCGCGGGAGGTGCACCTGCGGTCGTGGAAAGGGACGGATGCGGTGGATGGGCGATGGTGTCGAGGTCGTCACTGGTGGGTGAGCCAGTCGTCGTCCGCGGATACGGGCCGCATGAAAGCGGGCTCGACGCGTATGCCACCGTTCCTGGGCGTACCGGCGCGAACCACGGACTCGACACGTTCGAGGGACGGCGCGGTACGCACGATCGAGCAGGGGATCGCAGAGCGCCGTACCTGCTCCTCGAGCAGTGGTCTCGCGCGGAACCGGCCGGACGGTAGCCGCTCGGCACCCACGACGGAGAGGACGACGTGGTGTCCGACGCCGGCCTTCCGCGCGGCGGCCAGGGGCCCGGCCGTGGCGGAGCGGAAGGCATGCGGGCCGGCCTGGTCGGCGGCCGAGGACGTATCGGTGCCGCCCACCACGACGTCGGCGCCGCACAGCATGTCCTCGCGGCCGCGGTCCGTGGCGGGGTCGGAGCCGTCCTGCCGGTAGAGCGGGACGACGTCGACTCCGTGGTCGGCCAGCCCGGCGACGAGCCTGGAGCCGACCGGGCCGTTGGTCCCCGCGACGACAACTCTCATTCAGGTCTCTATCTCCTTCCAGGGCTCGACGACCCCACATGTGTCCTCGTGTCGGCCAAGACACCGCTTCACAAGCTGTGACCGCGCCCGAGCCGTCGATGTGACACACCCCTTCGGCGGCACCGTGAGGCGTAGGTGACGACAGTCGGGAGTTCGGTGGCGCGGCCTGAGCCGGTCGGCCTCGATCGGCCGGGACAGATGCAAGAACATCAGGGGCGTCGCTGTGGAGCAGGACAGGCCGGACTTCGGTTTTGACGGCACGCGGTGCCGCGGCCCTGGCTTGGTCCAGAGGGCTCGTATGGGCCCTGAACGGTCTTCAGTTGGGAGTCGCCCTGCGAATGTGTGGCCGGGCAATGGGGTGGCAGGGCAATGGGGTGGCAGAGCCGGCAGTCGTAGGTGTGTGGCACCGGACGCCGTCTTCTCCTTGTTCAGGCGGCCTGTAGCGGACGTGATCGGCTGCAGGCTCCGCCGGGCAGTTCCTGTTCGGCCCAGACGACTTTGCCTTTCGGAGCCGGCCGTGACCCCCAGCGGCGGGAGAGCTGGGCGACCAAGAACAGGCCGCGGCCGTTCTCGTCTGTGATGCCGGCGCTGCGCAACTGGGGGACGCACACGTTCGTGTCGGATACCTCGCAGGTCAGGGCATTGTGCTCTTTCAAGGACAGGGTGACCGTGCCGGCTCCATGGCGTACGGCGTTGGTGACGAGCTCGCTGACGATCAGCTTGGTCGAGTCCGTGAGGGCGTCCAGACCCCAGGTGTGGAGCTGACCGCCCACCAACTGCCGTGCCTTGCGCGAGGCGTATTCATCGCTGGGCAGCGTCCAGGAGGCGGCCCGGTCGGTGCCGAGTGAGCAGGTGCGAACCAGGAGCAGGGTGACGTCGTCGCACGACGTCTGCTCCAGGAAAGACTCCGTCGCGCGGTCGCAGAGGTCCTCCAGGGCCCGACCCGGCTGGGCGAGGGCAGCGCCCAGGCTGTTCATCCCCTCGTTGATGTCGCGGTCGCGGGACTCGACCAGGCCGTCGGTGTAGAAGGCGATGAGGCTTCCTTCAGGGAGTTCCAGTTCCACCGACTGAAAAGGGTCACCGAGACCGAGACCGAGACCGAGCGGGGCTCCGGCCGGCAGATCCGGGAAGGTCACCCGGCCCTGTGGATCGATGATCGCGGGTGGGGGATGCCCGGCCCCGGCCATGGTGCACACGCGGGTGGCCGGGTCGTAGACGGCGTACAGGCAGGTGGCCCCCACAACCGTCGCCGTGCCGTCCGCAGGCTCGCAGTCCTCCTCCTCGACCAGTCGCTGGATCGTGTTGTCGAGACGGGACAGCAGCTCGGCCGGTGGCAGTTCCAGATCGGCCAGGGTGCGGACGGCGGCGCGCAGGGTGCCCATCGTCGCCGCGGCGTGGAGACCGTGCCCGACGACATCGCCGACGACCAGGGCGACGCGCGCTCCGGACAGCGGGATCACGTCGAACCAGTCGCCACCGACGCCGTGTTCCACGTCGGCCGGCAGGTAGCGTGAGGCCGTCTCGACGGCTATGCCACCTTGCAGTCGACGGGGGAGCAGATTGCGCTGCAGGGCCAGGGCCGCAGTCTGCTCGCGCGCATACCGGCGCGCGTTGTCCAGCGCCCGCACGGCGCGCCTGACCAGCTCCTCAGCCAGCAACAGGTCACCCTCATGAAACGGTGTGGGGTCCTCCGTACGCAGGAACAGCACCACACCCAGAAGGGCGTTCTGCGCACGGATGGGGAGAACCATCAGCGAGTGCACCCCGCAGGAGCGGGTCTTCTCCCCAACAGCCGGAACGTGATCCATCCATGTCCCCGGTGCTCGGTCGAGGATCGGTTCCAGGTGAGACCTGCCCGTGTTCCGGACCGCGGCGAACGGCGAGGCCTGCGGCACGGTGACCGGCCCCCCACGCACCCATGGCGATTCCGGAACCCCTGCGTGGATCGAGGCTTGCCCCGCACGGCGCAGAGCCGGACGCTGTTCGCCCGCCGAAGCCGCACGGACGGTGGAACGGTCACCGGACGGCGTCGACTGCTCCAGATCCACGGCGACGAAGTCGGCGAGCAGCGGTACCGCGAGTTCGGCCAGTTCCTGGCTGATCCGCATCACATCCAACGTCCCGCCGAGCCGCGCTTCGGCCTCTCCCACCGCAGCGAGGCGCTCCCGAGCCAGACGGCTCTCCGCGGGGTCGGCACTGACCAGACATGCCACCAGCGATTGACCGTCGGCCCCCTGGAGGCAGTGGAACGACGCTGCGAGCGGGTACCCCCGGCCTTTGCCCACCGGCATCCACGTCCGGTATTCATGCACCTTGGTCGTGCCGCTCCGCAGCACCTGTCGCGTCATGGCCTCGAGCGCCTCCGACCTGGGACCGGGAGCGACCTCGGTCAGCCGGCGGCCGAGCCGCTGGTCACAAGGGATGCCGTCGTGCTCCGCCATCACGTCGTTGGCGTACACGCACCGTAGCTGCGGGTCGCGCACAGAGACTCCGATCGGTACGCGGCCCAGGAGTGGTCCACTGACCAGGCTGCTCATCGTGTCCCCGGCGAGAGGGCCGGTGTCCACCATCGAGACAAACCACCGCACCGCTCCGGCCAGGCCGCGCAGCATCGTGATCCGCAAGCACGCCTCGATCGTGCGTCCGTGCTGATCACGCACGGCTGTGGTCCCCGACCAGCCATTCTGGGCGCGGCAGTGCTTGACGAAGTCCGATGTGCTTTGCCCCTCACCGAACAATGGCAGCACGAGTGCGGCCGAACGCCCTACGACGCCTTCTGCTGAACGCCCGACGAGGTGTTCGGCGGCCTGTGTCCAACCGACGATGGTTCCCTGCTCATCCAGCATCGCGAGCGCCGTGTCGGGCATGTCGAGCCCACTTGACGCCTTACCGAAAGTCACGGTGTTCATCGAACCGTTGTCCTTGCTCGTGTGGGGACTGGGCCGCGCGGAGGATGGGGTCGAGGGTGTGCCGCACTTACATGAACGACCGACTGAAGCCGCCGTTTGTGACAAATGACCCAGAATGCGCAGAATATTCGCCTCCGGTGGGGCCCGAGTGCGGGGGATGGGCGCTCGAGTGACTGATCCCCCACCTGTTCTCGGCGCCAGACCGTGCTTGTCCCGAGAGCCGAGCCGGATCTCCCGGGAGGGTGTGTCACGAGCCTCATGCGTAACCCGGCGCGCACGGGCTGTGCGCGCCGGGCCGGTCCGGAAATTCGTCTCGAAAGACTGGTGCTGGTGCTGGTGCCGGTGCCGGTGCCGGTGCATGGGCGGCGGTGGCGGTGGCGATGAGCAAACTGTCGCGCCTGCCCCCCGTGCCGCGCACAGTCGGACGACTGGTGTTCGGGTTGGGACGAATCCTCGGACCGGCTTTGCCTTATCGCGCCAGGTCGAGACGGACGACCGCCCCGATCTCGACCAGCTGGTCGGGGAGCGCGAGATCGGTTACGCCCATGACCGTGCTCGTGGGGCGACGCTCGCCGCAGTACGCGGCGTGAAGCCGGGCGACGGTGTCGAAATGGTCGCGCAAACCCCTGACGAGGACAGTGGTCTCGACGATCTGCTTGCGGGTGGCACCGAAATGCTTGAGCACCCTGTCGAGGTTGTCGAAAGTCGTGCTCATCTGGAGCTCGAAGTCGCCCTCCCCGAGGAAAGTCCCGGTGCTGTCGTGCGACAGCTGCCCCGAGATGTACAGCGTGTCGCCGGCCCTCACGGCCTGGCTGTATCCGTAAAGCGACTCCCACGGCATACCGAAGGCGAATTCTGTGGACTGAGCTGTCACGGCTCTCTCCTCGATCTCATCTGGCCCCATCCGCGTGGACAGGGGGCGACATCTGAGACCAGAACCGGACCGTAGGTGTGACGACGCCCCGCGCGGGCGTCGGCGGACCGCCCGTGCCGCGGCCCGCCGTGAGCCGGGATCGCGGCAGGCAGTAATGGGCGTAAGTGGAATTTCCAACATCACGGGTGTCGGCCCGAAGCCCAGGACCGGCGTGGATTCCGGACCAGCGTCACGCACGTCCATAACCATGCAGCGGTGCGGGTGTGCGGCAGGTAGGGCCCAGAAGCTGGTTGACCGGTTCAACGGTTAGGGGGCCCGCGGGGGCGACATCCCGGCGACGGCGCGCGGGGATGTCACAGCCTCATGGGGCGGCCGGTCATCGAAGGGATGGAAGGGCGCTGCTGCCACATGACGGAGGCGCACTGCCATGGCAGGGCGCTCAGGTGGCCACCTGCCGCCGCCCATGCGCACGCCCACGCCGAGCGGCTGAAAGCCGCCTTTTCGCCGCCATTGACGGTCCACTGCGGAGCAGTGGAAACGAAAGGAACATTTCTATGGTCGACCAGCCGATCCTGGTGCTTGCTGCAACCGGTGGCCAAGGCAGCGCTGTGACCGACGCGTTGCTACGTCGTGGTGCCGCCATTCGGGCGATGGTTCGAGAACCGCGACGTGAATCCGCACGCCGATTGGCCGATCAGGGCGTCGACGTCGTGGCGGGTTCCTTGAGCGACCGCGGATCCCTCGCCGCAGCGATGGACGGGGTGTCGGCGGTCTTCGCCTACACCACGCCCTTCGAAAGCGGGGTGGACGCCGAGGTGGCCCAGGGGCGGGCGATCGTGGCAGCTGCCGACGAGAAGCGAGTCCCGCATTTGGTCTTCAGTTCCGTGGCCGGAGCCGGACAGGAAAGCGGCGTACCGCACTTTGACAGCAAGGCCCGCATCGAAGGCGCACTGACCGCCGGGGACGTGCCCTTCACGATCCTCAGACCGACGTACTTCTTCGACAACGCTCTCGGCGGGACGGAGCGCATCCTTGACGGGGTGCTTGACCTGCCGCTCGCCTCCGACAGGCCGCTGCAGCAGCTTGCCCGCGCCGACCACGGCGCATTCGCGGCCGAGGTGCTGCTCGACCCCGCTCCCTATGTGGGAAAGCGTATCGAGCTGGCGAGCGATGCGCCCACCCCCGCGCAGATGGCAGCCGCGCTGGGGGACGCCCTGGGCCGGGAGGTCAGGCATGAGCATGTGCCACTGAAAAGCATCGGCAACCCGGACATGCACGCCATGTGGACGTTCCTGAACGGACCTGGCTACCGGGTCGATATCCCTGCCCTCCACGCGAGCCATCCGGAAATCGCCTGGACCACGTTCGCCGACTGGGCGCACGTCAGGTTCGGTGTTACACACTGAGCCCGGACCTGCCGCAGGTGGGCATGTGGAAGCGCTCGGCTTGGTTTCCGTAGCACCTGCGCAGGCGCCGGCCCAGCAGTCATGACGAGGCGTGGCCGACCCACCGCGGGGGTGACCGAACGGGGAGCGTCGTGGACGTGATGGCGCTCGCCTGTGAAGCGGCACACGCCGCGGTCGACTCCGCAGCCATACACGCGTCCTCTTCGGCGCGGAGTCGGCCGGGTGCCGCAGGTGAAACTTGCGGCAGGGATGCGGGGCCCGACTCTCGACGGGCCGGTTGCCATGAACGCCGCCTGTTCAGGCGGGCACCGCGGCCAGCTTCATCGGGTTCATCATCCACAGCAGCCGGTTGATGCCGTCCGGGGCGACCTGTACCGAGACGGCGGCGAACACGACCCCGTCGCGGGAAAGAACCACCGCCGCCCGGCCGTTGATCTCGATCGGGTGCACCGTGGCGTCGGCCCAGAACCGGTCGGCGAAGGCGTGGCAGTAGGCCGCCACACGTTGTCGGCCCACGACGGGGAACTTCGACGCCCGGACGACTCCTCCACCGTCGGCGTACGAAACGATGTCCGCCGCGAACAGTTCCTTGAGCGCGGCCACGTTTCCCGCCTGCGCGGCGGCGACGAACGCCGTGAGGAAGCGCTGATGCTCGGCCGACTCGACACTCGCCCGCTTTCCCGCGGCGAGGTGCTTTCGCGCCCGGCTCACCAACTGCCGTGTGTTGGCCGGCGTCTGGTCGATGATCTCCGAGATCTGCTGGTAGGGGTAGTCGAATGCTTCCCGCAGCACATACGCCGCGCGTTCCGTGGGGGTGAGCTTCTCCAGCAGCATCAGCACCGCGACTTCCAGCGCCTCCCCCTTGACGGCTCCCAACGCGGGGTCGCCGCTGGTGTCGACCGGTTCCGGCAGCCACGGTCCGACATACGTCTCACGGCGGACCCTGGCCGACTGCAATACGTTGATCGCGAGCCTGGTCACGGTCGTGGTGAGAAAGGCATGCGGGTTCTCCACCTTCGACCGGTCGTAGGTCTGCCAGCGGATCCAGGCCTCCTGGAGGATGTCCTCCGCGTCGCCGGCACTGCCCAGCATTCGATAGGCGATGCCGAACAAGCAACCACGGGCGTCACCAAACGCCTTTTCGGCCTCCTGAAGGCTCCGGGAATCATCCGCGGGATCGTTCGTCGACGGCATTCCTTGCCCATTCTTGCTGCTCAGCGGGTCCGCTACCGAAGGCCGGCGGCACCTTCCCGACCGTGTCCACCGGCGCTGCGGGCCCTTTCCTCGGCGGTCAGGCCGCCGCGGCCGCCGGCTGACCCGCTTCGGACGGGGCCTGGTCGTCGGCCTGGCCTGTGGTGTCCTTTTCCGATCATGGCGCTGCACCTCCGTAGATCGGTATGTCCAAGATTTGCACGACTACCGAACAGTCAGGGACGGAGACACACCGCATGTGTGCAGGCACCGGCGACCGCGCTCACGGCGCCACCGGCGACCGCGCACGAGATCCACGAAGCGCCTTGGTGCGCGGTCAGCCCACGGTGTCTGTACTCCGCGGGCCATGCCACGAGCAGCCCGCGCACGTCCCTCGACGCATCGTCGCGCGTGGCGCGTGGCCCCCGATCCGGCCGCTGATCAACTCTGGGCCGGACATGGACAGGCGCTCCCGGCCGGCCCCGGCGTACCCCTGGACTGCGCCCTTTCCGGACCGGAAGCGGCCCAAGGAAGACGCCCACACGGTACGTGCCGACGGAGGTGTCAACGCAGCACCGGCCACGATGGACCGAGGACGGCTGGCAACAGCACGCCGCCGACACGCTCAAGGAGAGCTGTCTGCCTGCCGATGCCCTCACCGTGCGGCCCGAGGACCACGGCACCGACGTCCGCGGCCTGTACGCCATCGGCGAGGCATCCGGCGGGCTGCACGGCGCCAACCGCCTCAAGGCCGCCACCCCGGCGGCGCGCGCCACGCTCGAATCGGCCCTCGAACGCCGCGAGACCCGTGGTTGCCACAACCGCTGCGGCTACCCCGATGGACCCCGCCCCGCAGGTCGATCTCCCCTGGTCCCCGGCGGCAGCGATCACCCACGAGAGCATTCCGGCCACCCCCGAATCGAATCGATCTCCTCTCTGATGGTGGACGTATCTACCGAGGGAAAGCACGAAAGCACGCCGAGTTACCCCCCCCGAGCCCGCGCGCCCCGAGCGTGGACGCCGGGCCCCCTGTCACAAACATCGTCACTGCCCGGTCTTTGCCGGTACGCAGAGAACTTCCCGAAAGGATCCCCTCATGAAGGCCGTAGTCATCGGCGGAACCGGGCTCATCGGCTCGAAGGTCGTCCGCAAGCTCAACGACCACGGGCACGACGCCGTCCCTGCCTCGCCCAAGACGGGCGTCAACACACTGACGGGAGAGGGCCTTGCCGAGGTGCTCCAGGGCGCGCAGGTCGTGATCGACGTCTCCAACTCGCCCTCGTTCGAGGACGAAGCCGTGATGCACTTCTTCCGCACCTGCACCACCAACCTCCTTCAAGCGGCTGAGGAGGCCGGTGTCACCCACTACGTGGCGCTCTCCATCGTCGGCACCGACCGGCTCCCGCAAAACGGATACTTCCGCGCCAAGCTGGCCCAGGAGGAGCTGATCAAGGCGTCGGGCCTTCCGTACTCCGTCGTGCACGCCACGCAGTTCTTCGAGTTCATGAACGGGATCGCGGACTCGGCGACCGAGGGTGACACGGTGCGCATCGCTCCCGTCAAGTTCCAGCCCATCCACTCCGACGACGTGGCCACCGCCGTCGCCCGCACGGCGGCCGGCGCCCCGCTCCACGGGACGGTGGAGATCGCCGGCCCCGACACGTTCCGGTTCGACGAGCTGGTCCGCGACGTACTTACCGCCCAGAACGACCCCCGGACGGTCGTCGCGGACCCGCACGCCCCGTACTTCGGGTCCGAGCTGCAGGATGCCTCGCTCGTGCCCGGTGCCGGCGCGCAGCTCGCCGAGACCCGGTTCGCCGAGTGGTTCGCACGGCAGAAGTGACGTCCGCGGGTGGCCCCTGTCGGAGGGCAGGGGCCACCGGCATGCGGGCGGCGGTTTCACCCCGCCTCCCGCGTACGTCTGCACCGGCTGCCCCGGCCGGGGCAGCCGGTACGCAGGAGCCGCACTCGGCTTGTCCTGCGCGGGCCCCGAAGAGGGACCTCCACGCAGAACTACGCCTCAGGGCGCAGGCCCCTGCGGGCATGGACGTTGCGGGGCGGAAGGAGCCGGAATGGAATGCGCCTGGCGCCCACACGCGCCGACGGCTTCGAGCGTGGCCTGCGCATCCTGGGACGCCGCCGGGCTCGTAGCGCGCTACGACGACCAAGCCGCAGCCGGCGCCAGTCCTCGGTGTCCTCGGTGTCCTCGGTGAACGGATCGGACACGTCCGGGCGGTCCTCAATCCTGACAAACTCCGCCGCCGGAAGCACGCCGCCACCCTGGCGCCTCGACGACCTCGGCCCGCCCACCGGAAGGACCACGACCGCCGGGTCCGAGCAGGCGAAGACGCGAGTCGAGGAACGCGGCGATCTTTCCCGGGTTCCACAGCCACATCAGTGTGTGGATGCCGTCGGGCGAGGCGGCGACCGCCAAAAGCGTGATCGGCACGCCGTCCCGGTGGATCATCACTGCGGTGCGTCCATTGGCCTCGACGCACCTCGGGTCCGCATCCCGCCAGAACCCCGGGCGTCCCATCGCCAGGTTCGCCACGCGCGTCCGCCCGATGACGGGAATCCGCGCGGCCCCCCGGACACCGTTGCCGTCGGACAGACTGGCGGTGTCCGACGTGAGGTGCGCCTCCAGAGAGGCGACGTCACCTGTCCGTGCCGCCGAGACGAAGGCCTCGACAAGACGTCGGTGCTCCGCCCTGTCCACGGTCTCCCGCCGTTCGGCCAGGAGGTGTTCGCGAGCCCGGCTCACGATCTTCCGTACATTGACGACGCTGAGTCGGAGGATCCCGGCAATCTCCGGATAGCCGTAGGCGAACGCCTCACGCAGCACATAAGCCGCGCGCTCAGTGGGGTTCAGCTTCTCCAGCAACAGCAGCAGCGCCATCTCCACACCCTCCGCACGCTGCGCGCCCACCGCGGGATCCACGCTGGTGTCGACGGGCTCGGGCAGCCACGGACCGATGTACGTCTCCCGGCGCATCCGCGCAGAAGTTGCGACGTTGATCGCCGCACGGGTTGTCGTGGTCGTGAGAAAGGCCACCGGGCTGACCACCGCGGAGCGATCGGTCCTCTGCCAGCGCAGCCACACCTCCTGGACCACGTCCTCCGCCTCGACCGCGCTGCCGAGCACACGGTACGCGATGCCGAAAAGACGTGGCTTGAGCTCCACGAAGACAGAAGCCGCCTGCTCAAGATCATTTGCCGCAGGCGACAGCTCGAAATGCATGATTCTGAGGTCTCCGATCCCTCCCCCCGCTGTCAGTACCAAGACCCCCTGACTCGTGGCCGTCACGGCTGTACTCACCCGAAGTGGCCACTGCCCCCCTCATCTCCCTCGTACCGACCGGGAACGACCCGCTTCTGTGACAGGGTTGGAGCGCGGATTCGCACCGACCGGCCGCCGCAGGAGCCGGACCAGGTGCTTGACCGGTGATGACGCGCAGTGGGAGGGCGGAGGTGGCTCAGACTGCCGTGCGAGAACCGGCAGGGCGCTCCTTGCGGCGTCGAGGATCGCCGCCGGCGACGACTGCGTCCCGTTGTTGCTGCACGAAGGCGAGGGAGACGAGATCCCGGCCGAACACGGCGGCGGTGAGTCGGACGGTGAGCACCCGGACCTTCCCTTCGCACGTGGGTACGGCCAAGACGTGGTAGCCCCGGTGCGTCGGCCAGGCGAGGCGCAGTGACAGTACGAACAGGATCCCGCTCAAGGCATACCCGTCCGGGACCCGCGGTTGGCCCTCCACCAGTTTCGCCCTCGGCTTGGGCGGCAACGGCTCGATGAGCGAGCACAGTTCGTCCGAGACGATCCACGGCCGCGACTCCGGCAGCCAGGTCAGCCCCTGAGTCCCAATCGCCGCAGGCTGTTCCGGGCCGGCGACGGCTTCCTCTTGGTCATCGACGGCTGGCCCGGCAGTCCTATGGACCCCGGTTCCCGGTCGCGGAGTTGTTGGAGGACAGCACCGTACGACAGCTTCGCCGAGGTATGGCGCGACGAGATCCGAACTCCTGCGCAAACGCGTTCTGTTGGGTGGCGCTTGAGTGTCGGGCATGCGGTGCCTGTGCGAGGCCACCGTTGCTCGCCGACCCCCATGCGCACGGAAATGGCCACCGACGCGATCAGGGCCGCCGACGGGAATTAGACGCGAGCATGACAAAAAGGTGTTATGAAGCCGGAAACGGTGGAACGGGGCCAGTGAGGCCCGCCTCGCCGTCTTCCGACGGGCACCCCGCGACCACGCTCGGAGACGACGTTCCCACCTCGGCCAGATCAGCCCCATCGCCTGCGAACAGCGATCAATCAGGCCGGCCGCCGCCGCATGACAACCGGTGTCCACCATCAGGGGGAAGCCCTGGTCCGGGTGGTGCACGCGGACGGAAAACCTGTCGACGAGCACCCGGCCAGGGCCATCTCCCAGCTCCTCGGTCGGCCAGAACGCGGCGAATCGGCACCCCGTCCGCGGCTTGCTCCGCAGCGATCGCGTCGAGGGGGACCCGCACGAGCACGGCTCGGGGCGTCATGGCGCGCACTCGCAGCGAACCGGCGAGGACACCGACGACTCGGGTTGAGCTGTCAGGACCGCCGGCCGGTGGCGGTCAGTGAGCGATCATCGTGAGGATGCTGTGCACGGTGGCTGCTACGGCGTCGCGGGCCGGGCCCAGGTATTTGCGGGGGTCGGTCAGCGCGGGCAGTGTGTCCAGCGTGTCGCGCACGACGCGGGTCATGGATATGTTGAGCGCGGTCCCGATGTTGATCTTCACGATGCCGGCTCGGACCGCGGAGCGGAGCTCGCCGTCGGGTACTCCGGAGGAGCCGTGCAGCACCAATGGGACCGGAACCGCTTCTCGGAGCCGTTCGATGAGTGCGTGGTCCAGCGTCGCCGACTGTTCGGTCATGGCGTGGCTGCTGCCCACCGCGACCGCCAGGGCATCCACGCCCGTACGCGCGACGTAGTCGGCGGCTTCCACCGGGTCGGTGCGCACCCCTGCGGCGTGCGCGCTCGCGGGGGAGTCGGGTTTGCCGCCCACGTATCCCAGTTCGGCTTCCAGCCAGAGCCCTGCCTTGTGAGCCCATCGGGCCGCCGAAGCGGTGGCGGAGACGTTCTCGGCGTAGGGCAGTGCCCCGGCGTCGAACATCACGGAGGAGAAACCGGCGTCGGCTGCCTGGTGCAGCAAGTCCACGTCGGTGACGTGGTCGAGGTGCAGAGCGACCTCGACCGTGCTTGACCGGGCCATCGAGGCCGCCGCCAGAGCGAGCGGAAGGAGCTGGCCCCTGTGATATCGCACGGCGTTCTCGCTGATCTGCAGGATCACGGGACGTTCGGCTGCCTCGGCGCCCGCGATGATGCCCTCTGCGTGTTCCAGAGTGATGACGTTGAAGGCGGTGACGCCACGGCCCTCGGTCGCGGCGTGGGCGACCAGATCGCCGGTGGGGGCCAAAGACATGTGCGTGCTCCTCGCGCGGGAAATGTTTGAACCTGCGATATCGGTCCGGCGGCTCGGATCAGGTCGGCCTCGTGAGGACGTGCCGTGATCCGAACCGCCGGTGCGCCAAGGGCCTACGAGCCCGCCATGGGTGCCGATGGATCCCGGACCTCGGGCTCCTCCTCGCGCTTCTCGTCGGCGTACACCATCAGAGTTGATCCGCCGAGAGCGAGGACGATGCCGATCGTCCCCCAAATCGTCGGCAGCGTCTGATAGATGACCAGCGACAGCACGATGGTGAGGACGGGTGCCAGGGCATTGGTGACCGGTGCGACGACGCTGGCCTTGCCGCGGCTGAGCGCCATGACGAGGAACAGCGCGCCCACGGCGTTGAGGACCTGGGTGCCGGCGGTGAGTGCCGGAGCCTGCCACGGGGCATCGGGCAGGCCGCCCATCATGAGGAGGGCTACGGGGACGAGCAGCAGACCGCTGATGGTCATCCAGCCGAACGTGGTCGCGTCGTTGACGTCTGCGAGGGCGGCCTTGCGCATGAAGAACGCCTGTGCGCCCCAGGCGACGCAGATGAGGATGGACAGCAGCAGCCAGGAACCGGTGCTGGCCGAGCCGTGGTCGCCTGCGGGGATGCTGATGAGCACGATGGCGATCAGCGCGGCGACCACTCCGATGACGGCGAGTTTCCCGATCCGTTCCCTGAGCAGAGCCACGGCCATCAAGACCGTGATCACTGGGGAGAGCGAGACCACCGGGAAGATCAGGTACGCGGGGCCGTTGGACAGCGCCTGGAACAGGAGGAGTTGGCCGCCCGCACCGGTGAGTCCCGCCGCGAGCCCGTACAGCGCCGCGATCGGGCGGCGGTCGAACCGCTGTCGGCGCAGCGCGAACGCGGCCGGCAGGAGCATGGTGAAGGCCCAGATGACGTAGATCATCTCGTTCGGATAGCCGTACCGTTCGGTGGGCTGGCTCGAGAAGGCTCCCCAGACACCCCAGAACAGCACCAGCAGACCCGCGTACAGGATCCAGGTTCGTTTGTCACGCATGGCGGTTCTCCGTGGTGGTGATCTCCGAGGTGGAGCGCAGAGCGGCGAGCGCCGCAGCGTCGAGAGGGGTTCCGGCGAGTTTTGCCGCGTAGATCGCCGCGCCGACCATCGGCTCGAACAGAGGCTGACGCAGTTCGTAGAGGGCCGAGCTGCTGCGGAGTTCGGTGGTGAACGCGTCGAGTACGGCGGCCGACTGGAAGACACCGCCCGAGTAGGACACGGGGACGGGCTCGGTGGCGGAGAAGTCCAGAAGGCGTCGCGCGCTGTCCACCAGCAGCGCCAGTTCCTGCCCGGCCTGGGTGAGGACGGCGGCTGCTTGCAGGTCGCCCAGCCCGGCCGCCTCGGCGACGAGAGGACTCAGCGAGGCGATCTCGCTCCGGTGTCCCTGCCACCGGTTGAGCACGACGTCGATCACCTCGAGGTCCGTGGTCAGATCGAGATGGCGGCGCAGGACTCCTGCGAGTGGCCCCTCGGGCAGCCGGCCGTCACTCATCCGGGAGAACACGTTCAGCGCACGGGCGGCGATCCAGTACGCCGATCCTTCGTCGCTGAACAGTTCGCTCCATCCGCCGGTGCGAACACCGCGGCCGTGCCGCTCGCCGTAGGTCATCGATCCGGTGCCGCTGATGACGTTGATGCCGTCCACCGCGCCGAGCGATCCGGCCCAGCCGCAGATCATGTCGTTGTCGCAGGCGTAGCGCTGGTGTCCCAGCACCCGGCCGGGGACGGCGTCGAGCGCGGCGATGTCGCCCGGGACCTCTCCGTACCCGGGCAGGCCCAGGAACGCGTAGTCGATGTCCGCGTGCGTGATGCCCGCGGCCTCGGACACGGCCCGGATTCCCTCTTCCAGGACCTGCGCGACGTGCTCGACGCCGCCGGTGGCGTTGTCCGCAAAATAGTAGGCACCCTCTGCGACGGCTCGGGCCCTGATGGTGCCCGCACGGTCGATGAGGCAGAAGGCTGTTTTGGTGCCTCCGCCGTCCACACCCAGAAACATCGTTGTTCCTCCGCTCGGCTTTGTCTGAACGCTGTTACGCGACGTCGTCGCGTCGCTGGGGGAGCGGATGCACGGTCACGCCCTGCACCACGCGGTTCACCTCTCCGGAGGGGAACGGGTTGTCGGGCCGTATGCCTTGGCCCAGAGACGAGCGCAGCGCGATGAGCTGCGCGCACACCACTGCAGGAAGGGCGAGGACTGCGTCGTCGGCGTCCTCGAGCCCAGGGAGCAGCCAGGTGCCTTCGCCCGGCAGTCCGTCCTGTGACGCGGTGACGGCGACGACGCTGCCTTGGGGAAGTCCTGCGCGAAGTTCGGCGAGGATGTCGAGGTCGTAGCGGCGTGTGTAGGGGTCGTTGGACACGTAGACGACGACGGCGGTGCGGTCGTTCAGCACGGACTTGGGGCCGTGGCGAAAGCCGAGTGAGGACTCCGAGGACGCGACAAGTGCGCCCCCGGTGAGCTCCAGCAGTTTCAGGGCGGACTCATGGGCCAGCCCCTTGAGTGCGCTGCTGCTGCCGAGATACACCAGTCGCTCGGGTTCGCGGGCCAGCAGTTCCTCGATGCGTGGGCTGAGGCCGCCCGCGGTGATGTGCTCGGCCGCGACGGCGGGGGCTTCGATGGCCTCCGCGGTGAGCGCGCCCAGGGCGAGCAGGGACGCCAGGAGCATGCTGGTGAAGCTCGAGGTCATGGCGAAGCCTTGGTCGTTCGCCGCCGCGGGCATGTGCAGGACGTGGGAGGAGGCACTTTCGCTGTGCAGTCGGGCCAACTGGCCGGCGCTGTTGCAGGTGATGACGAGGTGGTTCACGTGCGTCAGGAGCTGGTCTGCCAGCTGGGTCGCCGCGACACTTTCGGGGCTGTCCCCGGATCGGGCGAAGGAGACGAGCAGCGTCGGGACGTCGTCGGGGAAGGACGCACAGGGGTCGGCGACGATGTCGGTGGTGGAAACAGCGTCGGTGCGTCGGCCCGTGGCGCGGGCGACCGCGGCGCGGACGACTTCTCCGGCGAAGGCCGAGGTACCGGCTCCGGTGAGGACGATCCGCAGGTTCTCGTCGGCCAGGAGGGGTTCGAGGAAGGCGTCCAGGGAGCCGCGTTCGGCGGCGACGATGGCGCCGACCTCACGCCACACGTCGGGCTGTTGAATGATCTCCGCGCTGGTGTGGTCGGCCCCGCTGTCCTGCGGTACCAGGTTCTGGACGGTGGTCTTCACTCGTACTCCTTGTCATGGGTGCGACACGCACGGTCGTAGTCGCGCAGGACGTCGCGGATTCGGTCGACCACGAGGTCCCTCGGTGCCGCGGAAAGGGCCCCGGTGCGGACGCGTCGGTACTGGTCGGGCAGGTGGGCGCTCAGCAGGGGAAGCGGAATGCCGAGATCGGAGAGATTGGTGAACAGGCGGTCCTGGGCGGCTGTGATCTCGGGGTCGGGCCAGTAGTAGCGCATGCGGTCGCTGTAGCTGTAGCGCCTGGCAAGCCGCTGATCGTCAGCATCGCCCTCGTAGTAGCCCTCCCACCAGGAAGGTTCGTCGCGCATACGGCGGTCGACCACCTCGCTCAGCCGCGACCGGGATTCGGCTGCGACGAGTTCGTCCTCGATGGCGGCCAGTGCGAACAGCGCCTCGCGCAGGGCGAACGTGAGTCCGGGTCCGACCTTGAGGACTGCCCAGTGGTCCTCCACCAGGCAGGCGAGTCCGTCCACCGTCTGGTAGTCGGTCGAGTGGGCTTCGAAGACCATGGCGGGTTCGTCGGCCAGGACCGTGCGCAGCTCGATCGTCCGCTCACCCTGGTAGTCGAACACCTGGAGGTGATCGAACTCCACGCCGGGCTGCACGACCAGGGCCATGACGCGAGGCCACGCTCCGGCCACGCCGTGCCTCTCGAAGGCGCGACGGTTGTGCTCCAGGGTCAGGCGTGCTGCTTGCGGACTGGTGGCAACCATGCCTTCCAGCGTTTCGTGCGCCCCTCCCGGCACCGGAACCTCGGTTCCGATGACATACCGGAGGGCGTCGGCGGAGTCGCCCGCGGTGGTCTCGGCCACGCGCACCAGGCGTGCGGTGCGCTCGGCGACCAGGTCGTCGGTCAGCGGAGCAACGTCGTCGGCGCAGGAGAAGCTGCAGTCCAGGTGGATCTTCGTGAAGCCGGCCCGGACGTATGCCGCGACAAGATCGTCCGCTTCGGCCATCGCTTCCCGCGAGGGCAGTGAACGCCACCGGTTGGGGCCGAGGTGGTCTCCGCCCAGAACGACCCGGTCCAGCGGCAGCCCGTGCTCGGCGGCAATGCCGTGCACCAGTTCGCGGAAGTCTTCGGGCCGCATACCGGTGTAGCCCCCGTACTGGTCCACCTGGTTGGAGGTCGCCTCGACGAGGACAGTTCCTCCCGAAGCGAGGGCCTGTCGGACCGCTGCCTCGATGACCAGCGGATGGGCCGAGCAGACAGAGGTGATGCCGTGTGGTTCGCCCGCCTTCTGGCGGCGTACCACTTCATCCAAGGGGTTCCACATGATCACTCCAGGGTTCACCGAAGCGCGTCAGCCGCATCTGTCGGTGCGCCTTCGAAAACGTGACTGGAACGGTACTGGTCTCGTGCATGGCCGTCAATGGTCTGTTAATGGTATTGAACTGGTCTGCTCGGAACTGGTATACATCTGGTATGTCTTCTTCGGATCGTGGTCTCCCGCAAGGGCTGCTGAGCGGAGACGCTCTGCCGCTGTACACCCAGATCGCCGGACGCCTCCTGGGCGACATCGCCGAGAAAGGCGCCCGGCCGGGAGATCGACTGCCGTCGGAGCGGGCGCTGGCCACCCGGTACGGCGTATCGCGGGTCACCCTTCGCTCCGCCCTGAACGAACTCGCGGAGCGCGAAGTCATCGAGTCCTCGCCGGCTCGCGGATGGTTTCTCGCCGAGGGCTACGATCGCGTCGCCCCGTCAACGCTTCCGCCGTCGCCCGGTCCGGCAACGGGCCAGTCGGTACAGGGCTTCGCCGATTACGCCGATCAACAGGGACTGCGACTTCGCGACTCAGTTCTGGAGACCGGAGTCCGGCCTGCCACGGTTCAGGAGTCCGAACTGCTGCGCGTCGGCCCGGGAGCGGCGCTCTTCGAGATGCGCCGGCTTCGCTACCTGGACGACATCGTCGTGGTGCTGGAGCACAACCGGCTGCCTCTCGCTTTGTGCCCGAAGCTGGCAGAAACGGACTTCACCAAGGAAACGCTCTTCGCCACACTCCGCCGCGCCGACCCGCCTCAACTGCCCAAGGTCGCCGACTACTCCGTGGAAGCCCGGCATCCGACGGCGGAGGAAAAGCAACTGCTGGAAATCATCGACGCGACTCCAGTGCTCGTCGCCACTCAGCTCGCCTTCAACCAGAACGGGCAGCCCCTCGAACTCACCGCGGCTGCGTTCCGCGGCGACCGGTACCACTTCCGGGCATCCATCACGGGGTGAGTGTGTCCGGAGCCGATCCCTTGGAGGGGACACCCCGACTGTGGGTCTCGTGGCCCGGGGAGGAACGTCCAGACGGGACGGAAGTCTCAATATCCGGAGGGGATCAGGGAGAGGCGGCCTCGCTGGCCTCGCTCCTCTGGGCGTGCCACCGGCGCCTCCCAGAGACGAAGGCCTTCCGCAGTGCACGGGGTGCACCCTCTCCGCCCACACCTTCGTCGGCCGTGGTCACCCTCACCACCACCCTTAGAACACACCCCTCTTCACGGCAGGGCAGGCCAGTCCACCTTGTCGCGAGTGGCTCTGTCGCCACCGAGCCGGCGCCCGTTGGATGTCCCTGCTTCCACCGATGGGCAGGGGATGCGCGGTGCGCGCCGTGGCTGCTGTCGAGAGGTGGCGATGACCGTGTCGCGTGCCCGTTCGTTCATGCAGGTCGACGTGTTCTCCACGAGCCCCTACTCCGGTAACCCTGTCGCGGTGGTCCTGGACGGGACGGACCTGATCGGGGAGGAGATGCAGCGGCTGGCAGATTGGACGAACCTGTCCGGGACGACGTTCGTCCTGCTTCCCACCGTCGCGGAGGCGGACCACCGGCTGCGGATCTTCGCTCCGGGAGGTGAGCTCCCCTTCGCCGGGCACCCCACCCTCGGCTCGGCTCGGCTCGGCTTGGCACGGCACGGCACGGCACGGGCCTGGCTGGACGGCGGCGGCGAGCCGCAGAACGCCGACCGCGGCGTGCAGGAGTGTGCTGCGGGCCTGGTCACCGTGCGCCGTGGCGAGGGCGTCCTGCCATTCCCTGGCCATGGGGCTACGCGGGCCTGAAGCCACCGACATGGACACCGTCGCCCGCGAGATGAAGCTGGCGGCCGGACTCGGCCTGTGTACCAGCCTGCACGTCGACGTCACCGGCCGGGCGGTCGCCGACCTGCGCACGCACGGGCTACTGGGGGACACCACCACGTTCGTCCACGGCAACGGACTCAGGGACGATGAGCTGCGGATGCTCGCCGACGCGGGCAGCTCACCGTCGATCAGCCCGGACGTCGAGCTGAAGATGGGATTCTGCTGGCCGATCACCGGCCGGGCGCTGGCCGCCGGTCCGCGCCCGACACTGTCCGTCGACGACGCCCCCTCGGCCGGTGGCGACATGTTCTCCGCGCTGCGCACCGCCTTCGCCGTCCAACGCGGTCTCGACGGCGGCCTGCGCTCCCGCGATCTGCTGGCCTTCACCACCATCGACGCCGCCGCCTCCTGCGGACTCGATGCCCGGACCGGCAGCCTCACACCCGGCAAGGACGCCGACATCCTCCTGCTGCGCGCCGACGATCTGACCGCCTTCCCGGTCACTGACCCGGCCGCCACCATCGTGAGCGCCGGCCACCCGGGCCTGGTCGACACCGTCCTCGTCGCCGGTCGCGTGGTCAAACGCGACGGCGCGCTGGTCGACGTCGACCTGCCGACGCTGAGGTCCAGACTTCTCGCATCACGCGATCGGATCGCGTCCGCTGCCGGAACCCCGCTTGACGGCACCTGGCACCCGCAGCCCGAGTCGGAGTAGGGGCAGGGGCAGGGGCATGAGGCTGTGCACGCCAGAACGGAGAAGTGGCGCGCACAGCAGTCACGAGCTGTCTTTGCAGTGCCCGGCTGTGACGGGCCCAGCGGTGCGGTGCAACCGCTGGTTCAGACAAGTCACTTGTCGGCCTGCCACTCCCTGCCGGGACTGTCCTCGACGGCGAGGCCGCCATCGTCGCCCCGGACGGCCGGATCAGCTTCGAGGCCGCGCAAGCTCGGGCGTAAACACACCTTCCCGAGCGCCACCTCCTGGCCAACCACGATCCCGGTCGAGACCCGCGAGCACAGGCCCCGGCCCGCCCAGGCTCGCCCCGGGCAGACGGGGGCGGGCCGGGGCTCCTCACCCGGCGGCCGGAGCTCGCCTGGATCAGGAGTCGGCGAAGCGCTTGAATGCGGCCTTGGTCCCCGAGCCGGCGACGCCGTCGATCGGGCCCGTGTAGCCCCACTGGGCTGCCAGCATGCGCTGCAGTGCCTTGACGGTGTTGGTGCCCGGGTCCCCGTCAATGGCGCCCGTGTAGCCCCAGATCCCCGAGAGGAAGCGCTGCATCGCCTTCCAACTGTTTGTACCCAGCTGGCCGTCGATGCTGTCGGTGTAGCCCCAGTACTCCGCGAGGAACCGCTGGACGTTCTTGGCCTCGGCCGTCGTGAGGCCGAAATTCTGCGTCGCGGCCGCGATGGCGGGCTGGGCGGCAGCCGTCGTCCGGGGAGTGTTCACGGGCGCCGCGTAGCTGACGCCCGCGGTCACCACACTGCCGGCGGCGAGTCCGGCGATGGCGACGAGGCCTGCGAGGGTCTTGCCCAGAGCGTTCGGTCGCATGCGCGTTCCTCTTTCGATCGTGGGTCGGGGCCTGTCCTGCCCGGCGGCAGGCGGCGGGACCACGATGCAGGGTGGCCCGACGCCGTGGCCGCGGTTGCCGCACAACTGGCGAATTCTCGGGACGACAGACCCAGTGACCTGCGCCGCCGTACTCCTGCTGGACGGCCGCGCGGGACGGCCCCGAGCGACGCTTGGCAGACGTCACGGCCTCCTGGAGAGTGCGCGGCGCAAGCGGGCATCGTGTCTGGCTGCGGTGAGTCCCCTGCGGGCACCACCGTTTCGCCTCCTACAGGGCCAAGCACTGGCACGCCCAGCTCACCGGCTCCCGTCGTGGCCGCGAGGCACTGGAGAGCGTCGGCCTCGACGTCCGCCCCGAAACCCTCATCAAGTGGCTGTCGGATCCCGAGTGCAACGTCCGCCGCAGTTACCGCGACCTCATCCACACCGGGTACGAGAACGTCACCCTCGTCCCCGCCGACCCGATCCACGCCTCCATCCCCGACCACATCAAAGACCGCCAGTTCCTCCAGCCAGGCTGTTCGGCCACCTCGCCGATGTGCGGACCCTCCGCGCCTCCATGCCCGGGATGACCTCCGCCAAGCAGACTCCAGGCGGAGGAAGGCGTACGGCCTCTGTCAGACCACGGCGCGAACGCTGTTCGGCTCCTGCCAAGCTGGTGCTGGCCGGCACCAGCGCCCTTCCTACAGCTCCCCGACGAGGGCTGAACGGGGTGTCCTGCCCCGCCCGATCCGGTGACCGCGTGCGTTTGGGGCTCTGATGCACGGCGCGGATGCGGGAGCGTGGAGCAGCCGGGGCGCGACCAGGCCCTGGGAGACCTACGTGAGGAATCGCCATGCCGATCGCGAAGTCCACGGCTGCTGTGTCTGCGGCTGTACTCATGCTGGTGGGCGTGGCAGGAGCCGGAGCTGGGCAGGCGTCTGCCCGGACGGCCGTCGGCGTCGCGACGCCTTCCGCGTGCCGTCCGGCGAACCACATGGCCAAGATCACTCGGGCGCCTTCATCGTCGGGGCACCGCCACTACAGGGTCACCCTGACTGCGGCGCCAGGGTACGAACCGTGCCGACTGGCCGGGTCACCGACCGACGTACGGTTCTGCCGCCACGGCTCCGCTGAAGCGGTCACCGTCGGGCAATACGGCCCGCAGCACGTGGTGGTGACCTTCGGTCCGGGGCACCCGGTGCACTTCGACATCCGAGTGCCCGACAGGGCCGGTAGCACCCCGGCCGACGAGGCGTCCTTCACGCTCAGGACCCCGGACGGAATGATCCCCGGTGAGACCAGCGCATACGGCCGACTCAACGTCGCGCCCGGCACCGTCATCGGTCCGGTCCGGCCGAGTACGGCAACAGCCACGGCATAGACCGTTGCAGTACTGGTGGCACCAGGCCGTGTCTCTTCGATCAGGTAGCGCGTTGTTCTGATCATGCTCAGCAGGGGGGATCTGACTGACGCCGAGTGGGCAGTGTTGGAGCCGCTGCTCCCGGTGAGCAACAACCGGTGCGGTCGGTGGCGGGACCACCGGCAGGTGATCAACGGAATCATTCACCGGCTCGGCACCCGGGTGCAGTGGCGGGAGCTTCCCGAGCGCTTCGGCCCGTGGAAAACCGTCCATAAGCGGCACTTGCTGTGGTCAGCCGACGGCACCTGGGACGGACTCCTCCAGCACGTCCAAGCCGTCGCCGACGCCGAGGGCGATATCGACTGGAACATCAACGTCGACTCCACCGTCGTACGCGTCCACCAGCACGCAGTTCAGAGCCGTGGCCACCCGGTATGACAAGCGCGGGTATATCTACCTCGGCACCGTGACCGCCGCCGCCCTCCTCATCTGGCTCCGCTCATGATCGTGCCCTGGAGCGACCGCAGCTGGTTCCCTGCCCTCAGTGCCGCACAAGGCAGAACGGATGCCCTGCCGGATCGGCATAGACGCGCCAGCTCCGTTCGCCGGAACCCTCGTCCAGCACCCTCGCCCCCGAGGCCAGCACCTGCTTCTGGGCTCGGTCCAGGTCCGCGACACCGAAGTCAAGATGGAACTGCTGAGGCCGGGTCGAGTCGGGCCACTGCGGCGGCATGTAGTCAGCTACCCGCTGGAAGGCCAGGACGAGTCCGGACGGCGTGTGCAAGGTCGCCCAACCGTCACCCAGGGCCCATCGCCGATCCTCCTGATTGGCAGCTCCACCGAGCAACGCCTGGTAGAACTCGGCGAGTTCCGTCGGCTCGGAACAGTCCAGCACGACACACTGCACGTCAGCGATCACGGGCTGATCCTAAGCGCCGGCCGACAGCCCCGACCCTCGATATCCAAGATCGCAGCGACAGGCCCGAGTGGCCCACCCCTCCTTATCGGTGGCTGCCTGGCCAAGAGCACTGCCTACTCCTCGGACGGTTGGTGGGAGCACCGAGAGCGTCTGCCGAGGCGGGCAACCCCAGGAGACGGGTTGCTGCGGGCAAGCGCAGGCGGCTGGGTCGACTTGACTCCTGTCGGCGATCCTCCTTCGCCAAGGGTGCATCAATGAGTCGGTCGACGGTGGTACTTGACGGTGCGGGAATTTTCATGGGTCTCCGCACCGCGGGCGACGAGAAGTCCGAGAACCTCCAACTGCCCCGTTGGCCGCTGGACTTCAGTCAGCGGCGCAGCGCGGCAAAGTCTGGGCATGGAGCACCGCCATCGATAGAATGCAAAGAACGCGTCAAGTGGCGTGGGGGTGCCGGGAGGTCTGATCGGCGTGAAAGGGGCTGTGTGCCCCACATCGTCGATGCACTGGAAAGGGTTTGCTGTCATGGCCGTTGGCCTGCGTGCCTACCCGCCGTTCCTGTCGTCATCTCCGCCCCACGGCTACCTGAGTTGGTGCTCACCGTGGCAGTGGTCGATGCCCACGGTGCGGCCACTGCCTCACGGTTCGTACATCCCGGCCGCGCCGCGTCTGTCACCGTTCCTGCCGTGATCGTCGCCTCCCGCCGGACTGGCCTGCCCCGCACACCACAGGAGTCCTCGCGGCCATGACCTGGCATTGGATCGGCCTTGCCTGTCTCTTCCCCACCTTGCTGCTGGCCAGGCCGGCCCTGGTCAGTGGCCGGATACCACCACGTCGGCGGCACCGGCCCGCCCCCATGCGCCCACGCGGTTGGGCCCCGCTTGTTCTCTACTCCGTCGCACCCCTCAAGACGATCTCTCGTCGGGCGGAGACTCCGCCTGTCCTGGCCGGCACAGCCGTCGAAGACGTCGTGGCCGCTGCAGCGTTGGCGTGCGCAGCTCTGGCCCCGAGCCGAACCAGGAGCGTCACGCCGTGACCGGCCAGACCCGACTGCCGCGCCTCGTCCTCTCCCTCGCCGTGTGGTGGATGCTGATCGCCCTCATCTTGTGGCTCCTGGGCAAGGCGCTCGACCAAGCCGCCACACTCACGGAATGCGCTTCTTCGTCTGCTTTCCTCCTCGCCATCGGGGAGGCCGGCGACTGGCTACGGCGACGACGGAAGGCCAACCGGTCGCCGAGAGGGCACCGCACGACACAGTCACGGCAGCAACCGCCCAGCACGTAGACGGCGACCACGCACGTCCGATTGCCGTCGACCTCTGCGGTCCTGCCCGCACTTGGGCAGACGAACCCTTCCGGAGGGTTGCGTGCGCGTGAGACCTGAACTGGGGCGCTGCAAGCTATCGGCCCGAGCTGGCGGGAATTTGCCGGCGTGGGCCACGTCACCTCCTGGGCGGACGCCTGCCGACCGACACCCGCCACAACGCCCGCGGCCTCGCCTACGAAGCCTTCGCCGACGTATACGACTCCACCACCGCGCACCTACACGCGCGCCGAATGCAGCCACGCCCCCAAACAGACCGAGACCGTTTTAGACGGCGCCGAACGCTCCACCACCAGCGCCTTCCTCGGCGACGGCGTGAACAAGTGGAGCACCGCCACCACCCACACCGGTGACTCCACCGCCACCACCGCGGCAGAGGGCAACTCCGCGAGCCGGATCATCGTCGATGCCCTCGGCCGCACCACCGAGACCGGATGACGAGGCTGCGCTTGCGGGGCACGATCTTCTTGTCGGCGTCGATGCCCTGCCCGTGGGCGGGGACATTGATGGGGGTCTTGACGCTCTGCGTGTGGGGCCAACAGCTGCGAGGCTTACCACGTCGGGAAGCCCTCAGGGGCCGCCGATCTCCCCGGCGGCTTCTGCCGTGGCCTTCAACGAGCGGGCGGCCAGTTCCGTAAAAGCCCGCAGGCCCGGGCCTGCTGCCGGGCGGCTGGTGTCGCGTACCAGCGGTCGCAGCCGCGCGTCCGGCCCGGCCGCGGAGTGCCGAGTCAGCTCGACACGTCCTCCCGTCGCCGGTCATCGTCGGCTGTGGTGGGAATGGCGCTGTTGATGAGGACGGCGGCGATGGCGGCGGCGGTGGGGAAGGCGTCGGCGTCGAGGACCCGGGTGCGGGCCGCGGCGCCGTCGATGAGCAGCGCTAGCTGCTCGCCGAGCTGTTCGGGGTCGGCGGCGCCGGCTTCGCGGGCGGTGTCGGCGAGCCGCGCGGCGACGGCTGTCTTGTAGTCGCGTGCGTACTGGGACGCGGGGTGCTCGGGGTCGTGGAGTTCGACGGCGGCGGCGATGTACGGGCACAGGGGGGTGGTGGCGGGGACGTCGAAGGCGGCGAGGAGCCGTTCGCGCGGCGTGAGGTCGGTGCGGTCGAACACGCCGGACAGAACGGAGGGGTCGAACCGGCGCAGGTACTCGGCGACGAGTTCGTCCTTGCCGGTGAAGTGCTGGTAGGCCGTGCGCTTGGACACCTGGGCCGCCGCACAGAGCTGGTCCATGCCGGTGCGGTTGATGCCCTGCTCGCGGAACAGCTGCTGGGACGCGCTGATGATGCGCTCGCGGGCGCCTCGGCCGCGGCGGCGGCCCGTGGGGCCCTTCTCCAACTCCGTCATGGCTCCATGGTACCGCGGCTGGGTAACGACCGGTGTACATAGTTGCGCCCCGGCCGCCCACCCCCTACCGTAAGCACACAGGGCGGTGTACTTAATGCCGTCATCCCAGGTGCACACGGCACCACCGACTCAAGGGAGTGACGATGGGGAAGCTCGACGGCAAGGTGGCGGTCATCACCGGCGCCACCACCGGCATGGCACTGGCCGGGGCGAAGCTGTTCGTCGACGAGGGAGCGCACGTCTTCATCACCGGCCGCCGTCAGGAGGCCCTGGACGAGGCCGTGCAGCAGATAGGCCGCAACGTCACCGGCGTTCAGGGCGACGCCTCCGACCTGGACGACCTGGACCGCCTGTACGACACCGTCAAGCGGGAGAAGGGCAGCATCGACGTGCTCTGGGCCAGCGCCGGAGGGGGCGAGCCCGCCCCGCTCGGCGAGATCACCGAGACTCAGTTCGACACCTGGTTCGGGCTCAACGCCCGCGGAACCCTGTTCACCGTCCAGAAGGCCCTTCCGCTCTTCAACGACGGCGGTTCCATCCTCATGACCGGCTCCAACGCCTCCCTCGGCGCCTTCCCCGGCTGGAGCGTCTACGCCGGCAGCAAGGCCGTCCAGCAGGCATGGGCCCGAATCTGGCTCAACGAACTCAAGGACCGCCGCATCCGCGTCAACGTCCTGACCCCCGGCCAGGTCGCCACCGCCAAGCAGGCAGAACTCTTCGACGAGGCCACCAAGCGCCAGTTCGAGTCCCTCATCCCCCGCGGCCAGATGGGCCACCCCGACGAGATCGCCACCGCCGCCCTCTTCCTCGCCTCCGACGACTCCAGCTACGTCAATGGCATGGAACTCGTCGCCGACGGCGGCACCACCGCCATCTGAACCGAACAACCCACAACGAGGACAGGACTTCTCATGAGCAGCATCAGCATCATCGGCACCGGGAACATGGCCGTGCCATCGGCGCGCGGGCGGTAGCGGGCGGCAACACGGTCGAGGTCATGGGCCGCGATCAGTCCAAGGCCGCGGACCTGGCCACGGCTGTCGGCCGGGTGATTCGCTGATGTGGCGGACAACGGCCTCGCCCCGACGGTGTGCCTACGGCACGTTTCCGACGTATTCCGGTTGCCCTCCTACCGGAGCAGGCCGCCGAGCCATCCCCGTGAGTTGAGCACGGAACCCACCGGGTCGGCTCCGCCTCTGGACCTGGCTGGCCATTGAGACGGCCCCTCCCGAGTGAGGTTCGTCCGCGGATCAGCGCCGCCGGGGTGGGGAATCGGGGTGAGCAGGTGGGGAAGTCAGCGAGTCTCATCAGGTCCAGGGGATGTCTTTGTAGGCTGCCTCGATCGCACCGGCGTTGATCAGCGCGATTCGCGACTGCTCGTGTTCGGCTGTGCTCTCTTCGGTGCTCCGGGCGAAGATCCGGGCCGCATGTGCTTGGATCTCCTGCCGGTGGAAGGTGTCCACCAGGGGGCAGATTTCCGGAGTGACGTCTTGCGTGCGAACGTCTCGCCATAATCTTCGATTCGGTCTGACGTTCGGCGTCTCGGCCACTACTGTTCTGGGCCGTGGAGAAAAGTGGTCTAGAGGCCCTCCGGTTCTCCCTGCTCGGCCCATTGCGTGCCTGGCGTGGGCCCGACGAACTGGCGCTCGGATCCCCTCAGCAGCGTGCGGTGCTCGCGATGCTGCTGGTGAGCCGGGGGCGGGCGATCGGGGTGGCCGATCTCGTGGACGGGGTGTGGGGCGCACGGCCACCCCGGGGCGCTGTCGCGGTGGTGCGTACCTACATTTCACGCCTCCGCAAGCTGTTCGAGCCCGAGCGGACGCCGGGGCGGCCGTCCGGGCTGCTGGTCTCCATCGGGGACGGATACGCCCTGCGGACCGACTCGATCTCCAGTGACCTGGCCGATTTCGAGGAGGCGGTGACGCGGGCCGAGCGCCGTCGTGTCGCCGGTGACGGAGCAGGCGCGGTCCAGTTGCTGCGTACCGTGCCGGCTACCGGGAACGGCGCGGCACTGGCGGGCGTGCCCGGCCCGTACGCCGAGTCCGCGCGGACCGATCTGGCCGAACGGCAGCTCGGCGCCTTGGAGTTGAGGCTTTCCCTGGAGTTGGAGTTGGATCGGCACGAGGCGGCGGTGCCGGAGCTGCTGGCGCTGCGTAACGCACATCCGCTGCGTGAGGCAGTGGTCGCGCTGCTGCTGACCGCCCTGTACCAGTGCGGGCGGCAGGCCGAGGCGTTGGACGTCTATGCGAGCACGCGTCGCGTGCTCGTCGACGAGTTGGGCATCGAGCCGGGCCCGTCCCTGCGAGCCGTACACGCCCGGATCCTGGCGGGAGACCCCGCGCTCGCCCGGCTGACTTTCCACGGACCGGCCGGTGGCGCCCGTGCTGCGCACAGCTCCGAGGCGGTGCCTTCTCCGGAGCCGGACGGTCCGTCGCCCGGCCGGCGTGCCAAAGCCGTTAACCCGGCCCAACTCCCGGCCGATCACGCCCTGTTCATTGGCCGTCGCGTCGAACTCGACTACGTCGCAACCCTGTTGCCCGAGGGGAATGGCCCGCCCGGTGCCGCGGTCATCGCGGTCATCGACGGAATGGCGGGGACCGGCAAAACCACTCTCGCCGTGCACTGGGCGCACCGGATCGCCCACCGCTTCCCCGACGGCAGCCTCTACGTCAACCTTCGCGGCTACGACCCGCACGGCTCCCGGCTGCTTCCGGGCTCGGCGATCGAGATGTTCCTCGTGGCGCTCGGCGTGGGCCCGCAGGCTGTTCCGGAGGGACTCGACGCCCAGGCCGCCCTCTACCGCAGTATCCTCGCCGACCGGCGCGTCCTGATCGTGCTGGACAACGCCCGCGATGCGGAGCAGGTAAGGCCGTTGCTGCCCGGCACGCCCGGCAGCCTTGTCATCGTCACCAGCCGCAACCGTCTCGGAGGCCTCGTCGCGGGGCACGGTGCCCATCCGCTCACGCCAGGTCTGCTGAGCGCCGAGGAATCCTACGAGTTGTTGTCCCGGCGGCTGGGCGACACCCGTGTCGATGCTGAACCGCAGGCCGTCGCCGCGATCACCGAACTGTGCGCCCGGCTGCCGCTGGCCCTGGCCATTGTGGCGGCCCGAGCGGCCCACCATCCCGGCTTCAAGCTCGCCGATGTCGCCCAGGAACTCCGGTCCCACCACGGCAGTCTCGACGCGTTCGTCGGGGACGACGCCGGCACCGACGCCCGTGCCGTGTTCTCCTGGTCGTACCAGGCCCTGTCGTCCGAGGCCGCCGGGCTCTTCCGCCGCCTCGCCCTGCATCCGGGCCCGGACATCACCACCGTCGCGGCGACCGCTCTGGCAGGCGCGCCACCCCGTCGGGTCCGTGTCCTGCTGACCGAACTCACTGGGGCGAGCCTGCTCATCGAACACGCTCCGGGCCGGTTCGTCTTCCACGACCTGTTGCGCACCTACTCCGGCGAACTCGCCGAGACGGAGGACAGCGAGAGCATTCGCGGCGCGGCTCTGCTGCGGATGCACGACCACTTCCTGCGAACCGCCCACAATGTGTCCTCGGTTCTCGATCCTTTCCGTGAAACCATCGACCTGCCGCCGAGCACAACGGGCAGCGAACCCCGTCGGTTCGACGACCGGGCGCAGGCGAGCACTTGGCTGCGTACGGAGCGGTACGTCCTGAGCGCGATCGTCGAACACGCCGCCGCCCACGGCTTTGACGAACACGCCTGGCGCACCGCCGCGAGTCTGGACGTCTACTTCAACCGGCTCGGTTTCTGGCACGACCTCCTGAAGATCAACAGCGTTGCGCTCGCATCGGCGCGGAAGATCGGTGATCCCATCGGTCAGGCCTACGCCCTGTGCGGTCTGGGCGTGGCCCATTCGCAGCTCAACCACGCGGAGCCCGCGTTGGAGTACCTCGAACGTTCGCTGGAACTGTTCCGTGCCGCTGGCAACCCGTTCGGTCAGGCCCGGGGTCATCGTGCCCTCGCCTATCTCGCCAACCGGACGGACGGACGCGGCGTCGCCCTCGAACACTACGCACAGGCCCGCGCGCTGTTCCGGGCCGAGGCCGACCGCAACGGTGAAGCCGGTGTGCTCAATCAGGTGGCCTGGACGTACATCCTCATCGGTGACCACGAGGTGGCCCTCAACTGCTGTCGGGAGAGTCTGGCCCTCTACGAGACGATGGACGATCCGTACGGCGTAGCTTCGATGCAGGACACCCTCGGGTATGCGTATCACCACCTCGGCCAGTACCCAGAAGCCATCGAGCAGTTCGAGCGGTCGGCGCGCCTGTTCGCTGAGATCGGAGACCGCTATCTCGAATCCGACGTCCTGCGTCACCTCGCGGATGCCCACCGCGCCACCGGCGACAAGGGCGCGGCTCGTGCGGCGCTGCGGTCGGCACTCGCGCTGCTGGAGGAGGTGGGCCACTCGGACGCCGAGGGCGTGAGCGCGGTCCTGAGTGATCTGGACGCCTAGGAGGCGGAGGCGCCGACAGACCTTGACGCCTTTCATGGATTCAAGGCCGTCGGTCAGCAAGTCACGTCCGTCTCCGTGTCCGGCTTCTCCTCCTGCACCTCGTCCACCACTACTCCGTGTTCCCTCAGGGCCAGGCGCAGGCTGCGCAGCGCGTAGTACACGCGGGACTTCACGGTGCCCCGCGGAATCCCCAGGTCTTCCGCGACCTGCTGGGTGGTGCGGTCCGCGAAGAACGTCGCCCAGAGCACCTCACGGTGTGCGGGCGTGAGCGTCTGCAGGGCCTTGTGCAGCACCATGGACGACAGCAGCCGTTCTACGTCGTCCACCTCGGAGTGCACGTCGACCAGCCAGTTGGTGCCGCTGATCTCCAACGGACGTGCCATCCGGGTCCGGTGGGCGTCGATGACGAGGTTGCGGGCGACCCGGAACATCCAGGGGCGTACGGCCATTCCCTCGGCGTCGGTCAGGTTCCCGTTGTTCCAGCAGCGCAGCAGCGTCTCCTGGAGGACGTCCTCAGCGCGGTGCGTGTCCCAGTCCAGCATGCGCAGCACGTACGAGTAGAGGGCCGGCCCGTGTTCCAGGTAGAGGTCGCGCAGTGCCCGTTCCTCGGGCGAGACCGCGCTTGCCGATCCGATGGCAGTCACGTTCATGGAAGTGCTCCTGCTCCTCGGGTTGACCGCCCCGGCCGTTCGCGGGCCGGTCGGTGTTCGTGGGGAACGGAGTGTTCCGAGGGACGGTCCACGTCTGTTTGACGCCTGGTGTACGAGGTGATTGACGGGCCGGTCAGCGCGAGTGCGCCGGAGTGCGCGTGGGCGCGTACGAGGCCTCAGATGTACGCCCCCTCCAGCGTTGTCACGTACCTGTGGACCTCTTCGGCGAGTTCGGCGTGGCCGGACGGCAGCGGACCCCGACGGCCCAACATGTCCCACATGTGCAGCAGTTCGCGTCCATGGGTCACGGCGGCCTGGGAGTCGTCGAGCCGCTGCCAGGCCGCCGCCGCCCGCGCCACGTCCATCGGCGCCCGCTCGTCCCCGGCGCCACACCGGATCCGTGCCACGGCCAGCGCCAGAACGACGGATTCGCGGTGGTCGCCGCGCAGATGCGCGAGGTATGCCTCCATGGCTCGCGCCTCCACCGCGTGCGGATGCTCGGCGCCCAGCGAGCCGGTCAGGCGTTCGCGCAGTGCGGTCGCCTCAGCGAACGCCTCGTCGAGCCGGCCCGCGACCCCCAACGTGTGGATGTGGCCGATCTGTTCGGCGAGCTCGGCCGGAAGCAGGTCCTCGTCAGGGACGGGCTCCGGCGCGGCGGTACGGGTGGTGGTCGTGGTGGCGTGTGCGCGGGAGACCGCGGTGGCGATGGCGGTGACGGCGGCCGCCGTGACGGTGGGCGGGGGCGCAACGTCGGCGGACGGCTCGCAGGCCGGCCCGGGTTCCGGCCGGGAATCCGACCGGGGTTCGGGTTCCGGTGTTTCCCCGGAGTCATACGCGAGGACGTGGCTGGAGCCGTCCGGCAGTACCCGGAGGACGAAGCGGGCCGCGTCGGGGCCGTCGCCGACCGTGGCGTCCACGGCCGCGCCGGACTCTTCGGCGTACCGGTGCAACTCGTCGAGTACGGCCTCGTGCACGGACTGGCCGGGGGCGGGGACGAGCGGATCGCCGTTGATCTCGGCGAGGCCGTCGCCGGAGACATACACCTTGAAGCGGTCCAGGTCCATGGCTGTGCTCCTCGTACGGCAGGGTCTGGTCAAGCGGCGGGTGTGTCAGTTCGTGTCTGTCGGCGCCGCGGTGGGTGTGACGCCGGGGGTGGCGCCCGAGGGTGGGGCTGCGATGCCCTGGTACTTGGCGAACTGGGCACGGATGGCGAGGACGTAGCTCAGCGCGTCGTTCGACTGCGGGACGCCTTTGGCCGCCTTCACGGCGTCCATCCCGATGGCGTAGCCGGCCAGGGCGAGGTCCAGGACGCTGTTGGTGGTGTTGCCGTTCCGGTCGGTGGTCTTCACGACCGTGCCGTTGTCGAGCAATGTCTGTCCCTGGCCCGCCAGATCGCACATGTAGCGGCTCAGGGCCATGATCGAGTCCTTGTTGTCCGTCGCCTGCGTCTTCCCGTTGCCGTCGTCGTCCTTGCCGTACTTGCTGAAGATGTCCGGCGCCAGCTGTGAGATGCCCGTCTCGCCGTGCGGGCCGACCAGAGTCGAGTTGAAGCCGGACGCCTTCTCCAGTTGGGAGGCGATGACGATCGGGCCGATCGCGTCGCACTGCTCACCGGCCTTCTGGATGGGGTCCACCAGGTCCGTGGGGACGGTGGCTGTGTCCAACTCGCCCTTCCCGTCGCCCTGGAGGACGCCCACCATCTGGTTGGCGGTGTCGTTGTCGCTGCCGTAGTCGTCGGCGCTGCCGCCGCCTCCTCCGAAAAGAAGGATCAGCGCGATCAGGGGGGCGAACAGGACTCCGAGCCCGCCGAAGATGATGATCAACGGCACGGCGCCCGCCACGGCGAGCGGGATCATCACGCAGCCGCCCACGCCGGCGCCTGCCACGCCGTACATGACGGCGTTCGAGCCTGCGCCGCCTTCGCTCTCCTTGGCGCTCATCCGCGTCCCACGCCTTCTTCCGCTCGTCTTGAACCGCTGTGGCCACATGGCCCGTTGTGCTGTCCGTCCGACCCGGTAGACCGAAACGGGCCTGGCGCAGAAAAGGTTCAAAACAGTGGAAACCAGATGAGTCAGAGCAGTGGAAGCACGAGCCAGGAGGGGGGCGGGAAAAACATCGTGGGCACTCCTTCGGCACCACAACCGATCCCGCAGTCATGGGTACGGGGACCCAAGTCCACACAGCCCACGCAACCGGCACACCTGGCGACGGACGGCGACACGGCCGCTCCCGCCGGGCGCACGTCATACTCTCCGCGCCAGGGCCTCGGTGGCGGCCTGCCGTCCCCACCCGCGCGGCAGGGCGCACCGGCGGCGCAGACGCAGAGCGTCGTACAGCCCGTGCCGAACCCGCTCACTCCGGCCGCTCCCCGGCCCGCCGCACCCGTCGTACGGCAGACCCCCGTCCCTCAGGGCAACGTCCCTGCGCGCATGACCCCTTCGGGCCGTCCGGCGGAGCAGGACCGGAGCCGGCCGAAGCGACCAAGGACAGCGGCGCGCGGCAGGTCGCGCGAGGACGTCGGGTGGGTCAAGGCACACGGTGGCTCCGGGGCCACCTCGCTGGCCGAGGCCCTCGGAGGCGTGGACGTGGGCGCCCGCTGGCCGGAGCCCGCGCAGGGCGAGCCGTACCGGATCGCCCTGGTCGGCCGGACTAGCGCGAGTGGACTGCGGTCCGTGTCCCAGGCCCTCGGCGCGCTCGAGGACGGCAAGGCCCCGCAGGGACTCGAACTGCTGTCCGTGGTGCTCGTCGCCGACGCCCCAGGGCGGCTGCCGCTCACTCTGCTGCGCCACATCCGGGTCCTGCGCTCCGTCGCCCGTGTACACCGCGTGCCGTGGATCCCGGCGTGGCGCACGGACAGCCGGATGCGTCACATCCCTGGGCAACTCGTCACGCTCGCACGGCTGGTGGGCAGCGACGTCTTCGGCGAGGGAGCCGTGTCGTGAGTCGACTCCTTTCTGTCAGGCGGTACGTGGCCGACGGGTACGACCCGGGCGACGACGGTCACCTGATCATCAACACCCTCTGCTGGTGCGCCTCTGCCTGTGGCGTCGCCGGACTGATCATCGTCGGCATACAGATGGCGCTCCAGTTGCGCCGCGGCGACCCGGGCGAGGGCGGTGAGCACTTCCGCGGTGTCTTCCTCGTCGTCCTCGCCTGCGTGATCGCCACCACGGCCGGTCCGCTCGTCACGTTCCTCGGCGATCTGACCCTTCAAGGTCCCTGAGGCCGACAGGCCGTCCAACACCGCCAGTTCACCTTCTCGCCCACCGCTCGAGCCGGGCGCCGACTCCTCGGAGAACCCTCATGTCCGCAATGCTCCACGAAGCCTCCACCTTCCTCGCCGCCGGCGTGCCGCAGCCGACCAGCAACGCCCCCGGTGACCTGACCACCAAGGTGAACCTCGTCCTCGGGATCCTCGCCTGGGCCGGCACCGCGGCCGGTGTCTGCGGTGTGCTGGTCACCGGCGCGATGATGGCCATCTCCGTCAAGCGGGGCGAGAGTTCGGAGCACATGAGCCGCCTCGGCATGGTGCTCGGCGGCTGTGTCCTGGTGGCCACCGCCGGTCCGCTCGTCCAGTTCGTCTTCAACTAGAGGGCGCGCGACGGTGGGCATCTTCAAGCGCGGAGAACAGCGGTCCGAGGAGTCCGGGCCGTACTGGAAGCAGCGCAGTTGGCAGGCGTCGGCGGTATTCCTCGCGCTGGTCGTCGTCCTCGGCGTGATCGGCACGCTGACGTCAGGATCGGGCCCGGGTGGCCGTGCCGAGGCGTCGGTGTCCAAAGGCCCGCTGTCCGGCACCGTGACCAGGAAGGACGGCCGCCCCGGCGGCTGCCGTACCGACGACAGCGCGGGCGACGCGATACCAGCGTCCGTGCCCAAGGACATCACGTGGCACACGCTCGGCATCGGGCGGGTACCGGTATCGGCCTCGGCGGGTCCGACCAAGTTCCAGGGCGCCGTGTGGTGGTGCTTCGCGCACACGCCGATGGGCGCCGTGCTGGCCGCCACCGTGATCCCCACCCGGATGAGCGGATCCGAGTGGCGCACCGTAACCGACCAGCAGGTGGTCGCCGGGCAGGGACGCCGACTGTTCGTGTTCCAGCGCACCGCCGTGCCGGACACGGACGGTTCCGACGGCGCTCCGGTCTCGTCGTCCTACGCCGGGTTCCGGGTGACCTCGTACACCGGCGAGGCGGCGACCGTCATGCTGTTGATCAAGAACGACCAAGGCTATGCCAGGACGAGTGTCTCCGTGCGCTGGAGCGGTGGCGACTGGAAGATCCAGCCCGACGGAAGCGGGGGTCTGTACTCGCAGTTGGCCCCCGAGCAGAGCGTCGTCGGCTACACGCTCTGGGGGGCTTGACGTGGCGGCCTGCAACAACGGGAATCCGCTCGCGGACGCGATCACCGGGTTTTTCAGTTTTCTCGGCGACCCGGTCGGGACCGTCATCGGTTTGATCGCGAAGTCGATCCTCGCCGCCGCGATCGCGGTGTTCGCGGGGCTGGCCGACAGTGTCCCCACCCTCGAGGACACGACCACCTCGCACGACCTCAGTGGCAAGACGTCGTGGATCGTGGTCTATCTGGCCGTCGGTTCCCTGCTGTTCGCGGCCGGCAAGATGGCGTTGGAGCGCAAGGGCACCGCGGGCATCACCGCCCTGAAAGGCATCCTGCGCGTCGTTCTCGTGTCGGGCGCCGCCACCACCGTCTGCCTGGCCGCCGCCAGGATCGCGGACAGCTACTCCACCTACCTGTTCAACAACTCCGTCCAGAACACGCTCGACAGTGTCGGCGCCTGCGGGGACAACAGCCGCATCCAGTCCTTCCTGCTGCTGATCCTCGCCTTCCTGCTGCTGCTCGCGGGCATCCTGCACACGATCCTCATGTACATCAGGCTCGGCGTCATGATGATCATGCTCGGCACCTTTCCGATGGCCGCCGCGGCCTCGATGACGGACTGGGGCGCCGGCTGGTGGCGCAAGCACATCGGCTGGACGATCTCCTGGCTGCTCTACAAGCCCGCGGTCGCTCTCGTGCTGAACGCCGGCATGACGATGATCACCGAGGGCAAGACCAGCTCGAACGCCAACGTCAACACCCGTATCGCCGGTATCGGAGTGATGCTGCTCTCGGCCATCGCACTCCCCGCGCTGCTGAAGCTCGTCGTACCCGCCACCGCCGCCATGGGCACCGGCGATCCGATGGCCTCCATGGGCCAGGCGGGCAGCCAGCTGGCGACCGGGGCCGTGACGGTCGCCGTCATGAGCAGCATGTCCGGCAGCAGCGGACAAGCGGGTCCGAGCGGAGCGAGCAGCACCGGTGGCGCCGGTGGTGCAGGCGGCGCGGACGGCGCGGACGGCGCGTCCGGTGCGAGCGGTGCGAGCAGGGCCGGTGCCGGCAAGGCCGCGAGCGGCGCGGGCAAGGAAGCCGGAGCGGCGCTGGGCGGCCCCGCAGCCATCGCGATCCTCGGGGGCGTGGCAGTGGCCCAGACCGCCGGTTCGACCGTCTCCGGCGCCGTCGAGGGCGGCGACGGAGACCTCGGCAACAACAAATGAGCCCGGGGGAGTCCACGACACCCAGGCCGTACGCCCGTACGTCCTCCCGGTGTCGCCTCCCCCGACGTGCGGCCGCCGGGCGCCCTTCCCCCAGGGCGCCCGGCGGTCTCCCCACCGGCCCGCGACCCATGCCGTGCCGGCGTCACGTCACTTCACGAAAGGAAACCGGTCACATGTCCACGGAAGCCGTCTCCCATCCGACCTACGGGAACTGGCGCAGGCCGAGGCGCGCGGGGCTCGGACCGCTCGGACTCGTCGGCACCTTCGTGATCTTCGGTGGTCTCGTCGCCACCCTGCTGGCATCACTGATCTCGCTGTACGCGGCGCTCATCGTGTTCGTACCGGTCGTGCTCTTCCTCATCCCGCTGACCATCCGCACCCAGGACGGCCGCAACGTCTACCAGCTCTTCGCGCTGCGCGTCGGCTGGTGGCGCCGGAAGGCCGCGGGCTCTCACCTCTACGTCTCCGGCCCGCTGTCCGCGCGGCCCGGCGGCCGGTTCCGCCCGCCGGGGCTGCTCAACAAGGTCATCGCGAGCGAGGGCCGTGACGCCTACGACCGTCCGTTCGGGATCCTGCACCACCCGCAGCGCGACCTGTACACGATCGTCCTGGGCTGTGATCCCGACGGTGGTTCGCTCATCGACCCGGACCAGGTCGACGTGTGGGTCGCGCTGTGGGGCGAGTGGCTGGCCCGGCTCTCCCACGAACCCGGTCTGAAGGGCGCCACCGTGATCGTGGAGACCGCCCCCGACCCTGGCACCCGGCTCGCCCACGAGGTGCTCCCGCGCATCCACCCCGACGCGCCGGCGGCCGCCCGCGCCGTGATGGAGGAGGTCGTCGACAACTACCCGAGCGCCTCCTCCGAGATGCACACCTACGTCACCCTCACCTACGGCAACCCGGCGGGCCAGCGGCGCAGGAAGGAGGACGTGATGACCGAACTGGCCATCCGCATCCCCGGCCTGCTCAGCGGGCTCGTCGCGGCCGGCGGCGGTGCCGTCTACCCGCTGTCGGCCGAGCGGATCGCCGAGGTCGTCCGGGTGGCCTACGACCCCGCCGTCGCCGCCGACGTCCTCAACGCCCGCGCCCAGGACGGCGGAACGGGCCTGGAGTGGGACGACGCCGGCCCCGCCGCCGCCGTCGAGACCGTGAACGCCTACCAGCACGACTCCGGTGTGTCCCGGACCTGGATGCTGACCCTGGCACCCCGCGGCACCGTCCGCTCCTCGGTGCTGCGCGGCATGCTGGAGGCCGCCCCCGGCACCCGGCGCAAGCGGGTCGCCCTGGTCTACCGGGCCATCGACCCCGCCACCTCGGCCCGGATTGTCGAGGCGGACCGGCGCAGCGCCCAGTTCATGGCCACGTCCGGCAAGGGCATGGTCCAGGCGCGCGCGGCCTCCGAGGTGCGGGCGGCCGAACAGACCGCCGCCGAGGAGGCGGCCGGCGCCGGGCTCGTGGAGTTCTCGCTGATGCTGACGGTCACCGTCGACGACTTGGAGGAACTGGCCGACGCCAGTGTCACCGTACGCAACCTGACCGCCGCGTCCCGGGTGCTGATGCGTCCCGCCGACCGGATGCAGGCAGCCGCGTTCAGCTGCACCCTGCCCGCCGGAATCCTTCCGTGGGAGCAGACCCTCGTCCCGTACGAACTCCAGGAGGCGCTGTGAGCCGCCGTAGCGAAGAGAAGCTGGCCGAGCGGGCCGACCTGATGGTCGAGCAGGAGGCGCTCCGGGACCTGGCCGCGGGCGGGTCGGGGCTGGTCGGCCTGGACGGACCCGGCGCCGGGACCGCCGCGAAGTCCGCGAAGGCCAAGTCCCGCGGTGGACGCGGCGGCACGGAGAAGGACTCGGCCAAGCCCCGGCAGCCGTACGTCCCGGCCCGCGGGTGGCCGGGCGCCGGCGGTGGCCGCGTCGGCTACATGGATCCGCCGACCATGTGGCGTGCCACCACCGTGCAGGCCTGCGGCATGTGGCCGTTCGCCGCGGGATCGGGCTCGCCCATGACCGGAGTGCCGCTCGGCCAGCACCTGTTCACCGGCGCCACGGTCTGCGGCGACCCGCTGAACTGGTTCACCCGGGCCCGCTACATCTCCAACCCCTCCCTGTTCATGCTCGGCATGCCGGGCCTGGGCAAGTCCACCCTCGTCAACCGGATGCTGATCGGGCTCGCCGCGACCGGTGTCGTCCCGCTCGTCCTCGGCGACCTCAAGCCCGATTACGCCGACACCGTCCGCGCGCTCGGCGGCCAGGTCATCTCCATCGGCCGCGGCCGGGGCGGCATCAACGTCCTGGACCCGGGTGCCATGGGGGAGGCCGCCGCGCGGATCGGCGGCGACGCCGGCGAGGTCCTGAAGGCGGAGGCCCACGGCCGGGTGCTGAACATGGTCGCTGCCCTCATCACCATCGTGCGCGGCCGCCCCATGGACGACCACGAGCAGTCCGTGCTCTCCGCCGTCCTGCACCACCTGCGCGAACGCACCCCGCCCGGCCGCGCCGTGCTGCTGCCCGACGTGCTGCGGGTCCTCACCGAGGGCCCCGACCGGGTCCGCGCGGTCACTCTGGACCGTGGGTCCGACACCCGCTACCGGGACGCCGTCGACCCGTTGCACCGCTCCCTGCTCGGCATCCTCGACGGCCCGCTCGGCGACACCTTCGCCTCCGAGACGTCCACCCGGATCGACGCGAACGCGCCCGCCGTGTGCATCGACATCTCCGGCATCGGCGAGGCCGACACCCAGCTCACCGCCGCCGCGATGCTCGCCGCGTGGTCCGACGGCCTCGGCGCGGTCGCCGCCTCGCACGCCCTCGCGGACGCCGGACTCGCGCCCCGACGCTGGTTCTTCACCGTCCTCGACGAGCTGTGGCGCCCGTTGCGCGCCGCCTCCGGCATCGTCGACCGCATCGACGCCCTCACCCGCCTCAACCGCTCCCTCGGCCTGGGCGACGCCAAGATCACCCACACTCTCAAAGACGCCGAGGCCCTCGGCACCGACGCCGACCGCGCCAAGGCGCGCGGCTTCGTCGAACGGGCCGGCATGGTCGTCTGCGCCGGACTGCCGAAGACCGAGATGGAGGACCTCGGCAAGGTCGTCGGACTCTCCCGCCGCGAGATCGACCTCGTGTCGTCCTGGTCCTCGCCGCCCGGCTGGGGCGTGCGGGGCGAGGACGAGGAACCTCCGGGCCGCGGCCGTTTCCTCATCAAGGTCGGTGGCCGCCCCGGCATCCCGATCAAGGTCGCCATCACCGACGCCGAACGCGACCTGCACAACACCAACACCCGCTGGACGACCGACGAGGCGGCCGTCGAGCGGGCCGCCGCCCGCATCGCCCGAGAGGTCGCGCGGCCCGCCCAGGAAGGGCCGCCGCCGGCACTCGCGGGCGGCCCGGCCACCCTCGCCCTCCCCGGCGACCCGGGCTTCCCCGCCGTGGAGGCGTCGGCCGGGGGGTGGACGGCGTGAGCGGACCCCGCGGCACCGACCCCGGTGACCAGGTGCAGTGGGCCGTCGCCGCGCTGGCCGCGTTCGGCATCCTCGCGTTCACCATGGTCTGGGCCGGCGGCACCCTCGGCGCCGGTCTCGCCGGCTACGGCTGGGACGCCCCGCCGTTCGCCCTGTCCACCGTCTCCACCCTGCTCTCCGCCGGGCCGACCGCGGTGTGGCCGGGCGCCCCGGCCGCTGTGACCTACGCGGGCATGTTCGGCGTGCTGGCGATGGTGTCCGTGTCTGCCGTCCTCGTCGTCAACCTCATCATGGGCCGCGGCAGGACACCCAAGGGCCTCGCCGGGAAGCGCGAACTCGCCGCCATGTGCCCCCAGGGCATCGAGGCCCGCGCCCGCGAACTGCGCCCCTCCCTCAATGGCCGCGAAAGGCTCCACCCCGACGAGACCGGCAACCTCCTCGGCGACCTCGACCCCAGGGGCCCCGAACTGCGCAGCAGTTACGAGGACGTGGAGCTCGACCTGATGGCGCCCCGGGCCGGCAAGTCCACCGGCATCGCCGTGCCCCGGGTGCTGCGTGCCCAGGGCGCCGTCCTGCTCACCTCGAACAAGTCCGACGTGTACGCCGTCACCCGCGCCCAGCGGGAAAAGGCGGGCACGGTATGGACGTTCGACCCGCAGGGCATCGCCCACGCCCCGCGTGCCATGTGGTGGAACATCCTCGGCGAGTGCCACACCATCGAGGGCGCCCGCCGGATGGCCGGTCACTTCGTGGCGTCCGTCAACGACGACACCGCGAAGAAGGACTTCTGGATCTCGGCCGCCCAGAACACCCTCACCGCGCTGTTCCTGGCCGCCGCCCGCGGCCGGGCCCCACTGACCCAACTGCTGGCCTGGCTCGCCGACCCCGCCGACCGCACCCCCATCGACCTGCTGCGCGAGGTCGGACTCGCCGCGATGGCCGAGCAGTTGCAGGGCACCGTGCGCGGCGCGGTGGAGACCCGGGACGGCATCTACGAGACCGCCCGCCAGACCGCGTCCTGCCTCCTCGACCCCGAGATCCTCGCGTGGGTCACCCCCGACTCCGAACTCCCGGAGTTCCGCCCGAATGAACACGTCCTGGGCACCGACACCCTCTACCTGCTGTCCAAGGACGGCGGTGGTTCGGCGGCCGGTGTCATCGCGGGTCTCGCCGACGCGACGATGCGGGCGGGTGTCGTGGCCGCCGAGCGGATGGGCGGCCGGCTCGACCCGCCGCTGACCGCGGTCCTCGACGAGGCGGCCAACGTGTGCCGCATCTCCGATCTCCCCGACCTGTACTCCCACTTCGGCTCGCGCGGCATCAACGTCGTGACCCTGCTCCAGAGTTACCGCCAGGGTGCCCGGGTGTGGGGCGACGTCGGCATGGACGCGCTGTGGAGCGCGGCGACCGTCAAACTCCTCGGCGCGGGCCTGGACGACGCAGACTTCGTGCAGAAGATCTCCACCCTGGTGGGCCAGCACGACGTGAGGACCCCGAGCATCTCCCGCAGCAAGGACGGCACTTCACGCTCCTACTCCTACCGCCAGGAGTCCGTCCTGCCGCCCGACCGGATCCGCGCCCTGCCCAAGGGCACCGCCCTGCTCCTCGCCACCGGCGTCAAGCCGGCCCTGATCCGGCTGCGCCCCTGGTACGAGGAGCCCGGCGCCGCCGAGATCTCGGCGGCGGCGAAGGCGGAGACGGCGGCGATCACGGAACGCGCAGCGGCTCGGCTGCTGCCGGGCCTGAACCTGGGGAAGGAGAGCGACCGGGGCGCCGTCCGAGCGTGACGGTCCGCAGCACCATCCCGGCCGGCCCGTACCGCACCCACTCCATCAGCCATGCGTCCAGGGTGAGTTGGCTGCCGTAGAGCAGCGCACACCTGGCCAGGACGACGGCGGTGCCGACCCGGTCGTGGAGCCCGAGGCTGTGACCGGTGAGGACGAACGCGAGGACCAGCGACTGCGAGAGGTACGGGGTGAGGACCATGCGCCCGGAGGCGGCCAGCACCCGCGCCGCCGCCGGGCGCGCGCCCGTGAGCAGCAGGAGTGGACCGCAGGCGTACGACGCCGTCAGCGCGGGCGCGGTCAGCGGCGACACCGTGTGTCCGACCAGGAACCAGCGGCTGTCCAGCGGCCCGTCCGCACAGCAGGCGGCGACCACACCATCGGCCAGACCGACCGGCAGCCACCGTACGACGACCTTCCGCAGCCACTCGCGGTTCCGGCCGCGCCGTTCCACCAGGCCCATCTTGGCCGCCGCGATGCCGGCCAGGAACGCGGCCAGCATGTCGGTGGCGTACGGCACGTTCGCGCCCATGACCGTGGGCAGTTCGCGCAGCCGCGCCCCGAACACGGACAGGAAACCGCCCCGGTGGGCGGCCACTTCGGGCGCCACCTCGGAGGTGTACCGGGCCGGGCTGACCGGCTCGGTGAAGGCGACGGTCAGCAGCCCGTACCGAGCAGCAGCACCGCGAGGCCCACCACCAGACGGACCGCGACCCGCAACGCGGCCTGCGGGCTCAGCCCGCGCAGACCGTACAGGACAAGTCCCAGGACGGCGTACGTCATGAGAATGTCGCCGGAGTAGAGCAGCACCGCGTGTAGGCACCGAGGCCGTACAGCCCTGCCGTACGCCGGAGGTGGCGCCCGGCGGACCGCCGCCCGGCTGCCCGGAGCGTTCCTGGAGGACGAAGCTGTAGCCGAAGAGGAACGAGAACAGCTGGTAGAGGGTGGTTGTCGTGGTCACCGCCCAGGCGGCGGCCCGGTCGGCGCCGGAGGCGTGGCCGACCAACACCGAGCGGGGTGCGAGGACCCGCCATCATCAGCTGGGCGTTGACGAGCTGGATGCCGGACAGGGCAAACCCGCGCAGCACATCGACGTCCCGGACCCGCCCGGCACCGGCCGCCACCTCTCGCCCGCTCACCGGGTCAGCCGGGTTCCGCACACGAACACCACCGTCGACGTCAGGAACCAACCGAACGCCGGCGACAGCAGATACCGCGGGGTCCAGAGCCGGGCCGCCGCGGGCCGGTTCCGCGGGTAGCACACCGGCACCGTCCCGCCGACCCGCGGCAGTCCGCGCAGCGGCCCGTACGCGCCCGCGTCGACGACGACCGGCCGGCCCAGATGGTCGGTGAACAGCACGAGCCCGGTCCGCCGCCGGTCGCCCGCGATGCGCGGGATCACGGTGCCCGTCACGAGCACTCCCCGCACCCACAGCCGCGCCACGGCCACCAACTGCCGAACGGCCAGAAGGAGAAACCCCAGACCCACCCCCGTGCACAGGGCGAACAGCAGCAACATGGCGTCCATACGGTCCCCTTCACCGGCCGTCGTACCTCTTCGCGCACAACGTCCGCCGCGCGCCGCGGGTTCACGCCGTCACCTCTTCACTGAACCGCCGTACGGATGGGGCCGTTGTGCGTACGCATCCTCACCGACGCGTACGAAGGGAGCTTCGGCCCAGATGAGAAGGCCTCTGCGCACACACGGCTATCGGGCGGCGGCAGCCGTCGCCCTGGCCTGCGCCCTGACGGCGGCGAGCCAACAGGGCGCCCAGGCCGACCCCCAGACCCTCACCGAAGTGCAGGCCAGGCTCCAGAGCCTGTACCACGAAGCGGAAGTGGCGACGGACAAGTACAACGCGGCCGACGGAAAGGTGACCGCCCAGGAGAAGCGCCTCAGCGCGTTCCATGCCCAGATCCGCGCGGCGGAGCGGAAGTTGACCCGGCTCAACTCCCTTGCGGGCGCGACGGCCGCGGCCCAGTACCGCGGCGGCGGAGTACCCGCTGAGCTCCAGTTCGCGCTGTCCAGGGACCCCGGACGGGCCCTGGACAACGCGGGGCTGGCGCTCCAGGCCCAGCAGAACACGCAGAACCTGCTGGCCGAGCTGAAGACGACGAAGTCGGCCCTGCGCACCCGCACGGACGAGGCGGCGGCGGAACTGGAACGGCTGCGGGCGAGCCGGCGCGCGATGGCGAAGCAGCGCAAGACGATCGAGCAACACATCGCCGAGGCAAAGGCGTTGGAGTCCGCGCTAGCGGCGAAGGAGCGGGCCCGCCTCGCCGACCTGGAGAGGCAGCAGTCCGAACAGGCCCAGGCGAAGTGGGAGAGCACGGGCATCCTCAAAAAGGTCGGCACCGACGCTACGGCCGCCGGCCGGAAGGCCATTGCCTTCGCCGTCAAGCAGATCGGCAAGCCCTACGTCTGGGGCGCAGAGGGCCCCGACTCCTACGACTGCTCCGGCCTCACCAGCCAGGCATGGCTGGCGGCGGGCGTCACGATCCCCCGTACATCGGAAATGCAGTGGGCCCAGCTGAAGCACGTCCCCGTCGAGGACATGCGCCCCGGAGACCTGATCATCTACTTCTCCGACGCGAGCCATGTGGCGATCTACGTCGGGGGCGGGAACATCGTCTCGGCGCCGCGGCCGGGGCGGTACGTGTACGAGTCCCCGGCGGCCTCGATGCGGATTCTGGGGGTGGTGCGGCCGGACGCGTGACGGGTCGGACACCTCGAGCACGAAGCCGTTTCCGTCGTGAGGTCCGTGGGAACGGCTCTTTCATACCCTGTCCTTCCGTGGTGTCCATGGCACAGCAGGGCGCCCTGACCACCGGAGCGGTGGCCAGGGTGCGGGAACTGCGGTGTGGATTGTCGGTCAGTGGCCGTGAACGGCGGCTTGTGCCGGTAACTTCGGCGACGGTACGTGACTGTGATGCTCGTCGGCGGACTCGGCCACGCTCTGGAGACTCCCCTGGAACCTGCTCGCCGCTGCCGTTGCCGCCCGCTGCTGGTTCACTGCGGTGTCCGCGCGAAAGGGCCGGTCGAAATCCTCTCCGGAGCCCGGCGCCTTACCCACGGCGTATTGCCGGGCCTTGTTGTATTCGATCGACCTGAGGTTGGCCCGGTCGTTCGGGTCCGTATTGGTGAATTTGACGATGGCGTTGGTGGGCTGCCACCTGCCCCGCCCGTTGTCGATCGAAAACACCTGGTCCCGGTAGCTCTCCGGACTGGGGATACGCCTCGATACCGCCCCGGGCGTTTCCTCGCTGCCGATGCGGCGCTGTACGTACACGTACATCTCTTGCGGAGCGCGGCTGAACATCTGCTCGGACTCCTTCTCCGTCAGGGCATGCAAGTTCTCCTCCTCCTCGGGCGCCCTCGGCCCGCGGTCGGCGTGTTGCTGATGCCACTTGGCGTCGACGAGAGACCGGTACTCCCACGCGGTCGCGTCGGAGCGCCGCCACAGACTGCGGGCAGTGCCCACCCCTGGCATTTTGATCTCGTAGGCCCAGTACTCATATGTCATCTGACTCCTCCCTCTTTCACTTGCTCCGGAGTGCTCGTGTCGTGCCCGTCAGCGCGCGTGTGCGGGGGCCTGGGGCGCGGAGGTGTGGGCACGCTGGGGCGGGGCCTGGTGCGTGGAGACGGTGCCTTCGGAGAGCGAGCGTGACACCGCGGGCCGTGCCGCTTGTTCCGCCGCCCGGTACAGCTCCTGATTGCTGGTCCTGCGCTCGAGGGGCGGCTGGTTCTGGAGCGCCTCCATGGCGAACAGCATCCTGTTCACCCGGGCGAGGACTTCCGGGGCCGGTGTCGGAATGGTGCGAGGCTCTGCCGACTTGCCGTTCATCCTCTCTGTCAGAGCCTTCAGACGATCCATGTGCTGGGGCATGACGTCGTTCTGGCCGTTGTACTTCGAGGCCATCACGTGGTCGGCAGCGTCCACGTACTGCGACGCCTGGTCACCGAACTTCGTCTCGAACAGGCCGGAGCGCTGAAGCTCGTAGGGCAGATGCAGCAGGTCCTTGATCCTGAGGTTGCCCGGGGTGTGCATCTGGAACTCGCAGGGGGCGTCGAGCCCCTGTCCCTGCATGTGTAGGGTCATCGCCGGGAGCGGGGCTTCGAGATCGGTCGGGTCGGTCCTCGTCGCCAGCGTGTTCGCGACGTCCCGAACCTCTTTGTCCGCACGGAATGCGGCCACTTCGGGTTCGGCGCCGGTGAGGGCCGGGGTGACGACGGTGTTGACGCCCTTGTAGACGGGATCGTCCCAGGTGTTCTTGAACTTGATGAACACGGCGTTCTCACTCTGGAGATGGTTCACGGCGCCTTCGGCCGCCGCCGAGTAGCCGACGGGCTCGGTGGCCGACGAGTAGCGGTGCAGGTCCTTGATGTCGGCGAGTACGGCACGGATGTTGTCTTCGTAATCGCGAAGCTCGCTCGCGACCTTCCGGCGCAGAGAGTCCAGACCTTTGAGGGAATGCAGGATATCTCCTTGCCCTGAGTCTCCGACAAGTACCATGCCGTGTTCCTGGTTGGCCCGGACGACACGGCGCATCATTTCGTCGTAGGCCGGTCGGCGTTCCACACCGGCCTGGTGAAATGTCTTTACTGCCTCGTTCTGTGCGCGGGTCAGGCTCAGATGTGCTTCTGTGCCTTCCCCCTTCCAGCTTCCGTCAGACTGATCTCCCATTGCACGGACCTCCGGAATTCTCGGTGCGTGAACCGAATTTCTTCACGCGTCTGACAGGACTCAACGGGGCGGAGGAGGAGCGGGTTCAGCGCCTTCATGACAGATCTTGGCGGCGGCCTCGCAGCCGCGGTCAGAACCCGTACTCGTCGGCCGTCGGAGACTCCTTGGCCCGATGGCTGCCCGCCTTGCAGCCGGCGAACGGGCCGGACGGGTCACGGAGCGAGGCCATCACATGAGTCAGACAGTCGCGGTGCCAATTGAGTGGGCCGCTCAGCGCGGAGCCGGGACCTGTCAGCTCCTGCCAGGACATCCACAGGGCGTGCAACTGCGCCACCGCTTCGGGGTGTTCCCACCAGCGAGGGCACCAGGGGGAGGACGAGTGCGGCTCCCTGCCGTACACCGGAAGCAGCAGGTAGCGCACCCAGTCGACCAGTCCTTGCAGCGCGTCGTCGTATTCGGAGCCCTCCAGGTAGAGGATGAACTCCGCTTTCTTCTCCTGGTCGGGGCTCTTCGCCGGGGCGGTGCTCGTGGTTGCCTCAGACATGTCACGGTCCTTTCGAAGGGGTCGGACAGCCAGAACGTTGGATCACCGCGAGCGGTTCAAGCGTTGAACCGGAGGTGGACCGGGTCCGTTGTGCGTCTCGAAGACGGACCGCGGCCGGGCCCGCGTGCTACGAGGGGGCAACGGCATGGCATACGTGGTCGACGTACTGGACGAACCCGACATCGCGGTGGGGCACGAGGAGCGCGAGCGGCGGGCCACCGGCGCCGGGCGGTTCGCGCCGGCCGGGCTGTTGAAGCGACGGCGGCCCGGGCCCGAAACGTACGGGGACTTCTCCCGTCCGGCTCCGCCCCGACCGCTCGGGGGCGTCGTCGGCCAGCCTCCTCAATCGGCGCTGCCAACCGGCCTGTTGCCGTTGCCGACAGGGTTCGAGTTGTCGGTCATGGCCGCGGTGGGCTGAGCCGAGCTCGTCGATCGGCGCGGAAGCTCGGCACGGAAGCTGCCCTTGTACCCGGCGTCCCACCGGGTACAAGGGCCACTTCGGGTCTCGGTCACCGCACGTGCCTGGTCGGGGCCGGGGGCCGGGCCGTCGTCGGCGGTGGGGACACGGCCCGGGACGTGGAGTTGCCGCTGTCTCCGGGGCTGGAGGGAGGCGTGATCGTCCGGCCGCTCCGGGTCGAAAGGTAGGCGGACGCCTGCTGGAGCGCCGATCGGTCGGGTACTCGGTTCTGGGAGAGGGAATTCTCGCGACTGGTGGCCGTCAGCTGCCGAGCGGGTTCGTCGCTCGGCGAGATGTTGGGGAGCGGCCAGGGAGCCGGCTCGCCCGGAGGAGTCGGGATGTGCGCGACATCCTCGACGGGAGTCACGGTGGCCCGCATATCAGGTGTGTCGGACGAGGTCAGCGCGGGGTCCTGCGGTGTGAGACCCGTCAGCGCGTGCTGATCCGCTGTCGGCCTGCGCGGTTGTTCCCACATCTCCCTGCGCGGTTCTTCCGCAGTTCAGGCTCATTGTGAAACGCATTCATCATGCGCGCTCTGTCAAGAAGGTCCCGCAGATCCTGGGGACCCGCGGGCCGCTCCACAGCCTGCCTCGGGACATCCCCGCGTGGCCCTGGGGAATACCAAGGTCCAGTTCCGTTTCGCCGCGCCAGGCTCGGACCGGCCCCAGGACGGCGAAACACATGGAAGCTTCATAGCCGTTCACCTCTCGGACTGGACTTGACAGCCCTTCAGCAGCGGCCGCCTGACCGCCAGTCAATGCCCGGTCGGATCGTCACTGTCCCGTCGGCCGAGGGATTGAACCGTTCCCCTACGGCGCCCGTTGCGACACCCGGGGACCCCATGACGTTCCCGACCGGGGTCATTCGGCCGGGCAGCGCCAGAAAGGAAGAGCGATGAGCCGGGGTGAAGAGGAAGAACCCGACAAGCGGAGCACGGGAGATGATGACGCCGTGCCGGAGGAACGGCCGGATCTCAGCAAGCCGGAAACCGCCGGGGAGCCGCCCGAGCCGGCGCCACGCCACGCGGTGGTCATCTCCGGTGACGGCTCGGCCGCCATCGACGGAGAACCCGTTCCGGTCGCGGAAGGGGAGTCGCTCGACGCTGCGATCCTCGACAGACTGCAGGAGTACGCACGTGACCTGAACACCGGCGTGAGGGCGACTATCTCCGATCCCGCCGCGGGGTACGTGGCGTACGTCGAGGTCGCCCCGGACGGTTCGAGCAGCCTTCTGGAGCAGCAGGAGCAGCGGGCACAGCAGGGTTTCGCGCCCGAGCCTGCGGGGGCTCACGATCTCGATGACACCGACACCGACACCGACACCGACACCGACACCGACACCGACACCGACACCGACACCGACACCAGCATCAGCGCCATTGACAACAACGAAGACGGTGCCGAATGCTTCGACGTCCCGGCGCCCACACCCGAGCAGCCGCGGCAGCTCACCACGCCTCCACTGCCCGTCGTTCGCCTCGGCCCGAAGGTCGCTCCAGGGAAGGGGAGGCGTCAGTCGGACGAGGAGTACAAGTCGCCTGGTCTGCTTCACAAACCCCTGGTCGTCGGGCCGGTGGCGCTCGGCATGGCCGCCCTGGTCATCGTTCCGCTGGTGATCCTGGGCAGCGGCGCATCGGACAAGGGAAAGCACCAGAAGCAGGCCGCCCGTTCGAGCAGTAAGAGAGGGACCCCTCTGGAGGAGGTCACGGCACCTGCCGCCTCCTCGTCCGCGAGCGCCCGGCCCAGCGCGACATCCACCTCACCGTCGGCCAAGCCGAAAGCCTCGGAGAGTGCGAAGGCCCCGAAGAACGGAGGAAGAGCGGGCGGAGCAGGAGGAGCGGGAGGCACCACCGTCACCGTGACCGCGAAGCCGCCGCGGGCCACTGTGACCGCGAAGCCTGCCCAGGACACCGCCGCCACCGCGGTGAACCGGCTCCATCGGAGCGACCCGTCAGGGCGGCACATCTGCTACCGCGCCTACCTCTCCGGACAGGGCTGGCAGAAGCCCGTATGCGACGGCACGCTCGCGGGAACGACCAGCGGGAGCCACCCGATCCAGGCTCTCAACATCGCGGTGTACGGCGGCAACGGCTCGGCCGCCAACGCCTTCGTGCACGACGCCAAGTCGGCCAACGGCCAGGGCAAGTGGGAACCACAGTGGACGGCCGTCATCGGCGACGGCAGGAACAACTATGTCGGTAGCACGAAGTCGGACGCTCCCTATATGACGGGTTTCGCTATCAACATCGGCAGTGGCCAGGTCTGCCGGACGACCAAGGTCCACGGCTACGACTGGGGGAGCGAGGACTGCACCCAGTCGCGCCCCAGGTACATCTTCGGGGGCGCCCTGGAGAACACGCGCTGGCTCGAGGCCGTCAAGTTCCGGGTGTGATGCGTTGGGAGGGGTGGCCGCTGCTGCGATGGACGTCATTCGATGGTGATCACGTATGCGCCGGCACCGATGCAGGCGCGGTCGGCGGGGGTCGGCACTCCTGGGACCGGGCGCTGGTGGCTCGAGACCTGGCCCGCCGACGACGGCGCGCGCGGTCCCGATCGATCTCGCCCAGCCGGCGTCGCTCCTCTCTTTTTGTCGGAAGTGGTTATTTAGCGACTTCATGGATTGGCTTACATAGTGAGAACGAGAGCTGGACGGCAGAAGACAGTAGCTGTTCTGGGAGGGGGGGTAGCGGGGCTCACTGCAGCCATGGAGCTGAACGAAAGAGGATATGACGTCACGGTATTCGAACCTGCAGGGTGGGGAGGCAAAGCCCGCAGCACCTCCCTTCCGGGGACGGGCATGGGCGGGCGTCTCGATCTCCCAGCGGAGCATGGATTTCGATTTTTCCCGAGCTTCTATAAAAGCCTTCCAGACACGATGCGCCGAATACCGTATAGTAACCTCTCTGACGGCGTGCACGGAAATCTTTGCGAAGCACCCGAGGTGATGCTCGCACGTTCAGGCAGGGTCGGCGAGAGAATGATCGACGTATCGACTGAAACAGGTCCTCGAAATCCGGCGCAGATTCTGCGGTCATTGGGCTTAGAACTTGAAAATGGAAAGGGACTCAGCCCCGAACTGCTGTACTTCGCGAACCGTGTCATGGTCTACATGTCCAGCAGTGAAGAACGCCGTCTGGGTCAGTGGGAAAATATGTCGTGGTGGGAATTTACCCGAGCCGTGCAAGCCTCGGAGGAGTACCGGAAGCTCTGCGTTGTGGGTGTTACGCGTATGGTCGTTGCCGCTCGGGCCGAGGCGAGTAGCACCCACACCGTAGGGGGATTCATCGAAGCCATGGTGCACGGTTTTCTGGGGCAGGGGGAAGCCGCGGCAGACCGCGTACTGAATGCACCTACGAACACCGCGTGGATAGACCCGTGGACCGACTGTCTGACTGGTCGAGGCGTGCGTCTCGAGTTTGGATATAGAGCCGAACGCCTGACCGTCCGAAACGGACAAATTGAGGGAGTGACTCTACGAGATTCTCTGGGCCGGGTCTGTCAATTGGAGTCTGACTGGTACGTCTGCGCTTTGCCTGTGGAACGAGTTCGGGGCTTGCTGGAACGTGGACTCGCCCAGGCCGACCATCGACTCACTAACGTGGCTGATTTGCGTACGGACTGGATGGTCGGGATCCAGTTCTACCTCAGGGAACGCACTCCCATAGCCCGCGGTCATGTAATTTACCTCGACTCGCCCTGGGCCCTGACGTCCATCAGTCAGGCACAGTTCTGGAACGTTGATTTTCCCTCCACATACGGTGATGGGACTGTCGAAGACTGCCTGTCCGTCGATATCTCGGCATGGGACACTCCCGGAATTTTGTACGGAAAGCCAGCACGGGAATGCACACGGGCCGAGGTTGCCGCCGAGGTCTGGGCTCAGCTTAGTGAGGCGCTGGATGACGGGAGCAAGAGTGTAGTGAAATCGTCTTTGGTGCACTCCTGGCACCTAGACCCGGCGGTACACGGTCTGGACGGCCCAGGCCCGGCCTGGAACGAAGAACCCCTCATGATCAATACGAAGGGATCCTGGCGGTTGAGGCCGCAAGCCGCCACCGGAGCATCCAACCTGTTCATGGCCGGAGACTACGTAAGGTGCCCGGTGAATCTCGCCACGATGGAGGGTGCGAACCAGAGCGCCCGTGCTGCGGTAAACGCTCTGCTGACTGCGGCGAACGACCCAGCTCCTTCGGCCGTGGTGCATGCACCGTACGAGCCCGAACAACTACGCCGGCTCAAAGAGGTGGACGCTCAGCTCTACTCCCAAGGAAGGGCACATGTCTTCGACATGCCTGCGCCCTGGGAAAAAATAGGAAGACAGACTACCGACTCCGCACGGTGAGGTCAGATTTGAGGTCCAAGGGACATCTGGGCCAGCACCACGGCCGTACGGGAATTGATGGTTAATCCCGCTTTTCGACTGAACGGGCTCAGCGCATTAGGAAAGACAGTCCACACGGCGAACCGTATCGGCGATCGAAGCCCATCGTGCCTGTATATGGGGATGGCGCTGCGCAGTGCGGCTGACGCAGCAGAATCGCGAAAATGCGGAGCGGATCTACTCCAGAGATGGCCGAGTGTGAACCACCGGCCATGCCATATTCCTGAGGTTGGTCAAGTTGACGATGACAAGAGGCGACAGAGTTCTCAGCCGGACAATCGAAACATGTGCTCCCGAATTGCGCCGGTGGATCGAGGCATTGGGTGGAACTGCGAGCCGGATCACGGCCTATCAGTTTGGTTGGTCCGACGACTACACGGCGAACCCGCGCCATGGCGGCAAGCACATAAGAGCGGCGCTAGCGCTGCTCTGTGCACGCGCTGCGGGCAGCGACCCCCGCCGGGCTCTGCCGGCAGCGGCAGCTGTCGAAATGGTGCACGCCCTATCGCTGCTCTACGACGACGTTCTAGATTCCGACGATATCCGACGGCATCGCCCTACGGCGTGGCGAGTTTTCGGCCGCGGACCCGTAACAGGCGCAGCCGACGGTTTGATAGTCCTTGCCTTTGAAGCATTTTCCGGATCTGACGGACCTCCTGAAATCACCCAGGCGGCGTCGGTCAGCTTGTTCGAAACACTCGTCCAGTTGGCGATAGGCGAGAGCCTCGATCTGCTTTTCGAAGGAAGGCGACATGTGGAGATAGCAGAATGTGCGGAAATGATCTCGGGCAAGACGGCATCTCTGTTCTCCTGCGCCTGTCGGCTGGGTGCGTTGTTCGGCCAAGCCGCAGACACTGACATCAGGAGGTTCGCCTCCTTCGGTCACGACCTCGGCATGTTGTACCAACTGGAGGACGACCTCCTCGGAATCTGGGGCGACAGTAATCTCACTGGAAAACCGGTCTTCATGGACCTTAATCGCCGCAAGATGTCCATGCCTGTCGTCGCCGCCCTCGCGTCAGGTACTCCGGCCGCGAAGGAACTCTCGGAGCGGTATGCCCTTCCCCCGGGCGAGGACCTGCGTGAAGAGGGCGAAAAGCTGGCAGCATTGATCGAAGAGGCAGGTGGCAGACAATGGACGAACCGAGTAGCAGGCGCATATTTGGACGCCGCCATGCGATGGCTCAAGGAGCTCCGCGTGCGAGCTGACGTGGAGCGTGAGGCCATCGACGATCTGGAAGCAATATGTGATCTGATGGTGAATCGGTCTCGCTGACCGGTCTCGCTTCTCCGCCCAGGGCTTCGGCGTAGTCGGCGGGCGGCCGTTTCGCGAATACTTGAGGGCGGGCAGGGGGAGCGGGCGGTCTGCGTTGCGGGCGTTGTACACCTTGCACCAACCCGAGGAGGCGGTGGCCTCCTCCACGGCCGCGTGGGCGCCGATCTCGTCGCCTACGACACCAACCCCACGCTCGACGCTTCCGCTCTGGCCCACCCCAGCCGCATGGCCTTCCACGCCGCCTTGCTCGTCGGGAATCGCTCGGCCCGGCAAGCGGTCAAGGCTCAGCGGGCCGTCGCCGAGCGAGCCCGGTTAGGCACCCGTCGATCCCCGTCGCTGCCGTTGCTGAAAGTCTCAGCGACTATCAGCATTCCGGGTATTTCGGCCCGGAAAGTCCGTCCCGGCAGCCTTTCAGCTGCCCTGGGCGGCCACATGGCCGCTCCGGGTACGGTGTCCCGTTTCTGTCCCCTTGCGCGGTTTTGCGCCGCCTGCCCGCTGGGAACCGGTAGACCGCGAGGTCTGCCGGTTCTTTCGTGCGCGGGTCTTCTGGCCGGCTCCACGGGCCTTTGAGGCTTCCGCCTCCAGGTCTCCGCCCACTGCGGTACCCGTCACGACGGCCGCCACCAGGGCGGCCAGGTTGCGTGCCGCGTTCTCATCCCCGTCCATGACCAGGCCGCACGCGCCGCAATTGAACACCCGTTCCCGCAGCGACAACTTGGCTTTCGTCGTCGTGCAGTCCGAGCACGTCTTGCTGGAGGGATACCAGCGGTCCGCGACCACGAGCTCCCCGCCATTCCACACGGTTTTGTAGCTCAGGTGCCGGCGTATCGCACCGAAACCGGCGTCGGCGATGTGCCTGGCCAGTTTCCTGTTCTTGAGCATGCCGGCGACGTTGAGATCCTGGACCACCACCGTGCCGTACTCGCGGGCAATGCCGGTGGTGAGCTTGTGGAGCGCGTCCTCACGCAGATGCCGGATCCGGGCGTGAGCACGGCGGAGCGCTGCTTTGGCCTCCTGCCAGTTCGCCGAAGGGGTCCGGCGGAGCCGAGCGGGCGTGGTCCATGACGTCCAGGTGGTACGTACAGTGGCGCGCTCCAGTTGGACGCCATGGACCACGCCCGCTCCACGGTGTGTGGGTCGACGGGCGGACGGGATGGGAGCTGGGGAAGGCGGTGGGTTAATCCGGTTGGTCAGTTCACGCAGCCAGGCACCGGGACTGCGCTGCCGGCGCAGTTGGTGGGCTTGTTGTGCTTCACCTTGCTGTTGTTCAGGGCCACCGTGCCGGACTTGTTGTTGATTCCGCCGGGAGGGGCGCTGCTGGTGTTGTGCTCCACCTGGCTGCTGGTGAGCGTGGCGGTCCCACCGCTGTTGGTCAGACCACCGCCCTGGGCACCCGTGCCGGTGGAGGTGTTGTGTTCGATCTCAAGCCGCTTGGTGCTCAGCGTGCCCTCGTTGTAGACGCCACCACCCTGGGCGTTGGTCCCCTGGGCCGAGTTGTGTCCGATCTTTCCGCCGTCGATCGTCACCGTGGCGGCCACTCCCTGGTTCGAGATCCCCCCGCCCATGCCCGGCGCGTTCGCCGTTGCGGTGACCGTGTTGTGCTCCACACGGGTGTGGTGCAGGTTCACCTTGCCGGGGTTGAGGTTGAAGATCCCTCCACCACCTCTGAAGCCACCGGTGCTGGCTGCGCTGTTCGAGAAGATCTCGGAATCATCGATCGTCGCCGGGCCGCTGTTGGCGAGTCCGCCACCCACGCCGCCCGTGGCGTTATTGCTGATCGTGGTGCCGTCGGCGATGGTGAGGTCGCCTCTGCTCGAGATGCCGGCGCCGAATGCTGCCGAGGTGTTGTAGCCGACGACACTGTGACGGATCCGCACGGTGGCAGAGGCGAGAATGAAGAAGCCGCCGCCGTCGAAGGCGCTGCCGTTCCGCACGACGCTACGGGTGAGGTCGATGGTCCCGCCCGAATTGGCGAAGATGTTGCCGCCGTCGGTGGCGGTGCCGTTCGTCACAACGCTACGGGTGAGGCTGAGTGTCCCACCCGAATTGACGAAGATGTTGCCACCAGCAGTACCCGGGACGCTGCCGTTGCGTACGGTGAGATCGTTGAGTGCCAGGTTCCCGGGTCCGTCGATTTCGAAGATGCGGAACAGGGCTGCCGTCGTCGGGTCTCGTTGGATGGTGGCGTCGCGTCCCTTGATGGTGAGTTTCTTGGTGATCACGGGCAAAGCGTTGTTGGCGTTGTCCGGCGTGGTGTAGCTGTAGACGCATCTGTGGGCCAGCACCAGCGTGTCCCCGGAGTGGGCGCTAGTGATCGCGTTCTTCAGTGCGGTCGGGTTACAGGGCACGCTGGTCGTCGCAGCCTGGGCCGTCGCGGGAACGGCCACCAAACTCACCACCGTACCGGCCACAGCGATCGCGCCGCGCAGACAGATGCCTCGAAACGCTGCCATGGGGCCTCCTTCTTCTCGGGCGGTAGCCCTGGTCCAGAGCTACACGTCAATCACGTCTGCTATCGCTCACAGTGACGACAGGCCGGATGTCAGCCCCTGCACGGCACGCCGATATCCACCGAACAGACCACAAGAGCGGCGAGCGCTGCGGCTGCCTCTGACATCACCGCAACGGAGTCCTGCCCCGACGGGACGGAACCTCTGGCGGCTGAACGACTCGATCTCGGTGGTGATGCCGCCCACGGGCGCTTCACCGGTGAGCACGGGCAGACCGTGCTCGTCTGAGCGGCTTGGAAGAAGTGCTCAGTGCGAGTGGTCAGGGAAGAGTGGCGCGACTGAGGGGAACGCTGTCGCACAGGTGGGAGAGGTACGACCGCTGACACTTGTTGCGTCGCGCTTCTCGCACCTCTCGCGCGTGCTCCGGAGAGGGTTGGTACGGGCGGAATCTGATCTGAAGGTGCGGCAGTGGCCTGCTCGGGTGCCGGGGACGGCCTTGCCGGACCGTCCCTGGGCCGAAGAACGTCGAGAAGGTCCGGATGCCGCTGGCCGAGGTGTGGGCGGCGGCGATGCCGTGACGGGCGGCGAGTTCGGCCCGTGCGGCCGTGTCGGCCGGGCCTTGGTGCGGTGAGGGGCGAGGACGATTGCGGGCCGCGTCGCCGGCAAGCGGCAGGGCCGCCAGGCCGAGCATGGTGTCGTCGATATTGACGCACGCCGCGAGGGTGTGGGCTGCGGGCCGGCGCCTGCGAGCTGTCTCGCCGGCTCAGGGCGCTCGGGCGTGGGTCCTCCCCGGTGGTCATAGGCGGACTTCTTCTGATGGTTCCGGAGGGCCGGGGCGCTGCGGCGAGGCAGGCAGGCGGGCGGGGCGGCGCTGCCGCGCCCCGGACGCGGACCATGTTCAGCGGGGCGCGGCAGGTCGGAGCGCACGACAGCGGAATCAGCGGCCGGGCAGGTTGTTCAGCGTCGGGACCATCTCTTCGCACCAACGGCGGGGGACCATCCCCGCGTGCGTGGGGAGCAGCCCTTGCACGTGCGCAGCCGAGTTGTGTGGGAGGGATCATCCCCGCACGCGCGGGGATGGTCCCGTCTCTACCTGCATGTCGACGGTCACGCAAGGTGGTCGTGGCCGGGCCACACTGCAACAAGATCACGGTAGTCGGCGAAGCGGGGGCCGGGAACCGTGTCTTGGATCGGCTGACCGTTCAGCCAGCATATTTGGAAGGTGTCGCTCTCGGTGTCGAGTAGACAGCACACTCCGCCGCTGGCGGCGGTGAGGCTGGTGAACACGGCTCCGATGCTTGCTGATCGCTCAAACAGCCGGCTCATCCCCGACGTGGCTGCGGTAAACGCTAGCGACGCGAAGCGAGGGTGCGGCGCAGGCGCGAACTGCACCGTGAGGTAGACGTACCCAATCGCAATCCTCCCGAACTCGTCGGGTTCGGAGTCACGGTCCCCGCAGAACTCGCGCACTGCGTCGTCTACGCCGAACATGATTGAGGTGTCGAGTTCAAGCCTGCCGCTTGTGGAGCAATCCACCGGCTCGCTCTTGAAGTTGGATGTGAAGGGCACGACAACCTGGTCACCGCCGGGCATGGTGACGGTGAGTGGCATCATTCGACGGGTTGGCGGCGCCAGCTCGGTGAGCTCGACCAGCGCCCTGGCGACGTTCTGGGCAGGCACGATGATTTCGTAGCTGTAGTCAAGCCCCATACCGGCCACCCCTTGTCCGTCGAACTGGATCTTCCCATGTCGTGCCCCGTGGCCGGGGCCTGGGCATTGTCTGGGAGGTATGCCGGGTCCTGCGAGCATTTTTCCTTCCTGTCGTCCAGCCGAGGTTCACGCTGCGTTGGTTTCGGAGCGTTCGACGATGTGTCCGAGTACGAAGCGGGCGCCAGCGCGGACCAAGGCGACGAGGTGGGGTGCAGCGATCGCGCGCCAGCGGGCCTGAGCGGACTCGACGAGCTTGAACACCATCTTCAGCGTCGAGGCCGGGCTGCCGGCCCTGCGGGTGACTTTGGTCCTCAACTTCACGGTGCTGAAAGTACTCTCGATGGGATTTGTCGTGCGCAGGTGCACCCAGTGCTCGGCGGGGAAGTCGTAGAACGCGAGGAGTTCGTCGGCCTCGTCCGTGACCTTCTTGGCAGCTTTCGGCCACTTCGCTCCGTAGGCGCGCTCGAAGTCCTTGATCGCCTTCTCGGCGTGGTCGCGGTCCTCGGCGTTGTAGATCTCCTGCAGAGCCTTCTTCGCGCCCGGCTGAGCCGACTTCGGTAGCGCGTTCATGACATTGCGGACCTTGTGAACCCAGCACCTCTGATGCCTGGCCTGCGGAAACGCCTCTGCGAGGGCCCTCCACAGTCCCATCGCGCCGTCACCGACCACGAGTTCGGGATCGCGCATGCCGCGTCGGGCGGCAATCGCGCAGCAGGTCCGCCCACGACTCGGTCGATTCGCGCAGTCCTTCGGCGAGTGCGATGAGTTCCTTGCGGCCGTCGGGGCGCACGCCCATGAGGACCAGGACGCAGGAGTGGGCCTGGCCGAGGCGGACCTTGGGGTGGACGCCGTCGGCCCACACGTAGACGTAGTCGGAGTCCGACAGGTCGCGGGCGACGTGAAGGACTGCTGATCCGCAGCGGGACCGACAACCGGAGTCAGGCTGCCGGCCCCGACCCGTAGTTCAGAGAAGGCTTCACAACTGGCACCGGCTTGACTCTCCATGACCCACCATCACCCTGACAAGCTGTGGTCAGTAATTGCAGATGACGGCGTGAAGGGCGGCTATTCGCTGTCCCGGTGGGAGTGGAGACTGCCCCGACCTGTAATGTCGCGATCTTCGGGCGGCGTAGGCCCCCGGAGTCCCGAAGGTGAATCCCCATGATGTTCGACGAGCTGCCCGTCGCGTGGCGGCTGTCCCCCAAGGACGTCCAGGCGGGGTGGCGTGCGCTCTGGTGGACCGTGGGACCGGACGGCGAACTCGCCGTGATGCTGGTCCAGCGCCGGCACCTGAGCCGCGGCAAGTATCCCCGCGGGTGGATCGGATGGCGTGCCGAGACGCCGTTCGACGGAGAGTTGGTCATCGCCTCCGGGCAGGAGGAGCGGCGTATCCCGGTCGAAGGGATCGACATGCGGACCAGCCATCTGGCCCTGCTCCCAGGCTCCCGGTTCCTGCTGGCATCGGGCCGTACCCACCGGGACGCGGAGGGAGCCTGGTGGAAGAACGCCGTCGTGTACTCCGCCGAGGGCCGGCCGGAGGGTGCCTTCTGCCTCGGTGACGACATCCCGGCCCTGGTCACCGACCGCAGCGGGGACATCTGGACCGCCTACGGTGACGAAGGCATCTACGGCGGCCACCCGGAGTCCGCGGCCGGCCTGGCGGGCTGGAACACCCGGGGTGTCGCGACCTGGGCGCCGAAGGGGAGACTTCCCGACTGGCCGCTGGAGGGTTGCACGGCCGCCACGGAAGGCGAGTCGGTGTGGCTGGTCTGGTACAGCCCCAAAGGAACCTTCCTCACCCGGATCACACCCGCCACCGGCGAAGTCGCGAGCTATCGCAGCCCGGTGAAGGCCCCGGACGGATTCGCCGTGCGCGGCACGCGGGTGGTCCTGACCAGCCGCGACCACTACAAGCGCAGGACCACCGTGACCCGCGCGGAACTGGTCGGCGACGTGTGTGTCGCCATCGGCCAGGAGCGGGTGCGGGTGCCCGGTCGGGTGGTCATGCATTGCGGCCAGGGCCGCGACGGCACCCTGTTTCTCCGCGCCGGCCGTACCTGGGTGCGCATCGACGCCTGAGACCCGCGGCTTTCAGACCCGCGACACGGTGCCTGTGAAGGCCCGCCGGGAAGCCGACGCAGAGACGTCGATCGCCGCCGAGAGCTACTGGCGCAGAGGGACAGCAACCCCGAAGCCCGCCTGGGCCGCGACCTCCTCAACGGATTCCTTGCAGGAACGGGCCTCTCCCTCGACCTCCCACCACCATCACCCTGACAGCCGAAGTCAGTGACCGCCCTCACCTTCCCTCCCGGCGGCCTGTATGACCACTGATGACCGATCTCTGTGTGGTATCGGTTGCGAGGGCTCGAGCCATGACATCGACGAGTACCCCAGTGGGCGACCGCACCCGTGGCTCTCTTCGCTCAAGGGGGCGTATGTTCCGCTGCCAGCATCCTCCAGGCGTGGCATAACGACCAAGCGTCCAGAGATCACGGGAAACTTCACCCCGGACGGCACCCGGCCCTCCGGGCACCCCCCCGCCGGGCGGGCACCGGAACAACGGTCCCCGGGCGCCCGCCTGGTGGGGCAGGGCTTCGGCGTAGTCAGATGCCGTCCGGTTCGGGTTGGTTTACCGCGCCTCGCGGTGTTCCGAGAGCGGAGCATGTGGCGGGGCTCTGGCCAGGGACAATGCCCGCATGGACACCATCGTTGAGATCCATGTGCCCCTTCGGGAGGCCCCGGGCACTGCGGAGGGGTCTTATGCCTTCTCCTGGATTGACCAGGTCGAGGACTTCCTGGCTGAACAGGAGGTAGCGGAAGTGCATGACGAAGGAGAGGAGTACGGCGAGGCGTACGTCTTCTTCATCACCGGGGCCGGCGAGGCGGATCTCCTGGCCGTCGCGTCCCGCGTGGCCACCGTGCCGGGCATCCCGAGCGGAGTGTTCGCGATGGTCACGAACGATGAGGCCGAGGAGATCGGTCTGGGGCGACGCGTGGAACTGCCGCACGGATAGTCCTCGACAGCACCGGCGGGTGACGCTCGGCCGGCTCGACGGCTCCCGACAAGCTGCGTGCCCCGGGTCGGCGGCCACCACGGTCAAGGCGGTCAGGCTGGTCAGGCCGGTCAGTACTGATCCCGTGTCCCGGGTGACCGCGGAGCTGGTCACCGGGTGAGTTCTGTTGGGCGGCGCGCAGCGGGTTATCCGGCCTCCGCGCGCCGCTCCATACGATCGCTGCCCGAACGGGTGTGGCTCGAGCGGAGCCAAGAGGGGGAAAGGGTGAGCACGGCCGCCTGTCCGTCGGGCCACTTCCGCTCGTGCGGAGTCGACGTCCGGCTCTGCTCGCGAGGATGCGCAGGAGGGGGCATGTCAAGTCCTCGGCTGCAAAGCCGACCTGGACGCTGACGGGATACCTCCGCTGGTGCGGAGTCGGCTGGTCCAGGGGCATCAGCCTGCACGGCTTCGACGGGTGTCCTTCGCTCGCGTGGAGTGTGACACGTACTGCCGTAAGGAGGTGCCGACCGGGACTCTTTTCATCGTGCGGGGTCGACGGGCGTCGCGGTGTTCGGCGGGCCGATCGACGCTGGCGGGTCGTCGGCCGGCGCCGGTGCGCACGAGGCCGCGGTTCCTGGCCACCCTGGGGGTCGGGTTGGGGCCGCGTCCTTGTGTGGTGCGCGCGCCGGGTAGGGGCGCCCGGTCGACCATGCGACAGCCGGGATAGCCATGCATGGCAGGCAATGTCCTAATCGCCACGTCTCATGCTTAGTAGATATTTTGTTCGGTATGGGCGGGTGAATCAGTATGCCGACACGTGAGCCCCGGAGAAAAGTTCAGGTGTCCTGCGTCACAGCGGGAGGCGGACCGGTCCTGATCGGCTGCGCAGGTTGTTCACGCGTCGATCCTCCCCCGTGGGGGAATGATCCTTTTCATCGCCCCTGAAGAGCGGAAGCCTCTGGCCCCCCGTTGCACCGGGGGGCTCAGCCAAGGTGCACTCACGCCAGAGAGATGACGCCTTGGGCGGGGCTGGCGCGGGGCCAGCCGGTGTCCCCATGGTGTCGTGCCATGGGGAGTTTGTGAGGTAGGAATGCGTTCCTGACACGAGATGTTAGGTCTTCCTAATCAATCTGATCAACCCACGATTACCTGGGCCAGTTTTTGACCTGCACTTTTTCCGGTTGTTCAGACAGTCGGTAGCCGACTCGTCCTCGTTGACGCCGTATGCACATGCCGTGCATACGACCCAGATTGGTCTCATCTGATCGTTCACTGATCGGAACTGTCCGCTTCCCGCGTCCTGGAGACGGTAGATCAGATGTTGCTCCGTCAACTAGCAATCACAGCAGGTCAGTCGACATCGTTGTCGCCATTCGGGCGGGGGACAAGTCGACACGGTGGCCCTCCAGGGCTAAGGCAGAATGCATGCAAGCGTTCACGGGCGGCGGTTGCACCCGCCACCTGAGTCACATGAGCGCGGTTCGGCCGCCGAGCTATGTGACGCCCAGTCACGTCGAAGCGGTGCTCTGCCAAGTCACTCACGCCACATCCCGTCCCCGCCCCCTCGGGTGGGGACCCTTATATGAGTGCCCCGTCCTCGGTGACGGGGCACGGAGAGACAGGCACCTGATGCGCAGGAAGCTGCGTATGTACATCGCCGTCGGCACCGCCGGCGCCGTCGGGTCGGGAACCGGGCTGCTCGCCGCGCACCTGGGCATGGACCCCGCGGAGGCAGCGCACCTGGGCGCCGCAGTCTCCGGTGCCACCGGAGACCTGCTGCGGCAACTGCTCCGTGTGTCCCAGCACGACCTGGCGAACACCTCTGCCGACCCCGCCGTCACGGCCCGGACGGTAGCGAACACCAGTAGCAGCCCCTCCCAGGCGTTCCGCCCCGTCCCACGCCAGCGCCCGCCGGCTCTGCCCCTTGCCGCGCCGATGGCACAGCGGACGGCCCACCACGGCCGACACCGCCAGCTCCAGCGCAGCGCACGGCGGTTCGCGGAACGCGCCGTCGCACACTCCGGGCAGAAGGAGGGCGGACATGGCGCGGCCTGAGAAGGAGATCGACTCCGCGGCATCCCTGTCCCTGCGCTCGCTCGCGATCGAGCTGCGCCTGCTGCGCAAGAGCAGCGGCCTGACCTACAGCCAGCTCGCGGGGCGTTCGCACTACTCCACCGCGGCGCTGTCCACGGCTGCGTCGGGCAAGGGGGTACCGACCTGGGAGACCGTGGATGCCTTCGTTACCGGCTGCGGCTACGCGGGGACCCTGGATCGGTGGAAGCGCATGCATCGTGCGGCGTGCCGGGATGCGGGCCGCAGCAGCAGCGAGGACACCGGTAACCATCCCCTGCCCCGCCGGCCCGTCGGGGTCCGCGTCACCCGAGCGCTGCGGCGTCCGGCAGAGCTGGTCCAGACGGATCCCGCACCGGCCCCCGTGGCCGTGTCCGTTCCGGCACACGTCCCGGCTCCCGCCCAGCCGGACGGGCTGCTCGCGCTGGTGCAGCAGGCGCTGGAGTACGAGCGCAAGGACCGGCGGGTCACGAAGGTCATGGCGGCCGATCACACTCACACCGCGCTCGCGTTGTGCACGACGGCCGAGGACGTGATCGGGCTGATGAACGAACTCGTGCGGGAACGGGGGCTGTCGATCCCGGAGCTGGTGGAGCGGAGCAAGAGCCACTACCTGATCTCCGACGCGACGTTCACCCAGGTGCTCGGCGGCAACCAGCTGCCGACCACGGAGTGGCTGTACATCTTCCTGGCCGCATGCGGGCTGGAAGAGGACCGCACGATCATCTGGCACTTCACCGTGACCCGCATCAAGATCGCCAATATGCGGCACCAGCGGCACGACAACGTCCTGCCGCCCGAGCCGCCGAGCCGCCTGACGACGTCCATCGACGTCGTCAAACGCAGCATCGTGCAGGCTGCCGCCGTCATCGCGGCGCTGTGCGTGACGATGTACGCCGCGGTGGAACTGCTCAGGCACTGATCACGGGCCTTGCCGCCGCAACGACGTGAGCCCCGGACTCGTCGATCCGGGGCTCACTCGCGCTTCCGTCGGGGGCGGACACTTCCGCGCGATGCCGTGTCCAATGACCGCCGGACCACTTCAGGTACGGCGCACAGGAGGGCAGGCCGCTCCCGCGTCGCCTCTTGCCGGGTTTGTCATGGACGTACTTCACCCGGTTCGAGTGGAGCCGACTACACGATGGCGCCGTCCGCGAACGGCAGGTAGGGGACATTTTCGCTCGTGCAGGGACCAGTACCCCTCCCTTCAAAGTGCGGGGAGCGGTCCGGGGATCCGAAGACGGGGGCCCAGGGGGCGGGGCGTTCCCCGCACGCGCCGGGAGGAGAAAGCCAGCCTCCCCCCAGGCATCGACCTTGGGGGACCATCCGCGCATGCGCGGGGAGCAAGTCGCGGCCGGCCCGCCCCGCTTGAGGGCGTCGGGGCCATCGGGGATTTTGGACGGTCGGGCTCGGGTGTCGAGGGTCCGCCAGGACTTTAATCGGGGGACCCTCCGCAGGTCCAGGTAGGTCTGGAAGGCGGTCGGGTCGTGCTGAGAGGGCTTCCTCGGCTGGTAGCAGACTGCTGAGGCGTTCGATGTTCATGGCGATAGCAGGACCTCGACCGTGTCCGACTGCCGGGGCAGGGCTTCCGGCTGTCCTGTGAGGAAGACCGTAGGGAGAAGCTGCACGCCGACTGGGGCACGTTTAATGGGGCGGCTTTTTGCCGGTCAGGCTCTCCTCCGGCTTCCGTCTGCGGCAGCTGGTACGCGGCGCCGTGCTGGTGCGGCCGGCCGAGGGCAGGTTGGCATTGTTCGCGAGAATCGGTTCAGGCTCAGGTTGTGGAGCCAGAACCCTTTGAAGTGGAGGACGCTGCCCGGGACGCGCACGGGCCGTCTCCTGTGTGTCAAGTCAGGAGCCAGGAGGGGCTGAAGGGGGTGCTCAGGTAGCTCCAGAGCTGATGGTCGTCCAAAACGTGAAGGGTGCCGGCGATGGCAGGCAGGTTGTCCTGTGCCCGGCCCGAGGTTACCGAGAGTCGGATCAGAACCCCGTCACGACGTTCCGCGTACCCGGTGAAGCCGCCTCCGCTCAGGGTCCAGCGGTTCGGCCCGGCCGGGGTGCAGACGGTCGCGGGTAGCGTGATGATCTGGTCGTAGTGCGGGACGTCCTCGCTCGGAACAGTTTCGTAGGTGGCGATGACCCCGATACTGCCGCACGGGTCCGTGTCGGGTCCTGACACCGTGACGACTCCTTCGGGGGACCCGTCGATGTCGGTGTCCGGGAAGTACACGTCCACCTGGACGCCGTAGCCGCCCGCGGCAAAGGTGCCCTGCTCCCCGCCTGGCCAGTCGACCGCCCGAAGCAGTCGGGGGTCGGTGGCGGAGTGGTGTCTGCGCCAGGCGTCGGCCGCCAGGTGTTCCTGCGCGGCGCGCAACGGCACCGAAATTCCGGCCAATGCGATGGCCACCACGGTCGCCGCGATGTTGGCGCGGCGGCTGGGGGCCGTCAGCAGCACGAAGGCCAGCGGGTAGGGAAGGCAAAGCAGCAGGAGCGAGAGCGGGCCGAAGGGTGGGACGATCCTGGGACTTGAGCACAGCACTGCGTTGAGGGTGATGACGGCGGCGCCGCTGAGGAACAGGATCGCCAGCGTCGTTTGCAGTGGTCGGGCGAGAGTGGGCCGGATCCGCCGGATGAACCGGTACAGCAGCGCGGCGGCGGCTACCTGGCAGCAGGAACCGAAGTAGAGCACGATCAGGACGACGGCGCCGCCGATCCCGCCGCCGCCCGGGTCTAGGTGCCCTATTACGGCCCGAACGACTCCGATTCCGGTGGCGGATAGCAGGCCCATAAGCCACACCTGTACCAAGAGCCAGACCGTCGCTGGATGAGGTTCGGACGATGTCGCAACCCGCGCCGGTCTCCGCATTGGCCGCGGTGCTGGGGCCCACCCTGGCCTGGTTCTCACGGACCTACGGGGTGCGAACATCTGCTGTTCCTTTCAACGGGGCGGGGGCAGACGCAACAGGGCTGCTTCAGCCACGGTCTTCGAAGGGAGGACCAATGAGCACCGGGGTTACGGGGCCGAGGATCGAAGTCATCACCGATGGTCCGCGGGGTGCAGGGTGAGGCTCTTCGCGTGGTGCACCGCAGACCGGAAGACTCCTGGAGGAGAGAGACGACCGGGTCGACGGCGCAGGGGACGGAGCGGCAGTCGAAGTTGCGGGTGCGACGAGCTGGGGGGTCGGCCCTGCGCTCGCCATCAGGTAGAGCCTGCGCACGTCACTTGGCCGTGCTCGGCGCAAGCCCTACGAATTCGAACATGTTCAAACCGTCTGGCGATATGACCCTAACAGGTTTTTGAACATGTTCAAGTCAAACTGCTGTTGGCTGAAGCTTGTCCACCGCCCGACCGAGGGCTATCGCGCTACGGCAGTCCCGCAGATCGGGACCTACCTCATGGCCGCATCGCTGCGCGTCGTCGACCGTGCGACGTCCCACCCGCTACCGGGGCCGGTGAGACTGCCGGTACGTTCCGTTGAACACCACCTGGTGCCTGAGCGTGAAGGGAAGGTTCCGGTCTGGCGGGACAGCTACAGCGAGCCGTGCCCGGTTGTCGTGGTCCACGTGGCGTTGGGCCCATCGCCGTCCGGCGAGTTGCTGCGGCAGGTGGTCCGGCAGTACGTGGCAGATGGCTGGGAGTGTTACGGGGCAGACGGCTCGGCGCTGCGCGAGTATGGGTTGGAAGCTCGACGGGATCTGGAGCTGTAACGCCGGGTCCCCACACGGCGTGATGGATCGGTGCGGCGGTGCCGTCGAGGAGAACCGGGCGAACCGGTCGGCGTCCGCCCGGCCGCGGCAGAACTCGGACCAGGGCGTGTCCCGCCGGCGGCGGCGGCCTCGGGGTCCTAGTCGAAGTCGTGGAGGGGCCTCACCCCGCGACAGCAGCTCGCCCACCTCGCATCCCGAGGCCCGCGCCGCGGACCTCGGCCACCCGCCCTGCCTGAGGGGTCGCCAGGTGGGTGCGGTGGGTCCGTCGCGGAGGAGGTCGGCCAGTGGTGTCGCGAGCACGGGGACTTCGTGGAGGAAGTCCCCACCGTCCAGGGTGCTGGCGGCTTGGAGGGCGTCGATGCGGGTTTCGATGCCGGCGGGGCCGGTGTTGGCGAGGATGAACAGCAGCCGGGGGAAGACGG
>NZ_JBHVPP010000021.1:0-218737 GCF_042887295.1 Streptomyces sp. NPDC057950
TGGGAGAGTAGGACGCCGCCGAACAAATATTGTGGGAGACCCCCGTACCGGGAAATCGGTACGGGGGTTTTCTGCGTTTACGGCCCCCTTCGTTTTAGTGTTGCCGTATGCGCTACGACCTGGTCATCTTCGACAACGACGGCGTCCTCGTGGACAGTGAGCCGATCTCCAACGGCCTCCTCGCCGCCTATCTGACCGAGCTCGGACACCCGACCTCGTACGAGGACTCCGTCCGGGACTACATGGGGTCCGCGATGCACCGTGTCCACGACCTGGTCCACGAGCGCACCGGGCAGCGGCTGCCCGACGACTTCGACGACGTCTTCCACGGACGGGTCTTCGCCGCGTTCGAACGCGAGCTGCGGCCGGTCGCCGGAGCCGTGCAGGTACTGGAGAAGCTGACCGCGGACGGGGTGCCCTACTGCGTGGCCTCCTCCGGGAGCCACGAACGGATCCGGGTGGGGCACCGCACGACCGGACTCGACCGGTGGTTCGACGCGGGGCGGGTCTTCAGCTCCCAGGACGTCGGGCGGGGCAAGCCGGCGCCGGACCTGTTCCTGCACGCGGCCGAGCGGATGGGAGTACCGCCGCGACGGTGCGTCGTCGTGGAGGACAGCCCGCTGGGGGTACAGGCGGCGAACGCGGCCGGGATGGACGTCTACGGATTCACCGCCATGACACCCGCGGCACGGCTCGCCGGTGCCACCCGGCTCTTCTCGAACCTGGAAGACCTCCCCGACCTGCTCGTATGACCCGCGCCATAGGGCGGCGCTGACATTTGTCATGGTGAGCTCCGGACGATCGTTTCTGTCGGCCCAAGGGGTCCGGCCGCGAAGCTGAGTACATCGAAAGCGGGACGTACGAGGCGACGACGGAAGGACCCGATCATGAGCGTCACGGCCACGGAGACCGGAATCGCGGCGGCTGCCGCCGGCGACACCGGCAAGGTCGCCACCCGGCAGCACTTCCTGCCGCTGATCGTGGACGTGGCCGTACCGATCGGCTCGTACTACCTCTTCAAGAGCGGCCTCGGGATGAGCACCATGGCGGCGCTGGGGTGGAGCAGCGTGGTGCCCGCCGTGCGGACCCTGTGGAGCGTCGTGCGGGAGCGGAAGGTCAACGCGCTGGCCGCGCTGATCCTGTTCGTCAACGTGGCCGGTCTGCTGCTGAGTCTGGTCGCCGGTGACCCGCGGCTGATGCTCGCCAAGGACAGCGGAGTGAGCAGTGTGATCGGGATCGGTGTCCTGGTCTCCGTGATGGCGGGACGGCCGATGATGACGACGGCGATGAAGCCGTTCGTCACCAAGGGGGACCGTGCGCGGACGGCCGCCTGGGATCGGCTGCTCGGCGGGTCCGAGCGGTTCCGGAAGTTCGAGCGGACCTTCTCCCTCGTGTGGGGCGTGGCGCTGCTCGGGGAGTGCGTCGTGCGGATCGTGGGGGCGTACACGCTGCCCGTCGACACCATGGTGTGGCTCGGCACGGTCGTCATGATCTGCACGATGGCGGGGGCCATGGTGGTCAGTGGTGGCCTCGCCGCCGGCCCGATGGAGGCGATGGTCAGGGCGGAAGCGGCCGGCCGGAGCGGCGACCGGTGACGGCCGTGCCCCGAAGTTGAGCGGAATTCATCTTCGGCTGGATCTACCCACCGGTAGGCCGGGGCCCTACGCTCGCCGCCATGACAGATGTGCTGCGGCGCGGCAGGGCCTCGCTGGCGTTCAGCTTCTTCGCCCAGGGCGCCACCTTCGCGCTGCTCGTGACGCGCATCCCCGCCATCCAGGACCGGTACGGGGTCTCGGACGCGCTGCTGCCCGCCTTCCTCGCTGCCGTCCCGATCCTCGCCGGCGTGGGAAGCGTGACGACCGAGCACCTGGTCAAGCGGATACGGCCCAGCCGGCTGCTGCGCTGGTCCCAGCCCGTGGTGCTGCTGGCGCTGCTCGGGGTCGGCGCCGGGGACCGGCTGGTGGAGATGGCGGTGGCCCTCGGCGCCTTCGGGCTCGCGGTCGGCGCGCTCGACGCCTCCATGAACATGCTGGGGGTGAGCCTCCAACGGACGTACGGGCGCAGCATCATGCTCGGTTTCCACGCCACGTACAGCCTGGGCGGGATCGTGGGTGCCTCGCTCGCGTGGGCGGGGGCGCACTGGCATCTGTCGTTGTTCACGTCCTATCTGCCGGTGGTGCTCGTGCTGCTGCCGGCCGCGTTCCTGGGAAGCCGGTGGTACGTCGACGGGGAGGGCGGGTCCGGGCCGGAGAAGGCGGAGAGCGGGTCCGGGCCGGAGAAGGCGGAGGGCGGGCCCGTCGTCTTCAAGCTGCTGTTGCCGCTGTGCCTGGTGATGACGTTCGCGTACATCGGGGACTCGACGGTCTCCAACTGGAGTGCGAAGTATCTGCAGGACGTGCTGGGCAGTTCCGAGCAGCTGGCGACCGTTCCGTACAACGTCTACATGGTGATGACGCTGGTCGGGAGGGCCGTCGGGGACGTCGGGGTGCGGCGGTTCGGGGCGGTGGCGGTCGTGCGGCTGGGGGCCGTGGTGGCGGCGCTGGGCTTCGGGGTGGTGGCGGCGGCCCCCGGGGCGTGGGTCGGGATGCTCGGGTTCACCCTGTTGGGGCTGGGGCTGTGTGTGCTGGTTCCGCAGACCTTCGCGGCGGCCGGGCGGCTCTTCCCGGGGGCTTCGGACACGGCCATCGCGCGTCTGAACATCTTCAACTACGTGGGGTTTCTGATCGGTTCGCCGTTGGTGGGGGCGCTGGGGGACGCGTGGAACTACCGGGGCGCCATGCTGGTGCCGATGGTGTTGGTCCTGGTGACCCTGGGGTACGCCCGCTCGTTCGCGCCCGAACCGGACCGATACGGTGACGGGCATGAGCGGCCGCGCACAGCTGATGTGGGACGAGGCAGTAACGGGCTATGACTTCGGTCCGGACCATCCGATGGACCCGGTCCGGCTGGCGCTGACCCGGGGACTGGTCGGCGCCTTCGGGCTCGAGCGGGACATGGACGTGGTCGCGGCGAAGGCGGCCGGGGAGTCGACGCTGCGGCTCGTGCACCGGGAGGACTACGTGGAGGCGGTCAGGGCCGCCTCCGCCGATCCGGCGGCCGCCGACGCCTCGTACGGACTCGGGACCATGGACGATCCCGCCTTCGCGGGGATGCACGAGGCGTCCGCGCTCATCGCGGGGCAGTCGGTCGGTGCGGCGGAGGCGGTGTGGCGCGGGGACGCGCTGCACGCGGTGAACTTCGCGGGCGGTCTGCATCACGCGATGCCGGGTGGCGCGTCGGGGTTCTGCATCTACAACGACGCCGCGCTGGCGATCGCGCGGCTGCTGGAGCTCGGGGCCGAACGGGTCGCCTACGTGGATGTCGACGTGCATCACGGGGACGGGGTGCAGGCCACGTTCTGGGAGGATCCGCGGGTTCTGACGATCTCGCTGCACGAGCATCCGCGGACCCTGTTCCCGGGGACCGGGTGGCCCGAGGAGACCGGGGCGCCGGGCGCGGAGGGCAGTGCCGTGAACGTGGCGCTGCCGGCCGGGACGGGGGACGCGGGGTGGCTGCGGGCCTTTCACGCGGTCGTTCCCGAACTGGTCGCGGAGTTCCGGCCGCAGGTGCTCGTCACCCAGCACGGCGCGGACACCCACTTCGAGGACCCGCTCGCGCATCTCGCCGTCTCGCTCGACGCGCAACGGGCCGTGCAGGTCGCCTGTCACGAGCTGGCTCACGAGTACGCCGACGGGCGGTGGATCGCGCTGGGCGGCGGGGGGTACGCGGTCGCGGACGTCGTACCGCGGTCGTGGACGCACCTGGTGGCCGTCGCTGCGGGGCGGCCGATCGAGCCCGAGACGGTGATCCCGGAGAGCTGGCGGCAGGAAGTCTTCGCCCGTACGCGGCAGTTGGCGCCGGTGCGGATGACGGACGGGCGGTGGCCGGTGTCCTGGGCGGACTGGGAGTCCGGGTACGACCCGGCGGACCGCCTCGACCAGGCGATCGTGGCGACGCGGCGGGCGGTGTTCCCGCTGCGGGGGCTGCTCGCGTAGGCCGCGTCGGACAGGGCCCGGGGTCTGTCCGTCCGCTGCCACCACCCGGAGATGTCCATTACGCCAACTGTGGGGCGTTTTCGGGATTTTCGGGGTGAACGTCCGGCACATGCGCCAGCATCGCTGACGTGTTGAGCACCGGAGCATTGCGCGCGCACCTGCTGGCCGCTCGGCTGGCCGGGCCCGTCGCCACCTCGCGCGAGGAGAGTCTGCGGAGTTATCGGCTCTTCGCCGCCCGGGATCCTCGGGTGCTGCTGGGACTTGATCCCGAGTGGTCCTGGCGGGAGCGGGATCTGATCGAGCTGATGGCCGACAAGTGCGGGGTTTCGGCCGATCCGGCGCATACGAGCGGGCATGATGTGATCGACCCGGAGAGGACCCTGGCCGCGCTGGAAGCCTTCGCGCGGCGGCTCGGGGAAGCGGCCCGCAATCGCGAACCGGTGCTTCTGGGTACCGGCCATCCGCACCGGCTGCTCGGTTTCTACGCCGCCCTCGCGGACGCGCTGTCGTCAGCGGGATGTGCCGTCCTCACCCCCGCGCAGGGTAGCTCTGTCGACATAACGACCCGGTTCGGTCTACGCACGTACAACCTCGACTACGTACAAGGCGTCGCGTTGGTGCGCGAACCCGGTGTGCGTGCCCCCCGTGGTGCGACCGGCGCGCACTCCCACTCGCCGCTCCCGGTTCGTACCGTTCTGGCGGCCGCGGCGGAGGCCGGAGGGCCACTCCCGGAGCTGGTGATCGGGGACCACGGATGGGTCTGCGGAGCAGGTCAGCTGGGGTTCGAGGCCATGGGGTTGGCCGATACGGACGATCCGGCGCTCTTCGTCGGAGAGGCAGAGGGGCGGGTGTCCGTCGTCGTTCCGGTTGATGACGCTGTGCGGTCTGATTACTACCGACCGCTTACTCGCTATGTACTCAATCGAGCGTGTCTGTCACAGTAGGCGGCCGATGGCATCCCCTCTTCCCCACTCGCATCACCCGCCCCTACATTGGGGAGTGAGCACGCAACGACGAAGAGTCACCGGAAGGGGAAGCCGGTGGCCGTCGAGTGCGGAAGGTTCAGGTGTGTCATGGCTGCAGCGGGCGAGAGGCCTCTGAACGAGGTTCAGTTCCTTACCGTGGCGGAAGTCGCCTCGGTCATGCGAGTGTCGAAGATGACCGTGTACCGCTTGGTGCACAGCGGTCATCTGCCGGCGATCCGGGTGGGGAGGTCCTTCCGGGTGCCGGAGCAAGCGGTTCACGAGTACCTCCGCGAGAGCTATGTGGGGGTGGAGACGGCCTGACGGCGTCCCGGTGAAGTTCCCGGAAGGCCCCTGTGGCCACTCGGGAATGCACTCGGATCACCTCGATTACGACCTCAGCGCTCGGACGGGTAGGCTGGCCCCTCATAGGTCGTGTGGGCCCATGCAGCCCAGCACCGAGTAAAGAGAAGTGAGCGAGGGTAGTCGTGGGCTCTGTTATCAAGAAGCGGCGCAAGCGGATGGCGAAGAAGAAGCACCGCAAGCTGCTCAAGCGCACTCGCGTTCAGCGTCGCAACAAGAAGTAGGGCCGTGCCCCGCCTGCGCGGGGCTCGTCCTTACGCTGGTGCGACAGCTGTCGACAGCGCGCTCTGCGGCCCCCCACCCACGGGTGGGGGGCCGCAGCGTTTTCCGGCCGCGGGCGGCCGCGCATCTGCGCCCCGGGCGCTCTCAGGGAGGATGCTGTGCGTACGCCTGCCGGCCCAGCGGTCCGGCCCCGGTCGCAGGTCCCTGGCCCGCCGTCACTTCGTGCGCCGGGTGGTCATCACAGCGCAACATCGACCCGCTAGGTTGGCCGCACACGGGGAACACGGGCAGGGTACGAGCAGAGCTACGTCCAGACACGTCCAGCACGGGAAGAGAGGCGCTGATCTTGGGGAAGGTCGTGCTCGTGACCGGAGCGGCCCGCCAGTTGGGGGGCCGGTACGTACGACGGATCCAGCGTGACCCGCAGGTGGACCGCGTGATCGCCGTGGACGCGGTGACGCCCGAGCACCATCTGGGCGGTGCGGACTTCATCCGGGCCGACATCCGTCAGCCCACGATCGCCCGGGTGCTCGCCGAGCACTCCGTCGACACGGTCGTGCACATGGACGTGACGGGCACCGCGCTGAGCGGCGGCAGCCGGACGACGGTCAAGGAGACCAACGTCATCGGCACCATGCAGCTCCTCGGGGCCTGTCAGAAGTCCCCGACGGTCAAGCGGCTCGTCGTGAAGTCCAGTACGAACGTCTACGGGTCCGCGCCCCGCGACCCGGCCGTGTTCACCGAGACCACCCCGCCCAAGTCGCTGCCCAGCGGCGGCTTCGCGAAGGACACGGTGGAGGTCGAGGGGTACGTACGCGGCTTCGCGCGCCGCCGGCCCGACGTCGCCGTGTGCGTACTGCGGTTCGCGAACATCCTGGGCCCGAGCGCGGATTCACCGCTCGCCTCGTACTTCGCGCTGCCGGTGCTGCCGACCGTGTTCGGTTATGACCCGCGCCTCCAGTTCGTGCACGAGGACGACGTCATCGAGGTGCTGCGGATCGCCTCGCACGAGCCGGAGCGGGGCACCCTCAACAGCGGCACGTTCAACATCGCCGGGGACGGCGTCCTGTTGCTCTCCCAGTGCGCGCGGCGGCTGGGCCGTCCCACGGTGCCGCTGCTGCTGCCCGCGCTCACCTGGGCGGGCACGGCGGTGCGTACCCTGGGGGTGACGGACTTCTCCCCGGAGCAGCTGCGGCTGCTGACGCACGGCAGGGTCGTGTCGACGAATCAGATGCGCGAGACGCTGGGATACAAACCGAAGTACACGACCGCCGAGACCTTCGCGGACTTCGCACGCAGCCGGGGACCCGGGCTCCTGCCCCCCGAGGCCCTCGCGGGGGCCGTCGACCGGATCGCCGCGCTGTCCTTCCTGGGCGGCGGCCAACCCCCGACACTGAGCGCCAACTGAGGAGCGCATCGACGATGGCGGACGCCAAGGTCATTCCGTTCGACGACGACCGGTCGCGCGGGGGTGCTGCGCAGCGCCCGACGCGGCGGCGGACCACGGGGAGCCGGCGCACGGGCGATCCCGCGGTGGTGCGTGAGGTCCAGCCCCTGCCGGGCCGGACCTTCCCGCAGGATGATGTTCCTGTGACGCGTGAGGAGAAGCCTGTTCAGCAGCCCCGGGACGGTGGCGGGCTGGAACGGCGTGTCGCCGGGGGCCTCGCCTTCCTGCGCAGGCGTCTGACCGGTGACTACGAGGTCGACGACTTCGGGTACGACCAGGAGCTCACCGACCAGGTCCTGATGTCCCTGATCCGCCCGCTCTACGAGAAGTACTTCCGGGTCGAGGTCAAGGGCATCGAGAACATCCCGTCCGAGGGCGGGGCGCTGATCGTCGCCAACCACTCCGGGACGCTGCCGCTGGACGGCCTGATGATGCAGGTCGCCGTCCACGACAACCACCCCGCGGGCCGGCACCTGCGGCTGCTCGCCGCCGATCTGGTCTTCATGCTGCCGGTCGTCAACGAGCTGGCCCGCAAGGCCGGTCACACGCTCGCCTGCGCCGAGGACGCCGAACGGCTGCTGGAGCGCGGTGAACTGGTCGGGGTGATGCCGGAGGGCTTCAAGGGCATCGGCAAGCCGTTCAGCGAGCGCTACAAGCTCCAGCGCTTCGGGCGCGGCGGATTCGTGTCGACGGCCCTGCGGCAGGGCACTCCGATCATTCCGTGCTCGATCGTCGGCGCGGAGGAGATCTATCCGATGATCGGTAACGCGAAGACCCTCGCGCGCCTCCTGGGGTTCCCGTACTTCCCGATCACGCCGACCTTCCCGTGGCTCGGCCCGCTCGGCGCCGTGCCGTTGCCGACGAAGTGGACGATCCAGTTCGGTGAGCCGATCCCGACGGACGGCTATCCGCCGGAGGCCGCCGAGGACCCGATGCTGATGTTCAACCTGACGGACCAGGTCAGGGAGCAGATCCAGCACACGCTGTACAAGCTGCTGGTGCAGCGCCGGTCGGTCTTCTTCTGACCCTTTCCTCGCGACGCCCGCACATACGCCGGTGGGGCACCCTTCCTTTCGAAGGGTGCCCCACCGGCGTATGTGCCCGCGGATCTACCTGTTGTCCTCGCTGTCGATGCCCAGGCCCGGAAGGAGACCGGGGAGCAGCGGGGGCAGGGTGACGTCGGGGGCGCCGCCGGCCGGGCTGGACCTGCCTGCCGACGGGGACGAGCTGGTGGTGTCCTTGGGCGGGTCCAGCAGGCCGCCCGTGCTGCCGCCGAGCAGGCCCTCGCCGGTGCTGCCCGAGGCGGACGGCTTCGGCTTGCTGCTGCTGGTGTGGCTGCCGGTGGTGGAGCCGCTGCTGGCGCTGGGTGCGGGACGGTCCGTGCCGGACGAGCCCGGGGCGTCCGAACTGGCGCCGCGGTGTCGGCCCGTGCCTTCCTGCACGGGGGGTTTCGGGAGCAGCGAGCGCAGCGGGTCGACCTCTTGGTCTATGGCGGCGAACACCGACGAGACCTGCTGGCTGACGTCGCCGAGCTGGACGGGCAGTCGGTCGCGCAGCGCGCCCCAGGCCTGGCGGTGCGACTGGGCGAAGGCGGAGAGGGCCTGGATCGGGCCGAGTGAGCCGTCCCGTTCGTACGCCTCGTGGAGGAGGCGGTGGCCTTCTGTCGCGTCGTGCTGCATGCCGGACAGGGCGCGCCTGACCTCGCCCAGGGATTCGTGGTCGAGGCTGCCCGAGCGGTCGCGCTCCATCAGGCGGCGTGCCTCGCTCAGCCGGGTCGAGGCCTGGTCGAGGTAGAGCTCGCCTCGGTCGCTGTCGCCGTGGGCCAGGCCCAGCTTGATGTCCTCCATGCCTCGTTTGAGCCCGTAGAGCGAGTCTCCGGGCAGTGCGTCGGAGCTGGCGGCCGCCACACCGCCGAACGCTCCGGCGGCCACGCCGACGGTGAGCCCGCCCGCGGCGAGGCCCTTGGACAGGCGCGAACGCGGTCGTAGCTTGCCCAGCCCGCTCGCCCGGTGCGCGCCTCGTGCCCGGTGCGAGCGCTGCTCGGGCACGGAACGGTCCGGGCCTTCGCCCCCCGCGGCGGTGCCTTCCAGCAGCATGGCCTCCATCGCCGCGACGAGCTGGGCTCGCTGCACGACTTTGACCTCGGGGTCCAGCTCCGGTTCGGGCAGCTCGCCGAGACCGGTGGCGAGGGCCAACAGCAGGCCCTGCTCGGTCTGTTCCGCAGCAGCCGGGGACGGTGCCGATCCATCGGGCTGCTCGGCCGCCGTGCCCTGGTCGGACTGCTCGTCCAGGGCCTGGGCGAAGGCGTTCGCCCGCCGGTGTGCCGATACGTTCGCGATCACTGGCGGCACCTCCTCTCGTCATGACGGTCGACTCCCCAGGGGGTCCTGAGGGTTGCACGCCCCGGGCATATCCACACGATCGGGTGATCGGTGGGGACCGGAGAGTGACCACAGGGAGCCTGTATCCCGCACAACGAGCGTCGCGGCACTTGGGTTACGGACGACGGATGATCGGACCGCGAAGTCAACAGACTTTTACAGAAGGTGAGTTGAGTGTCGCCGAGCGTAGGGGGCCGTGCGGGAAGGGGCGTGGTACGGGCTTCAGCGGGCGTCGTCCGGGAGGAGCCGGGCGAGGGTGCGGACAGCTCGGTACTGGAGCGTCTTGATGGCGCCCTCGTTCTTGCCCATCACCCGGGCGGTCTCGGCGACGGAGAGCCCTTGCAGGAAGCGCAGGGTGACGCACTCCTGCTGCTGGGGATTGAGGCGTCGTACGGCGTCGAGCAGTGCCGCGTTCGACAGTGACTCCAGGACGGAGTCCTCGGGGCTGCGTTCGACCTCGTTCGCGTCGAGCATCTCGCCGGTGGTCACTTCCAGGCGGAAGCGGCTCGACTTGAAGTGGTCGGCGACCAGGTTGCGGGCGATGGTCACCAGCCAGGCGCCGAAGTCACGGCCCTGCCAGGTGAAGGTGCCGATCCGGCGCAGGGCGCGCAGGAACGTCTCGCTGGTGAGGTCTTCCGCGGTCGCCTTTCCGCCGACGCGGTAGTAGATGTAGCGGTACACGGTGTCGCTGTACTGGTCGTAGAGCCGCCCGAAGGCGTCGGCCTCGCCGGCCTGGGCGCGCTCGACGAGGTCCATCATCCGGGCGCTGTCGCTGTCTGCGGCCGGGCGGCGTGCGGTGGGCGTGGCGGCCGAGCCGGAGCGGCCCCGCCGGCCTACCGCCGCGCTGCCGTCGGCCAGTGCGTAGCACGGGCCGACGGGCGCGGGGAAGGCGAAGGCGGGGACGGCGTACGCGGTGGGGACGAAGCCGCGCAGGCGGTCGAGGACCGTTGCGCGCAGCGTAGCCAGGCCCGAGGCGTCAACCCCGACGTGTGAGTACACGGGACTCCCAGAGGCAGAGCTTCCATCACGTTCAGTGCGGGACCATTCACCCGTCGTAGCGACGGAGGGGTACCGGTTTGCGTCTGAGGAGAATAACGCTTCGTACAGGCAGTGCTACACCCAGTTGCTCAAATCATCGATTACGTCGCTTCTGTAACTGATTGACGCCTGATCAAGTGTCGTTCGGTGACCGATTGTTGATCGGATCGGTTCGTGTTCCGGCAAGGTGCGGGGCGTGTTGTGGCCGGGTGGGAGCGAGGGGACTGGCCGGGGCGTTGTGGGGGTAGGACCGGCGGAATGGGCTGGGCGCCGTGCGTTCCGACTGGCTTTTCCCCGCGGCCGTGGAGGGGCGGGGCTGCGCCCCGGTCGCCTGGGGGGTGGGTTCTTCGGGTGGGGAAGCGGGTGCGGGTGCGTGGGGGCTGGTCGCGCAGTTCCCCGCGCCCCTGACAGGCGTGGGGCTGCGCCCCGGCCTTCCTGTGGGTGGTTGGTCGGGTGGGGAAGCGGGTGTGTGGGGGCTGGTCGTGCTGTTTCCCGTACCCCGGAAGGCGCGGTCGCGTGCCCGGGGTTCGCAGCTCGGGCGCGCATCTCCAGCGCGGGCCCGCATCTTCAGCCCGTCCGGCGTTTGAGGACGAGCCCTTCGGGCGATGCGGGGGTCCAGGGGGCGCAGCGCCCCTGGTGGGGGTCTGGGGGCGCAGCCCCCAGGGGATGGGTGGGGGGTCAGCGGCGGCGGCGGTGGAGGGCGATGGCCGCGGCCGTGCCGCCTGCCACCGCGCCGACGCCCGCCGCGGCCGGGATGCCGACCTTCGCGGCCTTGCGCGCCGTGCGGTAGTCCCGCAGTCGCCACTCGAAGGCGCGCGCGTGCTTGCGCAGCTTGGCGTCCGGGTTGATCGCGTAGGGGTGGCCGACCAGGGACAGCATGGGGATGTCGTTGTGCGAGTCGCTGTAGGCCGCGCACCGGGTGAGGTCCAGGCCCTCCGCGGTGGCCAGCGCGCGGACGGCCTCCGCCTTCGCCGGGCCGTGCAGGGGCTCGCCGACCAGCCTGCCGGTGTAGACGCCGTCCACCGACTCCGCGACCGTGCCCAGCGCGCCGGTCAGACCCAGGCGGCGGGCGATCACCGTCGCGATCTCGACCGGGGCGGCCGTCACCAGCCACACCTTCTGGCCCGCGTCCAGGTGCGCCTGGGCGAGGGCGCGCGTGCCGGGCCAGATGCGCTCGGCCATGTACTCGTCGTAGATCTCCTCGCCGATGGACATCAGCTCGGCGACCCGGTGGCCCTTGACGATCGACAGCGCCGAGTCGCGGGCGTCCTGCATGTGCTCGGGGTCCTCGACCCCGGCCAGCCTGAACCATGCCTGCTGCCAGGCGAATCGGGCGAGATCGCGGGTCTCGAAGAACTTCCGCTTGTACAGGCCCCGCCCGAAGTGGAAGAGCGCGGCGCCCTGCATGACGGTGTTGTCCAGGTCGAAGAAGGCGGCGGCCTTGTCGTCACCGAGCACCGGGAACTCCGGTTCGCGGTCGGGGACGTCCGGCTCGGCGTCGTGGGCGAGTTCCTCCAGTTCCTGCGAGGACTTGCGCGCTGCCTCCGCCGAGGCCTCGCCTGCCAACACGCTCCGCGCGGTGGCGGAGCGCCTACGGGGAGTGAGCCATCCGAGAGCGGCCATGGCGTGAGCATAGCCAGTTTGTTCGGTGGTACCGGAGTCGCGAGGGTTCGAAGCTGTGAACTCTCCGCGACCGAGCCGTTAAAGAAGGGGTACGCGGCGTTCCCGATCGGCGCGTCGGAGCCCGTCTCCGGGGCCGGTTGTCGCCTCGCGCGCCGAAGAGGGGCCCCTGGTGCGCCCGCGGCGGGAGAATGGCCGGTATGAGTCCCATGTTCGGGCGCGGTGAGCGCCGTACGGAGAAGGCGGAGCGGGTGGAGAAGTCCGGGAGGAGCGGGCCGAGGGCGCCGGGTGAGCGGCTGGTCACGCTGATCAGGAAGCCCGGCTGTCATCTGTGTGATGACGCACAGCAAGTGGTGGAGAAGGTGTGTGGAGACCTCGGCGTGCCGTGGGAGGGGAAGGACATCACGCAGGACGAGGAACTGCACCGCGCGTACTGGGAGCAGATCCCCGTTGTGCTGGTGGACGGCGCCCAGCACACGTTCTGGCGTGTGGACGAGGGGCGTCTGCGCAAGGCCCTGGTCGCGTAGCGGCGCGGGATCCGGCCCGAGTCCGTCCTGACCGAGCAGTCCAGGTGGTCCGGAAAGTCGCCTAGGATCGACGGCGATTGGTCTCGGGGGCGGGATTCGTTGAGGAGTGTGTGCGGTTTTGCCCCCTTCAGGTGCGGAACGAAGCTGTCCGCGCGCTGGTTCCATACCCGCGCGCCGGGCATGCGTGACCCCCGTCACGTTGCCCGGGCAAATCGGACACCATCTTTGTGCACGCGTTCACAAAGACATAGCCTGCATTCGACGGGGCGGTCTAGGTACGTGTGACCGCCTGCAGCCCCGCTCTACCCGCAGGAGCACCGTGGCAACTGGCCGAACTCACCGACCGGCGACCCGCAGCCGAGGAATTCCCGAGGCCACCGTCGCCCGTCTTCCGCTGTACCTCCGAGCCCTCACCGCACTGTCGGAGCGCTCGGTCCCCACGGTCTCCTCCGAGGAGCTCGCGGCCGCGGCGGGGGTCAACTCCGCGAAGCTGCGCAAGGACTTCTCCTACCTGGGCTCCTACGGGACGCGCGGTGTGGGGTACGACGTCGAGTATCTCGTGTACCAGATCTCCCGCGAGCTGGGCCTGACCCAGGACTGGCCGGTAGTGATCGTCGGCATCGGTAACCTCGGCGCCGCGCTGGCCAACTACGGCGGGTTCGCGTCCCGCGGCTTCCGGGTCGCCGCGCTGATCGACGCCGATCCCGAGATGGCCGGAAAGCAGGTCGCGGGCATCGCCGTGCAGCACAGCGACGGCCTGGAGAAGATCATCGACGAGAACGGCGTCTCGATCGGCGTCATCACCACCCCGCCGGGCGTGGCCCAGCAGGTCTGCGACCGGCTGGTCGCCGCCGGGGTCACCTCCATCCTGAACTTCGCGCCGACCGTCCTGTCCGTCCCGGACGGCGTCGACGTGCGCAAGGTCGACCTCTCGATCGAACTCCAGATCCTCGCCTTCCACGAGCAGCGCAAGGCCGGCGAGGAGGCCGAGGCCCAGGCCGGTGCCGCCGCCCAGGCCGCCGCGCAGGAGAACAACGGCAAAGGACCCGACGGGGACGTTCCCGCCGTGATGCCGGCATGAGTCTCCTCGTCGTCGGGCTGAGCCACCGCAGCGCCCCGGTCAGCGTCCTCGAGCGGGCCACGCTGACCGCGGACACGCAGGCCAAGCTGGTCCAGGACACCGTCGCCGCCGAGCCGGCCGCCGAGGCCGCGGTGCTCGCGACCTGCAACCGCATCGAGCTGTACGCCGACGTGGACAAGTTCCACGCGGGCGTCGCCGAGCTGTCCACGCTGCTCGCCCAGCACAGCGGGGTCGGGCTCGAGGAGCTCACCCCCCACCTCTACGTGCACTACGAGGACCGGGCCGTCCACCACCTCTTCTCGGTGGCGTGCGGGCTGGACTCGATGGTCGTGGGCGAGGGCCAGATCCTCGGCCAGATCAAGGACGCCCTGGCGGCCTCGCAGGAGCTGCACACCGCGGGCCGCCTGCTGAACGACCTGTTCCAGCAGGCGCTGCGGGTCGGCAAGCGGGCGCACTCCGAGACCGGCATCGACCGGGCCGGACAGTCCCTGGTCACCTTCGGCCTGGAACAGCTGTCCGCGGGCGCGCCCGTCGACGTCTGGGCCAAGGGCAAGCGGGCCCTCGTCATAGGGGCCGGCTCCATGTCCTCGCTGGCCGCGGCGACGCTCGCGCGCGCCGGCGTCGCCGAGATCGTCATCGCCAACCGCACGCCGGACCGCGCGCGGCGGCTCGCGCAGATCCTCAACGAGAACGAGGGCGGCGCCTCGGACGTGACGGCCCGCGCGGTACCGATGGACGCGGTGCCGGTCGAGCTGACACGTGCCGATGTCGCCGTCTCCTGCACCGGCGCGACGGGACTCGTCCTGACGGCCGAGTCGGTCGAGGCGGCCGTGGCGGGACGCACGGGGCAGGGCGTCGTTCAGGGCGTCGGCCCCGCTCGTACGGCACCGGACGCGGGCTTTGCCCATACGGCGCCGGGCACGGCCGTGGACGGCCAGGCGCCGCTCGCGCCCACGAGCGTCGGCACCGAGGACAACTGCCCGCTCGAGGTGTCCACCGTGCAGGGCACGGCCGGGTTCTCCGTGCTCGGCGAAGCCGCCGTGGCCGGGATGGGCGCCGCCGAGCTGGAGCAGCACGCGGCCTGGGTGGACAAGGGCGACGCGGCGGCCCGCGCCCCGCGCGCGGCGGGCCTCCTCGACCCGGAGGCCGACACGGAGGCCATCGCGGCGCTCGCCGCGGCCGTCGCCGTCGTCGGCAGGGTTCCCGAGCGCCGCAGGCCCGAACCGGTCGCCGAGGCTCCCCGGCCCGCGCCCGTGCTGGCGCTGCTCGACCTCGCCATGCCCCGTGACATCGACGCGGCCGTGCACCGTCTGCTCGGCGTGCGCCTGGTCGACATCGAGTCGCTGGCCGAGGCGTCCGCGGACGCGCCGATGGCCGCCGACGTGGACCAGGTGCGGCGGATCGTCGCCGACGAGGTCGCCGCGTTCAGCGCCGCCCAGCGGGCCGCCCACATCACGCCCACCGTCGTGGCGCTGCGGACCATGGCCGCCGACCTCGTCGCGAACGAGATCGCGCGGCTCGACGGACGGCTGCCGGACCTCGACGACAAGCAGCGGGGCGAGATCACGCAGACCGTACGGCGGGTCGTCGACAAGCTCCTGCACGCACCGACCGTACGGGTCAAGCAACTCGCCGCCGAACCCGGTGGCGCCGGGTACGCGGACGCGCTGCGAACCCTGTTCGACCTGGACCCGGAGACGGTCGCCTCCGTCTCGCGGGCCGAGAACAACACCGAGAACGCCAAGAACCGAGGGCGAGCATGAGTGAGCCGCGTGAGCCACAGGGGCGCACCGGCGGCGAGAGTCCGAGCGAGCACAGGCCCGACGGGCCGAGCACCGCGGGACCCCCGACGCCGGACGCACCGCCCCGAGGGGCCGAGCCCGAACAAGGGGCACTGAGGCTGGGGACCAGGCGCAGCAAACTCGCCATGGCCCAGTCCGCACTGGTGGCGGACGCAGTGAGCAAGGTGACCGGACGGCCCGTCGAGCTCGTGGAGATCACGACGTACGGCGACGTCTCCCGTGAGGACCTCGCGCAGATCGGCGGCACCGGTGTGTTCGTCGCCGCGCTGCGTGAGGCGCTGCTGCGCGGCGAGGTCGACTTCGCCGTGCACTCGCTCAAGGACCTGCCGACCGAGCAGCCCGACGGGCTGGTGCTGGCCGCCGTGCCGGTGCGCGAGGACGCGCGCGACGTACTCGTCGCCCGTGACGGCCTCACCTTCCCGCAGCTGCCCCGGGGCGCGCGGGTCGGTACCGGTTCGCCGCGCCGGATGGCCCAGCTGAACGCGTACGCGCGGGGCCACGGGACGACGATCGAGACGGTCGCGATCCGCGGGAACGTCGACACGCGGATCGGATACGTGCACGGTGGGGAGCTCGACGCCGTCGTGCTCGCCGCCGCCGGCCTCAGCCGCCTGGGGCGGCTGGAAGAGGTGACGGACTTCCTGTCCGTCGACACGGTTCTGCCCGCCCCCGGCCAGGGGGCCCTGGCGATCGAGTGCACCGCGGACGACGCGGATCTCGTCGCCGCGCTCGGAGAGCTCGACGACCCGTTCACCCGGGTCGCCGTGACCGCCGAGCGGTCCCTGCTCGCCGCCCTGGAGGCAGGCTGCAGCGCACCCGTGGGTGCGTTCGCCGACCTCCTCGCGGACGGGCAGATTGTCAAGGAAATGCGCCTGCGCGGCGTCGTCGGCACGACCGACGGCTCGACGCTGGTGCAGTTGTCCACCACCGGTCCCGTGCCCGAGACGCACGACCAAGCAATGGCGCTCGGCCGTGAACTCGCCGCCGAGATGCTTGCGAAGGGCGCGGCCGGTCTGATGGGGGAGCGAGCACATTGAGCCCCACCAACCTTCCCGCCGGTCCCGAACACGGGCACGTCACCTTCCTCGGTGCCGGACCCGGAGATCCGGGACTACTGACACTGCGCGCCGTGGAGGCGCTGGCGAACGCGGACGTCCTCGTCGCCGGGCACGAGGTGCTCGACGTCGTGCGTGCGCACGCCAGGCAGAACGTCGCCGTGCTGAACACGGATACGGAGACGGCTTTCGGCACGTCCGCCGGTCCGTACTCGGGCACGGGCGCGTCCCAGTCAGCGGTTGTTGACGCCGTGTCAGCAGCCGTTGGTGACCCCGCGTCGAGGGACGCCGCCAATCTTGTCATGGAGGCCGCGCGGGGCGGCAAGCGGGTCGTGCGTGCGGTGTCCGGTGACCCCGGGCTCGACGCGTACGCCGCCGACGAGATGCTGGCCTGCGCCGCCGCGGGCGTGCCGTTCGAGGTCGTGCCCGGCGTCGCGGCGGCCGTGGGCGTGCCCGCGTACGCCGGTGTGCCGCTGCGGGACGCGCAGGGCGCGGACGTGCGGTTCGTCGACGCGCGGACGGCCTCCGACCGGTGCTGGACCGAGGTCGGGGCGTCGGACGGCACGGTGGTCGTGTCGGCGACGCTCGACTCCGTGGCCGCGGCCGCGGGAGAGCTCGTCGCCTCGGGCCGCAAGCCCGATACGCCGATGTCGGTGACGGTCGCGGGTACGACCACGCGGCAGCGGACCTGGTCGGCCACGCTCGGGACCATCGCGCAGACCCTCAAGCAGGCCAAGGTGCTGCCGTCCCCGGACGGCGGCCGGCCGGTGATAGCCGTGGTCGGTGAGCGTTCCGCCGCCGCCCAGCGCGACCAGTTGTCGTGGTTCGAGTCCAAGCCGCTGTTCGGCTGGAAGGTGCTCGTGCCGCGCACGAAGGAGCAGGCGGCCTCGCTCTCCGACCAGCTGCGTTCGTACGGCGCCGTGCCGCACGAGGTGCCCACGATCGCCGTCGAGCCGCCGCGTACGCCGCAGCAGATGGAGCGTGCGGTCAAGGGGCTCGTCACCGGGCGCTACGAGTGGATCGCCTTCACGTCGGTCAACGCGGTGAAGGCGGTGCGGGAGAAGTTCGAGGAGTACGGGCTCGACGCGCGGGCCTTCGCCGGGATCAAGGTCGCGGCGGTGGGCGAGCAGACGGCGAAGGCGCTGGTCGCCTTCGGTGTGAAGCCGGACCTGGTGCCGAGCGGGGAGCAGTCCGCGGCCGGGCTGCTGGACGACTGGCCGCCGTACGACCCGGTGTTCGACCCGATCGACCGGGTGTTCCTGCCGCGAGCGGACATCGCCACCGAGACGCTGGTCGCGGGGCTCATCGAGCTGGGCTGGGAGGTCGACGACGTCACGGCCTACCGGACCGTGCGGGCGTCGCCGCCGCCGGCGGAGACCCGTGAGGCGATCAAGGGCGGTGGCTTCGACGCCGTTTTGTTCACGTCCTCGTCGACGGTGCGGAACCTGGTCGGGATCGCGGGCAAGCCGCACAACGTGACGGTGATCGCGTGTATCGGTCCCGCCACCGCCAAGACGGCGGAGGAGCACGGGCTGCGGGTCGATGTCATGGCTCCGGAGCCTTCGGTGCACAAGCTGGCGGAGGCGTTGGCGGACTTCGGGCTGCGGCGGCGGGCCGCCGCGGCGGAGGCCGGGGATCCGGTGACGCGGCCCAGTGAGCGGAGGCCGGGGGCGCGGAGGCGGCGGGCCACGTAGGTGTGAGGCGGGCGTGCGGGGCGGTTGGGGCGGATTTTCTTTCGCCCCCGCCGCCCCTGCCCGTCCCGTCGCCTGCCGGGGGGCTCCGCCCCGGCCCCCGCCAAGGGGCTGCGCCCCCTGGACCCCCGCATCGCCCGAAGGGCTCGTCCTCAAACGCCGGACGGGCTGAATACGCGGGCCTGCGCTGGAAGGTCGGGGGCGGGCTGGATATGCGGGCCCGCGCTGGAAGGTCGGGGGCGGGCTGGCGATGCAGGTCCGTGCTGGATGGTTGCGGGCGGGCTCGGGATGCAGGTCCGTGCTGGATGGTCGGGGGCGGGCTGGCGATGCAGGTCCGTGCTGGATGGTTGCGGGCGGGCTGGGGATGCGGGCCCGCGCTGGAAGGTCGGGGACGGGCTGAACAGGGGTGCGGGGGAACTGCGCGGTCAGCCTCCGGCGACCCGCACCCGCGAAGGCATCCGACCCCCTCGTACCCGTATCCGTACCGGCACGATGTCGGCAAAAGGGGTGGGGCGGCGGGCGTAGCGTGGGGGGATGACGAAGTACGGATCCTTCCCCGGTACGCGGCCGCGGCGGCTGCGTACGACGCCTGTGATGCGGCGCATGGTCGCCGAGACCCGGCTGCACCCCGCCGACTTCATCCTCCCCGCGTTCGTGCGGGAGGGCGTGAGCGAGCCGGTGCCGATCGGGGCGATGCCCGGTGTCGTGCAGCACACCCGGGACAGCCTGAAGAAGGCGGCCCTGGAGGCGGTGGAGGCCGGAGTCTCGGGGATCATGCTCTTCGGGGTGCCGGAGGACTCGAAGAAGGACGCCGTGGGGACGCCCGGCACCGATCCGGACGGGATCCTGCAGCTCGCCCTCCGTGACGTGCGCGCCGAGGTCGGGGACGAACTCCTCGTCATGTCCGACCTGTGTCTGGACGAGACCATCGACCACGGGCACTGCGGAGTCCTCGACGCGGAAGGGCGCGTGGACAACGACGCGACCCTGGAGCGCTACGCCGAGATGGCCCAGGTCCAGGCCGACGCCGGGGCCCATGTGGTGGGCCCCAGCGGGATGATGGACGGGCAGATCGGCGTCATCCGGGACGCCCTGGACCAGATCGGCCGCGAGGACGTCGCCATCCTCGCCTACACCGCCAAGTACTCCTCGGCCTTCTACGGGCCCTTCCGGGAGGCCGTCGGCTCCTCGCTCAAGGGCGACCGGAAGACGTACCAGCAGGATCCCGCGAACCTCCGGGAGTCCATGCGGGAGCTCGCCCTCGACCTGGAGGAGGGCGCCGACATGGTGATGGTGAAGCCGGCCGGACCCTACCTGGACGTTCTCGCGCGGGTCGCCGACGCGGTGGACGTGCCCGTGGCCGCGTACCAGATCTCCGGCGAGTACTCGATGATCGAGGCGGCGGCGGAGAAGGGCTGGATCGACCGGGACAAGGCGATCCTGGAGACACTGACCGGCATCAAGCGGGCCGGGGCGCGGAACATCCTCACCTACTGGGCGACCGAGGTCGCCCGGACGCTGCGCTAGGCCGCCCTTCGGCGCTCGGCCGCGGGAAGGCTCAGTAGGACAGCGCGTCGTCGAGGCTCTGCTGCCAGTACGTCACCGTGAGCTTGTCGTCGACGTACACACCCTTCGCGGGGAGGGCCGGGGTCGAGGTGGCGCCCTTGGCGAAGCCGACCACCAGGGTCTTCGCCGTGTAACCGTTGCCGCCGCTGCCGTCGCCGGCCGACAGGAGGACGCCCGCGTAGCCGGACTCGCCCGGGGCGAGGGTGACGACCGCCTGTGGGTGGGTCTGCTCGGCGACCGGGGGGACCGACTGGGCCTCGCCGAAGCGGGCGATCGGGTAGCCGGTCAGGTCGCAGTTCTTCGAGCCGGTGTTGGTGACGGTGAGGAGCAGGTGGTTGAGGGGTCGGGACACCTCGGTCGCGGTGGTCCTGGTGTTGGCGCCGTTGCAGGCGGTGTTCCGGGTGCCGCCTGTGCCGGTGCCGCCCGTGCCGGTGCCGCCCCCCGTGGCCTTGCCGCCGCCCGTCTTGCCGGCGGAACCGTTCGCGGATCCCTTCGTGGAGCCCTTCGTCGGGGTGGCCGCCGAGCCCCCCGTCGAGGCGCCGCTGTCGGCCGCGGGCTTCGCCGTCGTCGAACCGCCCGGCTGAGCCGAGGACTGTGACGCGGCGGACGGGCCCTCGTCCCGTACGCCCTTCCCGTTGTCGCACGCCGTGAGGGCGAGCGCGGCGAGCGCGACCGTCGAGGCGGCGAGCAGACGGGTACGGACGGTGCGTGCGGACATGGGTGATCCCCCTGTGGGTGTCGGACCGGGTCGGCCGCTCGACCGGTCGAGGCGAGCGGCGTGCTTGGATGACCACAGCTTGTGCGGTGATCCCTCCCGGCCGCCACGGTTGCCGGGGGATACGGGACGCCGGAACGTTGGTAAGGGGTCTGACCTGGGGGAATGTCATCCTCCTGGAACGCGGCCCGGGACGCGGGGGATGGGGGAACGGTGGCCGGGGACGAGTTCGCGGGACTGCTTCGGGAGTTGAAGGAGCGGTCCGGGCTCAGTTACGGGGCGCTCGCGAAGCGGCTGCACGTGAGTACGTCCACGCTGCACCGGTACGTCAACGGGGACGCCGTACCGACGGACTACGCGCCGGTGGAGCGGCTCGCGCGGGCGTGCCGGGCGACGCCGGCGGAGCTGGTGGATCTGCACCGGCGGTGGGTTCTCGCGGACGCGCTGCGGGGGCGGAAGAACGCGGTCGAGGGGTCCCTGCCGGGAGCGGCGGCCGACGCCGGCGGGGATGGCGGAAGGGGAGCGGCGGCCGACGCCGACGGGGACGCCGACGCCGGCGGGGATGGCGGAAGGGGCGCGGCTGGGGCTTCGGCCGAGGGCGCCGCGCCGGACGTCGTCGCGGGTGGCGGGCCGGGCTTCGCGCCGGAGACCGGTCGGGAGGCCGGGCCGGAGGCTGGTCCGGAGGCCGTCGCTCAGGCGCCGGTGCGGCGGAGTCGGCGGGCCGTGGCGCTCGCCGCCGCCGGTGCCGTCGTGCTGGCCGCCGTCGCCTCCACCGCGCTCGTCGTGCGCCTCGGGTCCGGCAGGAGCGACGACGACACCAAGGGGCATGCCGTGGCCCTCGGCGTACCGCCCGGCGCGCGCCCGCGTGCCGACCGCACCCCGGCCGGCGCGCGTCAGGGGTCGCCGTCGCCGTCCGCCTCGCGCGACGGCGGACCCACGGCGTCGTCCTCGTCCATCGGCGGGGCGGTGGACCAGGACGCCGCGACCGAGAAGGGCGCAGGCGAGGACGGCGCCACCGCGCCGACCGTCGTCGCCGACCCGTACAAGTGGGACGGCCCGTGCGGTCAGCACTACCTGGTGAACCGGAAGGCCGAGCAGGTGCCGCCGCCGCCCAACGAGGCGGACGCGCGGGGGTGGGTCGGCGCGCTCGGCGCGGTCGCCGGCGGGCAGCAGATGCTCGCGCTGACCGTGCAGGGCACCGGGCGGGCCACCGTCGTCCTGAGGGGTCTGCACGTGCGGGTGCTGGAGAAGAACGCGCCGCTCGCCTGGAACGACTACGCGATGGGCGTCGGCTGCGGCGGCGGTGTGGAGACCAAGTCGTTCGCCGTGGACCTCGACGCGGGGCGGCCCGTGACCGCGCCCGAGGCCGGACAGCGGGACTTCCCCTACAAGGTCAGTGAGTCCGACCCCGAGGTGTTCTACGTCTTCGCGGACGCCAGCGCGCACGACGTGAGCTGGTACCTGGAGCTGGACTGGTCCAGCGGGTCGAAGAGCGGCACGGTGCGGGTCGACGACCACGGGAAGCCGTTCCGGACGAGCGGGAGCCTGGGGCGTCCCGCGTACGACTATCCGCTGGGCGGAAGCGAGTGGCAGACGGCGGCTCCCGCCGGGTAGCAGCCGGTGCCGCCGACCCGGGCACGATCAAGTCGCCCCAGGAGTTAGGTTGTTGCTCGTTTGATAACGCGACTCTCCAGGGAGAGGCTTTATGCCCGGTGATGCTCTCAGCCAGGACCCCGCCGAGCTGAGAAGGAGGATCGACACCACCAAGGCGCACCCGGCTCGCGTCTACGACGTCTTCCTCGGGGGCAAGGACAACTACCCGGTCGACCGGAACGCGGCCGCCGCGGCGCTCGCGGCGAACCCGCGCGGATACCTCGACGTCCGGCACAACCGGGACTTCCTGCGGCGCGCGGTGACCACGCTGACCCGCCAGGACGGCATCCGCCAGTACCTGGACATAGGCACGGGACTGCCGACGCGGGAGAACGTGCACCAGATCGCCCAGCGGGTCGATCCCACGTCCCGGGTCGTGTACGTCGACAACGACCCGGTGGTCCTCGCCCACGCGCGGGCGCTGCTCACCAGTGGGCCGGAGGGGGTGACCGACTACGTCGACGCGGACCTCAAGCAGCCCGCGCAGATACTCCAGGAGGCCGCCAGGACCATCGACTTCGACCAGCCGGTCGCGCTCGTGCTGGTGGCGATCCTGCACTTCATCGAGGACGACGAGGCCTATCCGATCGTCCGTGATCTGGTGAAGGCGCTGCCGTCCGGGAGCCGGGTGGTGCTCAGCCATCTCACCGAGGACCTGAACGCCGAGAACGTCCGGGCGGTGCAGCGGACGTACACCGAGCGCGGGTTCACGTTCGTGCTGCGCTCCAAGGCCGAGGTCGAGCGGTTCTTCACGGAGAACGGGCTCGAACCGGACGAGCCGGGTGTCGTCCCCGTGCACCACTGGCGGCCCGACGGGGCGGCGCCCGCTCCCGAGGTGGCCGATCCGGGGTACCTCGCGAGCCTCGACGACATCGAGAAGGTCCGCTACCACGACATCAACGACGTCACGGACGCCGACATCAACGTCTACGGGGCGACCGCCGTCAAGCGCTGAACGCCCGCGGGGGCGGCGGACCGGGTCTCCCCGCACCGCCGCCCGCGGGACTCAGTCCCACCAGAAGGACCACACCCGCCGGCCGAGCACCTCGTGCTCCGCGTACGCGCGCAGCGTCTCGTGGTGGCCCTGGGTGATGTTGTCCGGGCAGAACGCGAAGTGCTCGGCCGCCACCGCCTCGGCCTCGTCCCGGGTCGTGGGCGGCGCCGCCACCGACAGCACCAGCCGGTCGAAGGTGAGGGCCACGACCCGTATGCCGAAGCGGTCCTCCCAGGAGCGCAGCACCGCGCACAGGCGGGCGACGTCACCCTCGTGGTTCAGCGGGCCGGACCAGCCGATCGCCGCCGGGACGTCCGCGCTGCGGCGGGCCGGGACCAGAGCGAGGCGCGGCTCCTTCAGCCACGAGCCGCTGTCCGTGAGGGAGTCGGCGATCTCGGCGGCACGGGTGTCGGGGTCGGCCTCCTGTTCGGTGGCGGGCGCGAGACCGGGCCAGGCGGGGCCGAACGGCGCGACCTTCTCGTCGTACGCCGGCTGCTCGCCGAAGACCTCGACGACGGTCTGGTCGCCGGGGTGGTCCTCGTCCGCGCCGAGTTCCTCCGCCGCGTACTCGTCCCAGAACTCCGCGAGTACGTCCTCGGCGTCGTGGTCCCCGGGGTACGACACCTCGTCCGGTATCAACTCCCAGTCCTCCGGGGCGCCCTGAGCACCCCCCACGTCGATGACTAGGGGGAGCAGCCCGGACGTCCGCCGTGCGGGCTCCAGGGCCGCCCAGCCGCCGGGGACCGCCGGTCCGACGGCGTGCCACAGCAGCGGCTCGTGCGACGGGCCGCCGCTTTCCGCCGCTGTCTCGAGGGCGTGGGAGGTACCCCCGGCGTCGATCAGTCTCCCGGCCGGGAGTTCAAGCCCGAGCGTGTGCCCGCTCGGGTCGGCCGCCAGCTTTGGCAGCGGGTTGGGAAGTGTCGCCATGCCGGTGACTGTAGGGGCCGCCACTGACAACGCGTGCCGAGCCCCCCGTCCCTGCCTCGCGACAGCCTCAACGCCCGTGGGGGAGCAGTTCGAGGTCGGGACGACCTGCGCGACGGAGCGCTTCCGCGGACCGGACGCCGGCGGGCTCGACCTGGGCGGCAACGGCCGCGGCCGCAACGGCAGCACCGGTGAGTTCACCGTCAGCGAGCCGGCGTTGGACGGCGACGGCACCGTGAAGGCGTTCGCGGCGACCTTCGTCCAGCACCGCGCGGGCGGCACCCCCGCGCTGCGCGGCGCACGATCCACTGCTACGCCTGACAGCCGGACGGCCCCGGCGGGACGGTGATGTCACCGTCCCGCCGGGGCCGCGAGGCCCGCGCGTCCCGCCCGGCCGTCAGAGCCGCTCGGGCGTCCGGATGCCCAGCAGGGCCATGCCCTGGTGGAGGGTCCGGGCCGTCAGGTCGCAGAGGAACAGCCGGTTCTCCGCCACCTCCTGGGCCGGCGCCGGCTTGATCACCGGGCACTGGTCGTAGAACGTCGTGTAGAGCGACGCCAGTTGGTACAGGTACGCCGCCAGCTTGTGCGGCGCGTACTCCGCGGCGACCTCCTCCAGCGTCTCCGCGAACCGGTCCAGGTGCAGGCCCAGTTCCCGCTCCGCCGGGGCCAGTTCGAGCTCCGGGTGCGCCAGCGGCGTACGGTCACCGGCCTTGCCGAAGATCGACCGGATACGGGCGTACGCGTACTGGAGGTACACCGACGTGTCGCCGTTCAGCGAGACCATCTGGTCCAGGTCGAACTTGTAGTCCCGGACGGCGGAGGTGGAGAGGTCCGCGTACTTCACGGCGCCGATACCGACGTACCGGCCGTTCTCCACGATCTCCGGCTCGCTCAGGCCCACCTTCTCGGCCTTCTCGCGGACCACATTCGTCGCCCGCTCGATCGCCTCGTCCAGCAGGTCCACCAGCCGGATCGTCTCGCCCTCACGGGTCTTGAACGGCTTGCCGTCCTTGCCCAGCACCGTGCCGAAGGCGAGCTGGTGGGCCTTCACGTCGTCGTTCAGCCAGCCCGCCCTGCGCGCGGTCTCGAAGACCATCTTGAAGTGCAGGGACTGGCGGGCGTCCACGACGTACAGGAGCGTCGACGCCTTGAGCCGGAAGACACGGTCGCGGATCGCGGACAGGTCCGTCGCCGCGTAGCCGTAGCCGCCGTCCGACTTCCGCACGATCAGCGGCACCGGGTTGCCGTCGGGGCCCTTGATGTCGTCGAAGAAGACGCACAGGGCGCCCTCCGAGCGGACCGCGACGCCGGACTCCTCCAGGAGGCGGCAGGTCTCGTCCAGCATGTCGTTGTAACCGGACTCGCCGACCACGTCCGGGTCGCGGATCTCCATGTCCAGCTTCTCGAAGACCGAGTAGAAGTAGATCTTCGACTCGTCCACGAACTTCTGCCACATGGCCAGCGTCTCGGGCTCGCCCGCCTGGAGGTCCACCACCCGGCGCCGGGCCCGCGTCTTGAACTCCTCGTCGGAGTCGAAGAGCGTCCGCGCCGCCTTGTAGAGCCGGTTCAGGTTCGACATGGCCTCCTCGCCGGAGACCTCGCCACCCTCGTGGTCCAGCTCGTGCGGGTGCTCGATCAGGTACTGGATGAGCATGCCGAACTGGGTGCCCCAGTCGCCGATGTGGTGACGCCGTACGACGGATTCGCCCACGAACTCCAGGATCTGGACCACCGCGTCACCGATCACGGCGGAGCGGAGGTGACCCACGTGCATCTCCTTCGCCACGTTCGGCTGCGCGTAGTCGATCACCGTCGTGCCCGGGTGCTCCACGAGCGGCACGCCGAGGCGCTCGCCGTCCGCGTACCGTGCCGCCAGGTTCTCGGTGATCGCCCGGTCGGTGATCGTGATGTTCAGGAAGCCGGGTCCGGAGACCTCGATGTCCTTGATCATCTCACCGGACTCGACCCGCGCCACGACCTGCGTCGCCAGCTCCCGCGGGTTCGCCTTCGCCTTCTTCGCGAGCGCCAGGATCCCGTTGGCCTGGAAGTCGGCCCGGTCGCTTCGTCGCAGCAGCGGGTCCGCGGAACCGGCCTCCGGCAGGGCTGCCGTGAGGGCGTCCGCGAGGCGCTGGTGGACGGAAGCGGTGAGGGACTTGACCGAGGCCATGGGGTGGATGCCGTTCTCCTCGAGGAATTCAGATGGACCCGGCCAGTATCCCATGGGGGAGCAAGCGGAATTCGCTGCGACGGCCCGGCGCCGCCGGGTGGGAGGGGGCACTGAAAAGCCGTTTTCGTGGTTCCGGTCCCAGCTGGGAGAATGGTCGGGTCAGCCGTACTGGCGTATCAGAAAGAAGGACGTGCCGATCGTGGCCCAGAGCACCGAGACCACCGACTGGGTCTCCCGTTTCGCGGACGAGGTCATCGCCGAGTCGGAGCGTCGTGCCCCGGGCAAACCGGTCGTCGTCGCGTCCGGACTCTCCCCCTCCGGTCCCATCCACCTCGGCAACCTGCGCGAGGTCATGACCCCGCACCTGGTCGCCGACGAGATCCGCCGCCGCGGCCTCACCGTGCGCCACCTGATCTCCTGGGACGACTACGACCGCTACCGCAAGGTCCCGGCGGGCGTCCCCGGCATCGACGAGTCCTGGGCCGAGCACATCGGCAAGCCGCTGACCTCCGTCCCCGCCCCCAAGGGCTCGGAGCACCCGAACTGGGCCGAGCACTTCAAGGCCGCGATGACCGACGCGCTGGCCGAGCTCGGCGTCGAGTACGACCCGATCAGCCAGACCGAGCAGTACACCGCGGGCGCCTACCGCGAGCAGGTCCTGTTCGCGATGCGGCACCGCGGCGACATCGACGCCGTCCTGGAGCAGTACCGCACCAAGAAGGCCCCGGCCAAGAAGCAACAGGGCCAGAAGCCCGTCGACGAGGCCGAGCTCGAAGCCGCCGAGGGCTCCGGCGCCGCCGCCGAGGACGACGGCAGCTCCACCTCCGGGTACTTCCCGTACAAGCCCTACTGCGGCCGGTGCGAGAAGGACCTCACCACCGTCACGGCCTACGACGACGAGACGACCGAGCTGACGTACACCTGCTCGGCCTGCGGTTTCTCCGAGACCGTCCGGCTCAGCGAGTTCAACCGCGGCAAGCTGGTCTGGAAGGTCGACTGGCCGATGCGCTGGGCCCGCGAGGGTGTGGTCTTCGAGCCGAGCGGCGTCGACCACTCGTCACCGGGGTCCTCCTTCCAGGTCGGCGGCCAGATCGTCGGGATCTTCGGCGGCGAACAGCCGATCGGACCGATGTACGCCTTCGTCGGCATCAGCGGCATGGCCAAGATGTCCAGCAGCAAGGGCGGGGTCCCCACCCCGGCCGACGCGCTGAAGATCATGGAGCCGCAGCTGCTGCGCTGGCTGTACGCCCGCCGCCGCCCCAACCAGTCGTTCAAGATCGCCTTCGACCAGGAGATCCAGCGGCTCTACGACGAGTGGGACAAGCTCGCGGGCAAGGTCGCCGACGGCTCCGTGCTGCCCGCCGACGCCGCCGCCCACGCCCGCGCCGTCGGCACGGCCGCCGGGGAACTGCCCAGGACCCCCCGCCCGATGGCGTACCGCACCCTCGCCTCCGTCGCCGACATCACCGCCGGCGCCGAGGACCAGACCCTGCGCATCCTGAGCGAGCTCGACCCGGAGAACCCGCTCGGTTCGCTCGACGAGGTCAGGCCCCGGCTCGACAAGGCCGAGACCTGGATCAACACCCAGGTGCCGGCGGAGGAGCGCACCGTCGTGCGCGCCGAGCCCGACGCCGAACTGCTCGCGTCCCTCGACGACCAGGGCCGCGAGTCGCTGCGGCTGCTCCTGGACGGCCTGGACAAGAACTGGTCCCTGGACGGCCTGACCCATCTCGTCTACGGCGTCCCCAAGGTCCAGGCCGGCTTCCCGGCCGACGCCACCGCCAAGGAACTCCCGGCGGAGATCAAGGTCGCCCAGCGCACGTTCTTCGCGCTGCTCTACCACCTGCTCGTCGGCCGCGACACCGGCCCGCGCCTGCCCACGCTGCTCCTCGCGGTCGGCCAGGACCGGGTCCGCAAGCTGCTCGCGGCGTAGGGCCTTCGGCCGTACGAGGAAGGGGGCGCCCGGTGATCACCGGGCGCCCCCTTCTCGTCCACGCCGACGTGCCTACGCGATGTGGTCCTCCTGGAGTTCCGCCGTGTGGCGGTTGGTGAAGCGGTTGACCATGCGGTCGGCCTCGCGCTGCGGGAGCGTCGTGCCGTACGTCGCCTCCACGTCGCCCCTGAACTGGCCCGAGGTCGGATAGCTGCCGTCTATCGACTTCTTGAAGACCAGGTAGTAGTCCTCCTCGGTCGGCTCCGAGCCCCCGCCCGCACCCAGCTCACGGGTACGCCCCGGGCCGGACGGGATCGGGAAGGTACCGGTGTCCTCCGGAGAGGGCTCCGGGGCGGCCTGCTCCTCGAACCGCGGCTCCTCGAACCGCTGCTGCGGGAACGCCTGCTGCTCGAAGCGCTGCTGCTCGAAGCGCTGCTGCTCCTCGAAGCGCTGCTGCTCCTCGAACTGCTGCCGGGCCCGGAACTGCTGCTGCTCCTCGAACTGCTCGGCCTGCTGCTGCTCCTCGTACCACTGCCGGTACGCGACATCCGGGTCGTACGTCGGGTCGTAGCCGCCCTGATACGCGACGGACTGGGGGTCCCGCGCCTGAAGCCACTGACTCTGCGGCTCGGGGTAGTCCTCCGGCTGCCCGGGAGGCTCGTCCGCCACGGCGGCGGCGAGCTGTTCACGGACAGGTGCCGCGTTGCCCGTCACGGCGGACGCCGTCGGTTCCGGTCCGCGCGCCACCTCCAACTGCGGCGCGGGGGGCAGCAGCGCGGGCTCGATGCCGGCCGCGGCCAGGCCCGAGGGGGCCGTCTCGGCGAGCGGGACGCCGTAGCGCGCGAGGCGCAGCGGCATCAGGGACTCCACCGGGGCCTTGCGGCGCCAGGCGCGGCCGAAGCGGGAGCGCAGCCGGGCCTGGTAGACCAGCCGCTCCTGCTCCAGCTTGATGACCTGCTCGTAGGAGCGCAGTTCCCACAGCTTCATCCGGCGCCACAGGAGGAAGGTGGGGAGCGGGGAGAGCATCCAGCGGGTGAGGCGGACGCCCTCCATGTGCTTGTCGGCGGTGATGTCGGCGATCCGCCCGATCGCGTGCCGGGCCGCCTCGACGGAGACCACGAACAGGACCGGGATCACGGCGTGCATCCCGACGCCCAGCGGGTCCGGCCAGGCCGCGGCGCCGTTGAACGCGATCGTGGCGACCGTCAGCAGCCACGCCGTCTGGCGCAGCAGCGGGAAGGGGATCCTGATCCAGGTGAGGAGGAGGTCCAGTGCCAGCAGGACGCAGATGCCCGCGTCGATGCCGATCGGGAAGACGTACGCGAAGTTCCCGAAGCCCTTCTTGAGGGCAAGTTCGCGCACGGCCGCGTACGAACCCGCGAAGCCGATTCCCGCGATGACGAGCGCACCGGCGACGACCAGGCCTATGAGGATCCGGTGCATCCGGGTGAGCTGAATGGGCGCGGACACCCGTACTCCCCTCCCCTTGCGTGTTGTTCCTTGCGTGGTGTTGCGCGCAACAGGGTGGCACATGTGTACGGCGTACGGGTGGGCGGTAGCCAAGGAGCCCGGTCCCCGCAGGACCCGGGCTCCGTCAAATGCGCTGGAAAACCTACGAGTTGCGCCGCCCAAGCGGCCGAGATGTCAGCTCTTCGCGGCCGCGGACTTGGAAGGGGAAGCGCTCTTGGAGGCCGACTTCGAAGGACTCGGGGACTTCGACGGCTTCGCGGACCTCGAGGCGGAAGCGGACGGGGACGCCGACTTCGAGGGTGCGCCGGACCGGTCCGGCGCACCGCCGGACCTGCTGCCGTCCCGGTTCGCGGTGGCCACCGCGGCCACCACCTCCTTGGCCGCCTTCTCGGCGGCCTTCGTCAGGTCGTCCGCGGCGGGCGCCTTGTCGCCGGCCAGACCGGCGCCGTTGTAGTCGAGCGTGATGACGACGTTCTCGACACGCGTCACGACCGTCTGCTGCTTGAAGGTCCCTTCCTTCTTCTTCAGGTCGTAGTGCACCGCCGTCGACGCGTCGCCGGTCCCGGACACCGGCGCCGAGCCGGAGCCCTTCGCGCCGGTCACCGTCTGCGCGTCCTTGACCTGCTTCTCGTAGTAGGTCTGCGCGAGCTGGTTGCCATCGCCGCGGGCCGCGTCCGAGTCGAAGCGCAGCAGGGAGACGTTCAGCCAGCGGAACTGCGAGCCCTTGACGCCGTTGTTGTCGAGGCTGTTCCAGGAGCAGTTGCCGCGGGTCGCGGCGTCGTTCGACTGGCCTGCCTTGGCCGACTTCAGACCCTTCGGGACGAGCTCGTCCAGCGTCTTGTTCGAGAGCACCGAGCAGGGTTTCGGCAGCGTCGCGTACGCGGCCTCCTTGACGGCGTTCGCGGTGGCGTCCGGTGATCCCGCCGCACTCGTGCCGGTACTCGGCTTCGCGTCGCCGGAAGCGGAGCCGGAGCCGGAGCCCGAGTCCGAGCCGGAGTCCGAGGAACAGCCGGCGGCTACGAGCATCACCGGGACGGCGGCTGCGCTGACAAGGATGCGGGTGAGTCGCGGGGCTCGGCCTACTCGCTGTGCTGGTCGGTGCATGGTTCCTTCACTCGTGGCGCTCGTGGTGCGGCCGCACATGGAACGTGCGGCCGGTCGGGTCCGAGGGGCCACGGTACGCGGTGAGGCAGCCGGGTGTTTCCGGTTCCAGGGGTTCGCGGGGGAGCCCCGATCGCCCCCGCGGGCCCCCTAACCGTTGAACCGGTCGACCAGCTTCTGGGCCAGATTCCGTGCCTTGTCCTGCATTTCCTTGCTGTCCGGCGTGCCCGCGGAGGCGGTCGGCTGCTCGGCGTACTCGACCGTCACGATCACGTTGGACGTGCGGAACACCACAGTCACCGTGCGCTGCTGGGTGGTCGAGGAGGCCGAGTTGAGCTTGTCGTCGAGGAACGCCTCGTCGCCCACGGAGTCGAGCCGGCGGGGCTGGAGGTCGGCCGGGGTCCCGCTCGTACCGGCGGAGGGGGTCCCGCCGCCGGTCACGGGAGTGGACGCGGGGGAGGACGGGGTGGGGGCCCCGCTGCCGGAGCCGGTGGCGGTGGCGGTGGCGGACGCGCCGCCGGTGGCGGACGCGGTGGCCGAACCGGCGGGCGCGGGGAGGTCCGCGGCCGCCTCCTTGGCCGCGTAGATGTCCTGGGCGCGGGCGTCGTCGCTGATCGCGTTGTCGTACGAGACCACGCGCTCGAAGTCGACGAGGAGATGGTCGGTGGCGTCGGTCGACTCCACCTTCCAGCCGCAGCCGACGCGGCGGTCGGTGTCGTAGGTGAGGGTGGCCTCGCCCTCGTACGCGGTGTCGCGCCGCTCCTGGTCGGTGATCTGCTTGATGCCGGGCAGCAGCGAGTCGAGGCTGTCGTGGCTGACGGCGGCGCACGCCTCCGGCAGCGTGCGGTACTTGCCCGGCTGCGCGGCAGGGGTGGTCGCGCCGATGTCACCCGGCTTGGGGTCCGTCGTGGTGTCCCCGCCGCCCGAACCGCCGGTGCAGCCGGCCAGCAGGGCCGCGAGGAGCACGGCGGTCCCGGGGACGTACGCCTTCCGCTGCACGGTGAGGCTCCTCTCGACGGACCCCGGGGCCCGTGGCCCGGGAGGTCCTGTGGTGCTGTCCTGTGGTTATTCGGTTGCCGCGTGGGGGCGGCCCCTGCAGACAATGTGTATCGCACGCACTGCCGTGGACGCCGGTCCGTTGTCCCATACGTCGACCTTGGCGCCGCTTTTGCGTTCTATGACTTTTGTTGCTTTCCGGGGGAATGAGGATGTTATGTCGTACGTGGAGATGCCGGGCGCGCAGGTACCCATCCGTATGTGGGCCGACCCGGCGTCGGTCGAGGATGTCGCGCTGCGCCAGCTGCAGAACGTGGCGACACTGCCGTGGATCAAGGGGCTCGCCGTGATGCCCGACGTCCACTACGGCAAGGGAGCGACGGTCGGGTCGGTCATCGCCATGCGGGACGCGGTGTGTCCGGCGGCGGTGGGCGTCGACATCGGCTGCGGGATGTCCGCGGTCAGGACGTCGCTGACCGCGGGCGACCTGCCGGGGGATCTGTCCCGGCTCCGGTCGAAGGTCGAGCAGGCGATCCCGGTGGGGCGGGGGATGCATGACGAGCCCGTCGGGCCCGGCGACGTGTACGGACTGGCCACGGCGGGATGGGACGACCTGTGGGGGCGGTTCGACGGGATCGCGGATGCCGTGAAGTTCCGCCGGGAGCGGGCGACGAAGCAGATGGGAACGCTCGGAGCCGGCAACCACTTCATTGAGGTGTGTGTCGATACGTCCGATTCGGTATGGCTCATGCTCCATTCCGGATCCAGGAACATCGGCAAGGAACTGGCCGAGCACCACATCGGCGTCGCCCAGAAGCTCCCGCACAACCAGGGCCTGGTCGACCGTGACCTGGCGGTCTTCGTCGCGGACACCCCGCAGATGGCGGCCTACCGCAACGACCTGTTCTGGGCGCAGGAGTACGCGAAGTACAACCGCACGCTGATGATGGCGCTCCTGAAGGACGTGATCCGCAAGGAGTTCAGGAGGGCGAAGCCGACCTTCGAGCCGGAGGTCAGCTGCCATCACAACTACGTCGACATCGAGCGCTACGAAGGCATGGACCTGCTCGTCACGCGCAAGGGCGCCATCAGCGCCCGCGCCGGGGAGTTCGGCATCATCCCGGGGTCGATGGGGACGGGCTCGTACATCGTGAAGGGTCTCGGCAACGAGAAGTCCTTCAACTCGGCGTCGCACGGCGCGGGTCGGCGCATGAGCCGCAACGCGGCGAAGCGCCGCTTCTCGACGGGGGACCTGGAGGAGCAGACGCGGGGCGTCGAGTGCCGCAAGGACTCCGGCGTCGTCGACGAGATCCCGGGCGCGTACAAGCCGATCGAGCAGGTCATCGAGCAGCAGCGCGACCTCGTGGAGGTCGTGGCGAAGCTGAAGCAGGTCGTCTGTGTGAAGGGCTGAACCGTGAGCGGGGCCCGGACCGTCGCCGGTCCGGGCCCTCGTGCGCGGACGCACGGGACTACTTCGCGTGCATCACCGCGTAGATCATGACGAACGCCACGACGTGGATGCCGAAGAGGAAGTACGCGAGGTAGTACCAGACCATGCGTTCGTTCTTCTTCTCCTCGGCCAGCCGGCGTTGCTCCGGGGAGAGCGCGTCCGGCGTCTCGTCCGGCATCACAGTTCCCGGTGGACCTTCGTGTTGGACGCCTGGGCGCGGGGGCGCACCACGAGAAGGTCGATGTTGACGTGGCTGGGGCGGGTGACCGCCCAGGTGATGGTCTCCGCCACGTCGTCGGCGGTGAGCGGCTCGGCCACGCCCGCGTACACCTTCTCCGCCTTCTCCGTGTCGCCGCCGAAGCGGGTCAGCGCGAACTCGTCCGTCTTGACCATGCCGGGCGCGACCTCGATGACACGGACCGGGGTGCCGACGATCTCCAGCCGGAGGGTCTCGGCGAGGACGTGCTCGGCGTGCTTGGCCGCGACGTAGCCGGCGCCGCCCTCGTAGGTGCCGTGGCCCGCGGTGGAGGAGAGCACCACCACCGTGCCGTCGCCGCTGGCGGTGAGGGCGGGCAGCAGGGCCTGGGTGACGTTCAGCGTGCCGATGACGTTCGTCTCGTACATCTGCCGCCACTCGGCCGGGTCGCCGGTCGCCACCGGGTCGGCGCCCAGCGCGCCGCCCGCGTTGTTGACCAGGACGCCGATCGTCCGGAAGGCCGTGGCGAACTCGTCCACCGCCGCGCGGTCCGTGACGTCCAGCGGGTACGCGGCCGCCTCGTGCCCCGCCGCGTTGATCTCCTCGGCCAGCGCCTCGATGCGGTCCTTGCGGCGGGCGGTCAGGACGACGCGGTAGCCGGCCGCGGCGAGCTGCCGGGCCGTCGCCGCGCCGATGCCGCTGCTCGCGCCGGTGACGACGGCGATGCGGGAGGAGGCGGAGGGCGCGGCGGACGTCATGGGCTGCTCCAGAGGCGTACGGCGTACGGGCGCGCGCACGTCGGGGTGCGCGCACGGGCGTACGGCATGCGGTGGTCGGTCCTGGCCAGGATAGGCAGGCGGCCGTCGCTCGCGTCGCGTCCGTCCGCTTCCCGGGCGGGCCGTCTCAGCGGCCGCCGCGCGGCGCGTACATGATCACGGCCATCCCGGCGAGGCAGATCAGCGCGCCGGTGATGTCCCAGCGGTCCGGGCGGTAGCCGTCCGCGACCACGCCCCAGGCGAGCGAGCCGGCCACGAAGACCCCGCCGTACGCGGCGAGGATGCGGCCGAACTCGGCGTCCGGCTGGAGCGTGGCCACGAAGCCGTAGACGCCCAGGGCCATGACGCCGGCGCCGATCCAGAGCCAGCCGCGATGCTCGCGGACGCCTTGCCAGACCAGCCAGGCGCCGCCGATCTCGAAGAGCGCGGCGACGACGAAGAGGACCACGGAACGGACGATCACCATGCGGTCACCTTCGCACGGGCGTTCCGCGCGGCCCCCGTCACCTGTTGGAGGGCGCCTGTCGGCGGTCAGGGGTGGCATACATCGGGTGACCTGATGAGCGTTCTGGGTGTTCCGAACGAAGGAAGTGACGGCATGCGGATTCTCTCTGCGGTGGGTGCGATGGGTGCGGGGGCGGTCGTGGTGGTGGCCGGTGCGTGCCCGGTGCGTGCCCTCTCCCCGGAGGCCGACCTCGCCTACCACGGCTCCGTGGCCATGGCGGCCGGGCTCTTCGACCTGCGGCTGATCCCGCAGAACCACGGCCCGAGCGCGGTCGCCGAAGCGACGGTCCGGTTGCGCTGGTCGGTCCCGCTCGCGGACCGGCAGCGGCTGCCGGGCGGCTGCGCGCGCTCGGGCGGGCGCAGCGTGGTGTGCCGGACGGGGGAACTGGCGGCGGACGGGCTGGGGGGCCCGATCGAGCTGACGGTACGGCTGCGGGAGGCTCCGTCCGAGGTGACGCTGGAGATCGACACGGTGTGGGGCGGCGGCGCGGTGGACCGCAACCACGCCAACGACCGGCAGCGGGTGCTGGCGCTGGACACGGGTGACTCGTACGCCTTCTAGCGCCCCGGCCGGGGACGTTCGGCTGTCGACGGGTGGCGTCCGTCCGGTGCGTGCTCCGGGGGTCCCCCGACGGGAGGCCGGGGGGGGAGTACCGGCCGGACGTCCTCCTGTCGTGCGTACCCGGGCTTCCGGCCGGGGGGCCGGGGCGCGCTCGGCCGGGCGGAGGGCGGCCGAGCGGAGGGCGGAGCGCGGGGCGGGTGGTCCTCGTTCCCCGGGGAGTGAGGGGGCGGGGCGGAGCGGTGCCGCGCCCGGGGAACGGCAGCGCAGTGGCGCCGGGGCGAGAGGGGTCGGGAATAGGTCGGCGGGGGTCGTCGTTTGCGGGTATAGTTGAATCGTAAACAACCTGGAGGGCGAGCGACCATGCAGTTCGGGATATTCACCGTCGGCGACGTGACACCGGATCCGACCACCGGCCGGTCACCGAGCGAGCACGAGCGGATCAAGGCCATGGTCGCCATCGCGCAGAAGGCCGAGGAAGTCGGCCTGGACGTCTTCGCGACCGGTGAGCACCACAACCCGCCCTTCGTGCCCTCGTCGCCGACCACGATGCTCGGCTACGTGGCGGCGCGCACCGAGAACCTCATCCTGTCCACCTCCACCACCCTCATCACCACCAACGACCCGGTGAAGATCGCCGAGGACTTCGCGATGCTCCAGCATCTGGCGGAGGGCAGGGTCGACGTGATGATGGGCCGTGGCAACACCGGACCGGTCTACCCCTGGTTCGGGCAGGACATCCGCCAGGGCATCAACCTCGCCATCGAGAACTACGCGCTGCTGCACCGCCTGTGGCGCGAGGACGTGGTGACGTGGGAGGGCAAGTTCCGTACGCCCCTGCAGTCGTTCACGTCGACTCCCCGGCCGCTGGACGGCGTGCCCCCGTTCGTCTGGCACGGTTCGATCCGCTCCCCGGAGATCGCCGAGCAGGCCGCGTACTACGGCGACGGCTTCTTCCACAACAACATCTTCTGGCCGGCCGACCACACCCGGCGGATGGTCGAGCTCTACCGCGAGCGGTACGCGCACTACGGGCACGGCACCGCCGAGCAGGCCATCGTCGGCCTGGGCGGCCAGGTCTTCATGCGGCACAACTCGCAGGACGCCGTGCGGGAGTTCCGGCCCTACTTCGACAACGCGCCGGTGTACGGACACGGGCCGTCCCTGGAGGACTTCACCGACCAGACGCCGCTGACCGTGGGCTCGCCCCAGCAGGTCATCGAGAAGACGCTGACCTTCCGGGAGTACGCCGGCGACTACCAGCGCCAGCTGTTCCTGGTGGACCACGCCGGACTGCCGCTGAAGACCGTGCTGGAGCAGATCGACATGCTGGGCGAGGAGGTCGTTCCCGTCCTGCGCGAGGAGTTCGCCAAGAACCGTCCGGCCACGGTGCCGGAGGCCCCGACCCACCAGGCCCGCGTGGCCGCCGCACGGGAGGTGACCGTCGCATGAGGCTCGTCGTCGTCTCGGCGGGACTGAGCGTCCCGTCGTCCACCCGGCTGCTGGCCGACCGGCTGGCGGCGGCGACCGTCCGTGGGAGTGCCGCGCGTGTCGAGGTCGTCGAACTGCGCGACCTCGCCGTCGAGATCGCGCACCACTTCACCAACGGGTTCCCCGGGCGTGCCCTGGGCACCGCGCTCGACGCCGTGACGGCGGCGGACGGCCTGATCGTCGTCACGCCGGTGTTCTCGGCGTCGTACAGCGGCCTGTTCAAGTCCTTCTTCGACGTACTGGACAAGGACGCGCTCGCCGGGAAGCCGGTCCTGATCGCCGCGACCGGCGGCTCGTCCCGGCACTCCCTCGTGACCGAACACGCCCTGCGTCCGCTCTTCGCCTACCTGCGCGCCGTCGTCGTGCCGACCGCGGTGTACGCGGCGTCCGAGGACTGGGGCGCGGAGGGACTGGCCGAACGGATCGACCGGGCGGCCGGGGAGCTGGCGGCGCTGATGACGGGACTCGCGGCGGCGGGGGCCGGTACGGCGACGGCCGGGGTCGGCGCGGCGCCCGCTCCGAGGTCACCCGTTCCGACGGGGGCCGCCCTGACGGGGGTCGCGCCGACCGGGACCGTGCCGAGCGGGACCGGGACCGTACCGAGCGAGACCGTGCCCGTTCGTGCCGTACCCGCGCGGAGCGCGTCCGGTGGTGGTTTCGAGGTCGTCCCATTCGAGCAGCAGCTCGCGGCGCTGCGGCCGTAGGTGAGCGGGCCGGAAGGCCGGCCGGCGGGCGGCCCGTGGCGTGCGCAGGGGTGGGCCGCCACCGTCGTGCGCTTCCGGCCCACCCCCTCCGCATCGGCCCGACCCGGATCGGGGGGATCCTCGGGCCGGCCGGGCGGGTCTCGGGTGACACCGGGCGGGTATCGGCTGCTATCGGGTGATATTGGCTGATACCGAATGGGGATGTCACGTCACGGGGCGCTGTCCGTTCGCCCGGTGCCGCCGACGGCGTGGGCGCGGCGCGGCGGTGGCACGCTCTTGGAGCGCTGCACCCGGCACGCCTTCACCGGCACGCCTTCACCGGCACGTCCCTGGTCCGCCGGTCCGTCCTGGCATACGGGACAGAGTGGCCCGGCGAGGTAAGGGGCCCGCTCGGGGAGGGGTGAGAGCCGGGTAAGAAGCCCACGCCCACCTGGCTCATCAGGTGGTGGGCGGCCGGGGGCTTGGCAGACTGGGGAGGTGCCCCAGACTGTGCTGCTCGCCGAGGACGACCGTGCCATCCGCCATGCCCTGGAGAGGGCGCTGACGCTGGAGGGCTACGCGGTGACGGCCGTCGCCGACGGCGTCGAGGCGCTGGCGCAGGCCCACCGCACTCCACCGGACATCCTGGTCCTCGACGTCATGATGCCCGGCATCGACGGACTCCAGGTGTGCCGTGTGCTGCGCGCGGAGGGGGACCGTACACCGATCCTGATGCTCACCGCCCTGGTCGAGACGGCCGACCGCATCGCGGGCCTGGACGCCGGTGCCGACGACTACGTGGTCAAGCCGTTCGACGTGGAGGAGGTGTTCGCCCGGCTGCGGGCGCTGCTGCGCCGTACGAGCCCGGTGAACGGTGCCCCCGCCGCCGGACCGGAGGCCGCGTCGGCCCCGGCACCGGTGCCGGTGTCCCGGGAGGTCCTGGGGCAGATCTCCGCGGCCGGGCTGCACATGGACGTCCAGGCCCGTCGCGCCTGGCGCGGGCAGCGCGAGCTGGAACTCACCCGCACCGAGTTCGAACTGCTCGAACTCCTCGTCCGCAACGCGGGCATCGTCCTCGACCACGCCACGATCTACGACCGCATCTGGGGCTACGACTTCGGACCCGGCTCCAAGAACCTCGCCGTCTACGTGGGATACCTGCGGCGCAAGCTCGACGGGCCGGGCGCGCCGGCGCTGATCCACACGGTGCGCGGCGTGGGGTACGTCCTGAGGGAGGACTGAGTGCCCCCGGGATGGCTCACGGGGCTGCGGCCCCGGCGGCTGTCCTCCCTGCGGGCGACTTTCACGCTGTCGTTCGCGGCCGTGGCCGCCGCGGTCACCGTCCTCGTCGGGTTCCTCAGCTACGACGCCGCGGCCCGGCTGGTGCGCGTGGACCAGCAGACCGTCTTCTCCGAGGTCGTGCAGGACCTGCGCGGCCAGGTGCGGGAGACGCCGCTCGACCCGGGCGACTTCTCGTCCTCCGACCCCGACCACGACGGGCCGCTCGACGACATCATCCGGCCCAGCCGTACGGATGTGCAGGTGCTCGGGCGCGGCGGGACGGTCGCCGACCGCGGGAGACCGGTCCTGCCCGTCGTCGCCGGCGACCGGCGGATCGCCGGGGCCCCGGCCGCGGGTACGTGGGTGGAGCACCGGGAGGTGGACGTCGGAGGGGACCTCTACCGGGTGGCCACGGTCGCGCTCGGCGGCGGGCGGGGCGCGGTGCAGGTCGCCCAGCAGTTCAGCGACACCGAGGATCTGCTGCGGGAGCTCCAGCAGCGGACCGTGCTGCTCGTCGGGGCGGTGGTGATCGCGGCGGGGCTGTTCGGATGGTGGCTGGCGCGGCGGATCACACGGCGGCTGGTGCGGCTGGCGGGGGCCGCCGAGGACGTGGCACGCACCGGGCGGCTCGGCATCCAGGTGCCGGTCGCCGGATACGACGAGGTGGCGCGGCTCGGCCGGTCCTTCGACCGGATGCTCGGGCGGCTGGCGCGGTCCGAGGAGGACCAGCGGCGGCTGGTCCAGGACGCGGGGCACGAACTCCGTACGCCGCTGACCTCGCTGCGTACGAACATCTCGATGCTCCGGCGCATCGACGAGCTGCCGCCCGACGCCCGGGAGGAGCTGGTCGCCGACCTCGCCCAGGAGTCCCGTGAGCTGACCGACCTCGTCAACGAACTGGTGGCGCTCGCGGCCGGGCGGTCCGACACCGAGCCCGTGCAGCGGATCGATCTCGCCGATCTCGCCGAGGACGTCGCGATGATCGCGCGGCGGCGCAGCGGGCGGGATGTCGTCGTACGGGTGAGCGGTGACACGGCGGTGGACGGGCGTCCGACGGCGTTGCAGCGGGCGGTGTCGAATCTGGTGGAGAACGCGGTGAAGTTCGACCGGGACGGGAAGGTGCCGATCGAGATCGCGGTTGCGGGGCCGGTGCGGGTCGCTACGGGTCCAGATTCCGCTGGTACCGGCCCCGGTGTCGGTGTGGGCACCGGTGGCGTACGTCAGGGCAACGTCCGTATCGAGGTGCTCGACCGGGGGCCGGGTCTCGCCGAGGGGGATCTCGTGCGGGTCTTCGACCGCTTCTACCGTGCGGCCGACGCGCGCAGTCTGCCCGGGTCGGGGCTCGGGCTTTCCATCGTGCGGGAGGTCGCCATGGCGCATGGTGGGGCGTCGTTCGCCTTTCGGCGGGAGGGGGGAGGGTCGGTGTTCGGGTTCACGGTGAGCGGCACGGGTGACCGTCCTCCGCTCGATCCCTGACCCCGGGATTCCTCGCCCCCGCCGCCCCTGCCCTACTCCAGGCTCTCGGCTTGGCTCGAGGGGCTCCGCCCCGGACCCCGCCGGGCGCGGAGCCCCCATGGGTATGGTCCTGGCGCGCCCGTCCCACCGTCGCGGACCGGCGCGCCCGAGCGTCAAGGCGGTGTCAACTTCCCCGTGAGCGGCGCCAGGGAAGCGTCAAGGTCGCTGCGCCGAGCGGGCGCCGGGGCGTTGGCTGAGAGGTGATGAACGATGTACGGCCGATGCGTGAGGTGCGGCCCGGACAGCTGAAGGTCTACCTCGGGGCCGCCCCGGGCGTCGGCAAGACCTACCGCATGCTCGACGAGGGGCACCGCCGGGCGGCGCGCGGCGCCGACGTGGTGGTGGGGTCCGTGCGGTGCCACGGACGCCCGCACACCGAGGCGATGCTCGACGGCCTGGAGCAGGTGCCACCGGTCCGTTGCCGCCACCAGGGTGAGGAGCGCGAGGAGTTGGACCTCGCCGCGGTCCTCGCGCGCCGCCCGCAGGTCGTGATCGTCGACGAGCTCGCCCATGCCAACGTCCCCGGCGGCGGCCGCAACGCGGAGCGCCGCCAGGACATCGACGAGCTGCTGGCCGCCGGGATCGACGTCATCACCGCGCTGGACATCCAGCACCTGGAATCACTCGGCGACGTCGTCGAGAGGATCACGCGGGTACCGCAGCGCGAGACCGTGCCCGACGAGGCCGTCCGCCGCGCCGACCGGATCGAACTGGTGGACATGGACCCGCGGGACCTGCGCCGCCGGATGGCGCACGGCACCATCTACCCGCCCGAACGGGTCGACGCGGCCCTCGCCGACCACTTCCGCCCCGCCAACCTGACCGCGCTGCGCCGGCTCGCCCTGCTGTGGATGGCCGACCGCGTCGACGAGGCACTGCGGTCGTACCGGCCGGAGCGGGCGGGCGACGGCGGGCGGGACTCCCGCGAGCGGGTCGTGGTCGCGCTCACCGGCGGCCGCGAGGGCGACACCCTCATCCGGCGCGCCGCCCGGATCGCGGGCCTCCCGCGCGCTCGCGCCGGACTCGACGCCCTCGACCCCGTAGGTCCGGCGGCGGCCCGGGGAACCGGCAGCGATCTGCTCGCGGTGCACGTGACGCGCAGCGACTCTCTCGCCGCGGGCGCCTCGCACGCCTCCCTCGCCCGGCAGCGGCGGCTCGTCGAGAACCTCGGCGGCAGCTACCACTCGGTCGTCGGCGACGACGTGGCCACCGCGCTGGTCGAGTTCGCGCGGGCCGAGAACGCCACCCAGCTCGTCCTCGGCACCAGCCGCCGCGGACGCGTCGAGCGCTTCGTCACCGGGCGCGGCACCGGAGAGACGGTGGTCGGGCTCTCCGCCGACATCGACGTCCACATGGTCACGCACGAGCGGGCGGGCCGGGGCACACTGCTGCCGTCGAGGCGCCGTACGCTGCCCACCGCGCGGCTGGTCGCCGGGCCGGTCGCCGGTCTCGTCCTGCCGGTGCTGCTCACCCTTCTCCTCGCCCAGGCACGCGGCACCGTCAACCTCACCAGTGAGGCGCTGCTGTTCCTGCTCACCGTGGTGGGCGTGGCCTGCATCGGCGGTGTCGCCTCGGCCGTGATCGCCTCGGTCACGGCGTCGCTGCTGCTCAACTACTGGTTCATCCCGCCGGTCGGCTCGTTCACGCTCGCCGATCCCAACGCCGTGCTCGCGGTGGGCGTCTTCACGGTCGTCGCCGCCACGGTCGCGGCCGTCGTCGACCGGTCGCTGCGGCTGTCCCGGCGTGCCGCCCGCGCCACCGCCGAGGCGGAGACCATGTCGTCGCTCGCGGGCACCATCGTGCGGGGCGGCGAGACGATCCCGGCGCTGCTGGAACGGACCCGGGAGACGTTCGGGACGGACTCCGCGGAACTGGTGGACCGGCCGCCCCCGCCGGGCACGGACAGCGGGACGGTCGTGGTCGTGCCCGCGGGGCCGGGCTCCCACCTGGTCCTGCGCGGACGCACACTCGCCTCCTCCGAGCGGCGGGTGCTGGCCGCCTTCGCCGCGCACGTCGGCTCCGCCGTCGAGCGGGCCCGGCTCGCGCAGGCCGCCGCCGAGGTGGAGCCGGTCCGGGCCGCCGACCGGATGCGTACGGCGCTGCTGCGGGCGGTCGGCCACGACCTGCGCACCCCGCTCGCCGCCGGCTGGGCCGCCGTCGCCTCGCTGCGCAGCCGTGACGTCGAGTTCTCCGCCGCGGACCGCGACGAACTCCTCGCCACCGCCGACGAGTCGATGGCCAAGCTGAACCGGCTGGTGGAGAACCTGCTCGACCTCAGCCGTCTGCAGGCCGGCGCGCTCAGTCTGAACCTGCGGGCCACCGCCCTGGAGGAGGTGCTCCCGGCGGCGCTCGCGGACGTTCCCGGGGTCGAGGTCCGCGACCTGGAGAAACTCCCGGCCGTCCTCGCCGACCCGCCGCTCCTGGAACGGGTGATCGCCAACCTGGCCGGCAACGCCGCCCGGCACACCCCCGCGGGGCGCCCGGTGCTGCTGACCGCCAGCGCCCACGCGGGCCGGGTCGAGGTACGGGTCGTGGACCGCGGTCCCGGTATCCCGCCGTCGGACCGCGACCGCCTCTTCGAGCCCTTCCAGCGGCTGGGCGACACCGACAACTCGACCGGTCTGGGTCTCGGCCTCGCCCTGTCCCGGGGACTGACCGAGGCGATGGACGGCACCCTCGTCCCGGAGGACACTCCGGGCGGCGGGCTCACGATGGTGCTGTCGCTGCCGTGCGCGCCGTGCGCGCCGTGCGCGCCGTGCGCGCCGTGCGCGCCGTGCGTGCCGGACGTGCCGGACGTGCCGGACGTGCCGGACGTGCCGGACGTGCCGGACGTGCCGGACGTGCCGGACGTGCCGGACGTGCCGGACGTGCCGAATGTGCCCGACGCGCCGAATCTGCCGAATGTGCCGGACGCGCCGGACCGTGTGCCGCCGGTGGTGGTGCCGTAGAAGGGGTGTCGGGCGCTGTCGGCGGCGGTGCCCCGGAAGGGCGGGGTGCGCGGTCAGCGGTGGTGCCGCAGCGCGGTGCCCCGCGGCTCGCCCCGGCGCACCGATCCCGGCGCGCGGGCGGCCGGCCGGTCGGCGTGGGCCGCCGACGTCAGCTGCCACGGCACACTCGTGACCATGACACCCGGGGTGAACAGCAGCCGGTTCTTCAGCCACAGCGCCGACTGGTTGTGGAGGAGGTTCTCCCACCAGCGGCCGACGACGTACTCGGGGATGAAGACGGCGACGATGTCGCGCGGGCTCTCCCTGCGCACCGAGCGGACGTACTCCACGACCGGCCGGGTCACCTCGCGGTAGGGGGAGTCGATGACCTTCAGCGGTACCTCGATGCCGTACTCCTCCCAGTGCCCGCGCAGCGCCGCCGCCTCGTCGCGGTCCACGGAGACCGTCAGTGCCTCCAGATGGTCGGGGCGCAGGGCCCGCGCGTAGGCGAGGGCGCGCAGCGTGGGCTTGTGCAGGGTGGACACCAGGACGATGGCCAGCACCCGGGAGGGGAAGGTGAGTTCGGTCTTCGGGTCGGTCACCGCCAGTTCCGCCGCGGTGGTGTCGTAGTGGCGGCGGACCCCGCGCATCATCACCCACAGCACGACGGCCGCGAGGACGGCGAGCCACGCGCCCTGGGTGAACTTGGTGGCGAGCACGATCACCAGGACCAGGCCGGTGACGACCGCGCCGATCGTGTTGATCACGCGGGCCGTGTGATGGTGACGGCGCCGCGCCGGGTCGTGTTCGGCGCGCAGTTCGCCGTTCCAGTGCCGGACCATGCCGAGCTGGGAGAGCGTGAACGAGGTGAACACGCCCAGGATGTAGAGGTGGATGAGGCTGGTGACGTTCGCCCTGAAGCCCCACAGCAGCAGGCAGGCGACGATCGCCAGCGCCAGGATGCCGTTGGAGAAGGCCAGCCGGTCGCCGCGGTTGTGCAACTGGTGCGGCAGGAAGCGGTGCTGGGCCAGGATCGAGGCGAGCAGCGGGAAGCCGTTGAAGGCGGTGTTGGCCGCCAGGATCAGGACGAGCGCGGTCACGGTCTGGATGAGGTAGAAGCCGAGGCTGTGCTCGCCGCCGAAGACCGCCGCCGCGATCTGGGCGATGACCGTGCGCTGGGTGTAGGCGGAGCAGGAGCCGGTCAGGCCCGTCAGGCGGCACGGGTCGCCCGTGATGCGCACCTTCGTGATCAGCGCGAGCGCGGTGACGCCCGCGAACATGACGACCGCGGTGATGCCCATCGCCGCGAGCGTGGCGGCCGCGTTCGCCGACTTGGGCTTGCGGAACGCCGGTACGCCGTTGGAGATGGCCTCCACTCCCGTCAGCGCCGTGCAGCCGGAGGAGAACGCGCGCAGGACCAGCATCAGCAGGGCGAGGCCCGTGAGGCCCTCGTCGGAGGGGACCGCGGTGATGCCGTAGGCCGCGCTCTCGGCGACCGGCGCGTCCCCGAGGGCGCAGCGGACCAGGCCCGTGATCACCATGATGAGTACGCCGCCGACGAAGAGGTAGGTGGGGGCGGCGAAGGCCCGTCCCGACTCGCGTACGCCCCGCAGGTTGGTCGCGGTCAGGACCGCGACGAAGCCGATGGCCAGCAGGACGCGGTGGGGGGCCAGTTGGGGAAGGGCCGAGATGATGTTGTCCACGCCGGAGGCGACCGAGACGGCCACCGTCATGACGTAGTCGACGAGCAGGGAGGCGGCCACCACGAGACCGGCCGAGGGGCCGAGGTTGGTCGACACCACCTCGTAGGAGCCGCCGCCGCTCGGGTAGGCGTGCACCACCTGGCGGTACGACAGCACCACGACCGTCATCAGGGCGATGACCGCGGCCGCGATCCACGGGGCGAAGTGCAGGTACGCCAGGCCGCCGAGCGTGAGGACGAGCAGGATCTCCTGGGTCGCGTACGCCACCGAGGACAACGGGTCCGAGGCGAAGACGGGCAGCGCGAGCCGTTTGGGCAGGAGCGTCTCGTGCAGCTCTTCGCTCCGCATGGCCCGGCCGATCACCAGCCGTTTGAGGATCCCCGTCACGTTGAACACGGCCGGAGACTAAGCCGGGTCGGCGTCCGGGAGGGGGAGGGCGAACGGCCCGGGGGCCTTTAAGGGACCGTTAGGGTCCCGCCGCACGGGTGCAGATGGAGCAAGGGGCGCCCTGGTCCGTCGAGCCCGGCCACTCCTCCCGCAGCATCCCGAACAGCACGGTGTCGTACCGTCTGCCCGCCACCCGTACGGCGCCGCGACGCCGGCCCTCCTCGCGGAAGCCCGCCCTGGTGAAGGCCCGGACGGCCCGCTCGTTGCCGCTCCAGGTGTCCAGCTCGACCCGGTGCAGCCCGAACGCCCGGAACAGGTGACCCACCAGCAGCAGCAGCGCCTCGGAACCGTGGCCCCGGCCCCAGTGGTCCCGGTCGCCGATGGTGACACCGACCGTGGCCTGCCCGGCGAACGGGTCCAGGTCCCGGTAGTCCACCATGCCGATCACCGAGCCGTCGGCCCGGTCCTCGACGGTGAGGACGGCCGACTCCCTCGGGTCGAGCCGCAGCATCGTCTCGAAGCCGCGCGCGAGGGCCTCGGCGGTGACCGGGCCGAAGCACGGGTCGCCGCCCGTGGCCCAGTGCACCACCTCGGGATCGTTGCGCCACCGCAGGTGGTGTTCCGCGTCCTCGGCGCGCAGGGCGCGCAGCCTCACCGATGTGCCTTCGAACATGCGGTGATCATAAAAGGCGGGGGATCGACGCGGGGATCAATATTGACGGGGCATTCGGGAGGGGTGGGTCCTACTCCAGGCCCGACATCCTGAAGACCGTCCGTGCCGTCTCGCGGTCGATCCGTTCCGAGACGCGCCGCAGGGCGGTCTCTCCGCAGGTCAGCGAGCCACGGCGGGCCGAGCGGCGGGCGTCCTCGTCGAGGCGGTGCCACAGCGGGGGGTTGGCGACCAGGACGCGGGGGTCGATCTCGGCGCGGGCGCCGAAGGCGTCCCGCAGGACGAGGCGCTGCCCGACCCCGTCCAGGCAGCGCACCGACACCAGGTGGTCGGTGCGTACCCGGTGCCCGCGCAGTGGCCCGCGTGTGCTCAGCCAGCCCTCGCCGGCGGCGACCCGGGAGGGGTACAGCACCAGGAACAGCAGCACCGCGAGCGCGGTCCACAGCGAGGCGCGTACGGGGGTGAGGCTGCCTGCGGCTCCGTCGATCAGGAGCAGGAGGGCGAGGAGAGCGCCCGCGCAGCGGAGCGAGCTGCGCAGGTCTTTTTCCCAGAGGCGGTCGTACGCCACCTCGACCGGTTCCCTGCGCGGTACCGGTGCGGGGGCGTCGCGGGTGTGGTCGCGGCGGTCCATGGCACCGACGGTAGAGAGCGCGAAAGCCGTGGTCACCCCGCCTTGACGGCGCTTTGACGGGCGGGGGCGTCAGGGTTTCGACAAGGCCGCGGGGACCGGCGGTCCCGTAGTGATCACCGTCCCGGTGCCGCCCCCGGAGGCTCGCGTATGGGTTGCGTCAAGGCCGTACGAGCGGCCGTAAGGGAGACGTCAACGGCGCTCAATTCCAGCCATCGAGGGGTTTTGCTCTAAGCGTCCGAGTCGTTTTCCGAACCTCATCCAGGAGCTCACGATGGCCGATCTGGCCTTCGTCGTCACCACGATCGCGGTGTTCGCGCTGGTGGCGCTCGTCGCCAAGGGGGTGACGAAGCTGTGACCGCCGAGAACATTGTCGGCCTGATCGTGGCCGTCGCCCTGCTGGGCTATCTCGTCCTCGCTCTCGTCTTCCCGGAGAGGTTCTGAGTCTCGACATGAGTCCCGTCCTCGCCGGCGTGCTCCAGCTGCTCGCTCTCATCGCGGCGCTGGCTCTCGCCTACATCCCGCTTGGCGACTACATGGCCAAGGTCTACTCCTCCGACAAGCACTGGCGCGTCGAGAAGTGGATCTACAAGGGCATCGGCGCCAATCCGAACACGGAGATGCGCTGGCCCGCCTACCTGCGCGGTGTCCTCGCCTTCTCCGCCGTCGGCGTGCTCTTCCTGTACGTCCTCCAGCGCGTCCAGGGCGTACTGCCCGGCTCGCTGGGCTTCAAGGCGATCGATCCGGACCAGGCGTTCAACACGGCCGCGTCGTTCGTGGCGAACACCAACTGGCAGTCGTACTACGGCGAACAGGCCATGGGCCACGTCGTGCAGACCGCCGGTCTCGCCGTCCAGAACTTCGTCTCCGCGGCCGTCGGTATCGCGGTCGCGGTCGCGCTCGTTCGAGGGTTCGCCCGCTCCCGTACCGGCGAGCTCGGCAACTTCTGGTCGGACCTGGTGCGCGGCACCGTACGCATCCTGATCCCGATCGCGGTGGTCGGCGCGATCATCCTGGTGGCGTGCGGGGCGATCCAGAACTTCGCCGGCATCCACGAGGTCGGCCAGTTCATGGGCGGCTCGCAGCAGTGGAACGGCGGGGCGGTCGCCTCGCAGGAGGCCATCAAGGAGCTGGGCACGAACGGCGGCGGTTACTTCAACGCCAACTCCGCGCACCCCTTCGAGAACCCCACCCCGTTCACCAACCTCTTCGAGATCTTCCTGATCCTGGTCATCCCGTTCGCGCTGACCCGCACCTTCGGCCGGATGGTCGGCTCGCTCAAGCAGGGTTACGCGATCCTCGCCACCATGGCCACCATCTGGATCGGGTTCACGGCTCTGATGATGTGGACCGAGTTCGCCCACCACGGCCCCGCGTTCGACATCGCAGGCGGCGCGATGGAAGGCAAGGAGAACCGGTTCGGTGTGGGAGGTTCCTCGATCTTCGCGGTGGCGACCACCCTGACCTCGACCGGCGCCGTGGACTCCTTCCACTCGTCGTTCACCGGTCTCGGCGGCGGCATCACGATGCTGGGCATGCAGCTCGGTGAGATCGCGCCCGGCGGTACCGGGTCCGGCCTCTACGGCATGCTGATCATGGCGGTCATCGCGGTGTTCATCGCCGGTCTGATGGTCGGCCGCACCCCGGAGTACCTGGGCAAGAAGATCGGCACCCGCGAGATGAAGTTCGCGGCCTGCTACATCCTCGTCACCCCGGCCCTGGTGCTCGTCTTCACCGCCGCGGCGATGGCGTTGCCCACCCCGGGCCACTCGATGACCAACAGCGGGGCGCACGGATTCTCCGAGATCCTCTACGCGTACACCTCTGGCGCCAACAACAACGGTTCGGCCTTCGCGGGTCTGAACGCGGACACGCAGTGGTTCAACAGCACGATCGGTCTCGCGATGCTGCTGGGCCGGTTCCTGCCGATGGTGTTCGTGCTGGCGCTGGCCGGTTCGCTCGCCGGACAGCGGCCCGTCCCGGAGACCGCGGGCACCCTGCGCACCCACAAGCCGCTCTTCGTGGGCCTGCTGGTGGGCGCCATCCTGATCATCACCGGTCTGACCTACTTCCCGGCCCTCGCCCTGGGCCCGCTGGCCGAGGGGCTGGCGTCATGACCACCGACGTAACGAACCAAGAGGACGAGATGTCCACAGCCACTCCGACCCGGGCGCCGCACAGCGATGTGCCGACCGGCCACAAGTCCGACGAAGGCCGTGTCGGCGCGGGTCTGTTCGACCCGCAGCAGCTGCTGAGGTCGCTGCCGGACGCCTTCCGCAAGCTCGACCCCAGGGTGATGATCAAGTCGCCCGTCATGTTCGTGGTGCTGGTCGGCTCGGTCCTGACGACGGTCTTCTCCTTCAAGGACCCGGGCGACTGGTTCGGCTGGGCGATCAGTGCCTGGCTGTGGCTGACCGTGATCTTCGCCAACCTGGCGGAGGCGGTGGCCGAGGGCCGCGGCAAGGCCCAGGCGGACACCCTCAGGAAGGCGAAGACGGACACCGTCGCGCGCCGTCTGACCGGTACCGCCGAGGAGCAGGTGCCCGGCACCGAACTGCGCGTCGGTGACCTGGTGGTCTGCGAGGCGGGCGACATCATCCCCGGCGACGGTGACGTCGTCGAGGGCGTCGCGTCCGTCGACGAGTCGGCCATCACGGGTGAGTCGGCCCCGGTCATCCGTGAGTCCGGCGGCGACCGCTCGGCCGTCACCGGCGGTACGAAGGTCCTCTCCGACCGGATCGTCGTCAAGATCACGACGAAGCCCGGCGAGACCTTCATCGACCGGATGATCGCGCTGGTCGAGGGTGCGGCCCGGCAGAAGACCCCCAACGAGATCGCGCTGAACATCCTTCTCGCGTCCCTCACGATCGTCTTCCTGCTCGCGGTGGCCACGCTGCCGCCGTTCGCCGACTACGCGGGCACGCACCTCACGATGGTCGTGCTGGTGGCCCTCCTGGTCTGTCTGATCCCGACCACGATCGGCGCCCTGCTCTCCGCGATCGGCATCGCGGGCATGGACCGGCTGGTGCAGCGCAACGTGCTGGCCATGTCCGGCCGCGCGGTCGAGGCGGCGGGCGACGTGTCGACCCTCCTCCTGGACAAGACCGGCACCATCACCCTCGGCAACCGCCAGGCCGCCGAGTTCGTACCGGTGACCGGCACCACCGAGGCCGAGGTCGCGGACGCCGCCCAGCTCTCCTCACTGGCGGACGAGACCCCCGAGGGCCGCTCCATCGTCGTCCTGGCGAAGGAGAAGTACGGTCTGCGCGAGCGCCACCAGGGCGAACTCACGGGCGCCGAGTGGATCGCCTTCACCGCCCAGACCCGGATGTCGGGTGTGGACGTCGACGGGCGCAGGATCCGCAAGGGCGCGGCCGGTTCGGTCGTGGCCTGGGTCACGGAGCGGGGCGGCGAGGTGTCCGCGGACGCCTCCGCCCTCTCCGACCGCATCTCCCAGGCGGGCGGTACCCCGCTGCTGGTGGCCGTCGAGGACACCGAGGGCGCACGCGTCCTCGGGGTGATCCACCTCAAGGACGTCGTCAAGGAGGGCATGCGCGAGCGGTTCGACGAGCTGCGCCGCATGGGCATCAGGACCGTCATGATCACGGGTGACAACCCGCTGACGGCCAAGGCGATCGCGGACGAGGCCGGCGTCGACGACTTCCTCGCGGAGGCCACTCCCGAGGACAAGATGGCGCTCATCAAGCGTGAGCAGGCCGGCGGCAAGCTGGTCGCGATGACCGGTGACGGCACCAACGACGCGCCGGCGCTGGCCCAGGCGGACGTCGGCGTGGCGATGAACACGGGTACGTCGGCCGCCAAGGAGGCCGGCAACATGGTCGACCTCGACTCGAACCCGACCAAGCTCATCGAGATCGTCGAGATCGGCAAGCAGTTGCTGATCACCCGGGGCGCGCTGACGACGTTCTCCATCGCCAACGACGTCGCGAAGTACTTCGCGATCATCCCGGCGCTGTTTGCGGTGGTCTACCCGGGCCTGGACAAGCTGAACATCATGCGTCTGTCCTCGCCCGACTCCGCGATCCTGTCGGCGGTCATCTTCAACGCGCTGATCATCATCGCGCTGGTGCCGCTGGCCCTGCGGGGTGTGCGGTACCGGCCCATGAGCGCCGACCGGATGCTGCGGCGCAACCTCGGGATCTACGGCATCGGCGGCCTGATCGCCCCCTTCGTCGGCATCAAGATCATTGACCTGCTCATCTCCCTCATCCCCGGAATCGGCTGATCGCCATGAACAACTCGGTTACGAACACGGCCCGGTTGCTCTGGGCCGGCCTGCGGGCCCTGCTGGTCCTCACCGTCGTCTGCGGGGTGATCTACCCGCTCGCCGTCACCGGCGTCGGCCAGGCCCTGTTCCACGACAAGGCCAACGGCTCGGAGATCAGCGCCGACGGGAAAGTCGTCGGCTCCTCGCTGATCGGCCAGTCCTACAACCTGCCGCTGAAGAAGGGCCAGGAGACCCCGGAGCCCGACCTGAAGTGGTTCCAGGGACGCCCCGCCAACGGTCTGGGGACGAACTCGGTCAACACGCAGTACAAGTTGATCCTGTCCGGCGCCACCAACCGGTCGGGCGACAACAAGGACCTGATCGACTGGGTGACCGCCGCCAAGAAGGCCGTCGTCAAGGACAACTCGGTGAACGGCTACACGGTCAAGCCCTCCGACGTGCCCGCCGACGCGGTGACGTCGTCCGGCTCCGGCCTGGACCCGGACATCTCCCCCCGGTACGCGGACATCCAGGTGCACCGGATCGCGGAGAAGAACGGACTGTCCGTCGCCCAGGTGCAGAAGCTGGTGGACGAGCACACCGACAGCCGCACCCTCGGCTTCATCGGCGAACCCCGCGTCAACGTGCTCGAACTCAACATCGGGCTCAAGGCACTGACCGGGAAATGACCGGGAGCCAGTGACTCAGCGATGACCCGGGTGCTGGTCGTGGAAGACGACCCCCAGCTCGTACGAGCGCTCGTGATCAACCTGCAGGTCCGCCAGTACGGAGTGGACGCGGCGCCCGACGGCACCACGGCCCTCCGGCTGGCGGCCGCACGGCAGCCCGATGCCGTCGTGCTCGACCTCGGGCTGCCCGACATGGACGGCGTGGACGTCATCAGGGCGCTGCGCGGCTGGACCCGCGTACCGATCCTGGTGCTGTCCGCGCGCCGCGCCTCCGGCGAGAAGGTCGCCGCGCTCGACGCGGGCGCCGACGACTACATCACCAAGCCGTTCAGCATGGACGAGCTCCTGGCCCGGCTGCGCGCCGCCGTCCGCCGCACGGAGACCCCGGCGCTCGCGCCCGGGGCCGAGGTGGTCACCACCGCCGAGTTCACCGTCGACCTGGTGGCCAAGAAGGCGAGACGCGCGGGCCGGGACGTCCGCCTCACGCCCACGGAGTGGCACCTGCTGGAGATCCTGGTCAGCAACCCAGGCCGCCTGGTCCCGCAGCGACGGCTGCTGGAGGAGGTGTGGGGTGCCTCCCGGAGCACCAAGACCAACTACCTGCGGGTCTACATGGCCCAGCTCCGCCGCAAGCTCGAAGCCGACCCGTCCCGTCCCCGTCACTTCATCACGGAGCCGGGCATGGGGTACCGCTTCGAGGCCGGCGACTGAGACCGCCGTGAAGCACGGGCGGGAGGGGAGCCCGTGCTTCACGGCGGCCCGGCGCGGCCCGCGGACAGGGCGGTGTGTTCCGGCCTGTCACGGCCGGGGTGATGAGTGCCGGGCGACCCCGGCCTCCGGGCGCGCCCCGCCTGGCGCGTCCTTGGCGGCTCGCGGCCAGGTGGACCCGCCAGACTGACTCCGGACAGGACGAACCAGTCGAAACCACCCTGTATCGCGAGGTCCCGATGGCGTACGGACTGGCCCGCCGCGAGCTGCGGCCGAGAGTTCCCCTGCGACACGGGGAGGGTGACAAGTACCGCCTGACCAGCATCGAGGGGCTTGCCGCACTGTCCCTGGACGCGCTCAGCTCGGTGGCGTACGGACCCGAGGCGATCGTGCTCGTCCTGGTCGCCGCCGGGACGGGCGCACTGACCGCCACGCTGCCGGTGACGCTGGTCATCGCCGCGCTGCTGGCCGTGCTCGTCGTGTCGTACGGGCAGGTGATCGCCGTCCACCCGGACGGCGGCGGCGCGTACGCGGTGGCGAAGAAGGACCTGGGACCGACCGTCAGCCTGCTCGCGGCGGCCAGCCTCGTCGTCGACTACGTCCTCACCGTGACCGTCAGTCTGGCGGCGGGTGCCGCGAGCCTCGCCTCCGCCTTCCCGTCCCTCGGCTCGCACCTGCTCTCGATCTGCCTGATCGGCCTCGCCCTCCTCACGGCCGTGAACCTGCGGGGCGTGGCCGAGAGCGCCCGGGTGCTGATGCTGCCCACCGCCCTGTTCGTCGTGAGCATCCTCGGCATCGTCGTGCTCGGGCTGCTGCGCGGCCACCCCGTGGCCGTCGTGGGCACCGCGCACCCCGTGCACGCCACCGAGGCGCTGGGCATCCTGCTGCTCCTCAAGGCGTTCTCCTCCGGCTGCTCGGCGCTCACCGGGGTCGAGGCCATCGCCAACGGCGTGCCCGCCTTCCGCGATCCGCGCGTCAAGCGTGCCCAGCGCACCGAACTGATGCTCGGCGCGCTGCTCGGCGTGATGCTGATCGGCATGGCCCTGCTGATCCAGCGGGACCGGGTGGCCCCGCGCGGCGGCGTGACCGTACTGGCGCAGCTCACGGCGGGCGCGTACGGGACGGGATGGCCGTACTACGCCACGAACCTCGTCGTCACCCTGGCACTCGCCCTGGCCGCGAACACCAGTTTCGGCGGACTGCCCGTCCTGATGGGCCTGCTCGCCAGGGACCACCGGCTGCCGCACTTCTTCGGGCTGCGCGCGGAGCGCCCGGTGTACCGCTGGGGAGTGGTCTCCCTCGCGCTGCTCGCGGCGGTGCTGCTGATCGCCGTGGACGCCGACACCCACCGCATGATCCCGCTCTTCGCGATCGGGGTGTTCATCGGATTCAGCATCAGCCAGATCGGGCTGGTGCGGCACTGGGCGGGGGAGCGGCCGCGCGGCTGGCTGCGGCGCGCGACGCTCAACGGGATCGGCGCCGTCCTGACCGTCGTGGCGGGGATCGTCCTGCTGGCCACCAAGTTCCTGGAGGGCGCCTGGGTGGTGGTTCTCACCATCCCGCTGCTGATGCTGCTGTTCTCCCGCATCCAGCGCTACTACACGGAGGTCGGCAGGGAACTCGGGCTCGGTGAGACCCCGCCGCCGCTGAGCGTCGCCGACTCCCTGGTCATCGTCCCGGTCAGCCAGGTCAGCCGGCTCACCCGGCACGGGCTGCAGGCCGCCCTCGCCCTCGGCCACGAGGTCGTCGCGGTCGCCGTGTACGCCGATCCGGCCAAGGCTCTCGCGCTCAGGGAGAGTTGGGACCACTGGAATCCTGGCGTACGGCTCGACGTCATCGACAGCCCCCAGCGCTCGCTGGTGGAACCGATCGTCGAGTACGTCCGGCGGGCGGCGAAGGGCGGCCGCCAGATCGCCGTCCTCATCCCGGAGGTCGAACCGCTCCACCGCCGCTACCAGATCCTGCAGAACCAGCGCGGCCTGCTGCTCGCCACGGTGCTGCGGGCCCGTACGGACGTGGTCGTCTGCGTGGTGCCGTACCGGCTGAGCGTGTGAGACGCCCCGGCTTCCGAACGGAGGGAGTGGGTACGCGGGAAACGCGGGGGCGTCAGGGGACGGGGAAAGTGGTCCCGCACACATGTTGACGTGCGTCTTGCCCCCGCCTGCCACACTGACCGCCGGACGAAGGGAGGACCACATGTCGATGGTCGGCAACCTGCGCAGGGTCGCCCGGCTGGCGCGCGGCGGGCGTCAGGTGGACCTCAGCCACCCGGCCCGCTCCCCGCTCGGCTCCGCCGTCGTCAACTGCGTCATCTACCTCGACGGGGTCCGCCAGGAGGCCGCCTCCGGCATGGAGGAATCCGTCGCCCGGGTACGCAAGCACGGCGGTCGCGGCTTCGTCTGGCTCGGCCTGCACGAGCCCACCGAGACGGAGTTCACCCGCGTCGCCGACCTGTTCGGCCTGCACCCGCTCGCCGTCGAGGACGCCGTCCACGCCCACCAGCGCCCCAAGGTCGAGCAGTACGGCGACATCCTCTTCGCGGTCTTCAAGTCCGTCGCCTACGTCGAGCACGAGGAACTGACCGCCACCAGCGAGGTGGTCGACACCGGCGAGATCATGGTCTTCACCGGGACCGACTTCGTGGTGACCGTACGGCACGGGAGCCACGGCTCGCTGGGCCCGCTGCGCGAGGGCCTGGAAGCCGACCCGGTGCAGCTGGCCAAGGGGCCGGCCGCGGTGCTGCACGCCATCGCCGACCACGTCGTCGACGACTACCTGTCCGTGACCGACGCCGTCCAGGACGACATGGACCAGGTGGAGTCCGACGTCTTCTCGCCACAGGGCCCGAAGACCGCCGACGCCGGCCGCATCTACCAGCTCAAGCGCGAACTCCTCGAATTCAAGCGGGCCGTGGTCCCCCTCGGCCGCCCCCTGCACGCCCTCTCCACCCGGCCCACGCGCGCGGTCGACCCGGAGATCCAGGCGTACTTCCGCGACGTCGCCGACCACCTGGACCGGGTCACCGAGCAGCTCACCGCCTTCGACGCGCTGCTCGACTCCGTCCTCCAGGCCCACCTGGCCCAGGTGTCCGTCGCCCAGAACGAGGACATGCGCAGGATCACCGCCTGGGCCGCGATCATCGCCGTACCGACGATGGTGTGCGGCATCTACGGCATGAACTTCGACCACATGCCCGAACTCCACTGGCGCTTCGGCTACCCCCTGGCCCTGGCCGTCATCGCCGTCGCCTGCGTGGTCATCCACCGGGGGTTCAAGCGCAACGGGTGGTTGTGAGCCACGGCCAGGCACGGTCGAGGCCACCCTGCCGCCCGGCGTGGGCGCCGAGGCGCACCGCCGCGTGGCGGAACACCCCGGCCGGAGCCGGTGCCTCGTCGGCCGGGGGCCCGTCGGCCGGGTGGCGGCAGCGGTGAGGGCGGGACCCGGAGGTCCCGCCCGTCGTCACTCCGGAAGTCCCGTCCGTCACTCCGGAAGTCCCGCCCGTGTCACCGCGGCACGGGACTCAGGGCCACACCAGGCAGTACGGCTGATGCCCCGCCTCGTGCAGACGGTGGCTGAAATCCTGCCATTCGTGGAGAAGCTGGTACACGTTGAACGCGTCCCGGGGCCCACCCCGGTCCGGCACCGTCGACCAGATGAACGCCGCCGCGCCCACCGCCTCCTCGCCGATGCCACGGATCGGGTCGACGACGGTCATGGGGAGCTTCACGACGGCGTAGTCGGGGTGGAGGACCACGAGTTCCAGCGGGGGCACCTTGTGCAGGGGGACGCCCTCGATGCCGGTGAGGACCATCGCGGCCATCGTCTCCGGCTTGATCTTGGTGAACATGCCGTTCATGCCGAGCTCGTCGCCACCGAGTTCCTCGGGGCGCATGGAGATCGGCACCCGGGCCGCGGTCGCGCCGTCCGGTGCGCCGAAGTATTTGTACGTCACCCCCACCCGGCCACCATTCCCGCTTCCTGCCCTGAGCCGTTCTGCCCCGCGGTCCGTGTAGTCCATACCGTCCATACGGGCCGACGAGTCGATCCGCTCAGGATCGCCCTGTGATCCTTGTGACCCTTGCGATCCCGGCGTGTTCTGTGCCTGCCGTGCCTCGGCTTCCTCCGCCTCGCGCCGGTGCTTCCCCCGCCGGGCACGCCGAGGACCGAGGTCATCGGTCCCCTCGCCCAGTCCGCCACCGCGATGCATATCTCCACCCGACTGCTTTTCTAAGGCGCGCGACCCCCGCCACGCAACCCGATCATCGTGACAGTGACCTCCCCCACGGCCGCACGCCGAAACGTACGCTGAAACACCTGTCCGCAGGATCTTCGCAGCCTCTGACACCATGGCCCGTGTGAGCTATCCGTACGAAGCCCCAGTTTCGCAGACTCTTTTCGACCGTGCGGCTGCCGTCACGCCGGGCGGCGTGAACTCTCCGGTGCGCGCGTTCCGCGCCGTGGGCGGTACGCCCCGCTTCATGGTGTCCGGAAACGGTCCATACCTGACCGATGCCGACGGGAGGGAATACGTCGACCTCGTTTGTTCATGGGGGCCGATGATCCTCGGTCACTCCCGGCCCGAAGTCGTCGCCGCCGCGCAGGAGGCCGTCGCCCGCGGTACCTCCTTCGGTACGCCGGGCGAGGGCGAGGTCGCGCTCGCGGAGGAGATCGTCGCCCGCGTCGAGCCGGTCGAGCAGGTCCGGCTCGTCTCCAGCGGGACCGAGGCGACGATGTCCGCCATCCGCCTCGCGCGCGGGTTCACCGGGCGGCCCAAGGTCATCAAGTTCGCCGGGTGCTACCACGGACACGTGGACGCCCTGCTCGCCGCGGCCGGCAGCGGCCTCGCGACCTTCGCCCTGCCCGACACCCCCGGCGTCACCGGCGCCCAGGCCGGCGACACCATCGTCCTCCCCTACAACGACCTCGAAGCCGTGAACGCGGCCTTCCACGCGCACCCGGGCGAGATCGCCTGTGTGATCACCGAGGCATCGCCCGGCAACATGGGAGTCGTGCCGCCGCGCCCCGGCTTCAACCAGGGCCTCAAGGACGCCTGCGCGAAGAACGGCGCCCTGTTCATCTCCGACGAGGTCATGACCGGCTTCCGTACCAGCAGGTCCGGCTGGTACGGCATCGACGGGGTCAAGCCCGACCTGATGACCTTCGGCAAGGTCATGGGCGGCGGCTTCCCCGCCGCGGCCTTCGGAGGCCGCAAGGACGTCATGGGGCATCTGGCCCCCGCCGGGCCCGTGTACCAGGCCGGCACGCTCTCCGGGAACCCCGTCGCGACCGCCGCCGGGCTCGCGCAGCTGCGGCTGCTCGACGACGCCGCGTACGAGACGGTCGACGCCGTCTCCGCGCAGATCCGCGCGCTCGTCACGGAGGCGCTCACCAAGGAGGGCGTGGCGCACCGGCTGCAGAACGCCTCCAACATGTTCTCGGTCTTCTTCACCGGACGTGAGGTGCGCGACTACGAGGACGCGAAGGCGCAGGAGTCCTTCCGGTTCACCGCGTTCTTCCACGCGATGCTGGCGCAGGGCGTCTACCTGCCGCCGTCGTCCTTCGAGTCGTGGTTCGTGTCCACGGCCCACGACGAGCGGGCCATCCAGCGGATCGCCGACGCCCTTCCGGCGGCGGCACGGGCAGCGGCGGAGGCCACGGCATGAGCGAGAGCGTGAACGCGAGCATGAGCGAGAGTCGGCATCAGGACATCACCGTCGTCCATCTCATGCGGCACGGCGAGGTCGCCAACCCGGACGGGGTGCTCTACGGGCGGCTGCCCGGGTACCACCTCTCCGAGCTCGGGCGGCAGATGGCCGACCGGGTCGCCGAGCACCTGGCGTCGCGTGACGTCACGCAGGTGATCGCCTCCCCGCTGGAGCGGGCGCAGGAGACCGCGACGCCGATCGCCAAGGCGCACGGACTCGACCTCGGGACCGACGGGCGGCTGATCGAGGCCGAGAACGTCTTCCAGGGCAAGACCTTCGGGGTGGGCGACGGCGCGCTGCGCAGGCCCGAGAACTGGAAGTACCTCGTCAACCCGGTCAAGCCGTCCTGGGGCGAGCCGTACGTGGAGCAGGTCGTCCGGATGATGGGGGCGCTGGACGCCGCCAAGGACGCGGCCCGCGGGCATGAGGCGGTTCTGGTCAGCCACCAGTTGCCGATCTGGATCGTGCGTTCCTTCGTCGAGCGGCGGCGGTTGTGGCACGACCCGCGGAAGCGGCAGTGCACGCTCGCGTCCCTCACGACCTTCACCTACCGCGGCGACAAGATCGTCTCCGTCGGCTACAGCGAGCCCGCCCGGGATCTCGTCCCGTCCCATCTCCTCGCGGGCGCCAAGCCGGTGAAGGGGAAGAGCAAGGCGTTCGGCGCGTAGCCGTTCCGGTCCCGCATATGAACATCCGGTGACTGTGAAGTGTGCCACTCGGAACGATCTTCGTAAATTATGATCAATATGAGCGAGTTGGCGGAACCCATCCGCACTTCGTGCCCTCTCATTATGTGCCTGCTGAGAGACAGCTGAGAGGGCGCGAAGGAGATGGGGACCGCATGCGGGACATCAGCCGGAGGGGAATGATCGGCCTCGGGGCGGGTGCCGCGGCGGCACTCGGACTGGCGGCGTGCGGCACCGCGGACCACGACGCGTCCAACGGTGCGGGCGATTCCCGGCCGGGCGAACCCGGTCGGTCGTCCCGGCCCGGCACCCCCAAGCCCACCGCGCGCCCGATAGGCGACGGCTCCACCTCCTTCACAGGCAAGCAGCCGAAGCAGCCCAAGGCCCCCGTGCCCCTGGAGCCCGGCGAGACCCCTCCGCAGTTCGTGATCTTCTCCTGGGACGGCGCGGGAGAGGTCGGGACCGGCCTCTTCTCCCGGTTCCTGCGGCTCGCCGAGGAGCACGACGCGCACATGACCTTCTTCCTCTCCGGGCTCTATCTGCTGCCCGAGTCGAAGAAGCGCATGTACCTGCCGCCGAACAACCCCCGCGGCGCCTCGGACATCGGCTACCTCACCGACGAGCACGTCAAGGCGACCCTCGGAGGCGTCCGGCAGGCCTGGCTCGACGGCCACGAGATCGGCACGCACTTCAACGGCCACTTCTGCTCCGGCCACGGCACCGTCGCCAACTGGACGCCGGCCCAGTGGCGCAGCGAGATAGACCAGGCCAAGTCCTTCGTCAAGGAGTGGCGGACCAACACGGGCTGGAGCGATCTGCCCTCACTGCCGTTCGACTACGACAAGGAACTCATAGGCGGCCGGACCCCGTGTCTGCTCGGGCAGAACAACCTGCTGCCCACCGCCAAGGAACTCGGCTGGCGCTACGACGCCTCCTCGCCCGGTGGACGCCAGCGCTGGCCGCAGAAGAACCACGGCGTGTGGGATCTCCCGCTGCAGGCCGTCCCGTTCCCGGGCCACAGCTTCGAAGTCCTCTCGATGGACTACAACATGCTCGCCAACCAGTCGGTCAACTCGACGAAGGCGCCGTCGTACAACTACCCGGGCTGGCGGAAGCAGGCGGCCGAGGCGTACATCGCCGGATTCCGGCGGGCGTACGAGTCGAACCGGGCGCCCTTCTTCATAGGCAACCACTTCGAGGAGTGGAACGGCGGCATCTACATGGACGCCGTCGAGCAGGCCTTCACGCACATCGCGCGGGAGAAGGAGAAGGGCGAGGACGTGCGGCTCGTCTCCTTCCGGCAGTTCGTGGACTGGCTGGACGTGCAGCCGCCCGAGATCGTCGCCAAGCTGCAGACCCTGGACGTGGGCCAGCGGCCGGCCGGCGGCTGGAGGACGTTCCTGGGCGACACGGACAAGGGGACCGCCGGCGCCTCCGCCGGTGCCTCGGCCGGTGCGACGGGGAGTGCCACCTGAAATGGTGTTCTCCGCCCGCGAGGGGGGTGCGGAAGATCCCCGAAACGGGCATGCGAAACTTTTCACATGAGTGCCGCCTGTCGCGCCGAACCACGCTCGAACCGCACCCGTAGCCGCGTCGCCCTGCTCACCGCCGGGGCCGCCGCCGCCATGCTCGTCCTGTCCGCGTGCGGGTCCGGGGGGACCTCCGGGGGCTCGGGCAACACCAACTTCGTCGCGGGCAAGGACGGCATCTCCACCGTCGCGAAGGGGTCACGGGTCGACGCCCCAGACCTCTCCGGCGCGACCGTCGACGGCAGGAAGCTCGACGTCGCGGACTACAAGGGCAAGATCGTCGTCCTGAACGTGTGGGGTTCCTGGTGCCCGCCGTGCCGTGCCGAGGCCCCGAACTTCGTCAAGGTCGCCAAGGACACCGAGGCGAAGGGCGTGCAGTTCGTCGGTATCAACACCCGGGACTCCGAGGCCTCGCTCGCCCGCGCGTTCGAGAAGGAGTTCGGGGTCACGTACCCCAGCCTCTACGACCCGACGGGCAAGCTGATGCTCCGCTTCAAGAAGGGCACGCTCAACCCGCAGACGATTCCCTCCACGCTCGTCATCGACCGGGACGGGAAGGTCGCGGCGCGGACGCTTCAGGCCCTCAGCGAGGACAAGCTGCGCGAGCTGCTCGACCCGATCATCGCGGAGAAGTGACCTGACGTGTCCCTTCTCGCCGCCTCCGCCGACGGAATGAACGGCACCGTCTACAGCGGGGCCCTGCTGCTCGCCCTGCCCGTCGCCGTGCTCGGCGGGCTCGTCTCCTTCTTCTCACCGTGCGTGCTGCCGCTCGTACCGGGCTATCTGTCGTACGTCACCGGTGTCACCGGTACCGATCTGGCGGAGGCCAGACGGGGGCGGATGGTCGCGGGCGCGAGCCTGTTCGTACTCGGCTTCACCGCCGTGTTCGTCTCCGGCGGGGCACTGTTCGGGTACTTCGGGTCGACGCTCTACGAGCAGCAGGGCGCTCTGTCCAAGGTGCTCGGCGTGCTCATGATCCTGATGGGCGTCTTCTTCATGGGGATGATGCCCTGGCTGACCCAGCGCGAGTTCCGCTTCCACAGGCGGCCGGTGGCGGGTCTGGTCGGGGCGCCCCTTCTCGGCGCGCTGTTCGGGATCGGCTGGACGCCCTGCATCGGCCCGACCCTCGCCTCCGTGCTGGCGCTCTCCTCCAACGAGGCGAGCGCGGGCCGCGGGGCCATACTGACCGTCGCGTACTGCCTCGGACTCGGCGTGCCCTTCGTGCTCGCCGCCGTCGCCTTCCGCAAGGCGCTCGGCGCCTTCGGCTGGGTCAAGCGCCACTATGTCTGGGTCATGCGCATCGGCGGCACCATGATGATCGTGACCGGTGTGCTCCTGCTGACGGGTGCCTGGGACAGTCTGGTGCAGGAGATGCAGACGTGGTCCAACGGCTTCACGGTAGGGATCTGATCGATGAGCACGACCGACACCGACGACGGAACCGGTAGGACGGCGGCCGAACCGGCGGCCGCCAAGCGGCACATCGGAGTGAGCGCCGACGGCGAACTCGGCGAGGCCGGATCCCAGTTGTCCACGGCTCCCGTCGACACGGCCGTGCCCGGTTCGTTCGGCGGGATGCGGGCGCCCGGCCCCGCCGGGGCGCTGGCATGGACCGGTCGTGAGGCCGTCGGCTGGGCGCGCTGGTTCTGGCGGCAGCTGACCTCGATGCGGGTCGCGCTGATCCTGCTCTTCCTGCTGTCGCTCGGCGCGATCCCCGGGTCGCTGATCCCGCAGTCCGGGACCGACGCGCAGAAGGTGGCCGACTTCAAGGACGCGCACTCGATCCTCGGTCCGGTCTACGACCGGTTGGGCCTCTTCCACGTCTACAGCTCGGTGTGGTTCTCGGCCATCTACATCCTGCTCTTCGTCTCGCTCATCGGCTGCATCGTGCCCCGCACCTGGGGGTTCGTGGGGCAGCTGCGCGGCCGTCCGCCGGGCGCGCCGAAGCGGCTGGACCGGCTGCCCGCGTACGCGACCTGGCGCACCGCCGCCGAGCCGGAGCAGGTCCGCGCGGCCGCGCTCGAGGTGCTCGGGCGGCGCCGTTTCCGGGCGCACGTCGAGAAGGACGCCGTCGCCGCCGAGAAGGGCTACCTCCGCGAGACCGGCAACCTGCTCTTCCACATCGCGCTCGTCGTGATGCTCGTCGCCTTCGCCTGGGGCCAGCTCTTCAAGTCCGAGGGCAACAAGCTGATCGTCGAGGGCGACGGCTTCTCCAACACGCTCTCGCAGTACGACGACTTCAAGTCGGGCAACCTCTTCGGCAGCGACGACCTCACGCCGTTCAGCTTCGACCTGAAGAAGTTCACGGGCACCTACGAGCGGACCGGTCCCAACAAGGGCACCCCGCGGACGTACCAGGCGGCCGTCACCTACAGCGTGGGCGCCTACGGCAAGGACCGGAAGACCCTCGTCAAGGTCAACGAGCCGCTGAGGATCGGCGACTCGAAGGTCTACCTCACCGCCCACGGCTACGCGCCGGTCGTCACGGTCCGCAACGGCAAGGGCGACGTCGTCTTCCACGACGCCGTGCCGATGCTGCCGCTCGACCCGAACGTCACCTCGCAGGGCGCGATCAAGGTCATGGACGGCTACCGGAACGGGCGGGGGCAGCCCGAGCAGCTCGGCTTCTCCGCCGTCTTCGTGCCGACCTTCGCGGGCGCGGGCAAGGGCACGATGTTCTCGCAGTTCCCCGCGCTCGACTTCCCCGTGCTCGCGCTGACCGGATACCACGGCAGCCTGGGGGTCGACGCGGGCATCCCGCAGAACGTGTACCAGCTCGACAAGTCCAAGATGAAGCAGTTCAAGGACGCGAAGGGCGATATTCTCGCGGCGCGTCTGCTGCCCGGCGAGACCATGAAGCTGCCTGACGGTGCCGGCTCGATCACCTTCGACAAGGGCGTCAAGCAGTGGGCGAACTTCCAGGTCACCCAGCAGCCCGGCAGTGACTGGGCGCTCGCCGGAGCCTTCACGGCGATCTTCGGCCTCGCCGGTTCCCTCTTCATCCAGCGCCGCCGGGTCTGGGTGCGCGCCACCACGGGCGCGGACGGTGTGACCGTCGTGGAGATGGCGGGCCTGGGCCGCAGCGAGTCCGCGAAGCTCCCCGAGGAGCTCGGCGACCTGGCCGCGCTCGTGCACGAACAGGCACCCACCAAGACCGACGAACCCGACGCGGGGACGGACCCCGACGCCGGGACGGACCCCGCAGCCGAGCCGGACGCCGATTCGGACACCACCGACCCCGACCCTCACGCCGTACCTGCCGCCGAAGGGGCTGAGAAGCAGTGACTCTCGCCACCGCAACCAACGAACACCTCGCCAACATCAGCAACACGCTGGTCTACTCCTCGATGGCCGTCTACACCCTGGCCTTCTTCGCGTACATCGCCGAGTGGATCTTCGGCAGCCGCAGCAAGGTCGCCCGCACGGCGGCCGCGCTCACCGCCGGCACCGGGGCGGCGGCTCCCGCGGTCACCGTGAAGTCGGCGGGCGGTACCGCCGTCCTGGAGCGGCCGCAGGTCGTCACCCGGTCCGCGGCCGGCGCCCGTGACGTGCCCGACGGTCCGGGGGCGCACGGCGGGGACGAACAGGGAGACCTGTACGGCCGTATCGCGGTGTCCCTCACCGTGGTCGCCTGGGCCGTCGAGACGGCCGGCGTGGTGGCCCGCGCCCTGTCGGTGCAGCGTGCGCCGTGGGGCAACATGTACGAGTTCAGCGTCACCTTCTCGACCGTCGCCGTGACCGTGTACCTGGCGTTCCTGCTGGCGAGGAAGGACATCCGCTGGCTGGGCCTGCCGCTGGTCACGACGGTCCTGCTCGACCTCGGTCTCGCCGTCACGGTGCTGTACACCGCCAGCGACCAGCTGGTTCCCGCACTCCACTCGTACTGGCTCTACATCCACGTCTCGACCGCGATCCTCTGCGGCGCGATCTTCTACGTGGGCGCGGTCGGCACTCTGCTGTACCTCTTCAAGGACTCCTACGAGAACAAGCTGGCGGGCGGTGGCAGGCCGGGGAGCTTCGCCACCTCCGTCATGGAGCGGCTGCCCTCCTCGGCCTCCCTCGACAAGTTCTCCTACCGGGTCAACGCCGCCGTCTTCCCGCTGTGGACCTTCACGATCATCGCGGGCGCGATCTGGGCCGGCGACGCGTGGGGCCGCTACTGGGGCTGGGACCCGAAGGAGACCTGGGCGTTCATCACCTGGGTCGCCTACGCCTGCTATCTGCACGCCCGTGCCACGGCCGGCTGGAAGGGACGCAAGGCCGCGTACATCGCGCTCATCGCCTTCGCGTGTTTCCTCTTCAACTACTACGGCGTCAACATCTTCGTCTCCGGCAAGCACTCCTACGCCGGGGTCTGACGTCCGCACCGGCGTGACCACGGGTGCGGAACCCTCCGCCCCGGGCCACGCTGGTGTCATGACCGGAACCATCGAAGAGGGAGCCGTCGAGACCCGGGGGGACACGCACGTACGGCACTGGCTGCTGCGTGTTCCCCAGCCTGTGGACGAGGTCTGGGCGGCGATGGCCACCCCCGAGGGACTCGTGGGGTGGCTGGCGCGTGCGGAGGTGTTCGAGCCGCGCCTCGGCGGGGCGGTCGACCTGCGCGGACTGGGCACCGGCCGGATCACCGCCTGGGACGTCGAGCGGGTCGCCGAGTACACGATGGAGAGCCGCGGCCGGGTCCGGTTCCACCTGGAGCCCGCGCCGCCGGACCACACCGGCTCCGGCACCACCGTCCGGTTCACCCACGAGTACGAGGGCGACTACGCGCCCGGCCCCTGGCGAATCCGCTTCGAACGGCTGCTGACCCTGCTGACGGACTTTCGCAACATGCCCTAGAGCGCGGGACGGCGCTACGACGGCGGCAGGCACTCCTTCGCCGGCGGCTTCCCCTCCGGCCAGGCGATCTTCACGAAGCGGGCGCGGGACTCGGGGGTCAGCTGCACGATCGGTACGGCCTTGTCGTACGGATTGCCGTGGGCGTCCAGACAGATCCACCCGCTCGCCCCGTTCACCCGCAGCTCCCTTCCCTTGACCTGCGGCCACTGGAGCCCCACGTCCGCCAGGGCCGGGATCCTCCCGGTCGGCGACGCCCCGCGGATGCCTCGCACGGCGAGCCGCATGGCGTCGTAGGCGATGATCAGCTGGCCGTCGTCCAGGGCGATCGGGCCGACCGGACCGACCGGCTCCTTCGCGGCGCCGGCCAGCAGGGCCCGGAGCGTCCTCGCGTCGGCCGCGCCGCCCCCGGTCCTCGCCGAGTCCTTCAGCCAGGCGTCCGGGTGGGCGAGCGCCGTGTAGCGCACGGTCAGCAGCGGGTCCTTGAGGGCAGCCGGGTCGAGGTCCCTGTCGCCGGCGAGGTACGACCCCTCGTCGCCGGTGAGCACGGTGAACCGGCGGTCGTGGCAGCCGCGCTGGCCCAGCGTGTTGATGAACTGGCGCAGTTGGGTGTGGCGCCCGGCGAAGAGGATGGTGTCGGTGCCGGGCGGCGTGTTGCACAGGATGTTGGTGATCTGCGCGAAGACGTTGGAGGTGCTGCCTTCCTTGCTGCGGTCGGCGGGCGGCGTGAAGGGCTGGGCCTCGTAGCGCGAGCCCTTGAGCATCTTCTCGAAGGATCCCTGCAGGGTGCGCGTGTACGGGTCGCCCGTCCGGTCGTAGACCAGGAAGGCGTTGACGGCCGAGACCTTGGCGAACGAGGCGAGGGCGCGGGCCTCGTCCGTGTTGGTGGGGGAGACGCGGGCGAGGCCGGGGAAGGGGTCCTTGCCGTGCTGCCCGTTGGCGAGGTCGTCGGCGGTGATCGAGCTCCCTATCACCGGGATGCCCCGGGCGGTCAGCTCCGCGACGGCCTTCTTGTTGTTGTCGGTGCTCTGTCCGACCCCGGTCACCGCGCGCAGTCGGTCGGGTCCCTTCGCCATGCGCTCCAGCCGGTCGACCGTGTACTGCCAGTACGTGCCGGTGGAACCGGGGTTGGCCAGCACCAGGCGGATCTTCGGCTTCAGTCCGGTCGTGTCGTGGTTGGCCTGGTACTGGGCCAGGTAGGCGCCCTGGAGTTCGTGCAGCACGTCGGCCAGGTTGTCGGCGTCGGTCGCGGTGAACGGCTCCAGCAGGGCGACGGTGACGTAACTGCCCGGCTTCAGGCGGGCGTTCTCCCGGTGGATCGCCCGTACGGTGTCGGCGAACCGCGGCCGGCCGAAGGCGTACGTGGACCACGAGACGCCCACGCATTCGCCGCTGCCCTCGGGCTGGACGACGCCCGGTGCGCAGGACCGATTCTCCTTGGTGGCCGTCATGCCGCCCCAGATGCCGAGGCCCGCGAGGACGGCGGCCAGGGCCAGCGCCACATACCGGCGGAAGCGGATCTCCCAGACGTCCTCGCGCAGCCACCGCCACCAACGCGCCGTCATCGGTCCCCGTCCCCTGTCATCACTGCCCCCCGGTCCCGTTCTCGTCGTCGTCGGGGACGCGCAGAGGGCGTCCGGCCAGCGCGTGCGACGGCCACTCCCGCGAGGCCCGCCACAGCAGCGGGTTGCCCGCGGGCCGCAGGTTCGACAGCTGCTCCAGTTCGAAGCGGAGCCGTTCGCCCACCTTCGGGTCCGGCAGCACCAGCGGATCGGTCAGCTGCCAGACGGCGTGCAGCAGCCGTCGTACCCGCAGATGCAGTACGGCGTCCACGCTGTCCGGCGGCCGCTGGGCCGCGTCCGTGCGACCGAGCGCGATCGACGCCCGGTCGTCGTGGCCGACGGGGTCGTCGGCGTCCCGGCCGTCCGGGCCGTGCGCGTGGTAGTACGGCGCGGACGCGATGAAGAGCAGCGTCGCGAGCCAGCTCGCGGTGTCGGTGCGCGGGAAAGTGTCGCGCAGGTGCGCCACCGCGAAGTCCGCTTTGCCCAGGGCGAGTTCGTGGTGCAGCCGGTAGCGGTCCCGGTCGGGGAGTTCCCCGTCGCCGTAGTGGTCGACGAGAGTGCGGTGCACGGCCCGCCACCGCTCGTGGTCCGGGTCGCCGTGGTGCAGGCGCAGCAGGAGCAGCGCGCGCAGGAACGGATCGCCCACGAACTGCCCGGCGACCGTGGGCAGACCCTCCCGCGCCAGCCTCTCCTCCAGGTCGAGGACGCCCGAAGCGCCGAAGTCGTCCGGGAGCTGGACCTCCGCGAGGGCGCACGCCGAGTCGCGGTCGTGGGCGGCGGCGAGCACGGTCAGCTCGTCGAGCCGGCCGCCGGGCACCAGCCGGTCCAGCAGTTCCAGATACGTGGGGCGGCCGTCGTGGTCCTCGTGGACGACGACGTCCGCGGTGAGCAACGGCCCCAGCGAGGCGGCTCCGCGGGGCAGGTTCTGCCGGGCGGACTCCGCGAGCAGGGTCACGCCGAGCGGGCTGCCGCCGGTCAGCCGGTGGGTCGCGTGCGGGAGGTGCGGCGGCACGTCCAGGCCCTGGGCGGTGCCGCCCAGCAGGTGCAGGGTGTCGTCCGGGGTCAGCGGCGGCAGCTTGAGGAGAAGGGCCCGTGAGGACGGCGAGGTGCCCGGCTCCCAGCCGGTGTGCCGGATCACCTCGGGGAGGGCGCGCCGGCCCGCGTTGCGCAGCGCCGGGTGGGTGTCCCCGCGCAGGGCGGCGAAGAAGACGACCTGGTCGGCGATGCCGTCGGCGCGGTCGCGCAGCACGGGTTCCAGCAGGCCGAGGCCGGCCGGCTCCCGCAGGTTGTCGATCAGTACGACCGGGCGGCCCAGCCGGTGCGAGCGCTGCATGACCCCCGCGTACGCGTCGTCGAGATCGGCCAGCAGGGCCCGGACGAGATGGCGTTCGGCGTGCGTGCGCGAGTCGCCGCCGGCGCGGAAGTGGGCGGAGAGCAGGATCAGTCCGAGCTTGGCGTTGCCGCCCGCGTTCGGATAGTCGCGGTACCAGGTGGCGGCCCTGCGCAGTCTGCGGTGGGTGGGGGCGATCCCCTCGGCGAAGGCCTCCAGGGTCGCCTCGATGATCGGCTCCACCACCGGGCCCGTGCTGCTCATCGAGGCGATGAGCTTGGCGACGACCTTGCTCACCCAGCGGCCCGCGAAGCCCGACAGCAGTGAGCCCGTCTCGTTCAGGAGCAGGATGCGCTCCGCCTCCTGCCGGATGCGCGGCACGTCGCGGTCGCTCCAGCCGCCCGCCGCCACCGCCAGCAGCCCGGAGGCCAGCCGCGGGAAGCCGATCCGCCCGGCGCCGGTCACCGGCTCGGCGAGCTGCTCGGCGATCGTGGTGAGCGCCTGTCCGACCGGTGACCAGGACTCCGCGGGCCGCTCCGGCGGGGGAGCGGTGAACTGGCGGTCCTCGCCGTCGACGAGCGCGACCGGCGTATGGCCGCGGTAGGCGTCCCGCAGTTCGCGCAGCACCGCGCTCCTGCCCAGGCCCCGGCCACCCGTGAACACCACGAAGGGCAGTTCCTTCGCATGTTCGACGGCGGCCGCGCGCAGTTGGTACGGGCGCAGCCCGACGAGACGTGAAGCGAGACCGGGCGGGTCGGTGTCGAACAACGCCCCGCGTCCGTGCAGCCCTCTGTGCACCGCATCTCCCCCTGGCGCGGTCCGGTCCTGCCTGTGCTGCTGTGAGGTGTATCAATACCAGTGTAAAAAGGGGGAGTTGCTTCGGACTAGGGTGCGTGATGTCCGTTTGGTTACGGAATTCTTCCGCATCCTTTCCGGCGGCTAGCCCACAGTGATCGAATCGAGCTTGTCCCGCAGGTACGCGTGGGAGTCGACCGGCGGGTACGTGACGCGCCCCACCGGAGGCGGTACGGACTCCACCACCGTTCCCGGCGTGCACTCGCCGAAGTAGACCAGCGACATCAGCTCCTCGGCGGGCGCGTCCACGGGGGGCGGCAGTACCCGGTGCCGCCCGGAACGCCACCGGTCGCCGGTCCAACGGGCCATCAGATCACCGATGTTGACGGTGAACGCAGCGGGATCGAAGGGCGCGTCCCGCCAGCCGTCCTCGTCCGTGAAGACCTGCAGCCCGCCCTTGCCCGCCTGCCGGTCGAGCAGGGTGACGGTACCGAAGTCGGTGTGCGGGCCGATGCGGAACTGGCCCGGCTCGGGCGCGCCCACGACCTCCGTCCCCGGATACCAGTTGATGTTGAAGCCGTAGGTCGGGTGGTCCATGTGCCGGGTGAAGAAGTCCGGTTCCAGGCCGAGCGCCTCGCCGAGGAGGGCGAGGAGGTGGTTCTCCAGTTCGCCCATCCGGGCCAGGTACTCCCCGCACAGCTCCCGCAGCCCGGGGGCTTGTGCCGGCCACACGTTGGGCGCGTACCACTCCGCGTTGGTCCGCGGGTCCTCGAACGGTTCGTGCGTCGCGAAGGTCAGCGACTCCTTGAGGTCCGGCGGGGTCTCGGTGCCCTCGGAGTACCCGTTGGCCTCGGCGCCCGGACCGAGCCAGCCGCGTCCGCCGACCCGGGCGGCGTACGGCTGTTTCGTCTCCACGGGCAGGACGAAGAAGGCGCGCGCCGCCGCCCGGATCCGGGCGCGCAGGGACGGGTCGACGCCGTGGCCGGTGACGAGGAGGAAGCCCGCGGTCCGCAGGGCGTCGTCGACGGTACGGGCGATCCGCGCGCGGGTCGCCCGGTCTCCGGACAGCCACGGGCGCAGGTCGACGGTCGGGATACGGGGGCGGGCAGGGGACACCGCCCGGCGGGGGAACCGGGGATCACTCACCTCACGCGCCTCACTCACCGATGTCCTCGTTCCACAGGGCCGGGTTCTTCTCGACGAAGTCGCGCATCATGGCCGCGCACTCGGGATCGTCCAGCCGGACGATCTCCACACCGTGCCCGGCCAGCCAGTCGTGGCCGCCGTGGAAGGTCCCGGCCTCCCCGATCACGACCCGGGAGATGCCGAACTGGCGGACCAGACCACTGCAGTACCAGCACGGCGACAGGGTGGTCACCATGGTCGTACCGCGGTAGGTCCGCCGCCGTCCGGCGGCACGGAAGGCCGCGGTCTCCGCGTGCATGGACGGGTCGCCGTCCTGGACGCGCCGGTTGTGGCCGCGCCCGAGGAGGCTGCCGTCGGCGCCGTACAGCGCGGCGCCGATGGGGATGCCGCCCTCCGCGAGCCCGGCGCGTGCCTCCTCGACGGCGGTGGCGAGCCACGCGCGGGCCCGTGCCGGGTCGACTGCCTGATCGATGCGCTCCATGAGTCCACTCTCCTGTGGCCGGGACGCGAGGGCAACGAGCGAAGGCCCTCTCCCCGCGAGCCGGACCCGGACGGACCGTCAGCGGCAGTGGCGCGCGTACTGCCGGGCCGGCGCGCGGAAGGACTCCTTCGGCTCCCAGTGCCATCCGGCGGCCTCCGGAGCGCCGGGCCGACGGTCCTCGACCACCTTGACGAGGGAGTAGCTCGCCGTGTCGAGGTCGTGGCGCGGATCGCGGGGGCGGTGCGGGGCGTCCGGGGTGACGAAGGTGTACGCCATCGCCGAGTACAGGCCCATCGACTCGAAGACCGACAGCACCGCCGTCAGATACGCGGCCTGCGCGCGCTCGCTGCGGACGACGCCCTCCTCGATCTCCGGCGGTTCCTTGCCGTAGTCGACGACGTCCCAGCCCATGCCGCCGCGCTTCGGGGCGCCCTCGAAGGTGCAGCAGCCGAACTCCATGACGGCGACGGGCTTCCCGAACCGGGTGTACCGGGCGAGATCGCGGACATAGGCGTCCCGGTGCCGGAAGAACCCGTAGTAGTCGATGCCGACGAGATCGAAGAGACCCCAGTCGACGTCCTCGTCCTGAGCGGCGGCGTACGTCAGCCGCCCGCGGAAGACGGAGCGGCCCACGCCCGCCGCCCGCGCCGTGAAGCGGTGCAGACGCCGCGCCGCCGTCACGGGGTCGAACGTGCCGTTGAGGAGGTTCTCCACGCGTTCCCGGGCGTTGGCGCCGGGCACGATCCCGGGCACGTACAGCACGAACTCACACCCCACGCTGAGGTGCACCCCGGCCCCTTGCCGCCGCAGCCGCTCCGCGCACCGGCCCGTCTCGGCGAGGTGGTCGAGGATGTCCCGCTCGGGCACGTCGCCCAGGGTCGGTTCGAGCCACACGTGCAGGCCCCGCTCCGCCGCCTCGGCGGCCGTGGCGGCGAGCCGTTCGACGCTGGCGCCGGTGACCTTCACGGAGTTGGCGTGCAGGTCGTGCGCGAGGGCGCGCACATCGCCGCGCATACGCCGGGCGCTCCACCCCGTGCCGGGCGTCTCTCCGTCCGCCACCTCGTACACCGCGCCCCGATAGGTCAGCCCACGCCGGCCGGCCGTCGCCCCGGCCCGCCCCGCGGGCAGCACCGCCGCCGCCGTCCCCGCCGCGGCCATCCCCAGGAACCGTGCCCGGCTGATCCCCTGCATCGCGCCTCCCCGTGTCGTCGTCCCGACCCAGTCTGGGAAGCGACCCGCCACCGCGCCGTCCGCCGATTGTCTACGGACGGTGGCCGAAGGGATGAGCCACAGCGGGGCGCGCAGACGATCGGCGCACCACACGGACGGCGCGCCGGGGCGTACCGGCTACACCCGCCCTCTCACCTCACGCTCGCTGCGGGCCAGTACGAACGCCTGGGGCGTGTTCTCCCGCGCGTCGGCCTCGCGGACGAGACGCGCGACCTCGACCAGCCCGGCCGCGCGCAGCAGTTCCGCGACACGCTCGGGCGGGAAGCGGTGGACGTCGAGGTCGAGGTCGTGCCCGTACGCGTGGTCCAGGTGCACCCGCTCGTCCCCCACCTTGTAGGCGAGGAGGAGATGGCCGCCGGGAGCCAGTACGCGATGGAACTCCCGGAACAGCACGGGGAGTTCCTCCAGTGGCGTGTGCACGGTGGAGTACCAGGCCAGTGCTCCGGCGAGTGCGCCGTCCGCGATGTCGAGGGCGGCCATGGTCCCCACCTCGAACCGCAGCTCCGGGTGGCTGCGGCGGGCCACGGCCACCATCCCCGGCGACAGATCGATCCCGTACGCGTGCAGCCCGAGCCCGTCCAGATACGTGGTCACCCGCCCCGGCCCGCACCCGAGATCCGCGACCACCCCGCCCCCGCCGCCCTTCACCATCTCCGCGAAGGCCCCGAGCACGGCCCGGTCGAACGGCTTGCCCGCCAACTCCGTTCCGAGCAGCTCGGCGTAGTCGTCGGCGACGGTGTCGTACGACGCCCTGACGGCGTCCGGGCGAGAGGTCATGGCGGCGAACCCTAGCCCTCGGCACCGACAACGCGTCGCCGGCGGCGGGCTCCCGCAGGGGCGTTCGCCCGGCTCAGGACTCGTCGTCGGACTTGCTCTGCTGCTCCCTGCGCCGCAGCTCCTCCTCGCGGCGCTGCAGGTCGGCCTCCCAGTCCTTCAGGAGTGCCTCGTCACCGTCCGGCCGCTCGGCGGCCTTTCCGGTCCTGAGCGAGTCGAGGAACTCCGGGTTGTCGTCGGGGGCGACGTACGACGCGCCCTGGTCGCGGCGCCATCCGGTGGCCGCGGCGCCCGCCGGGCCACCGCGGCGCGTGCGGCCCGCGACGAGCCAGGCCACCGGTCCGACCAGAACCTCGCCGAAGAGCAGGATGATGATCACCCACACCACCTTCGGCAGACCGCGGACCTCTTCCTCGGGCGTGTTCAGACAGTCGATGAAGGCGTAGATCCACAGCGCCAGGACCAGCAGGAAGGGCAGATACCTGAGCATGGCCGAACGGTCCCCCAGTGAGCGACGGCGGGGCGGCACAGGGCCCCGATGACGCGGCCAGGGTAGCGGTTGGCCCCACCGCGGCGAACCGGACCGGCCCCGACCGCCGGACGGGGCGGCCTCCGCCCGCCCGGCGACGGTGGGGCGCACGCAGCCGCCCAGTGGGCCTCGGCGATACTGGAACGCATGGCTTACGACGATCTTCGCTCCCTGCTGCGGGCACTGGAGCGCGAGGGTGACCTCAAGCGCATCAAGGCCGAGGTGGACCCCTACCTGGAGGTGGGGGAGATCGTCGACCGTGTCCAGAAGGCCGGCGGCCCCGCGCTGCTCTTCGAGAACGTGCGCGGTTCGGCCATGCCGCTCGCCATGAACGTCTTCGGGACCGACCGGCGCCTGCTGAAGGCCCTCGGGCTGAAGTCGTACGGCGAGATCTCCGACAAGATCGGCGGACTGCTCAGGCCCGAGCTGCCGCACGGATTCGTGGGGGTGCGCGAGGCCTTCGGGAAACTCGGCGCGATGGCCCACGTACCGCCGAAGAAGGTCAAGGAAGCGCCGGTGCAGGAGGTCGTCCTGCGCGGCGACGACGTCGATCTCGACGCGCTGCCCGCCCTCTTCACCTGGCCCCAGGACGGCGGCTCCTTCTTCAACCTCGGGCTGACCCACACCAAGGACCCCGAGAGCGGCATCCGCAACCTGGGGCTCTACCGTCTGCAGCGCCACGACAAGCGCACCATCGGTATGCACTGGCAGATCCACAAGGACAGCCGGAACCACTACCAGGTCGCGGCACGCAGGGGGGAGCGGCTGCCCGTCGCGATCGCCTTCGGCTGTCCCCCCGCCGTGACGTACGCCTCCACCGCCCCGCTGCCCGGTGACATCGACGAGTACCTCTTCGCCGGGTTCATCCAGGGCAAGCGGATCGAGATGGTGGACTGCAAGACCGTCCCGCTCCAGGTACCCGCGCAGGCCGAGGTGGTCCTGGAGGGGTGGCTGGAGCCGGGCGAGATGCTGCCCGAGGGGCCGTTCGGCGACCACACCGGGTTCTACACGCCGCAGGAGCCCTTCCCGGCGCTGACCATCGACTGCGTGACCATGCGGAAGCGGCCGCTGCTCCAGTCCATCGTCGTGGGCCGGCCGCCGACCGAGGACGGCCCGCTGGGCCGGGCCACCGAGCGCTTCTTCCTGCCCCTGCTGAAGATCATCGTGCCGGACATCGTGGACTACCACCTGCCCGAGGCGGGCGGCTTCCACAACTGTGCGATCGTCGCGATCGACAAGAAATACCCCAAACATGCCCAGAAGGTGATGCATGCCGTCTGGGGCGCCCACATGATGTCCCTCACGAAGCTCATCGTGGTCGTCGACTCGGACTGCGACGTCCACGACCTGCACGAAGTCGCCTGGCGGGCCCTGGGCAACACCGACTACTCCCGTGACCTCACGGTCGTGGAGGGTCCCGTCGATCACCTCGACCACGCTTCCTACCAGCAGTTCTGGGGCGGCAAGGCGGGTATCGACGCGACGAGGAAATGGCCCGAGGAGGGCTACACCCGGGACGGCGGCTGGCCCGAGATGGTGCTGTCCGACCCACAGACGGCAGCGACGGTCGACCGCCGCTGGAAGGAGTACGGGCTGTGAGTTCAGCTTCCGCGGCGCTCCCGCAGCCGGGCCGCACCAAGGCGTTCCTGCGCCTCGTCATGATCGAGCACTCGGTGTTCGCGCTGCCCTTCGCGTACATCGCCGCGCTCACCGCGATGTACGAACTGGACGGGAACATCCACTGGGGACGGCTGTTCCTGGTGACCGTCGCGATGGTCGGGCTGCGCACCTTCGCGATGGCGGCGAACCGGATCATCGACCGCGAGATCGACGCCCGCAACCCGCGCACCGCCCACCGCGAGCTGGTCACCGGCGCGATGAGCGTGAAGCACGCCTGGACCGGCGCGCTGGTCGCCCTGGTCTTCTTCCTGGGCGCGGCGGCCCTGCTGAACCCGCTCTGCCTGGCGCTCGCGCCCATCGCCGTGATCCCGATGGTGGTGTACCCGTACGGCAAGCGGTTCACCAACTTCCCGCAGGCCATCCTGGGTCTCGCGCAGGCGATGGGGCCGGTCGGCGGCTGGCTCGCGATCACCGGCGAGTGGTCCTGGAACGCGGTGATCCTGGGACTCGCGGTCGGCGTCTGGATCGGCGGCTTCGACCTGATCTACGCCTGCCAGGACGTCGAGACGGACCGCGAGGTCGGCGTCATGTCCGTGCCCGCGCGCTTCGGCATCCCCGCCGCCGTCCGGGGGGCCAGGGTCTGCCACGCCGTCACCACGGCGCTCTTCGTCTGGTACGCCCTCGCCACCGGCGCCGGTGCCTTCTTCTGGTTCGGCCTGGTGATCGTCGCGGGTGCTTTCCTCTACGAGCACAGCATCGTCAAGCCGCACGACCTGTCCCGGCTGAACCGCGCGTTCTTCAGCGTCAACGGGTTCATCGGCATCGCTCTGTTCGTGTGCGCCCTGCTCGATCTGCTGGTCCGCGGGCTCACGGTCTGAATCCCGACAGTCGCCGGATACCCTCGACACCATGAAGCCAGGACAGACGCAGCGCCGGCCTTGGATCGTGGGGGTGTCCGGCGCGTCCGGTACGCCGTACGCCGCTGCCGTGCTGCGTGCGCTGCTGGCGGCGGGCGAGAGCGTGGACCTGGTCGTCAGCAGGGCCTCTCGGCTCACGCTCCTCGACGAGACCGGGCTCTCCTTCCGCGACGCGCACTGGCGGGACGACCTGCGGGAATGGCTGGCGCGGGGCGCGGACGGCAAGCCCGGCACCTTCGACGCCTTCGAGGGGCACCTCGACGCCGTGCGGCACTGGAGCGCGGGCGACCTGGCGGCGGGACCTTCCTCTGGTTCGTACCCCTCCAAGGGCATGCTCATCGTGCCAGCCTCGACGGCGTGTGTGGCGGGGGTCGCCCTCGGCCTGTCGAAGGACCTCCTGCAGCGCGCCGCGAGCGTGACGCTGAAGGAGGGGCGCAGGCTGGTCGTAGCCGTACGCGAGACCCCGCTGAACGGGCAGACGCTGCGGCACCTGGTCTCCCTGGACGACGCGGGCGCGACCGTACTGCCCGCCTCGCCGGCCTTCTACGCGGGCGCCACGCACATCCAGGACCTGGTGGACTTCGTCGCCGGGCGGGTGCTGGACGCGGCGGGCGTCGAACACCGGCTGTACCGCCGGTGGGAGGGCGAACTCGGCGGGGGCTCCCGGGCGACCTGAGCACCGGCGGCGGTACCTCCCGGCAGCACCCGGTACCGCCTCGGTACCGCGTCAGCACCACCTCGACACGACCGAACGACCTCGCACGACTCAGCGGACTCGCACACTTCAGGACTCACACACTTCAGCGGAAGGCTAGCGATCGCATGGACGCGGTGGACAGGCAGCTCATCCAGGCCCTGAGAGAGAACGGCAGAGCCTCCTACGCCGAGCTGGGGCGCCTCGTCGGTCTGTCGGGGCCCAGCGTCACCGACCGCATCAACCGGTTGGAGGCGGCCGGGGTCATCACCGGGTACCGCGCCACCGTCGACTCCGCCTCGCTCGGTCTCGGCGTCACCGCCCTGATCGGCATCTCCCTGTCCGACGCGGCCGACCACGAGGACGTCGCCCACCGCATGCGGGACCTCGGCGAGATCGAGGACTGCTGGTTCATCGCGGGCGACGACTCGTTCATGCTCAAGGTGCGGGCGAGCGACGTGGACGGCCTGGAGAAGACCATCCGGCGGCTGTCGGGAACGAAGGGCGTCTCCAGGACCCGTACGACGATCGTGCTCTCGACGAAGTGGGAGAACCGGGTGGGGGAGCTGCCCGAGGAGGAGTAGGACCCGGTTCCGCGGTCGCCGGGGACGCCTCGCGGCCGACCCGGTGCTGCTCGTGCCGTCCATGGTCCCCGCACCCGCCGGTGGTACGTCGTGGCCCCGGGGTTCCCCTGCGGGCGTCGGCCAAGTGGTCGCGCCCGCGCATCGCTTCCCCTGCCCGTACCGGTTCCCGGCTCCTGGTGAGCCCGTCGGATCGCGCGGGCGTCCGGGGTTGGGGCCTGTCGGATTTCCGGGAGTGCCATGATGGGGCGTGCAGGATCTTCGTACCTGCGCGTCGGAGACTCCGGCGCCCGACAGCAAGGAAGCCGACATGGCCACTGGAACCGGTACCACCTCTGCCGACAGCCCCGCGGCCCTGTACGGGCCGGTGTCGCTCGGTCTCGGCATCGTCGCCCTGATCGCCGTGGCGCTCTCCGGCTTCGTCGGAATCGCGATCCCGCTCCTGGCCGGCAGCCTCGCCGTCACCTTCGGCATCCTCGGTCTGACCCGCGGTTCCCACCGGGGCCGGAGCCTCATCGGGCTCGCCACCGGATCCGTGGGTGTGCTGTACCCGGTCCTCGCCATCATCGCCTACGCCTCCTGACCGCCTGCGTACGGCGGGGAGCCGGCCTCGACGTGGCCCGTGGCGTGGGAGCGCAGCGCTTCGCCCCGCTGTCCTGACGGTCGGCGGGGCGAAGCGGCAGGGCCCGAGTCGGCCCGCGACACCGGGTCGGTGCGCGGCGGAACCTGTCCGTTGCGAATTCCCGGACTTTCCGGGGGAGTTGTCCGGCCCGGACCGGCTACCGGACACCCGGCCGCGGACGAACCAGCCCCCGAGCCCTACGCGGCACAGGTATCGCGTCGTCCCCGCGGCGTCATGCCATCGTCCTGCGCGCAGCCCGGATGAGAGCACAGCAGGCCGTGGGCGAGCACCGACAGCATGGCTGCCTGCAACCGCGTCTCCTGTTCCAGCTTCCCTATGATCCGAGCGATGTGTGCCTTCACCGTCCGCTCCGCGATGCTCAGCTCGCGCGCCAGCTGGCGGTTGCCCAGCCCCGTGCCGAGCAGCAGCAGGACTTCCTTCTCCCGCCCCGTCAGCCTCTCCAGCCTCGCTGCCCATGAGCCCGAGCCCGGATCGCTCTCGGACCACTGGTAAGGACATGCCGGGTCATTCGTGTGGTGCGCGTAGGACCGCTCAAACATTTCGGTCCTTCCTGATCCCGCGTTTCCAGCAGAGCCCCGTGCCCTGGTTGCTGCGGTGATCTCTGTCAACGTAGCACCGGGCACTGACACGGGCACGTCAGAAAATGGCGACTCCTTCGGGTGCCTCAAGGGAACCCTCCGAAGAAATCATTTCCGCCAACTTCTTTGATTCATAAACTTGTTGTGCGTGATCGGAGTTCTGACAGCCGTGCCGAAAGCGGGGCCACGCGCGTCGGCGCCCCAAGCGCCGCCCCGTCGGGAGGCGTTGGAATACTCATGACCATGGAGTACCCCCGCCGATCGATGGTTCTGGCCCTGATCCTGCTCGCCCTCACGGCCTGCGCCCCACAGCGCCAGTCCGGCGGTTCCCCCGCCTCCACGCTCGACAGCATTCCGGCGGCCGACCGCCGCTCGGCGCCCGATCTCAGCGGTGCCACCCTCGACGGCCCGCCTGTTCACCTCGCCGACTACCGGGGCAAGGTCGTCGTGCTCAACGTCTGGGCCTCCTGGTGCGGCCCCTGTCGCGCCGAGTCACCCGAACTCTCCCGCGCGCAGGAGCACTTGAAAGCACGGGGGGTCCAGGTGCTGGGAGTCAGCACCGACGCGGCCAGGAGTGCCGGCCGCGCCTTCCAGCACGAGCACCGTCTCAGCTATCCCAGCCTCCACGACCCCGGCCACCGGCAGTTGTCCCGGTTGCCCAAGGGCTATGTGTACCAAGCCCTGCCGTTCACGCTCTTCATCGACCGCCGGGGCAGGATCGCCGCCACCTATGTCAGCACCCTCACGGAAGCCGACGTGCGCCGCGTCACCGCTCCGCTGTTGCGCGAATCGGCGCGCTGACCTCACCGAAGGCCACCTCCCGGAGGGGCAGTTCCCTCTGGGACACCTCCCTTACGGACGTCGCGCGCGCCGCCCGGACAGCGCTACTTTCGATCACACCGGAAGCCGAACGGGCCTCCGGGCAAGGTGAGTCGACGGCGGGAGGGGGGCGGCGTGCGATCCCTCAGGCGTCCGGAGCGATGCACCTCGCGTTCTGCTTCACCGGGGCGACGAGGCGGCTCATCTCGACCAGTACGACGTCGGTCTCCGGTACGTCGTCGGAGATCGACACCTCCACCGCCGGCCGCCTTCCGTAGGTGACCAAGTACTTCCGCCCGTCCCGGGACTGAGCCTCTTCCAGCACCCAGTCCACACCGTCGACGGTCACACACATGTCAGTGGTCGGTGCCGGCGGATACAGGCCGCACCGCAACTCCACCGCCCCTCGGCCCCACGCGGCGAGCCCCTCGTACGAGACCCGGTCGCGCTCGTTGCCGGCCAGGCTCGACGGATAGTTCCCGGCGATCCGCGCGCACTCCGGCGTGTCCGCCAACGGGCCCTGTTCAAGGGCGAACACCGGCGAAGTCACCTCACGTGCGACCAGAACTCCCCCTGCCACCAGCGCCGCGAGGGCCAGACCAGCAGAAGCCCAGGACCTTCGGGACCAACCGTTCAACACCAACAGCCCTTTCGCAAAAGGAGAAAGCATCATGCGCGATGCCATTCGCGGCCTTGTCGTCGCCGGAGCGGCCGTAGCCGCCGCCGCAGCCACCGTAGCCCCCGCCACCGCCGCCACGGCCGCGGCCACCAGCGCGGAACCTGCGGCCTTCAGGTCCGCCGCCACCTACACCGACGTCCGCCTCGAAAAGGTCTGGGGTCCCACCGGCCGCTGCCTCTCCATGAAGGGGAGCACCGGAACCGGTGCCCAACTCACCCTTCAGAAGTGCAACGCGGACTCCACGCAGAAGTGGACCCTGAAGGGCAATTCCAGCGGCGTCTACACCATCAAGAACAAGAAGTCCGGCAAGTGCCTCGGCATCAGGAGCAGCGCGGCCGGCACGCGCGTCACCCAGCACCCCTGCAACGCCTCCGCCAAGAGCCAGCAGTGGGTCCTGGGCAGCAGCCGGATCATCAGCAAGCAGGCGAACAAGGTGATCACTGCGAAGAGCAGCGACGCCAACACCTACCCCGTCATCGACAAGTACAGCTCCGCGAAGCGCAAGCAGCAGGAATGGGGCCTGTCCTGACCGTGAAGGCGTCGGGCGCCACCCTCGTGGGCCCGTCGGCAGGGCGAGACGGCCGCGGTCGGCGGCACAGAAAATGACGAAAGGGAAAAGCTGATGTATCTCTCGCGTTCCGTGAAGACGGCAATGCTGACGGTGGCCCCCCTCATGCTGGTCGCCACCGGGCTCGACTCGTCCGCCTCCGCCGGACAGGACCCGCGGCCGGGCGCTACGGCGTTCTCCCTGTCCGCGCTGTCCTCCGACTCGCTGAGCGACGTGTCCGGCGTCAGCGCGAAGAGCGCGGTGGGCAGGACGCTTCAGGCGCAGGGCTTCGGTGTCCTGCGGGCCGCCTCGGGAGAGACGGCGGTCGTCGACACCTCTCTCGCCCAGGAGGGCATCACCTCGGCGGCCGGCAAGGACTTCGTGACACTGTCCTGGAAGGGCTATGAGCGGGGTGCCCGCTACGTCATCACCCGGGACGGCAGGAACGTGGCCGCCCTGGCCGCGGGCGTCACCTCCTTCCGCGACACGAACGTGAAGCCGGGCGCCGGGTACCACTACCAGGTCGTGCCGGTGCTGCCCGAGGGCGGCGCCCCGCAGGCCCGGCTGTACGGCGTGCGGGTGTCCGTGCCGGCCTCCGGCTCGCTGACGGGGCTGCGCGCGCAGGCGGCCGAGCGGGCGACGGCCGCGGCCGTGGCCAGGACGTCCACGGTGACCTGGTTGGGCTTCATTCCGCAGAAGAAGGTCGACGCTCCCCCGGCGGGCTGTGACTACGGCACGAACTACCAGTTCGGCGGCGACGGGCACTCCGACTTCAACTGGAAGTCGGACAAGTACCGCTTCGCCCTGAATGCGACCGTCACGTGGAGCACCAAGAAGGTCGTGGCGAACAAACACATACAGGCCAGTCACGTGTACCTGAAGAGGACCGGCAGGCTCGTCGCCCAGAAGACCGCCAGCGCCCGGAACACCTATGCCAAGAAGCTGGGGTCGAGCAGCAGGACCGTGGACGTGCGGATGGTCGTGCACGCCACGAACCCGTTCTGCGGGGGCCTGGGCGGAGTCAAGGGCGCCGCGGACGGGGCCCTGACGATGAACCTGGCCACGAGCGGCAACTACGCCATTCGCTCCGGCAAGCACCGGCTGTACCCGAACACCTACATCTACATCTACGACGGCGGGAGGGTCAGCAACGTCGTCACGCGGAGGTACGCCAGCACCGCGTGCCTGATCGGTTCGGTCGCCTGCCCGGAGGCCGACCTGACCGGCTACTACGGCAGGTTCTGACCCCGCCGTGAGGTGACGGGGCCACCGGGGACAGGATCCGGCCGGCCCCCGCCCACCCGGAGTGACGGTGGCAGGGCCTCCACCCGGCGCGCCCCCTCCCGCACGCCCGCCGGTCCCCTCCGCCGGGGCCGTGAACCGGCGGCGACCTGCCTGGGCGTACGGTTGGGGGGTCTGTCGGAGAAAGGTGTGAGCATGGATGTCGGGCTCAAGCGCGAGCTGGAGGACAAGGTCCGGGCCGGTGAGCGGCTGACCCGTGAGGACGGCATCGCGCTCTACGAGTCGGACGATCTGGCCTGGCTGGGCGGGCTCGCCCACGAGGTGCGCACGCGGAAGAACGGCGACGTCGTCCACTTCAACGTCAACCGTCACCTCAACATGACGAACGTGTGCACCGCGTCGTGCGCCTACTGCTCGTTCCAGCGCAAGCCGGGCGAGAAGGACGCGTACACGATGCGTATCGAGGAGGCCGTCCGCCTCGCCAAGGCGATGGAGAACGAGAACCTCACCGAGCTGCACATCGTCAACGGCCTGCACCCGAATCTCCCGTGGCGCTACTACCCGCGCTCCCTCAGCGAGCTGAAGAAGGCGCTGCCGAACGTCTCGCTGAAGGCGTTCACGGCGACGGAGATCCACCACTTCGAGACGATCTCGGGCATGTCGGCCTCCGACATCCTGGACGAGCTGATCGAGGCGGGCCTCGAGTCGCTGACCGGCGGTGGCGCGGAGATCTTCGACTGGGAGGTGCGGCAGCACATCGTCGACCACCGCACCCACTGGGAGGACTGGTCGCGCATCCACCGCCTCGCGCACTCCAAGGGCCTCAAGACGCCGTGCACCATGCTGTACGGGCACATCGAGGAGCCCCGCCACCGCGTCGACCACGTCCTCAGGCTCCGTGAGCTGCAGGACGAGACCGGCGGCTTCCAGGTCTTCATCCCGCTGCGCTACCAGCACGACTTCGTGGACATGAAGGACGGCAAGGTCCGCAACAAGCTCCAGGCCCGCACCCAGATGGCGACCGGCGCCGAGGCGCTGAAGACCTTCGCGGTCTCCCGTCTCCTGTTCGACAACGTCCCGCACGTCAAGGTCTTCTGGGTCATGCACGGCGTACAGACCGCGCAGCTCGCCCTCCAGCACGGAGCGGACGACATGGACGGCTCGGTCGTCGAGTACAAGATCACGCACGACGCGGACAACTACGGCACCCCGAACAAGCTGACCCGCGAGGATCTGCTCGACCTGATCCGCGACGCCGGCTTCCGCCCCATGGAGCGCAACACCCGCTACGAGATCATCCGCGAGTACGACGGCCCGGACCCGGCGCGCCGGGAGGCCCCGCAGGCGATGCGCGTGTGACGTACCGGCGCGCGCCGGCCGCTGTCCAACGGGGCGACCTCTGCGGTTGAGGGGGCTCTGACCTCGATGTTCTAGCCTGGGTGACCGTGCCACTGACGTTCACCCTCTTCACCGAGGACACGAAGCCGACCCCGGCCCTGCCCGACCAGTTGCTCACGCTCTGGACGGATGTCACCAACGCGGGCGGCGCGGTCGGGTTCGTGCCCCCGGTGACCCCCGCCGACATACGCCCCCGCGCCGAGGCCCACCTCGGCGCCGTGGCCGAGGGCCGCACCCGGCTCCTCGCCGCCTTCACCGCCGACGGCCGGCTCGCCGCCACCGCCTTCCTCGCCTTCAACGACCACCCCCTGATGCGCCACTGGGCCTGGCTCTACACCGTCATGGTCGACCCCGCGCTCCAGGGCCGCGGGTACGGCGCCGAGCTGCTCCAGGAGGCCGAGCGGCAGGCCCGCGACCTCGGCCTCGACGCGCTCCGGCTCACCTGCCGGGGCGGGGAGGGACTGGAGCGCTTCTACGCCTCCTGCGGCTACAAGGAGGTCGGCCGGGTGCCCGAGGCGATACGCGTCGCACCGGGTGACGACCGGGACGACATCAGCATGCTGCTGCCCCTGCCACGCGGCGAGTGAGGCCCCCCTGAGTGATCCGCACTCCCGGCGTGCTTCACTGGACGGTGCCCTTTGGGAACGTTCGAAACGGATTCGGAACGGAAGAGTGGATTGACATGGGCCGCTACACGCTGATGCGCCTCGGTATCTTCGCAGGCTGCCTCGTGGTCGTCTGGGGCCTCGTCCACTCGGGCATCGCGCCGCGCGGTCTTGGCGACTCCAACTACATGTGGGTGGTCCTGCTCGCCCTGGTGATCTCCGCGCCGATCAGCTTCGTCGTGCTGCGCAAGGAGCGCGACCGGGCCTCCGCCCAGGTCGTCGCGCGCGTGGACCGCGCCCGCGCCAACCTGGAGCAGAACCGCAGCCAGGAGGACCACGTGGACGACGCCACCCGCGGCACGCAGAGCCAGCCCTCCTGACACCCCCGCACCGTCGGCCGCGCGGCCAGGGGCCCCGGCTTCCTCGGTGCCGCTCCGGCGGCCGCCGATCGTACGCTTGCCCGTATGGGTGCTGTGAAGAACAAGCGGATGCCGCGTGCGGTGCGTGAGCAGCAGATGCTGGACGCCGCTGTGCGGACCTTCGGGCAGCGGGGATACCGGGCCGCGTCGATGGACGAGATCGCCGATCTGGCCGGCGTGTCCAAGCCGTTGGTGTACCTGTACCTGAACTCGAAGGAAGACCTGTTCACCGCCTGCATCCGGCGTGAGGCCGCGGCACTGACCGCGGCGGTGCGCGCGGGCGTCGGGCCCGGCCTGACCGCCGACCGCCAACTGTGGGAAGGCCTGCGGGCGTTCTTCACCCATACGGCGCAGAACCCCGACGGCTGGTCGGTGCTGCACCGTCAGGCGCGCACGCACGGCGAGCCGTTCGCGGCCGAGGTCGCCGCGATGCGCGAGGAAATCGTCGCGTTCGTCACCCAGCTGATCGTGGTCGCCGCGCGCGAGGCGCATCGCGATCCGTCCCTGCCCGCACGCGAGGTCGCCGGGCTCGCCGAGGCCCTCGTCGGTGCCGCTGAGTCCCTGGCGGCGTGGGCCAACGCCACGCCGGGCGTCTCCGCGAAGCAGGCCGCGGCGACCCTGATGAACTTCGCCTGGGCGGGCCTGGGTGACCTCATGGACGACCGCCCCTGGTCGCCGCCGCCGCTCGACGACCGGGAGCAGACCCGGCCCGGCGTGGACCTCGCCGCCCGGCCCTAGACCCGGTCAGGGTCTCCGGGGTGCACCTCCCCGGTGAGGTGCCGGCGTACCGGGCCGCCGCCCGGGGCGCGGAGTTCGAAGTCGGGGCCGTCGGCGGCGTAGGTGACGGTGCCCGGCAGGAGGACGGGGGCCTTGAAGTCCGCGCGTACGTACACCGGGCCCTGCGGCCCCCGTTCCGCGAGGCAGCGGGCGACGGTCCACATGCCGTGCGCGATGGCCCGGGGGAAGCCGAAGAGACGGGCGGTGAACGGGTGCAGATGGATGGGGTTGCGGTCCCCCGACACGGCGCCGTAGCGGCGTCCGACGTCGCCGCCGAGACGCCATTCGGCGAGGGCGGGCAACGGGCTCCCCGCCGTGCCCGCGTTCCTGGACGGTGCAGGTTCCGGTTCCGGAGCCGCTGAGGGGGAGTCCCCGGTCGTCCGGTGCCGTGCCAGGTACCTGCTTCTCGACGCCCACACGAGTTCGCCGCCCGCTCTCGCCTCGGTCACGACGAGGGCCTCGGTCCCGCGGCGGTGCGGTGCCAGTCCCTCGGCGTACACGGCGAGTTCGTACGTCTCGCCGGCGGCCGGCGCCCGCCGCTGCCTGATCTCGATCGACGTGTGCACCAGCCCGAGCAGCGGCAGCGGGAAGGGACGGCTCGCCATGACCCGCATGGCGAGCGGAAAGCCGAGGACGTGCGGATACGTGATCGGGAGCGCGTCCGAACCCGTGCCGAAGCCGCAGACGCGTTCGTAGCGGGCCAGATGGGCGAGGTCGATGCGGAGGTCTCGGCGGACGAGGTGGTCCCGGGGGACGGGGGCGTCCGGGCGGGGGTGCTTGAAGGGGGAGAGGAGCGCGCCGCGGACGAGGTGGGGGGTCATGGAGGGCAGGTGGCGGTCGGCCATTGTCCAACTCCCAGCGGGGACGTAGGTTTACTCCAGAGTAAGTTACCCAGGGTAAGGCTACGTTACGGATCGGCCGGTCGGGCCGGCGCCGGGTGCGAAGAAAAGGGCTACCTCGGGTAACTCGCACCTCGCCCGCCCCAAACACCCACAAACCCCACACCCCGGCCCCGTACGATCCCGCTCACCCCTGCCTCGCATGAACCCCCCACCCTCCAGGCCCGTATGAGGCTTCGGCCCCTCGGGCCGACCTGGTCCCGGCAGACAAAGGAGTCGCCCCGTGCCCAGCCCGTACCACTCCCCGCCCTCCCTCGTGGAGCCCGAGATCAGGCGGTTGGACGGTGTCGTGCGCGAGGTGTCCGTGCCGCCTCTGGTCGGCCGGGTGACCCATGGCTCACTCGCCGACATCCCGTTCGACAACGCCACCGAGGCCCCCGGGGAACCGGTCCTCAGCCGCAAGGACTCCGACGGCCGCTGGCAGGACGTGACGGCGGCCGAGTTCGCCGCCCAGGTGCTGGCGGTCGCGAAGGGACTGATCGCCGAGGGCCTGGCACCGGGCGACCGCATCGCGATCATGGCCCGGACGACCTACGAGTGGACGCTGCTGGACTTCGCCGCCTGGGCCGCCGGGCTCGTCACCGTGCCCGTCTACCCCACCTCCTCCGTCTTCCAGGTCCGCTGGATCCTCCAGGACTCGGGAGCCGTCGCGCTCGCCACGGAGACCGTCGCCCAGGCGTCCGCACTCGGCCCGGAGCGCGACCGGATCCCCGACCTGCGGCACATGTGGGTCTTCGAGAAGGGGCACGTGGAGCGGCTGGCCGAGCGGGGCCAGGAGATCCCGGACCAGGAAGTCGCCGTACGCCGGGGGGTGCTGGGCCCCGACACGCTCGCCACGCTCATCTACACGTCGGGCACGACCGGCCGCCCCAAGGGCTGCGCGCTCACCCACGGCAACTTCTTCGCCGAGATCGACAACGCGATCGAGCTGCTCTACCCGATCTTCAGGGCCAAGACGTCGGACGCCGCGTCCATGCTCCTGTTCCTGCCGCTCTCGCACGTCTTCGGACGGATGGTCGCGGTGGCCTGTATGCGCGCCCGGGTCCGGCTGGGGCATGCGCCGAGCCTGCGCACCGAGGACCTGCTCGCCGACCTGGCGAGCTTCCGGCCCACGTTCCTGCTGGCCATCCCGTACGTACTGGAGAAGGTGTTCAACACCGGCCGGGCGACGGCCGAGAGGATGGGCCGCGGCGCGTCCTTCGACCGGGCGGCGCGCATCGCGTGCGGCTACGGCGAGGCGGTCGAGGCCCGGCAGCACGGCACCGGTCCCGGTCCCTCCCGCTCCCTGCGAGCGGCCCGCGCTCTCTACGATCCGCTGGTCTACCGGCGTGTCCGCAACGCGCTCGGCGGCAGGGTCCGCTACGCGATCTGCGGCGGCTCCCCGCTCGGCCGCCGCCTCGCCGCGTTCTACGCGGGCGCCGGTATCGAGATCTACGAGGGCTACGGACTGACGGAGGCCACCGCGGCCGCCACGGTCACGCCTCCGCTCAAACCCCGGCTGGGGACGGTGGGATGGCCGTTGCCGGGCACCCGGGTACGGATCGCGGGCGACGGCGAAGTGCTGCTGAGCGGCGCGCAGATCTTCCGCGGTTACTGGGATCCGCACGCGGGCGGAGTGATCGACGCGGCTCCCGACGGCTGGTTCGCCACCGGCGACATCGGCGAGCTGGACGCCGGGGGCTATCTGTCCATCACCGGCCGCAAGAAGGAGATCCTGATCACCGCCGGGGGCAAGAGCGTGGCCCCCGCGCCGCTGGAGAACTGGCTGCGCTCGCACCCCCTGATCGCCCAGTGCATCGTCCTCGGCGACCGCCGTCCCTACGTCAGCGCCCTCGTCACCCTCGACCTCGACGGCATCACCCACTGGCGCCAGATGATCGGCAAGCACCCCGTGCCACCGGAGCTGCTGGTCGACGATCCCGAACTGAACGTCATCATCCAGCGCGCGATCGACGAGGCCAACAAGCTCGTCTCCCGACCCGAGTCCATCCGCCGCTTCGCCGTCCTTCCGGTGGACTTCACGGAGGAGGCCGGCCATGTGACCCCCACCCTGAAGCTCAAGAGGGCCGCGATCGAACGTGACTTCGGCAAGGAGATCGAGAGCCTGTACCTGAAGCCGTGAAGCCGTGAAGCCGTGGAGCCGTGGAGCCGTGGAGCCGTGGAGCCGTGGAGCCGTGAAGCCGTGAAGCCGTGGAGCCGTGAAGCCGTGGAGCCGTGAAGCCGTGAAGCCGTGAAGCCGTGAAACCTGGCGCCAGGACGGCGTGGAGCGGCGGGGATCTCCGGCGGAGCGGCGGAGTGGCGGACGGCGGGAAAGGCAGGAGCCCCGCGACCGGCTGGCGCGGGGCTCCTTGGGTACTGCTATCCGTTCCGGATCAAAGCATTGGGCTCATGGAGCCGAAGGCTTAGAGCGGGGTGACGTTCTCCGCCTGCGGGCCCTTCGGACCCTGCGTGACGTCGAAGGAAACCGCCTGGTTCTCTTCGAGAGAGCGGAATCCGCTCGCGTTGATCGCGGAGTAGTGGACGAAGACGTCCGGGCCGCCGCCTTCCTGGGCGATGAAACCAAAGCCCTTTTCGGCGTTGAACCACTTCACGGTTCCGGTAGCCATAAGCCCTCCTTGGGCCCAAAGGGTTGCCCTGCTCCAGAACCTGCGATTGTGTAAACAACTGCATACGTCTGAAAACGACGAGAGCCCGCGGTCACATGCTCCGCAGGCTCTGTACTGCAAGGGAAACCAAACTGCAACTTGCGGCGAGCCTAGCACGCAGGCAGCCGAAAGCAATAGGGGGAAAAGATCACGTCACCCGGATGTCTGACCCGTCCGGTGTACGCGTTGACGTCGTGGTGTCGGCCCGTCGGCGCGAGGGCGGACACGAAGGGTCGGGACGGCCTGGTGAAGCCTCGCGGGGACCCTGAGGACTGCACCGTACCGCATGGGGTCTAGCCTCGCGATGTGGACAATTCTCGCACCCGGCCGCGCGTCGGCCACATCCAGTTCCTGAACTGCCTGCCCCTCTACTGGGGGCTCGCGAGAACGGGCACGCTCCTCGACTTCGAGCTCACCAAGGACACCCCGGAGAAGCTCAGCGAGAAGCTGGTGCAGGGCGATCTCGACATCGGGCCCATCACGCTCGTCGAGTTCCTCAAGCACGCCGACGAGCTGGTGGCCTTCCCCGACATCGCGGTCGGCTGCGACGGTCCGGTGATGTCCTGCGTGATCGTCTCCCAGGTCCCGCTGGACCGGCTGGACGGCGCCAGGGTCGCCCTCGGCTCGACCTCTCGTACGTCCGTGCGCCTGGCGCAGCTGTTGCTGGCCGAGAGCGTGGGGGTCCAGCCGTCCTACTACACGTGCCCGCCGGACCTCAGCCTGATGATGCAGGAGGCGGACGCCGCCGTACTCATCGGGGACGCGGCACTGCGGGCCAATCTGCTCGACGGGCCGAAGTTCGGTCTGGAGGTGCACGACCTCGGCACCCTGTGGAAGGAGTGGACGGGGCTGCCGTTCGTCTTCGCCGTGTGGGCCGCCCGCCGCGACTACCTGGAGCGCGAGCCGCTCGTCACCCGCAAGGTGCACGAGGCATTCCTTTCCTCCCGGGACCTCTCCCTCGACGAGGTCTCCAAGGTCGCCGAGCAGGCCGCCCGCTGGGAGGCCTTCGACGAGCGGGTCCTGGAGCGGTACTTCACCACGCTCGACTTCCGCTTCGGCGCCCCGCAGCTGGCGGCCGTACGGGAGTTCGCCCGGCGGGTCGGCTCGACCACCGGGTTCCCCGCGGACGTGCGCGTGGAGCTGCTGAAGCCCTGAGGTCCTGAAGCCCGAGGTCCCGCGCGCTCGGAGGCGTACGGAACTACCCTGCTGGGCAGTGCGTCCAGTGCGTACGGGGGAGGGATGAGCTGTGAGTGTCATGCAGCCGCTCGGAGTCGACGAACCCACGGTCGTGGGGCCCTACCGGCTGCTCGGCCGGCTCGGCTCCGGCGGCATGGGGCGCGTGTACCTGGGCCGCAGCGCGGGCGGGCGTACGGTCGCGGTCAAGATCGTGCACCCGCACTTCGCGCTGGACGAGGAGTTCCGTGCCCGGTTCCGTCGCGAGGTCGAGGCCGCGCGACGGGTGGGCGGCGCGTGGACGGCCCCGGTCCTGGACGCGGACCCGGAGGCACCCGTGCCCTGGGTGGCGACGGGATACGCGGCCGGTCCCTCGCTCGCGGCCGCCGTCGCGGACACCGGCCCCTTGCCCGTGGCGTCCGTACGGGTGCTGGGCGCGGGCCTGGCCGAGGCGCTAGGGGCGGTTCACGTGCTCGGCCTCGTCCACCGCGACGTCAAGCCCTCCAACGTCCTGCTGACCCTCGACGGCCCCCTCCTCATCGACTTCGGCATCGCCCGCGCGACCGACGGCACGGCCTCGCTCACCTCGACGGGCGTCTCCGTCGGCTCTCCCGGCTACATGTCGCCGGAGCAGATCCTCGGCAAGGCGGTCACGGGGGCGGCCGACGTCTTCTCGCTCGGCGCGGTGCTCGTGTACGCGGCGACGGGGGAGTCCCCCTTCCCCGGTGACTCCTCGGCCGCGCTCCTCTACAAGGTGGTGCACGAGGAACCCCGGCTCGGCTCCCTGGAGGGCGAACTGCGGGACCTGGCGGCGGCCTGTCTGGCGAAGAACCCGGAAGGGCGGCCGGCCCCCGCCGAAGTGGCCGCGCGACTGGCCCCCGGCGGAGCGGCCCGTTCGGTGACGGCGGGATGGCTGCCGGGGCCGCTGGTCGAGCAGGTCAGCCGCAGCGCCGTGCAGTTGCTGAATCTGGAGGCGACGGAGGCCGCGCCGTCCGGACCCGTGGGGTTCGACAGCGGTTCGGTGGGCACGGATTCCGGCTCCGGGACGCCGGGCGCCCGGACGCATGCGACCGGCGGAGTCTTCGGGCCGCCGCCCACGATGCCGCCGTACCCCAGCCACCCCACCCACCCCACGTACGTACCCGACCAGCGCGAGCCGCGGGACGCGGCCGAGATCCACGCCGACCACTCCGCCGGTCCCGACCACTCCGCCGGTCCCGGCCACTCCGCCGGTCCCGGCCAGGACCCCGGCAGACTCTCCGTCAGCCTGGCCGCGACCTCCGCCTCCGGCGTGAACGGCCGTAGGCGCAGGCTCAGTTGCACGGTCGCCCTCGCGGTCGCCGGAGCGCTCGCGGCGGCGACGGTGGGCTCGGCGTTCCTCTTCGACCTGCTGCCGGGCGGCGATCACCCCTCGGACTCCGGCGGTGACTCGGCGGCGAGCCGTCCGACGGCGTCGCCGGACCCGTCCGGCCGGGCGGACACGGAGCTGGGTTCGGTGCCCGCGAAGTACCTCGGCACCTGGGAGGGCGACGCCTTCGCGCTGGACGGAAGCCTGCCCGCGGGCACGTTCCGGGTCACCCTGCACCGGGCCGCCGTGGGCAAGGAACTGGGCACGTTCCGGTCGACCGACCTGATCGGCGGCGTCTGCGACGACGTGCTCGTCCTGAAGAAGGTCACGGACCAGCGGCTCACCGCGACGAGCATCGCCAGGAAGTCCAACCCCGGCACGTGCACGACGGGCAGCCACGAGGTCCGGCTGACACCAGCCAAGGGCGACCTCGAGTACGAGACCGACAACCCGGACGCGGGCGATCCGGTCGCGCGGATGTCGAAAGCGGCCGACTGACCGACCGCGCGCGGGCCGTGGACCCGGGGGAGGCGACGGACCGCGGACGTCGCGCCCTGCCCGGACCGCGGCCGGCTGCGTAGGGTGTCCGGGTGGACCCCGTTCTCTGGCTGACCGCCGTCGCCGCCGCCTGGGGCGCGGCGGTGGGTGTGCTCGTCCCACGGGCCGCCCACCGCTTCTCCGTCGAGCCGGACGAGGCGTGGCGGGACCGCTGTCCCGGCGGCCACGCCCTCACCGGGGTCGCGGGCGGCTGGCTCGGACCCGCCCGCTGCGCCGAGTGCGCCGCCCGTACGGTGCCGGCGGCGTCCGGCGCCGCGGGGCGCCCGGCACGGCTCGCCGCCGCGGCGTCGTACGGACCGCGCACCCCCCTCGTGTCCCTCACCACCGCGCTGGTCTGCGCCGGTCTCGCCCTCGCCACCGGCATCCGCCCCGAGTTGGGCGCCTGGCTGCTGCTCGCGCCGCTCGGTGTGCTGCTCGCGGTCGTGGACTTCGGGGTGCAGCGGCTGCCGGACGTGCTCACCCTGCCGCTCGCCGGTCTCACGCTCGCGCTGCTGGGCGCCGCCGCCGTCCTCCCGGAACACGCCGGGCACTGGCCGACCGCGCTGTTCGGGGCACTCGCGCTGGGCTGCGCCTACTTCCTCCTCTTCCTCGTCAATCCGAACGGCATGGGGTTCGGGGACGTGAAGCTCGCGCTGGGACTCGGGGCGGTGCTCGGCTGGTACGGCTGGGGGACCGTCGTCCTCGGGACCTTCGCCGGGTTCCTGTTCGGGGGGCTGTACGGACTGGGCCTCGTCCTCGCGCGCCGAGCCGGGCGCCGGACGTCGATCCCGTTCGGGCCGTTCCTGATCGCGGGGGCCTACCTCGGGCTCCTGATGGGGGCGTACGCGGCCTGACGTCGGGCTCCTGGTGGGGCTGGCGTAGGCTGGCCAGGTCCGTCCACACCCTTATGAAAGGGACGCTCCCGGTGACCGAGAAGGCCGACCTTCAGTCCGTCCTCGACCGTGCCGCCGAGGGCGGGCGCATCACCGCGGAAGAGGCCCTCGACCTCTACCGTGACGCTCCGCTGCACGCGCTGGGCGCCGCCGCCGACGCCGTACGCCGCCGCAGGTACGCCGGCACCGAGCACATCGCGACGTACATCATCGAGCGGAACATCAACTACACGAACGTGTGCGTCACGGCGTGCAAGTTCTGCGCCTTCTACGCCGCGCCCAAGGACACCGCCAAGGGCTGGACCCGCGACCTCGACGACATCCTGCGCCGCTGCGCGGAGACCGTCGAACTCGGCGGCACCCAGATCATGTTCCAGGGCGGACACCACCCCGACTACGGCGTGGAGTACTACGAGAAGCACTTCTCCGCGATCAAGGAGAACTTCCCCCAGCTGGTCATCCACTCCCTCGGCGCGTCCGAGGTCGAGCACATGGCCCGCATCTCCAAGGTGGGCGTGGAGGAGGCCATCCAGCGGATCCACACCGCCGGCCTCGACTCCTTCGCGGGCGCCGGCGCGGAACTGCTCCCCGCCCGCCCCCGCAAGGCGATCGCCCCGCTCAAGGAGTCCGGCGAACGCTGGCTGGAGATCATGGAGACCGCGCACGGGCTGGGGGTCGAGTCGACCTCGACGATGCTCATGGGCACCGGCGAGACCAACGCCGAGCGCATCGAGCACCTGAGCATGATCCGCGACGTACAGGACCGGACCGGCGGTTTCCGCGCCTTCATCCCGTACACCTACCAGCCGGAGAACAACCACCTCAAGGGCCGCACGCAGGCCACGCTCTTCGAGTACCTGCGCATGATCGCGATCGCCCGGCTCTTCTTCGACAACGTGGCCCACATCCAGGGTTCGTGGCTGACCACCGGCAAGGAGGTCGGCCAGCTCTCGCTGCACTACGGCGCGGACGACCTCGGATCGATCATGCTGGAGGAGAACGTGGTCTCCTCGGCGGGCGCCAAGCACCGCTCCAACCGCATGGAGATCATCGACCTGATCCGCAAGGCCGGGCGCGTGCCCGCCCAGCGGACCACGACGTACGAGCACATCGTCGTCCACGAGGACCCGGCGGACGACCCGGTCGACGAGCGGGTCATGTCGCACATCTCGTCCACCGCGATCGCGGGCGGCACCGCCCACCCCGAGCTGAAGCTGCTCGCGTCCAACTGACCCCGCTGTGCTGACCATTCACGCCGCCGACGAGCTGCGGCTCAGCTGGGACGCGGAGCCCGTGCGGGACGGCGCGGTCGCCGTGCGGGGTGACCGGGTCGTGGGGGCCGGGCCCTTGAGCGAGCTGCTCGAGCGTTTTCCGGGGGCACGGCTGCGGCGCTGGCCCGGTGTGCTCGGGCCCGCGCTGGTCCACGAGGGCCCGCTGCCGCAGGCGCCGTCCCCCCGCGAACGGCTGCACGCGGTCCTGAAGTCGGGCTCCACCGCCGTACTGGAGCGGTACGCGGGCACACCCGACCTGCGTGCCGCGGCCGTCCGTAACGAGGTGGCCGTGCTTCCCCGTACCCGCGAGACGGCGATCGTCGACACCGGACGCGCCGACCTCGCGGTCTTCGACACGGACGGGGCGTGCCTCGCCACCGTCTGCGCCGGCCGCCTGGTGCACCGACGCCGCTGAGCCGCTTCGGCCCGGCCGGCCTCGGGAAACTCCTCTCGCGTGGCCACCCGTTCTTGTCGTTTCCGTCCCCGGACGGAAACAAATGCGATTCCGGAGTTCAAAAGTGGCACATCCGATGGCTGTCCCTGAATGCAGGGCTCGATGAGCGGCCCGCGGGAAAGGGGTCCCGAATCGGAAGAGTCGGACATGTGATCGGGGCATAGGGTTCATATGCGTCGGCTTTGAGCCGTGCCGTCGTTCAGGAATTCTTACGGGGAGAACGGACAGGCCGGGCCGAGTTTCCTGGACGCGGCACATGAGAACCGGGGAATTGGACACATGAATCGGGACGCGGCGGCCCGGAAGAAGCCGGGACTGTTCCCCTGAGTGGTCGTAAAAGACCTGTCTACGGGCCGGGCGCCGGAGGGCCGCCGGTCCCGTGCTGCCACAATGGGAGCGTGACCCGCGCATCCCTGGACAAGCAGCCGCACGAAGTCGCCTCGATGTTCGACGACGTGGCGGAACGGTACGACCTGACGAACGACCTGCTGTCGCTCGGCCAGGACCGGGTGTGGCGCAGAGAGGTCGCGAAAGCGGTCGACGCGCGCCCCGCGCAGAAGATCCTGGACCTGGCGGCCGGCACGGCGACCTCGTCGCTCCCCTTCGCCCGCACCGGCGCGTACGTCGTGCCGTGCGACTTCTCCCTCGGCATGCTCCGGGTCGGCAAGAAGAACCACCCCTGGCTGCCGCTGACCGCCGGCGACGCGACGAAGCTGCCCTTCAAGGACGACACCTTCGACGCGGTGACGATCTCCTTCGGTCTGCGCAACGTCCAGGACACCGACACGGCGCTGGGCGAGCTGTACCGGGTGACCAAGCCGGGCGGCCGGGTCGTGATCTGCGAGTTCTCGCACCCGACCTGGGCACCCTTCCGCACGGTCTACACCGAGTACCTGATGCGGGCGCTGCCGTCGGTCGCCCGCGCGGTGTCGTCCAACCCCGACGCGTACGTCTATCTCGCCGAGTCCATCCGGGAGTGGCCCGACCAGCCCGCCCTGGCGGAGCGGCTGGGCAAGGCCGGCTGGTCGAAGGTGGCGTGGCGGAACCTGACGGGCGGCGTGGTCGCCCTGCACCGGGGCTTCAAGGCCTGACGGATCTCAGCGCGTCGAACGGATCGCCCGGCTCGTCGAGCTCACGGCGCAGACCGCCCGACGGCGGGAGCGGCAACCGGGGTTCACGCACCCCGGCGCCTCCCTCGGCGTCACCGAGGTCGAACCACACCGTGACCACGGCACCGCGGGGGATCTCGGAGCCGGGCGGCGGGTACTGGCGTACGACGTAGTCGACGACGGTGAGAGGGAAGTCGGGCCGGTCGGGCGCGGCGAGCAGCACGCCTCGCGCCTCGGCCCTCTCCCGCGCGTCCACGGCCATCAGGCCGATGAGCCGCGGTACGCGCACTTCGGGTGTCTCGGGTGTCAGGCGCACGGACGTCACCCCCCAGCGGTACCGGCAGAGTAAGCCCCGGCCGGTCCCCCGCGGAAGGCATCGGCGGCCCCCGCACGAGCTGCCGGCGGCCCCCGCACGAGCTGCCGGCGGCCCCCGCGCGGGCTGTCGCTGCCGCCCCCGCGCGGGCTGGGGGCGGCCTGCGCGCCGGCTGGGGGCGGCTCGTGCGGGAGCCGCGCGCAGCCCTTCGTACGGGCCCTCGCGGGAGCCCCTCGCGCGAACCGTCAGAGGGCGAGCCGGTAGCAGTGCGCGGCGCCCTCCTGCGTGGGATGGGTGAAGACCTCGGCCAGTTCCATGCCCACGCGTCGGGTCACGGCGATCGACCGCTCGTTGCCGGGTCTGACCATCGCGACGACCCCGGGGACGCCCGCCGCCCGTACCCGCTCCAGGGTGGTCAGCGCGGCCGCGGTGACGTACCCCTTGCCCCAGTGCGCGCGCCCGAGCCGCCAGCCGATCTCGATCTCACCCCTGGGCCCCCACTCGCCCGGCCACGGCTGCGCGCCCGTGAAGCCGAGCACCTCGCCCTCGGAGTCGACGATCGTCCACAGACAGAACCCGAGCTCGGCGTCGTGCCGCCGCTGCCGCGCGGTGAGCTCCTCGTACACGGACAACTCGGCCGCCCGGCCGCCGTGGAACTCCATGACCTCCGGGTCGGCGAAGATCCGGTGCCAGGCGAACGCGTCCTCGTCGGTGGGGACACGGAGTCGGACGTCGGGGAGAGCACGGTTCACGGGGGCAGCCCTTCAGCCAGGTCAGTCAGTACCGCTGCATAGACTGCCCATGTCCAGTGCCCGTCAGCACGCAGATTTCGAGTCTTGGGGAGACCCCGCCGTGACCGAGCCCCAACCCCTCTCCGAAAACACCGCAGATGTGATCGTCGTCGGGGCTGGGCCAGCCGGTTCCACGACCGCCTACTACCTGGCGAAGGCCGGACTCGACGTCCTGCTGCTGGAGAAGACCGCGTTCCCCCGGGAGAAGGTCTGCGGTGACGGGCTGACCCCGCGCGCGACCAAGCAGCTCGTCTCGATGGGCATCGACATCTCCGAAGAGGCCGGCTGGCTGCGGAACAAGGGGCTGCGCATCATCGGCGGCGGTGTCCGCCTCCAGCTGGACTGGCCGGATCTCGCTTCGTACCCGGACTACGGGCTCGTCCGCAAGCGCGACGACTTCGACGAGCAGCTGGCACGGCAGGCGCAGAAGGCGGGCGCCCGGTTGTTCGAGCGCTGCAACGTCGGCGCCCCGATCATCGACGACCGCACGGGCCGCATCACGGGCGTGCACGCCAAGCTCGGCGACTCGGGGGAGAAGCGGGAGGTCACCTTCCACGCGCCGCTGGTCGTCGCGGCCGACGGCAACTCCACCCGCCTCTCGCTGGCGATGGGCCTGCACCGCCGCGAGGACCGCCCGATGGGCGTCGCCGTCCGTACGTACTTCACCTCGCCGCGCCACGAGGACGACTACCTGGAGTCCTGGCTGGAACTGTGGGACCGCCGGGGCGCCGAGGACCGTCTGCTGCCCGGCTACGGCTGGATCTTCGGCATGGGCGACGGCACGTCGAACGTCGGCCTCGGTGTGCTCAACACCTCCGACTCCTTCAAGGAGCTGGACTGGCGCGAGGTCCTGAAGGCGTGGTGCGCCTCGATGCCGGAGGACTGGGGCTACACGCCCGAGAACATGACCGGCCCGATCCGCGGCGCCGCCCTTCCGATGGCGTTCAACCGCCAGCCGCACTACACGAAGGGGTTGTTGTTGGTCGGCGACGCCGGCGGTCTGGTGAACCCCTTCAACGGCGAGGGCATCGCGTACGCCATGGAGTCCGGTCAGATCGCCGCGGACGTCATCGTCCAGGCCCACGCCCGCTCGACGCCCTCCGGGCGCGAACTGGCCCTCGAGCGCTACCCCCGCGTCCTCAAGGACACCTACGGCGGGTACTACACCCTCGGCCGCGCCTTCGTGAAGCTGATCGGCAACCCGAAGGTCATGAAGATCGCGACGCAGCGGGGCCTGACCCACCCGCTCCTGATGAAGTTCACCCTGAAGATGCTGGCGAACCTGACGGACCCGACCGGCGGCGACGCGATGGACCGGATCATCAACGGGTTGTCGAAGGTGGCACCGAAGGCCTGAGGCCGGGGCCGCCGCGCGCGGGGAGGCCGGGCCTGCGGCCCGGTCTCCGTGGTGTTCCCGCGCGCGGGACACCTCGCGCCGGTCTTCCGTGAGCCGCGGCGCACACCTGGCGCGCCTCCGGCACGTCCGCGCGGCACGCACTCTTGTTCCATCCGCGGCACTTGACCCGTTACGGGCGTATCGAGCGGAATCCCGCGCACCGGCGGGCACGCTCGTCCGTGGCGTCCGTGGCGTCCGTGGCGTCCGTGGCGTCCGTGGCGCGAGCCTGCCTGCGGGGAGCGGGGAGCGGCTCGGCTTCGGGGACGGCGCGCTGTCAGGTCCGCGAGCGGCCCCCGTCCGTCCGGCGGCGCAAGGCGCATCCGGTGGCCGTCGGCGGCAGCCCCTTCCCGTCGCTGTGAGGGCCCTCTGAGGCCCGAACGGGCCGCGGTCGCCCCCCGGATACGACCACGGGGGCCGCCGCCTTCAGGCGGCGGCCCTCAAGCCGTAGGAACGCGGACGCGGGTGCGGCTCAGAGAACGCGTACCGCGCCGGTGGCCGGGTAACCCGACAGGTTCTGGATCACGACACCCTTGGAGGGGTTGGCGGCGTCCAGGTACTGCCCGTTACCGATGTACACGCCCACGTGGTACGCCGAACCGGCCGAACCCCAGTACAGGATGTCGCCGACCTGGACGTTGGACAGCGAGACCGGCGTACCGGACGTCGACTGGTCCTGGGAGACGCGCGGCAGGTCGACACCGACCTGCTTGAACGCGGCCTGCACGAGACCGGAGCAGTCCCACGCGTTGGGTCCCGTACCGCCCATCACGTACGCGTCGCCGACCTGTGCCTTGAGGAAGGCGATGACGGTCGCGACGTTGCCGCTGGCCGGCGCCGAGACGGTCGAGGTCGTGGAGGCCGAAGCGGTCAGGGTGGTCCGCGCGGTGGAGCGCGAGGCGGCCTGCTCGGCCGCGGCCTTGCGCGCGGCCTCGGCCTTCTTCTTGGCCTCGGCCTTCTTCTTGGCGTCGGCGAGGTCCGCCTTGGCCTGCTTCGCGGCATTCGCGGCTGCCGCGTCGCGCTCGGCCTGCAACTCGTAGTTGGCCGCGGCCTGCTGGGTGGCGTCCGCGGACTGGGCGACCTGGGTCGCGAGGTCGGCCGTCAGGGTCGGCAGTTCAAGGGTCTGCGTCACGGGCTCGGCCGCACTCGCAGAGCCGGCCGCACCGGCGACGGCCAGGGTGCTGAGAACGCCACCGGCAACTCCGGCGCGCATCGCGAGCGTCGACGCGTTGCGGCGGGGCTTCCGGTGGCTACGTATGTGAGCGGTGTGGGACATGGGTACAACCGGTATCAGGGGCTCCCTCATACCTTCAAGAAACGTGTGGTGCGCCACAGTTGTTCAATCCGCGGCCGAATCCGGGGCGCGTCACTCCTTATTGACGCCGTAACGGGCATTGCGGACAGAGATGATCAAGCCTGTGATCATGCTGTTTCCGTAATACGCCCGAATTGCCCTCCGCCTACCACTGCTTGCGGCCAGTGGCCAAGCCCCGCTTATCTGGCGCATAGACAGATGTGGCACAGGTCACACAGGCGTCTCACGGACGGCATGCCGCGCGCGTAGATCCCGAGAGCCCCCCGCTCGTGAACGCGTGCACGCGTCGATGTCGTCCACATCCGTCCACACCCCTCCCCCCGACGTGTGAACGGGCTCCTCTATCAAGCCGCCCCGTCCATCGCCAATTTGCATGCGAAGGAAGTCTCTTGATATGGAGACGTCGCCCCGGACCTGCGATGACGAGCGGAAATATCACCTCTGGTGACCGTGCGGACGCTTCGCGTGTGAAGATCACCGCTCATCCGACTTCATGATCCTTCGTCAGGTGGTGGAGATCACAAAGCTAGTGCAATACCCCGTGTCGCAGATCACAGACCGGCGGGCATAGGATGCGAGGCAGTTGGGCTTGTGACCTGCTTCACATGTACGCGATCTTCGTCGGGACGCACGGGGCTCGTGGGACGGGTGGGCGGGAGTGCCGGCCCGACACAACCGCCAGCAGTCAGTGCCGACTGAGAGGAGCGAGGAGCGTGAACGCGTATGCGCCGATCCTCGTACTGGGAGCCCTCGGGGCAGGCTTTGCGATCTTCTCCGTGGTCATGGCCACGCTTATCGGTCCAAAGCGATACAACCGGGCCAAGCTCGAGGCTTACGAGTGCGGTATCGAGCCGACCCCCACGCCGGCCGGCGGCGGGCGCTTCCCGATCAAGTACTACCTGACGGCGATGCTCTTCATCGTCTTCGACATCGAGATCGTCTTCCTCTACCCCTGGGCCGTCACCTTCGACGCCCTGGGTGTTTTCGGGCTCGTGGAGATGCTGCTCTTCGTGCTCACCGTCTTCGTTGCGTACGCGTACGTATGGCGGCGCGGCGGCTTGGAATGGGACTGAGGGGCCTCTAAGACATGGGACTCGAAGAAAAGCTGCCGAGCGGATTCCTGCTGACCACCGTCGAGCAGGCCGCGGGCTGGGTACGCAAGGCATCCGTCTTCCCCGCCACGTTCGGACTCGCCTGCTGCGCCATCGAGATGATGACGACCGGTGCGGGCCGCTACGACCTGGCGCGCTTCGGCATGGAGGTCTTCCGCGGGTCACCGCGCCAGGCCGACCTCATGATCGTCGCCGGACGCGTCAGCCAGAAGATGGCGCCCGTACTGCGGCAGGTCTATGACCAGATGCCCAACCCCAAGTGGGTGATCTCCATGGGCGTCTGCGCCTCATCGGGCGGAATGTTCAACAACTACGCCATTGTGCAGGGAGTCGACCACATTGTTCCGGTCGACATCTATTTGCCCGGCTGCCCGCCGCGGCCCGAGATGCTGATGGACGCGATTCTCAAGCTCCATCAGAAGATCCAGTCCTCGAAGCTCGGCGTGAACGCCGAGGAGGCGGCCCGCGAGGCGGAGGAAGCGGCGCTCAAGGCGCTCCCCACCATCGAGATGAAGGGCCTGCTGCGGTGAGCGACGCTAACGGCGCCGGCGACGGCGTGAATCCGGAGAAGGACCTCGGCGCGTCCAACCTCCCCGGCCAGCGTGGCGACGGCGGTGAGGAGATCCGCGTCCAGCGCGGCATGTTCGGCGCCAACAACGGCGGCGACACCTCCGGCTACGGCGGCCTGGTCCGCTCCGTCCGGCTGCCCGGCCCGGCCGCCCGCCCCTACGGCGGCTGGTTCGACGAGGTCGCCGACGAGCTCGAGGGCGCCCTGGAGGAACAGGGACTCGTGCCCGGGAACGCGATCGAGAAGACGATCGTGGACCGCGACGAGCTCACCTTCCACATCGAACGCGAGTACCTGGTCCAGGTCGCCCAGACCCTCCGCGACGACCCGGCCCTCCGCTTCGAACTGTGCACGGGCGTGAGCGGAGTGCACTACCCCAGCGACAAGGGCCGTGAGCTGCACGCCGTCTACCACCTGCGCTCGATCACCCACAACCGGTTGATCCGCATCGAGGTCAGCGCCCCCGACGCCGACCCGCACGTCCCGTCACTCGTCCCCGTCTATCCGACGAACGACTGGCACGAGCGCGAGGCGTACGACTTCTTCGGCCTGGTCTTCGACGGTCACCCGGCACTGACGCGGATCATGATGCCGGACGACTGGCAGGGCCACCCGCAGCGCAAGGACTATCCCCTCGGTGGCATCCCCATCGAGTACAAGGGCGCCCAGATCCCGGCTCCGGACCAGCGGAGGTCGTACTCATGAGCACGCAGACCCCTTCTTCTGCCGCATCCGCCCGCGAGACGACCGAGGGCACCGTCTACACGGTCACCGGTGGCGACTGGGACGAGATCGCGCAGTCCGCGGCGAGGTCCGACGACGAGCGCATCATCGTCAACATGGGCCCGCAGCACCCGTCCACGCACGGCGTGCTCCGGCTCATCCTGGAGATCGACGGCGAGACGGTCACCGAGGCCCGCTGCGGCATCGGCTACCTCCACACCGGCATCGAGAAGAACCTCGAATTCCGTACGTGGACCCAGGGCACCACGTTCGTGACGCGCATGGACTACCTGACGCCGTTCTTCAACGAGACGGCGTACTGCCTCGCGGTCGAGAAACTCCTCGGCATCGAGGACCAGATCCCCGACCGCGCCTCGATCATCCGCGTGCTCCTCATGGAGCTGAACCGGCTCTCCTCCCACCTGGTGTGCATCGCCACCGGCGGCATGGAGCTCGGCGCCACCACGATCATGATCTACGGCTTCCGTGACCGTGAACTGATCCTCGACATCTACGAGCTGATCACCGGCCTGCGGATGAACCACGCGTACATCCGCCCCGGCGGACTCGCCCAGGACCTGCCGCCCGGCGCGGTGGACCAGATCCGCGAGTTCGTGAAGAAGATGACGAAGAACCTTCCCGAGTACGACAAGCTCGCCACCGGGAACCCGATCTTCAAGGCCCGTATGCAGGACGTCGGCTATCTCGACCTGGCCGGCTGCATGGCCCTCGGCGCCACCGGACCCGTCCTTCGCTCGGCGGGCCTGCCGCACGACCTGCGCAAGTCCCAGCCGTACTGCGGCTACGAGACGTACGACTTCGAGATCCCCACCGCCGACACCTGCGACTCCTACGGGCGCTTCCTGATCCGCCTCGAAGAGATGCGCCAGTCGCTCCACATCGTCGAACAGTGCCTGGACCGGCTGCAGCCGGGGCCGGTCATGGTCGCCGACAAGAAGATCGCCTGGCCCGCGCAGCTCGCGCTCGGCCCCGACGGTCTGGGCAACTCCCTCGACCACATCAAGAAGATCATGGGCACCTCCATGGAGGCCCTCATCCACCACTTCAAGCTGGTGACCGAGGGCTTCCGCGTCCCGCCGGGACAGGCGTACGCGGCGGTCGAGTCGCCCAAGGGCGAACTCGGGGTGCACGTCGTCTCCGACGGAGGCACCCGCCCCTACCGGGTCCACTTCCGGGACCCGTCCTTCACCAACCTGCAGGCCATGGCCGCGATGTGCGAGGGCGGCCAGGTCGCCGACGTCATCGTCGCCGTCGCGTCCATCGACCCCGTGATGGGAGGCGTCGACCGGTGACCACCACCCCCGAGGGCGTCAGCCTGGGCATGCCCCGACTGCCCGCGCCCGACTACCCGGACGACGTTCGGACCCGGCTCGAAGCGGACGCGCGCGAGATCATCGCCCGCTATCCGGACTCCCGCTCGGCGCTCCTTCCGTTGCTGCATCTCGTGCAGTCGGAAGAGGGCCATGTCACGCGGACGGGGATGCAGTTCTGCGCGGACGTACTGAGTCTGACCACCGCCGAGGTCACCGCGGTCGCGACCTTCTACTCGATGTACCGGCGCAAGCCGAGCGGTGACTACCAGGTGGGTGTGTGCACCAACACCCTGTGCGCGGTCATGGGCGGCGACGCGATCTTCGAGGCCCTCCAGGACCACCTGGGCGTCGGCAACGGCGAGACCACCGGTGACGGCAAGGTCACCCTGGAGCACATCGAGTGCAACGCGGCCTGCGACTTCGCACCCGTCGTGATGGTCAACTGGGAGTTCTTCGACAACCAGACCGTGGCCTCCGCCAAGCGCCTCGTCGACGACCTGCGCGCGGGAACAGTGGTCGAGCCCACCCGCGGAGCCCCCCTCTGCACCTTCAAGGACACCGCCCGGATCCTGGCGGGCTTCCCCGATGAGCGCGCCGGGGCCGTCGAAGCGGGTGGCGGCGCGGGCCCCGCCTCGCTGACCGGCCTCCGCCTGGCCAAGGGGGAGAGCGGTGCCGCGCGCGTGGTCCATCCGCGAGGTGGAGGTGCTCCGCAGGACCAGCCGCCGGCCGAGCACCTGAGCTCGCACGACGCGCCGCAGGACACGTCGGCCTCCGATCCGTCGCACCCGGCGGGTCCCACAGCCGAGGAGGGGGAGTGATGACATTGGCACCCGAGAACGGGGGCACCGCCCGCGCGAGCGCATTCGAACGCGGCGGAGAGACCAGCCCCGAGAAGCTGCTCGCACCCGTGCTGTCGGCCTTCTGGGACGAGGAGCGGTCCTGGACGCTTGACGTCTACCGAAGGCACGAGGGGTACGAGGGGCTGCGCAAGGCGCTGGCCATGTCGCCGGACGACCTGATCGCGTACGTCAAGGACTCCGGTCTGCGCGGCCGGGGCGGCGCGGGATTCCCCACGGGAATGAAATGGCAGTTCATTCCGCAGGGCGATGGAAAACCCCACTATCTAGTTGTCAACGCCGACGAGTCGGAGCCGGGTACCTGCAAGGACATCCCGCTCCTCTTCGCGAACCCGCACAGCCTCATCGAGGGCATTGTGATCGCGTGTTATGCCATCCGGTCTTCGCATGCCTTCATCTATCTCCGCGGTGAAGTCGTCCCCGTGTTGCGGCGGTTGCACGAGGCCGTCCGCGAGGCCTACGCGGCCGGCTACCTCGGCGAGAACATCCTGGGCAGCGGGCTCGACCTGCAGCTCACCGTGCACGCGGGCGCGGGCGCGTACATCTGCGGTGAGGAGACCGCACTGCTCGACTCGCTCGAAGGCCGCCGTGGTCAACCGCGGCTTCGTCCCCCTTTCCCAGCCGTCGCAGGGCTCTATGCGTGCCCAACTGTGGTGAACAACGTCGAGTCGATCGCGTCAGTTCCCGCAATCCTGCAAAAAGGCAAGGAATGGTTCAGGTCGATGGGAAGCGAGAAGTCCCCGGGCTTCACGCTCTACTCGCTCAGCGGCCACGTCACCAGTCCCGGCCAGTACGAGGCCCCGCTCGGGATCACGCTCCGACAACTCCTCGACATGAGCGGCGGGATGCGCGCCGGACACCGGCTGAAGTTCTGGACACCGGGCGGCTCCTCGACACCGATGTTCACCGAGGAACACCTCGACGTCCCTCTCGACTACGAAGGAGTGGGCGCCGCCGGTTCCATGCTCGGCACCAAGGCGCTCCAGTGCTTCGACGAGACGACCTGCGTCGTCCGGGCGGTCACCCGCTGGACCGAGTTCTACGCGCACGAGTCCTGCGGCAAGTGCACCCCGTGCCGCGAAGGGACCTACTGGCTGGTGCAGTTGCTGCGCGACATCGAGGCCGGCAAGGGCGTCATGTCCGACCTCGACAAGCTCAATGACATCGCCGACAACATCAACGGCAAGTCGTTCTGCGCCCTCGGCGACGGTGCCGCCTCGCCGATCTTCTCCTCGCTCAAGTACTTCCGCGAGGAGTACGAGCAGCACATCACGGGCCGCGGCTGCCCCTTCGACCCGGCCAGGTCGACGGCCTGGGCGGACAAGCACACGGAGGTGAACGCATGACGGTGACCACCAGCGCTCCCTCGGGAGGGGGAGAGGCGGCGGTTCCGCCGGAGGATCTCGTCTCGCTGACGATCGACGGCGCCGAGATCAGCGTGCCCAAGGGCACCCTGGTCATCCGCGCCGCGGAACAGCTCGGCATCGAGATCCCCCGCTTCTGCGACCATCCGCTGCTCGACCCCGCCGGCGCCTGCCGCCAGTGCATCGTCGAGGTCGAGGGACAGCGCAAGCCCATGGCGTCCTGCACGATCACGTGCACGGACGGGATGGTGGTGAAGACGCAGCTCACCTCGCCCGTCGCCGAGAAGGCCCAGTACGGCGTGATGGAGCTGCTGCTCATCAACCACCCGCTGGACTGCCCGGTCTGCGACAAGGGCGGCGAGTGCCCGCTGCAGAACCAGGCGATGTCGCACGGCGGCGCCGAATCCCGCTTCGACGGAAAGAAGCGGACGTACGAGAAGCCGGTCCCGATCTCCACCCAGGTGCTGCTCGACCGTGAGCGGTGCGTGCTGTGCGCCCGCTGCACCCGGTTCAGCAACCAGATCGCCGGCGACCCGATGATCGAGCTGATCGAGCGCGGGGCGCTCCAGCAGGTCGGCACCGGCGAGGGGGATCCCTTCGAGTCGTACTTCTCCGGGAACACGATCCAGATCTGCCCGGTCGGAGCGCTGACCTCGGCGGCGTACCGCTTCCGTTCCCGCCCCTTCGACCTCGTCTCCTCGCACTCGGTGTGCGAGCACTGCGCGGGCGGCTGCGCGACGCGCACGGATCACCGGCGCGGCAAGGTGATGCGACGCCTCGCGGCTCCCGACCCGGAGGTCAACGAGGAGTGGCTGTGCGACAAGGGGCGTTTCGGCTTCCGGTACGCGCAGCGGCGTGACCGGCTGGAGACGCCCCTGGTCCGCGGCGCCTCCGGTGAACTGGAGCCCGCCTCCTGGCCGGAGGCCCTGGAGGCCGCGGCCTCGGGACTGCTGGCGGCCCGGGGCAGGACCGGTGTCCTGACCGGAGGCCGGCTCACCGTCGAGGACGCCTACGCCTACAGCAAGTTCGCGCGCGTGGCCCTCGACACCAACGACATCGACTTCCGCGCGCGCGTGCACAGCGCCGAGGAGGCCGAGTTCCTGGCGGCCCGTGTGGCCGGCCGGGGACGGGACCTCGACGGTACGGGCGTCACGTACACCTCCCTGGAGAAGGCGCCCGCGGTTCTGCTCGTCGGCTTCGAGTCGGAGGAGGAGGCGCCCGGAGTCTTCCTGCGGTTGCGCAAGGCATGGCGCGGACACGGGCAGAAGACCTTCTCCCTCGCCACGCACGCGACGCGCGGCCTGGCGAAGGCGGGCGGCACGCTGTTGCCCGCCGCGCCCGGCACCGAGACCGAGTGGCTGAACGCCCTCGCGAGCGGGGTCGGTCTGGAGGGCGACGGAGCCGGGGCCGCCGAGGCACTGCGCGGAGCAGGCGCCGTGATCGTCGTCGGCGAGCGGCTCGCCGCGGTGGCGGGCGGACTCACCTCCGCCGTACGAGCCGCGGCCGCGACCGGCGCCGCGCTGGTGTGGATCCCGCGGCGGGCAGGGGAACGCGGCGCCATCGAGGCGGGCGCTCTGCCGTCGCTGCTGCCGGGCGGGCGACCGGCCACCGACCCGCGCGCGCGGGAGGAGGTCGCCGCCGCCTGGGGAGTGTCCCAGCTCCCGCACCGCTACGGTCGCGACACCGGCCAGATCGTCGAGGCCGCCGCGGCCGGCGAACTGCAGGCACTGGTCGTGGCGGGCGTGGAGGTCAACGACCTGCCCGACCCGGCACGCGCGCGTGCGGCACTTTCGGAGATCGGCTTCCTGGTGTCGCTCGAACTGCGTCCCGGTGAGGTCACCGAACACGCGGATGTCGTCCTCCCGGTGGCCGCGGTCACCGAGAAGTCCGGCACCTTCCTCAACTGGGAAGGAAGGGCCCGCCTGTTCGAGGCCGCGCTCAAGCCCGAGCAGATGACCCGCACCCTGGCACCCACCGACGCGCGGGTGCTGCAGATGCTGGCCGACGCCATGGACGTACACCTCGGTCTGCCGGACCTGCGCACCGCGCGCGGGGAGCTGGACCGGCTCGGCGCCTGGGGCGGTCCACGGGCCGCAGAACCCGTCGAGATCGCGGCGTCGCTGCCGCGTCCCGCCGCCGGGGAGGCCGTGCTCGCGGGCCATCGGCTGCTGCTCGACCTGGGGCGTCTCCAGGAGGGCGACGAGGCGCTCGCCGGGACCCGGCACGCGGCACGCGCACGCGTGTCGGCCGCCACGGCCGCCGAGGCGGGTGTCAAGGAGGGCGACCTCCTCGCCGTCACCGGCAGCGCCGGGACCCTCGCCCTCCCGCTGCAGATCACCGAGATGCCCGACCGCGTGGTCTGGCTTCCGCTGAACTCCGCCGGCGGAGGCGTCGCCTCCGACACGGGGGCGCTGCCCGGCGCACTCGTCCGCATCGGTCCGGCGACGCTCGCCACCGAGGCCCCCAAGGAGGTGGAGGCATGACGCCCTACACGCCGTACCTCGCCGCGGAAGACCTCTCCATGTTCGGCCGCGACCCCTGGTGGCTGGTCGTCGTCAAGGCGGTCTTCTGCTTCGCCTTCCTGATGATCACCGTGCTCTTCTCCATCGTGTGGGAGCGCAAGGTCGTCGCCTGGATGCAGCTGCGCATCGGCCCCAACCGGCACGGCCCCTGGGGCATGCTCCAGTCGCTCGCCGACGGCATCAAACTGATGCTCAAGGAAGACCTCGTCGTCAAACGCGCGGACAAGGTGGTCTACATCCTCGCGCCGGTCGTCGCGGCCATCCCGGCCTTCATGGCGATCGCGGTGATCCCCTTCGGGCCCGCGGGCAACGAGATCTCGATCTTCGGGCACCGCACCACGATGCAGCTCACCGACCTGCCGATCGCGATGCTCTACATCCTCGCGGTCGCCTCGGTCGGCATCTACGGGATCGTGCTCGCGGGCTGGTCCTCCGGGTCGACGTACCCGCTCCTCGGCGGACTGCGTTCCTGCGCGCAGATGATCTCCTACGAGATCGCCATGGGCGCCGCGTTCGCCTCGGTGTTCCTCTACTCCGGGTCGATGTCGACCTCGACGATCGTCGAGCAGCAGCACGACCGCTGGTACGTCCTGCTGCTGCCGGTCTCCTTCGTGATCTACATCATCACGATGGTCGGCGAGACCAACCGCGCCCCCTTCGACATGCCGGAGTCCGAGGGCGACCTCGTCGGCGGCTTCAACACCGAGTACTCGTCCATCAAGTTCGCGCTGTTCATGCTCGCCGAGTACGTGAACATGGTGACGGTCTCGGCCGTGTCGACCACGCTCTTCCTCGGCGGCTGGCGGGCCCCGTGGCCCATCAGCACCTTCTGGGAGGGCGCCAACCACGGCTGGTGGCCGATGCTCTGGTTCGTGGTGAAGGTGCAGCTGCTGCTGTTCTTCTTCATCTGGCTGCGCGGCACGCTCCCGCGCGTCCGCTACGACCAGCTGATGAAGCTCGGCTGGAAGGTGCTCATTCCGGTCTCCGTGGTGTGGCTGATGCTCGTCGCGACCGTACGGACCCTGAAGAACCAGCACTACGACTTCGCCGACATCGCTCTGTACGTCGGTGGCGGTGTCCTCGTGCTGCTGCTGATCTCGTTCGCCGTGGACATCTTCCGCGAGAAGCCGGAGGCCCGGGAGGCGTCGGCCGAGGCCGCCGCCTTCGACCCGATGGCCGGCGGATTCCCCGTGCCGCCGCTGCCGGGGCAGGAGCTGCCGCCGGTGCCGCGGCGCCGCCCGCACCGCGAGCGGGAGTTGATTGTCAGTGGTGGGTCCGATACTGCGAGTGACGGATCGGACGCCGGATCTCGTGACGGAAAGGAGGGGTCGGATGTCTGAGGAGCCGAAGGAGACCAAACCCGGTTTCCAGAACCCCGTCGCCGGCTTCGGCGTGACCTTCAAGGCCATGTTCAAGAAGCGGCTGACGGAGCAGTACCCGGAGCAGCACAAGACCACGGCCCCGCGGTTCCACGGCCGGCACCAGCTCAACCGTCATCCGGACGGCCTGGAGAAGTGCGTCGGCTGTGAGCTGTGCGCGTGGGCCTGTCCCGCGGACGCCATCTACGTGGAGGGCGCGGACAACACCGAGGAGGAGCGCTACTCGCCCGGTGAGCGCTACGGCCGCGTCTATCAGATCAACTACGCCCGCTGCATCCTGTGCGGTCTGTGCATCGAGGCGTGCCCCACGCGCGCGCTGACGATGACGAACGAGTTCGAGCTCGCGGACAGCAGCCGCGCCAACCTCATCTACACCAAGGAGCAGCTGCTCGCCGGTCTCGAGGAGGGCATGGTGGAGTCACCGCACTCGATCTTCCCCGGGACGGACGAGCAGGACTACTACCAGGGCCTGGTCACGGAGGCGGCGCCCGGCACCGTACGCCAAGTGGCCGTCTCCAAGGGCGAGAAGCCCCATGAGGAGGGGGTGGAAGCATGAGCGCGCAGCTCGCCGCCTACTCCACCTCCACCGGAGAGGCCTTCCAGTTCTGGGTGCTCGGCACCGTCGCCGTGATCGGCGCCCTGTGCACCGTCTTCATGAAGAAGGCCGTGCACAGCGCGCTCTGTCTCGCCGGGACCATGATCGTCCTGGCGGTGTTCTATCTCGCCAACGGCGCGTACTTCCTGGGCATCGTGCAGATCGTCGTCTACACCGGCGCGATCATGATGCTGTTCCTGTTCGTGGTCATGCTCGTCGGTGTCACCGCGGCGGATTCCCTGAGGGAGACCATCAAGGGGCAGCGCTGGCTGGCCCTGGTCTGCGGTCTCGGCTTCGGTGTCCTGCTGATCGCGGGCATCGGCAACGCGTCGCTGACGGAGTTCAACGGCCTGGGCAAGGCCAACGCCAACGGGAACGTGGAGGGTCTCGCGGCCCTCATCTTCACGAAGTACGTGTTCGCCTTCGAGATCACCGGCGCGCTGCTCATCACGGCCGCCGTCGGCGCCATGGTGCTCACGCACCGGGAGCGCACCGAGCGCCCCAAGACCCAGCGCGAGCTGTCCGAGCAGCGGGTGCGGGAGGGCAAGCACCTGCCGCCGCTGCCGGCCCCGGGTGTCTACGCCCGGCACAACGCGGTGGACATCGCGGGTCTCCTCCCGGACGGCACCCCCTCGGAGCTGACCGTCAACAAGACACTGCGGGAGCGCGGTCAGGTCCGTGACGTGTCCACCGAGGCACTGAGCGATCTGAAGGCCCTGGAGCAGCGCGCCGAAGAACGCCTGGAGCGCGCGAAGACGGAGGAGGCGTCCCAGTGAATCCGGTCAACTACCTCTATCTCGCCGCCCTGTTGTTCACGATCGGCGCCACCGGTGTGCTGATCAGGCGCAACGCGATCGTGGTGTTCATGTGTGTCGAGCTCATGCTCAACGCCTGCAACCTCGCGTTCGTCGTCTTCTCCCGCATGCACGGCAATCTCGACGGCCAGATCATCGCCTTCTTCACGATGGTCGTCGCCGCCGCGGAGGTCGTGGTCGGGCTCGCGATCATCGTGTCGCTGTTCCGTTCCCGCCACTCGGCCTCGGTCGACGACGCCAGCCTGATGAAGCTGTAAGGGGTCGCTGAATCGTGGAAGATCTGATTGCGCTGCTGGTAGCGGCGCCTCTGCTCGGAGCGGCCGTACTGCTGTGCGGCGGCCGGCGGCTCGATGCCGTCGGCCACTGGATCGGCACGGCGCTCGCGGCGGCCTCCTTCGTGATCGGCGCGGTCCTCTTCGCCGACATGCTGGGCAAGAGCGCCGCCGACCGGCCCCTCGGCCAGCACCTGTTCAGCTGGATCCCCGTCGCGGGCTTCCGGGCGGACGTCTCCCTCCAGCTGGACCAGCTGTCGATGACGTTCGTCCTGCTGATCACGGGCGTCGGCTCGCTGATCCACCTGTACTCCATCGGGTACATGGAGCACGACGAGCGGCGCCGCCGCTTCTTCGGCTATCTGAACCTGTTCCTCGCGGCGATGCTGCTGCTCGTCCTCGCGGACAACTACCTGCTGCTGTACGTCGGCTGGGAGGGCGTGGGCCTCGCCTCGTACCTGCTGATCGGCTTCTGGCAGCACAAGCCCAGCGCCGCCACCGCCGCGAAGAAGGCCTTCCTGGTCAACCGCGTCGGCGACATGGGCCTGTCGATCGCCATCATGCTGATGTTCACCACCTTCGGCACCTTCGCCTTCGGACCGGTGCTCGGCAGCGAGGGGCACCCGGGGCTGGTCGGCGGCGCCACGGAGGGCAAGCTCACCGCCGTCGCGCTGATGCTGTTGCTCGCCGCCTGCGGCAAGTCCGCCCAGGTGCCGCTGCAGTCCTGGCTCGGGGACGCGATGGAGGGCCCGACCCCGGTCTCGGCCCTCATCCACGCCGCGACGATGGTGACCGCGGGCGTCTACCTGATCGTCCGCTCCGGTGCGGTCTTCAACGCCGCGCCCGACGCGCAGTTGGTCGTCACCGTGGTCGGTGCCGTCACCCTGCTGTTCGGTGCGATCGTCGGTTGCGCGAAGGACGACATCAAGAAGGCGCTCGCCGGCTCGACGATGTCGCAGATCGGCTACATGGTGCTGGCCGCGGGCCTCGGCCCGATCGGCTACGTCTTCGCGATCATGCACCTGGTGACGCACGGCTTCTTCAAGGCGGGGCTGTTCCTCGGCGCCGGCTCGGTGATGCACGGTATGAACGACGAGGTCGACATGCGGAGGTACGGCGGCCTCAGGAAGTACATGCCGGTCACCTTCGTCACCTTCGGCCTCGGCTACCTCGCCATCATCGGCTTCCCGGGCCTGTCCGGCTTCTTCTCCAAGGACAAGATCATCGAGGCGGCCTTCGCCAAGGGTGGCACCGAGGGCTGGATCCTCGGCGGCGCCGCCCTGCTCGGCGCGGCGATCACCGCGTACTACATGACGCGCGTGATGATCATGACCTTCTTCGGTGAGAAGCGCTGGCAGCCGGACGCGGAGGGCCACGAGCCGCACCCGCACGAGTCGCCCCGGTCCATGACGATCCCCATGATCGTGCTGGCCTTCGGGTCGGTCTTCGCGGGTGGTTTCTTCAGCTTCGGCGACCGCTTCCTGCACTGGCTGGAGCCGATCACCGGGCACTCGGAGGGCGACTCGCCCGTCAGCGCCCTCACGGTCACGCTGGCCACGATGGTCCTCCTCGTCGTCGGCGCCGGAATCGCCTATCTCCAGTACGGGCGCAGCCCCGTCCCGGCCGTCGCCCCGCGCGGTTCCCTGCTCACCCGGGCCGCCCGGCGCGACCTGCTCCAGGACGACTTCAACCACGTCGTGCTGGTGCGCGGCGGGGAGCACCTCACGCGCTCCCTTGTGTACGTCGACCACACCCTGGTCGACGGGGTCGTCAACGGTACGGCGGCCTCGATGGGCGGCCTCTCCGGGCGACTGCGCAAGCTGCAGAACGGCTATGCCCGCAGTTACGCGGTCTCGATGTTCGGCGGTGCGGCGATCCTCATCGCCGCGACCCTGCTGATGAGGGCGGTCTGATCCCGATGTCCTTTCCTCTGCTGACAGCGACGGCGGCGCTCCCGGCCCTCGGAGCGGTGGCCACGGCCGCCGTGCCGGCCGCGCGCCGTGCCGCCGCCAAGTGGCTGGCGCTGCTCGTCTCGCTCGCCACACTCGCCCTGGCCGCGATCGTGCTCGTACGGTTCGACCCCGGCGGCAGCCGCTACCAGCTCACCGAATCGCACTCCTGGATCAAGGACTTCGGGGTGCGCTACGAGCTGGGTGTGGACGGCATCGGGGTGGCGCTGGTGGCGCTGACCGCGCTGCTGATCCCGTTCGTGATCCTGGCGGGCTGGCACGACGCCGACCCGCAGGAGACCGGGAACACGCGGTGGCGGCCGACCCAGGGCTTCTTCGCCCTGATCCTGGCCGTCGAGGCGATGGTGATCATCTCCTTCGAGGCCACCGACGTCTTCCTCTTCTACATCTTCTTCGAAGCCATGCTGATCCCGATGTACTTCCTCATCGGCGGCTTCGGGGACAAGGCCCACGAACACGGCGACGAGGTCGCGGCGACACAGCGGTCCTACGCCGCGGTGAAGTTCCTCCTCTACAACCTGGTCGGCGGCCTGATCATGCTGGCCGCGGTGATCGGCCTCTACGTGGTCGCCGGGAACTTCTCGCTCCAGGAGATCGTGCAGGCCCGTGCCAACGGCTCGCTGCACATGGCGACCAATACGGAGCGCTGGCTGTTCCTGGGCTTCTTCTTCGCGTTCGCGGTGAAGGCACCGCTGTGGCCGCTGCACACCTGGCTGCCCAACGCCATGGGGGAGGCCACGGCGCCGGTCGCGGTCCTGATCACGGCGGTGGTCGACAAGGTCGGCACCTTCGCGATGCTCCGCTTCTGCCTCCAGCTCTTCCCCGAGGCCAGCAAGTGGGCGACGCCGGCCATCCTCGTGCTCGCCCTGATCAGCATCGTCTACGGGGCTCTGGTCGCGGTCGGTCAGCGGGACATCAAGCGACTGGTGGCGTACGCGTCGATCTCGCACTTCGGCTTCATCATCCTGGGCATCTTCGCGATGACCAGCCAGGGCCAGTCGGGCGCGACGCTCTACATGGTCAACCACGGGATCTCGACGGCCGCCCTGATGCTGGTGGCGGGCTTCCTGATCTCGCGGCGCGGCTCGCGTCTGATCGCCGACTACGGAGGGGTGCAGAAGGTCGCCCCGGTGCTCGCCGGCACCTTCCTGGTCGGCAGCCTCGCGACCCTCTCCCTTCCCGGGCTCGCGCCCTTCGTGAGTGAATTCCTCGTCCTGGTCGGCACGTTCACGCGCTACCCGGCCGTCGGCATCGTCGCCACCTTCGGCATCGTGCTCGCCGCGCTCTACACGCTCGTCCTGTACCAGCGGACGATGACGGGCCCGGTGAAGGCCGAGGTCGCCGAGATGCCCGACCTCAGGGTGCGCGAACTCCTGGTGGTCGCTCCGCTGATCGCTCTGCTGATCTTCCTGGGCGTCTATCCGAAGCCCGTCACCGACATCGTCAACCCCGCGGTCCAGCAGACCATGTCGGATGTACACAAAAAGGACCCCCAGCCCGAGGTGGAGGCGGCCAAGTGAGCGCAGCAGCCGTCCACAGCCTGTGGACAACCGCGGCGGAGCCGATCGCGAAGATCGACGCGCCGAAGATCGAATACGGGCAATTGTCGCCCACCCTGATCGTCATCGGGGCGGCGCTCGTCGGGGTGCTGATCGAGGCCTTCGTCCCGCGCAAGTCCCGTTACTACACCCAGGTGTTCGTGTCCGTCGTCGCGCTCGCCGCCGCCTTCGCGGCGGTGGTCGCGATGGCGGCCGGCGGATACGGCACGACGAAGGCGCACATCGCGGCGATGGGCGCGATCGCCGTCGACGGGCCCTCCTTGTTCCTGCAGGGCACGATCCTGCTGGCGGGCATCCTCGGCGTCTTCACCTTCGCCGAGCGCCGGCTCGACCCGGAGGCGCACGGGAACCGCGTCGACTCGTTCGCCGCGCAGGCCGCCTCCGTGCCCGGCAGCGACAGTGAAAAGGCCGCGGTGAAGGCCGGGTTCACCACCACCGAGGTGTTCCCGCTGCTGCTCTTCGCGATCGGCGGCATGCTGGTCTTCCCGTCGGCCAACGACCTGCTGACGCTGTTCATCGCGCTGGAGGTCTTCTCGCTGCCGCTGTACCTGCTGTGCGCCGTGGCCCGCCGCAAGCGACTCATGTCGCAGGAGGCCGCGGTCAAGTACTTCCTGCTCGGCGCCTTCGCCTCCGCGTTCACCCTGTTCGGCATCGCGCTGCTCTACGGCTACGCGGGCTCGGTGTCGTACGCCAGGATCGCGCAGGTCGTCGACGGCACGGTCACCAACGTCGACCCGGCACTCGCCGGCACCATGGGCAACGACGTGCTGCTGCTGATCGGCGCCGCGATGGTCGTCATGGGCCTGCTCTTCAAGGTCGGCGCGGTGCCCTTCCACATGTGGACGCCGGACGTCTACCAGGGAGCACCGACACCGGTCACCGGCTTCATGGCGGCGGCGACGAAGGTGGCCGCCTTCGGGGCGCTGCTGCGTCTGCTGTACGTCGTCCTGCCGGGCCTGCGCTGGGACTGGCGGCCGGTCATGTGGGCCGTCGCGATCGTCACCATGCTCGGCGGTGCCATCGTCGCGATCACCCAGACCGACATCAAGCGCCTGCTGGCGTACTCGTCGATCGCACACGCGGGCTTCATCCTCGCGGGTGTCATCGCGGCCTCGCCGGACGGCGTCTCGTCGGTCCTCTTCTACCTGGCCGCCTACTCGTTCGTGACGATCGGGGCCTTCGCGGTCGTGACCCTGGTCCGCGACGCGGGCGGCGAGGCGACACACCTGTCCAAGTGGGCCGGCCTCGGACGCCGCTCCCCGCTGGTGGCGGCCGTCTTCGCGGTCTTCCTGCTGGCCTTCGCGGGCATCCCGCTGACCTCGGGCTTCGCCGGAAAGTTCGCCGTGTTCAAGGCGGCGGCGGAGGGCGGCGCGGGCGCACTGGTCGTGGTCGGTGTGATCTCGTCGGCGATCGCGGCGTTCTTCTACATCCGGGTGATCGTTCTGATGTTCTTCAGCGAGCCCAAGCCGGAAGGGCCCACGGTCGCGGTGCCCTCGCCGCTGACCATGACGGCGATCGCTTTCGGCGTCGCGGTCACGCTGGTGCTGGGAGTCGCGCCGCAGTACTTCCTCGACCTGGCGAGCCAGGCGGGCGTCTTCGTCCGCTGACCGGGACCGCCCACGGCTCGGGCCCCGCTCCTTCCCAGGAGCGGGGCCCGAGCCGTCGTCAGTGGGCCATGTGGGCCGTGTGGGCCGCCGGCGCGGAGTGCGCCGAGACGGCCGGACACGACACACGGGGGTTCCACCGGTTGAAGAGGCCGGCGGGGTTGTGCTTCCAGAGCCAGACGTGGAGGTCGTAGTGGACCGGCATGCCGGGGTAATGACCAGGCATCGGGCCTTCGAACTTCTGGCCGAACAGCGAAGGCCGGTCGCCGCTGGTCTTCATGTTCTGGTCCTTGTCCACCACAATCCACTCCACCCCCGCCAGCCTGCGCCTTCCGCCCGGTCCGTCCTCGAAGAGCAGAGCTCCCGGCTTCGCCGGGTCGAGGGAGCCGTAGCGGGACTCGTTGAAGTAGTGGTAGCCCATGGCGCCGTGGCCCGCGGGGTCCGCCGAGCACGCGAAGGGAACGTAGCCGTCGGCGAGGGCGGTCGACTCGTCGAGATACTTGACGCTGGCCGCGTACGCCGTGTCCAGGTCCCGTACGGCCGAGGGGTCCATGGGAGCCGCGGGCCCGCCCGCGGCCGGGGCGGGCGCGGCGGCCAGGGCGAGCGAGGCGGCGACGGCTGTCATGAGGGCGAAGGCGGTCCTGAGCGGACGCTGGGACATGCGATGACTCCTAGAGGCGCGAGAGCGGTGTACGGGACGGTGCCGGTCCGTCGGCTGCGGCCCCTCCGCCGGCCCGAGCAGCATGTCCCGCGGTCGTGAGGGGTCGCCATACGAGAGGAGCCAACGGGTGGAACGCGGGTGAGGTGCGCCGCCCGGTGGAGTGAGCGCGGGCGGACAACGACGCGCAGAGGAGCCGAACGGTCGCAGCCTGTGGATAACTCCGAGGCTGTCGGCGCGGACCCCTATCGTGGACGCAGTGGTCGAGGCGCGACGTACGGGGGACTGGACGATGGGCGGGACGGGTGTGATGACCGAAGCGGACGCGACGGAGCAGCTGGGGGAGGGCGAGGCACTGGCCACGCTCCACCGGGTCTTCGGGTACGACGCCTTCCGCGGCGAGCAGGAAGAGATCATCGAGCACGTGGTGGCGGGCGGTGACGCTGTCGTCCTGATGCCGACGGGTGGCGGCAAGTCACTCTGCTATCAGATTCCGTCCCTGGTCAGACCGGGCACGGGTGTGGTCGTCTCGCCACTCATCGCCCTGATGCAGGACCAGGTGGACGCGCTGCGCGCGCTGGGCGTGCGCGCCGGCTTCATGAACTCCACGCAGGACTTCGACGAGCGCCGCGTGGTCGAGGCCGAGCTGCTGGCGGGCGAGCTGGACCTGCTCTACCTGGCCCCGGAGCGGCTGCGCCTGGACAGCACGCTGGACCTGCTGTCGCGGGCGAAGATCTCCGTCTTCGCGATCGACGAGGCGCACTGCGTGGCCCAGTGGGGTCACGACTTCCGCCCCGACTACCTGGCACTCTCGCTGCTCGGCGAGCGCTGGCCGGACGTCCCGCGCATCGCGCTGACGGCCACGGCCACGCACGCGACGCACAAGGAGATCACCCAGCGCCTGGCCATGCCGCACGCGCGCCACTTCGAGGCGAGCTTCGACCGGCCCAACATCCAGTACCGGATCGTCCCGAAGGCCGACCCCAAGAAGCAGCTGCTGTCGTTCCTGCGCGAGGAGCACGCGGGCGACGCGGGCATCGTGTACTGCCTCTCGCGCAACTCGGTCGAGAAGACCGCCGAGTTCCTCTCCCGCAACGGCGTCGAGGCTGTGCCGTACCACGCGGGCCTGGACGCGGGCACCCGCGCCGCGCACCAGTCGCGCTTCCTGCGCGAAGAGGGCCTGGTGGTCGTCGCCACGATCGCCTTCGGCATGGGCATCGACAAGCCGGACGTGCGGTTCGTCGCCCACCTCGACCTGCCCAAGTCGGTGGAGGGGTACTACCAGGAGACGGGCCGCGCGGGCCGTGACGGACAGCCGTCCACGGCATGGATGGCGTACGGCCTGCAGGACGTCGTGCAGCAGCGCAAGCTGATCCAGGGCTCCGAGGGTGACGAGGCGTTCCGCCGGCGGGCCGCCGCCCACCTGGACTCGATGCTGGCGCTGTGCGAGACGGCCCAGTGCCGGCGTTCCCAGCTGCTGGCGTACTTCGGCCAGGACCCGCACACCCCGGCGTGCGGCAACTGCGACACGTGCCTGACGCCGCCCGAGACCTGGGACGGCACGGTCGCGGCGCAGAAGCTGCTGTCGACGGTGGTGCGGTTGCAGCGGGAGCGCGGGCAGAAGTTCGGCGCGCTCCAGATCGTCGACATCCTGCTGGGGCGCCGGACCGCCAAGGTGATCCAGTTCGACCACGACCAGCTGTCCGTGTTCGGCATCGGTGAGGATCTGTCGGAGCCCGAATGGCGCGGTGTCGTACGGCAGTTGCTCGCGCAGGGGCTGCTCGCGGTCGAGGGCGAGTACGGGACGCTGGTGCTGACCGAGGAGAGCGGGACGGTGCTGAGGCGCGAGCGCGACGTGCCGTTGCGCAAGGAGCAGCCGAAGCCGGCCGCCTCTCGTTCCTCCTCCTCGTCGCCACGGGGGGAACGCAAGGCCAAGGCCGTTGTGGAGCTGCCGCAGGAACTCGTCCCCGCCTTCGAGGCCCTGCGTGCGTGGCGTGCCGAGCAGGCCAAGGAACAGGGCGTCCCGGCGTACGTCATCTTCCACGACGCCACGCTCCGGGAGATCGCGACGGTGTGGCCCACCTCCGTGGCGGGCCTCGGAGGGATCAGCGGGGTGGGCGAGAAGAAGCTCGCGACGTACGGCGAGGGCGTGGTCGGGGTGCTCGCCGCCCTGGGCGGCGCCCCCGGAGGGGCGCCGGCCCCCGCGGCCGACGAGGCGCCGGACCCGGACTGGCCCGAGATGGACGCGGAGCCGGAGCCTGAGGACTGGATGTAGCACCGCGCCCGAAACCCGGGCCCCGAAACCCGGGCCCCGGGCCACGGGCCACGGGACAGGGGCCCGTCGGGCAGTGGTCGGGCAGTGCCCCCGCGCCGCGCCTCGCCTCGCCGGGCTGGGCCGGGCGCGGGCGGGCGCGGGGGCGGGGGCGCGGGCGGGGGAACTAGCGGATGCGGCCCGTGACCTCGCCGAGGGCGACCCGGGTGCCGTTCGGGCCGGGAGCCCAGGCGGTCATCGTCACCTCGTCGCCGTCCTCGAGGAAGGTCCGCTTGCCGGTGGGGAGCTCGAGGGGCTCGCGGCCGTTCCAGGTGAGTTCGAGGAGGGAGCCGCGTTCCTGCGGCGAGGGGCCGCTGACCGTCCCCGAGCCGTACAGGTCGCCGGTGCGCAGGGAGGCTCCGTTGACCGTCATGTGGGCCAGTTGCTGGGCCGCCGTCCAGTACATGGTGGAGAAGGGCGGCTCCGAGACGACGTGGCCGTTGATGGCGACGGAGATACGGAGGTCGTAGCCGCCAGGGTCCTCCGCGGAGTCGTCCAGGTAGGGAAGAAGGGGGTGCGTGCGGACCGGAGACGCGACACGGGCGTCGTCCAGGGCGTCGAGCGGGGTGACCCACGCCGACACCGAGGTGGCGAAGGACTTGCCGAGGAAGGGACCGAGCGGGACGTACTCCCAGGCCTGGATGTCGCGCGCCGACCAGTCGTTGAGGAGGCAGAGGCCGAAGACGTGGTCGCGGAAGTCGGCGAGGGGCACCGGAGTGCCGAGGGGCGAGGGAGCGCCGACCACGAAGCCGACCTCGGCCTCGATGTCGAGCCGGACGGACGGACCGAAGACGGGCTCCGCGTCCGTGGGGGCCTTGCGCTGGCCCGACGGACGCACCACCTCCGTCCCCGACACCACCACCGTGCCCGCGCGGCCGTGGTAGCCGATCGGCAGGTGCTTCCAGTTGGGGGTGAGGGAGTCCGCGGCGTCGGGGCGGAAGATCTGTCCGACGTTACGGGCGTGGTTCTCGGAGGCGTAGAAGTCGACGTAGTCCGCGACCTCGAACGGGAGGTGCAGGGTCACCTCGGAGAGGGGGTACAGATGGGGCTCCACGGTCTCCCGGTGGGCCGGGACCGTCACCCAGCCCGTCAGCGCGCGGCGCACGTCGGACCAGGCCGTGCGGCCCGCCGCGAGCAGTGGGTTAAGGCTGGGCCGCGCGAGCAGTTCGGCGTACGGGGAGCCGAGTGCCCGGGCCGCCGCGCCCGCGTCGAGGACGTGGTCGCCGAGCCGGACGCCGACGCTCCGTTCGGACGAGCCGGCCCGGGAGAAGACGCCGTAGGGGAGGTTGTGCGGGCCGAAGGGATCGCCCTCGGGGACATCGAAGGGGGGCATCGGGTGGTGCCTCGCTTTCGTGGTCGTACGCGCCGTGATCCATGTGTTCCACGCGTTCCGTGTGGTCGCGGCACACGTTACGGGGGAGTGGCCGTGCTGTGGCAGTGCCTAAAGAGTTCGCAATGTCCGAATAGGCCTTGTCGGACGCGGCAATTCCGGCTTAGCGTCCTTTGGGGACATGGACGGGGTGGGTCCGGTCCGTAGGGGGGACACGTGGGGGGACCCGTGGCCAGGGGCGTCAGTGGAGTGCCGGTCGACGCCGACCGGGACGTTCCTGGGCTGATAGTGAAATTCGGTGACTATCCACTGCATCACGGAGGAGTGGGCGCCATCCGGAGCCTGGGCCGCCTGGGCATACCGATGTACGCGATCACGGAGGACCGTTACACGCCCGCCGCGGCCTCACGCTATCTGCGCCGTGCCTTCGTCTGGCCGACGACGGGGACGGAGGAGCCGGAGCGCCTGGTCGAGGGGCTGTTGCGGATCGGCCGTCGCATAGGGCGGCCGACCGTGCTCGTCCCGACGGACGAGGAGGCCGCCGTCCTGATAGCGGAACACCAGGAGGAACTCGCGGAGCGCTTCCTCTTTCCTCGGGTGGACGCCAAACTGCCCCGCCGCCTCGCCAGCAAGCAGGGCCTGCACGAGCTGTGCGTGGAGCACGGCATCCCCAGTCCGGCGGCCGCCTTTCCCCAGTCGTACGAGGAGATCGAGCGCTTCGCCGCCTCGGCCCGCTTCCCTCTCGTGGCCAAGAACCGGGAGGCGTTCGTGCGCCGCAGCCGGCCCGCGGTCAACGGGACGACGAGGATCGCGACCCGGGAGGGGCTGCTGGCACTCGCCCGGGACTGGGGCGGGAACCCGGGTGTGATCCTCCAGGAGTACCTGCCCAGGGAGGAGGCGGAGGACTGGATCGTGCACGCGTACTTCGACGCGGACTCGACGCCGCTCGCGATGTTCACGGGCGTGAAGGTCCGCTCCTGGCCACCGCACGCGGGCATGACGGCGAACGCGTACGTCGTCGACAATCCGGAACTCGCGGACCTCGCCGCACGTTTCATCAAACAGATCGGCTTCAGCGGCGTCATCGACCTCGACCTGCGCTTCGACCGCCGCGACGGGCAGTACAAGCTTCTCGACTTCAACCCCCGCATGGGCGCGCAGTTCCGGCTCTTCGAGAACGAGTCGGGGATCGACGTCGTCCGGGCCATGCACCTCGACCTGACCGGGCGCACCGTTCCCGAGGGGGAACAGCGGGCCGGCCACCGGTACATCGTGGAGAACATCGACCTGCCGGCCCTGCTCGCCTACCGGCGCAGCGGCTACACCACCCCGCACGCGCCGGCGCGTGCGAGCGGTACGGAGCTGGCCTGGCTCGCGGGTGACGACCTGCGGCCGTTCTTCACGATGCTCGCGCGCTTCGTGCGGCCGGGCGCGAGACATCTGTACCAGCTGTGGCGGACCAACCGTCGCGGCAGCAGTACCAGTACGACCACGAAGTGACGGAAGAACGTCCTGGGGAGGGGACTTCGTGATTCATCCGGTAGCAGTCATCGGTGCGGGCCCGTTCGGCCTGTCCACCGCCGCCCATCTGCGGGCGCGCGGCATTCCGGTGCGTGTCTTCGGCCGGCCCATGGTGAGCTGGCGCGACCACATGCCCGAGGGGATGCTCCTCAAATCGACCCCGGCCGCTTCCAGCATCGACGCCCCGCAGCCGGGCCACACACTCCGTGACTACTGCGACGCGGCCGGGATACCACGGCTCGTCACGGACGAGGACATCATCCCGGTCGAGACCTTCATCGCCTACGGGGAGTGGTTCCAGCGGCAGCTCGTGCCCGAGCTGGAGCAGGTGCGGGTCGTCTCCGTCGACCGACGGGGCGGCGACGGGTTCGAGCTGAAGCTGGACTCGGGGGAGTCGTTCACGGCACGCGCGGTCGTCGTGGCCACCGGGCTGTACGGCCTCGCCCATCTGCCGCCCGAGCTCGGTGAGGCGGCGGCGGACGGACCGGTGCCCACCGGCCCCGTCTCACACAGCTCCCAGCACCACGACCTCACCCGGTTCTCCGGCAGGGAACTGATCGTCGTCGGCGCGGGACAGTCCGCCCTGGAGACGGCCGCACTGGCGGCGGAGGCGGGCGCGCAGGTGCGCGTGGTGTCCCGGGGCCGGGGCAGGGTCGCCTTCGGCGCACCGCCCTGGGGACAGCCGAAGCTGCGCCCGGAGTCCCCCTTCGGGCGCGCCTGGTCGCTGTGGGCGCTCAGCTACTACCCGCATCCCTACCGCTATCTGCCCGCCGAGACCCGGCACTATCTCGTCCGCCGGGTGCTCGGCCCGCTCGGCGCGTGGTGGCTCCGGGACCGCTTCGAGGGCAAGGTCGAGGTCAGCGAGATCGCCGGGATCGAGCGGGCCGCGGTCTCCGGGAGCCGCCCGGTGCTCTCCGTGCGGACCCTGGACGGTGCGCCCGAGGAGCTCGCGGCCGACCACGTCATCGCGGCGACGGGCTATCGCGTCGACATCGCCGCGATGGACTTCCTGGGACACGCGTTGCGGACGGAGCTGGCGGTGAGCCGCGGTACCCCGAAGCTCGGTGCCGGATACCGGTCCTCGGTCCCCGGGTTGTACTTCACGGGGTTGCCGGCGGCGGCCTCGTACGGGCCCGTGATGCGATTCGTGTGCGGGACGGAGTTCGCTTCGCCGCGACTGGCCAGGCACTTGGCGGCGGCCCACGGTTGAGTCGGCGTACGGCGTCGGGCACCCGGCGGTCGGGGCGGTGGCGGGGGGCCGCCGCCCCGACGTCACCGGGAGATTGCCGGCCGGGCACATTCCGTGACATGCCGGTCCGTGACGGGTGTTGAAGCCGGTGTCGCGGCGGTCTCGGGCGCCCGGTACGGCGGATCGGAGTGTGTGTGACGTCGTCGGGCGCGCGTGGCCCGTGCGGTGAACGGCGTTGCTGACGGGATACCGGACGTCGTCCGGTTCACGCCGGGCCCCTGAGTCGTCGGATCCGTATTCTTCGGATCATGGCCGCTCCGACTGCATATTCACTCATCGCCACTGACCTGGACGGAACGCTGCTGTGCGGCGACGACACGGTCTCCGACCGGACCCGGGCCGCGTTGGCGAGGGCGGTGGAGGCGGGCGCCCGCCATCTGGTCGTGACGGGGCGCCCGGCGCCGAGGGTGCGCCCGCTCCTCGGTGAACTCGGCGGTGCGGGACTGGCGGTGTGCGGGCAGGGGGCGCAGCTCTACGACGCGGGCGAGGACCGTCTGCTGTGGTCGGTGACCCTGGACAGGGAACTCGCGGAGACGGCGCTCGGAAAGATCGAGGCGGAGGTCGGGCTGCTGTACGCCGCGGTGGACCAGGACGGCGTGGACGGACTGACACTCATCGAGCCCGGCTACGTGATGCCGCACCCGACGCTTCCCGCGGTACGGGTCGGTCGTCGCGACGACCTCTGGACGGAGCCGATCAGCAAGGTGCTGCTGCGCCACCCGCTGCTGTCCGACGACGAGTTGGCCGCGGCCGCCAGGGCGGTGGTGGGTTCCCTGGCCACCGTCACCATGTCGGGGCCCGGCACGGTCGAACTCCAGCCATGCGGGGTGACCAAGGCGACAGGCCTTGCTCTCGCCGCCGCCCATCTCGGGCTGTCCTGCGAAGCCACCATCGCCTTCGGTGACATGCCCAACGACATACCTATGTTCGACTGGGCCGCCCACGGGGTCGCCATGGCCAACGCCCACCCGGAGCTCAAGGCGGTGGCCGACGAGGTGACGCTGTCGAACGAGGACGACGGGATCGCGGTGGTGCTTGAGCGGCTGTTCCCGCTCTCCGCGCCGTAGCCCCGGTCGCGCCGTAGCCCTGGTGGTCCGTAGCCCCGACTGCCCGGGGCTGCGGACCACCGGGGTTCTGGCTTCCCGGGGTGCCGGAAGTCCGGTCCGGCACCCCGGTCTCGTGGCGTCCGGTCAGTAGGCGCCGTTGACGTTGTCGATCGAGCCGTACTTGGCCGCGGCGTAGTTGCAGGCGGCGGTGATGTTCGCGACCGGGTCGTAGGAGTCCATGGACGTGCCGGGCACGTGGTAGGCCTTGAACGTCGGGTCGATGACCTGGAGCAGGCCCTTGGAGGGGATACCGGCGGCGGCGTTGGAGTCCCAGTTGTTGATGGCCTTGGGGTTTCCGGAGGACTCCCGCATGACGTTGCGGTAGATGCCGTTGTACGTGCCCGGGATCCCGTTCTTGGCCATGATGTCCAGCGACTGCTTGATCCAGCCGTCGAGGTCGTTCGTGTACGTCTTCACGGCGGCGGTGGTCGCGGTCTTGACCGCCGTGGTCTTGGCCGCCGTCGTCGTGGACTTCGTGGTCTTGGCGACCGCCGCCGTGACCTTTGCGGACTTTGTGGCGTTCTGGACGGTTTTCGTGCCGACCGTCAGGGTGAGACCCGGGCGGAGCGCCGACGGGTTGGAACCGATGACCGCGCTGTTGGCCTCGTACAGCTTCTTCCAGCCGCCGCTGGAGGGGTACTTCCGCGCGATCTTGGCGAGGGTGTCGCCCGTGACCACCTTGTAGGTGACGAGCTGGACGTCGGAGGCGCCCGTGGCGGCCTGCGCGCAGGTGGCGCCCAGGAGCGGGATGGCGAGTACCGCCGCGCCCGTGCCCGCAGCGAGAATGCCGCGAACGAGGGTGCTGCGAGTCTTCGGGTGGCAGTGTCTACCTGCTGCGGCCATGACGAGTTCCTCTCCGGTGCCTGCGAGGTGAGCTGTCGGGTTCGGGCGGGAGCTGCCCGGCCGCACGGTGAGTGCGACTTCACCCCTAGCCGTTCCGGACTTCGGATCGGCGGCTTACCTGGGTCCCCCGCTCCTGCCGTGCGTGTGTGGTCGGGTGTGGTTCCGGTCGGCGGCAGGATTGGGCGGTCCGTCCGGAGTGACGTGAAGGTATGCGACAGCACATGTCCGAAACAAGCCTTGATGTCGCGGTGTAGATCGTTTTCACCAGGGCATAAGGGCAGATGAATTGCCCGATTAATCCGGAATGCTTCGCTCAACTTGGCTTATGCAAACGGGTAGTCACTTGGCGGCCCGGTGGGGTTGATGACCTTCGCGCGTGACCCAACTCACTCGATCCGACAGGAATAAAGCGGCAATGGCGGCAAGTCGGGCATATAAGGCGCGAATAAAAGGCTGCTGAGCTCCCGGTGGGAGCCGTGCGCACCGTTCGTACGGACGCGTCCGTGCCGGGGTGGCCGTGGGGGGCCGGCCCTCGATGACCCTGAAGTGGAGTCCGTAGGGCCGGTGTTCGGGACGTGCCTGCCGCTTCAGGTCGGGATGAGGGATGAACTCAGGCCCGTGTGGCCTCTGTTGACGCCGGCCGGGGCATCCGCCCGCGTGATGCCGAAGCGCGTGACCCTCTCCAGGTCGACGGCTGGAGCGGGCGGGCGTCCCTCGCCGGGGTCCGTCAGGGATTCACCGGTCCACGCTCTGCCCCGCGGGGCAGCCGAGGTGGCCGCCGGGGCTTCGGCCCGCGGCGCGCGGGATCCGCAGCTCCCGCGCCCGATGGGAGGCCACCTCGTCGCCGTCCTCGCGGACCGGCTCACCGGGGGGTGAAGTCCCGTGTGTCGCAGGTGACTTCGGAGCGGAACTCGCTTCGCGCGTCCCAGGCGGGTTCCGGACGGCGCGGACGGATCGACCGGGAGGGGAGAGCGCGGGCGCTCAGGAGGCCGGCTTCCTGGACCGAGTACGGCCTCGGTACGCCCTCCCCGCGCTCGAGGCCGTCCGGGTGGGCGTGGGTGCCGTGGTGGCGGGGGTGAATCCGTGTGGTCGTGGAGTCGAAATCCCTTGCCTGTAACCGGAGTTCGAGAGAGCTGGGCGAGGGGTCAGGGTGAAGTCGGCCTCCGGGCCCGGCTCGGGCCAGGTCCGGGGACGGTCAGGAGGGGGGTGGGGAGAGAGGGAGCGAGGGGTGTGACGGCCGGGCGGGACGGCGTGGCCGATGGCGGGCGGCTCGAAATGCGCGATCTCCGTAGTGCTCGGCTTCGGGGGGACCGCCTGATCACGGCGATCGCACGCTGGCATGTGCAGAGCACCCCGAGTGACCAGGGCCGAGGCGCCGTCGGGGGCCGCGTCGCACGCCAGGGCGATCACCCGGGCCCTGCCCTCCCGGTGGTCCGGCGGCAGGTCCGCGTCGCCTCCGGCGGGGCGGAAGCGACCCGCGTCCACGCCGGTGTGCTGAGAGGGCGCACGAGCACCGGCGCACCCCCGGAGCGCGTACGCGCCGGGGTGACCAAAGGGGGTGACCAAGGGGGAGGATCAAGAGAGAGGACCAGGAGGGAGGGGCAGGCGGTGACGCCCACCGCCCACCGTCAGGACGGCCGCACGGATGACGGAGCCGCCCCAACGGACAACGGAGCCGCCCCACAGGACTCCGTCATCTCCCCCCGTACGGGTCTTGGGTCGGGGGTGACAGCCACGTATGGATGAACGGGTGCACCGTGTCCGGGCGCTTCACCCGGATGTCGCGGCACATCACCTGGTCGACGTGCGCGAGGTCCGGCGGCCGGGCGACGTGGGCGAGTCCCGCGGTCTGCGTGCAGCCGCGTGTCGTCCGCCGGAGGGATCCGGACGTCCTCGTGAGTCGTCTCGTAGGGGAACGCCGTACGGGTGTACATGCTCTTCTCGGTGTTCTCGGTGTTCTCGGGTTCTCAGCGCTCGTGCGTGATTCGGTCCGTCTACCGCCATACCGTCTCATTAAGAACATACCGCCCGTGACGGGCCGCCGCCCGGACGGGGGCTGCGTGGGCCGGCTGCCTCTCGGGGGGCATCGGACGTCGAGGGAGAGGGAAGTCGGGAGGAAGTCGACAGTGGGGACGGTGGGCGCTCGTGGTGATCGAAACGTGACCGGATACGCTGACTTGAGTGATGGCAGCGACACATCGACAAACCGTGTCATCGACCGAATGATCGACCGAGTTCGCCATGTGATCGTCAGCAGACAGGAGAACCTCTCGTGACCGTCGTCGGGCCGTTCGGGCTGAGCGTGCGGGACCAGGCTCTCGAAGCCGATGTCCAGGCCGGATTGGCGGCTGTCGAGGAGGGCTTGCTCGAAGTCACCAAGAGCGAGGTCCCCTTCATCACGGAAGCCGCGCAGCATCTCCTGCGGGCCGGCGGGAAGCGGTTCCGTCCGCTGCTCGTGATGCTCGCGGCCCAGTTCGGTGACCCCTACGCGCCGGGTGTCGTGCCCTCGGCCGTGGTCGTGGAACTGACCCATCTCGCCACGCTGTACCACGACGACGTGATGGACGAGGCCGACGCGCGGCGCGGGGTGCCCAGCGCGAACACCCGCTGGGGCAACTCGGTCGCCGTCCTCACCGGCGATTTTCTCTTCGCGCGCGCGTCGCACACGCTGGCCGACCTCGGGCCCGAGGCCGTCCGTGTCCAGGCCGAGGCGTTCGAGCGGCTGGTCACCGGACAGATCCTGGAGACGGCGGGTCCGCGCGACGGGCGGGACCCGGTCGAGCACTACCTCGACGTGCTCAGCGGCAAGACCGGTTCGCTGGTCGCCGTGGCGTGCCGGTTCGGCGCGATGATGTCCGGGGCCGACGAGACGGTCGTGGACGTGCTGACGCAGTACGGGGAGCGGCTGGGCGTGGCCTTCCAGCTCGCGGACGACGTGCTGGACATCGCGTCCGACTCGCACGAGTCGGGCAAGACGCCCGGGACGGATCTGCGCGAGGGCATTCCCACGCTGCCGGTGCTGCGGTTGCGGGAGCGGGCGGAGCGGCTCGGTCTCGCCGAGGACATCGCGCTGTGCGAGCTGCTGGACTCCGACCTCACGGACGACGACCGGCACGCCGAGGCGCTGGCCCGGCTGCGGGCGCACCCGGCGCTCGAGCAGGCGCGGCGGGACACCGTGCGCTACGCGGAGGAGGCTCGGGCGGCGGTGGCTCCGTTGCCGGAGTGCGACGCGAAGGCGGCGTTGGTGGAGCTCGTGGACGCGGTGGTGCACCGGGCGGGCTGACGTCCCCTCGGTGTGACGTCCGTCACACGATCGGATGGAGTCCAGGCCCGGAATGGTCCGTGTCGATGCGCGGAAGCTCGCGTCTGTGGCGTCTGTGGCGTCTGTGGCGTCGGCGGCGAGGGAAAGCGGAAGAATGTAATCGACCGCCATTTCGATGTGTTCTGTGCGGGCGTGCGGGAGTGCGCTCTGCCCGTTCCGTACGTTCCGTACGGTATGCACTTTAGGTACGTTACGTACGTTCAGTACGTGTAGCTGGAAAACCTGAGCCTGTCCCGTGCCGCGATGTCCTCGCCGACCCCTACGGGTCACGGGCGGCACCGCCTCCCCGTGTCATACCGCAGGAGTACGTGGAGTTGCGTCCGGGGTCTGACGCATCTCTCCGCCCGATTTGGTCATATGGAGAGCACCACTCCTCACCGGTTCGGGTGAGAATGGCGGCTATAGGGGTGGGGAAGCGCAGGATGGCAGGCCGCCGCCGACGACGGAGGTAAGGCACATATGGCACCGAACGATTCCGACAGGACCGCCGGGGCGGAAAGGCTGCGCGACGAGGCCGACGAGATGCGCACCGGCCGCCGCAAGGCGGCGCGGTACGTCGTCCCGGTCGCGGTGGTGGGGGTGGCGGCGGTGACCATCGGGCTCGTCCCGGCGCTCGCCGACTCCGGTGACCCCAGCCTGCCGAAGATCACCGCGCAGCAGCTCGTCGAGAAGATCGCCAAGTCCGACGTCCAGCAGCTCTCCGGCACGGTCAAGATCAGCACCGACCTCGGGCTGCCCGATCTGGGCGGTCTGGAGAACAGCCTGATGTCGGGCGCCGCCCAGGGCGCCGGCGGCTCCTCCGCCGACCCGCAGTCCAAACTCATGGAGCTGGCCTCCGGCACGCACACGCTGCGGGTCGCGGCCGACGGCCCGGACAAGGGCAAGGTCTCCCTGCTGGAGAGCGCCGCCGAGTACAGCGTCATCCGCAACGGCAACGACGTATGGGCGTACGACAGCAAGTCGAACGAGGTGTACCACTCGAAGGCGCCCGCGTCCGACGAGCGGCGCGGGGCGGTGCCCAAGGACGTCCCGAGCACGCCCAAGGAACTGGCCGACGAGGCCCTGAAGTCCGTCGACGACACGACCTCCGTGACCGTGGACGGCACGGCGCAGGTCGCGGGCCGGGATGCCTACAAGCTGCTCATCAAGCCCAGGCAGTCCGGCTCCACGGTCGGCGCGATCAGCGTCGCGGTGGACGCCAAGACCGGGGTGCCGCTGAAGTTCACGCTCACGCCGGCCGGTGGCGGTGCGGCCGTCGTGGACGCGGGCTTCACCAAGGTCGACTTCTCCAGGCCGGCCGCCTCGACCTTCGACTTCACCCCGCCGAAGGGTGCGAAGGTCACCGAGGGCGACGAGCTGGGCAAGGAACTCGGCAAGCACGCGGACAAGGGCGACAGGGGCGACAAGGGCGCGAACAAGGACGAGGGCAGGCACGGCAAGCTCCCGGAGGCATCCCCGAAGCCCGGTGAGAACCCCGGCAAGGGGCTCGACGGAATGAAGACCATCGGTGAGGGCTGGAGCTCGATCGTCGAGTTCGAAACGGGCGGCCAGGGCGTGCCCTCGGGTTCCGCTTCGGACAACAGCCCCGTCTCCGGGTTCCTGGACTCGCTCGGCGACCACGTCTCCGGCAAGTTCGGTTCGGGCACGGTCTTCTCGACCCGCCTGATCAACGCGCTGATCACGGACGACGGCAAGGTGTACGCGGGCGCCGTCACCAAGTCCGCGCTGGTGAAGGCGGCCGACGCCGCCCAGTAGCAGGCGCGTCCGCGAAGCTCGAATCGAGGGAGCCCATGGAGGAACTGTCCGCCGCGGAACCGGACATGGTGGAGACGGTGATCGCCACCCGTGCGCTCACCAAGCGCTACCGCGGCGGGCAGCTCGCCGTCGACGGCCTCGACCTGACCGTTCCGGAGGGCAGCGTCTTCGGCTTCCTCGGACCGAACGGCTCGGGCAAGACCACCACCATCCGCATGCTGATGGGCCTGATCGAGCCGACCTCGGGCACGGCGCGGGTACTGGGCCGGCCCATGCCCCGCGCCGCCCGCGCCGTGCTCCCGCAGGTCGGCGCTCTCATCGAGGGCCCCGCGCTGTACGGCTTCCTCTCCGGCCGCGACAACCTCCTGCGGTACGACGCCGCCGACCCGACCGCCGACCCGCGCACCCGGCGCGCTCGGGTCGCGTCCGCCCTCGACCGGGTCGGACTCACCGCCGCCGCCGGCAAGAAGGCCAAGGCGTACTCGCTCGGCATGAAGCAGCGGCTCGGGCTCGCGGCAGCGCTCCTCCAGCCCCGCCGGCTGCTGGTCCTGGACGAGCCGACCAACGGCCTCGACCCGCAGGGCATGCGGGAGATCCGCTCCCTGGTGCGGGAACTGGCCTCGGACGGCACCACCGTCTTCCTCTCCTCACATCTGCTCGATGAGATCGAACAGGTGTGCACCCATGCGGCCGTGATGGCGCAGGGGAGACTGATCACGCAGGGCGTGGTGGCGGATCTGGCGGCGGGCGCGCGGGGCCGCCTCGTGGTGACCACGCCCGACCCCGGGGACGCGGCGCGCGTCCTGAAGGAACAGGGGGTGGGGGACGTGGTGGTGACCGAGACGGGCGTGACGGCCGAGCCGCCGGACCGGGACCGCGAACTCGCCGAACTGAACGCCGCGCTGGTCACGGCGGGCGTCCGGGTACGCGGCTTCGGGGTGGAACGGGCCTCGCTCGAGGACGCGTTCCTGGCGCTGACGGGAGAGGGATTCGATGTCGCGGGCTGAGGTGCCTGCCGGGCGGAACAGGGCGCAGGCCGCGCGGGACAACGCGCCGGCGGCACAGGGCGGGGCACAGGCCCCGGGCAGCGGGACGCAGGCCGTGCGGGCGCCGCGCGCGCTGTGGACGTTCGGGCTGCTGCGCAGCGAGCTCGTCACGACCTTCCGGCGCTGGCGGACGATCGCGCTGCTGGGCGTCCTCGCGGCCGTACCGGTCCTCATCGGTGTCGCCATCAGGATCGAGACGCGGGACGGCTCGTCGGCGGGCGGCGGAGGCGGCGGGGGACCGGCTTTCATCACGCAGGTCACCAACAACGGCCTGTTCCTGGTGTTCACGGCGCTCGCCGCGACGCTGCCCTTCTTCCTGCCGATGGCGATCGGTGTCATCGCGGGCGACGCCATCGCGGGCGAGGCGAACTCCGGGACCCTGCGCTATCTCCTCGTCGCCCCCGCGGGCCGGACCCGTCTGTTGCTCATCAAGTACGCGACCACGATGACGTTCTGCCTGGTCGCGACCGTGGTGGTGGCGGTCTCGGCGCTAGCGGTGGGCGCGCTCCTCTTCCCGCTGGGCGAGCTGACGACGATCTCCGGAACGCGGATCGGTCTGGCCGAGGGGCTCGGCCGGGCGTTCCTCATCGCGCTGGTCGTCGCCGCGTCACTGATCGGCGTGGCGGCCCTCGGTCTGTTCGTCTCGACGCTGACGAACAGCGGCATCGCGGCCATGGCGACGACGGTCGGGCTCCTCATCACCGTCCAGATCCTCGACCAGATCCCCCAGTTGCACGCCCTCCAGCCGTACTTCTTCTCCCACTACTGGCTGTCCTTCGCCGACCTCATGCGCGACCCGGTGTACTGGGACGACCTCGTCCGGAACCTCGGCCTCCAGGGGCTGTACGCGGTGGTGTTCGGCTCGGCGGCATGGGCGCGGTTCACGGCGAAGGACATCACTGCTTAGCGGGCGGAGCGGCGCCCGGTGGGCGGAGCGACCGGAGCGGGAATCCTCAGGGGCGCTTCGCGGACGCGGTCAGCCGGGCCAGCGCGGCACTCTCGCGCGGCGGCACGGCACCGAGGTCGCCGATCCGCCAGGACGGCACCCACGGCACCTGGTGGACGTCGATCGCCGAGGCCAGCGCCTTGACCCGCTGGGCGAGCGGGCGGGGCAGCCGGCCGGGCGCGTCCGCCACCAGAACGACCGCTTCGAGGTCGAGCCCCGGCGGCGCCTCGCCCCGGCGGAAGATGTCCAGGGTGTACGAGACGGCCTCCAGCCCCGCCGCGTGCGTACGTCCCACGAGGAAGACCGACCACGGCTGGCCGCGCTCGGACCGCGGCCAGTCGCGGCCCGCGTCCAGGCCGCCGAAGACCGTCGCGAGGGTCGAGGTGCCGGCCCCGCCGTGGGTGGCGACCCAGGCGAACCGCCGCGCTCCCGCGAGGACCTGTCCGTGCTCCGCCCGCGGCGGCGCGGCTTCGCCCACCGGCCCGCGGATCCAGATCTCGGGGCCGTCCGGCCCTTGCTGCGCGATTCCCATCGCCAGTCCCCTCCGTCAACGGCGCACCGGTCGTGAAGCGCCGGAGTACACGGCGCCCGGACAGGTTAAGCAGCGCGGGACGGGTTCCTGGAACGAGCCTGTGACGCCATGGTGACGCGAGCACCGGGCGGGAACCGGGAGACTGGTGGGCAGGCTGGGCCGGCACCACGGCGACGGGCCCGCAGAAGGGAGTCGAGGATGCGTACGAGGACGTTGCCGCCTTGGCCCTGCCCGGCGCGGGAGCGATCCCGTGGACCGGGCGGTCCGCCGCTCCGTTCTCCCTTGATCACCCTCCCCTGATCACCCCCGAGTGAGGGAACCAATGTCTCGACTCAGCCGCGAACAGAAGCGGGAAATCAAGCGGCAGCGCTCGGCGGGCGTCCCGGGGGGACACGCGGGCGAGCCGGCGCCGGCCATCGAGGTCCATGTGCCGACGTCCGCCGTGGGCGCCACCGTGGGGGGCGTGCCCCTGGCCGTCACGCCCGGTGAGACCGTCCAGGGCGCCGTCCTGAACCACCTGCACCGGATCGCCCGCGCCACCGGGCACCCCGTCCTCGCCAGGGTCCACGACGAACGCATCGGCTTCGTCGTCCCGCTCCAGGTGTACGGCGACGGATCGAGCCGGTACGCGGGCGAGCCGGTACGGGTGGGAACGCCGCCTTCGGCTCCGCCGCCGCTGCCGTCGGCCCTTCCGGCCCCGCCGCCACCGACGCGGTCCCCGGCGCCCGTGGTGCGTCGGGACGCCGGCACGCAGGCGCCGCGACCGGTGCCGGACCGGTCGCCCGAGCCGGCACTCGGTCCGGACCCCGCGGCGATGCTCGGCCCGGAGTCCGTGCCGACGCCCGAGCGGGCCGGGCATCCGCTTCCCGGGCCGGCTCCGGAACCGGTCTCCCGACAGGTCCCGGAAGCCGCCCCGGAAGCCGTCCTGGAGCCGGACTCGGGCGCGGTACCGGAACGAGTCCCGGACCCGGACCCGGAGTCGGCCTCGGAGCCGGACTCCCAACCGGACTCAGGACCGATCTCAGGACCGATCTCGGCCTCGGGGTCGGACTCGGATCGGGCTTCGGGGTCGGACTCGGATCGGGCTTCGGGGTCGGACTCGGATCGGGCTTCGGGGTCGGACTCGGATCGGGCTTCGGGATCGGACTCGGATCGGGCCTCGGAGTCGGCCTCGAATCTGGTCTCGGACCGGGTCCCGAGCTGGGCTTCGCATCGAGGTCCGGGTCGGACTTCGGACCGAGGCCCGGGTCTGGCTTCGGACCGAGGCCAGGATCAAGGCCCTGGGTCGGTCTCGGAGCCGGTCGTCGAGCCGGTGGTCGAGCCGGTCCTGGAGCCGGTCGCCCAGGTGTGGCCCGAGCCGGTCTCCGATGTGGCGCTCGGGCCGGAGCCCGTGTCAGGGTCCCTCCCAGAGCCCACGGTCTGGCCCGAGGCGCCGTCGACGCACGTCCTACGGGTGATCCAGGGGCCGGTGGCGGACGCCCGGCCCGGGGTCGCGGTAGCCCCGACGGGCGAGTTCGGCCCGGCACCCGAGATGCCTCCCGCCCCCGAGCCGCTGCCTCCCGCCCCCGCGCGGGCCACCCCGGCGGCCGGAGTGGTCTTCGCGCGGAATCCGTCGCTGGCCGCGGAGGCCATGACCGTGATGGAGCCCGAGCCGGAGCCGAAGCCCACGCCGGCGCGGGGCTTCGACGCCGTCGCCGAGTCGGTGCTGACACCGGTGGTCGAGACGGAGGGCGCCGCGTTCCTCGCGGAGCCGGTGACGCGGATCAACGAAGCCGTGAAGGAGGGCAGGATCGAAGAGGCCGCGGCGATGGCCGCGCGGACCGTGGCGGAAGCGGCACGGTCGCTGGGACCGGACCATCCCGAGGTGCTGCGCCTGGGCGAACTCTCGGCTTACATCGCCTACTTGGCCGGTGACGCCCTCAGGTCGTTCCATCTGTCGCTCGACCTCGCCCGGGTCCGCCGCCGGCAGCGGGACCCGGACGCCGCGTACGGCAACGTGCAGAGCGCGGCCACGGCCTGGCGCGCCGTGCGTGATCCCGCGCAGGGGATGAACCTCGGACGCGTTCTGATCGAGGTGTGGACCGGGCTCGTGGCCGACGGCGGCCCCGCCGCCGACGACCTCGACCAGCTCGAATCGGCCCGCACCCGCATGAGCCGCCTCGCCGAACGCGCCCGCGCCCGCGAGAGCGCGACCTGACCGCCGCTAGGAGGACAGCCCCCACACCGCGTACGCCAGCGCGTCCGCGTTCCGGTTCAGCGCCGTGTCGTTGATGTTGGACGAGGTGTCGCAGGAGGCGTGGTAGCACCGGTCGAATGCCTGCCCCGAGGTGCCGCCCCACTTCGCCGCCTGCGCCGCCGTCTTGATGTAGTCGGCGCCGCTGAAGAGACCGCCGACCGGGATGCCCGCGTTCTTGAAGGGGGAGTGGTCCGAACGGCCGTCGCCCTCGGTCTCCGGCTCCGTCGCGACACCGAGGCCGGCGAAGTAGTCCTTGAACGTCTTCTCGATGGTGGGATCGTCGTCGTAGACGAAGTAGCCGGGGTTCGGAGAGCCGATCATGTCGAAGTTCAGATAGTCGCTGATCTTCGCCCGGTTCGCCGAGGACAGGTTGTTCACGTAGTACTTCGAGCCGACCATGCCCAGCTCCTCCGCGCCCCACCAGGCGAACCGCAGATGCTTGGTGGGCTGGTACTGAGCTCTGGAGACGGCGAGCGCGGTCTCCAGGATCGCGGCGGATCCGGAGCCGTTGTCGTTGATGCCGGGGCCCGCCGTCACGCTGTCGAGATGCGAGCCGGCCATGACGACATGACCCGTGTCGCCGCCGGGCCAGTCGGCGATCAGGTTGTAGCCGGTGCGGCCGGAGGACGTGAACTGCTGGAGGACCGTGGTGAATCCGGCCGCGTCCAGCTTCGCCTTCACATAGTCGATGGAGGCCTTGTAGCCGGTGCGGCCGTGCGCGCGGTTGCCGCCGTTGGCGGTGGCGATGGACTGGAGCTGGGCGAGGTGGCTCTTGACGTTGGCCACGGGGATGTCGGGAGCGGCGGCCGCGGCAGTGGGGGACGCGGTGGTGCGGGCGGGCGCCGCGCCGGATATCGCACCGGTCGTGAGGAGCGTGACGGCCGTGATGACGGCGGCCGAGGTGACGCGCCCGGGAACGGAGAGCTTCATGTGGGGGGCTCCGAATTCCATGGGGATTCCACGGGAATCCCACAGTGAATGGGGTGCCTGATGGTGAAGCTGTGGCTGACGTGCCGTCAAGAGCGCGATCCGGCCGCGCCGGGGCGGCCCGTACGTCACTGCACGCAGAACTCGTTCCCCTCGGGGTCGGCCATCACCACCCACTCGCCGCCCGGCTCCTTGACGTGCGCGAGGACGCTCGCGCCCAGTTCCTGGAGGCGGGCCACCTCGTCCGCACGGCGGCCGGGGCCCGCGTGCACGTCGAGGTGCAGCCGGTTCTTCGAGGCCTTGAGTTCCGGTACCCGCTGGAAGAGCAGCCGCCGGCCCTGCCCGATGCCGGTCTCCTCCTCGTAGGGGTCGTCCGGGTGGCGTACGGCGATCAGGTCCCGCCAGGCGCGGCGGCCGTGGGACTCGAGGGTGGCCTCCGGCGGGGCGGCGCCGAGGGCCAGGAGACGTTCGATCAGGGCGCTGTTGTCCTCCAGGCGGTAGCCGAGGGCTGCCGCCCAGAAGTCGGCCTGGGCGTGGGGGTCGGCCGCGTCGATGACGAGTTTCCAGTGCAGGGGTGGGGTGTGCGTCATGGAGTCACTCATAGTGGTTCCGCCCACGACGCGGCAACCGCCGCACCGGACCGCCCTGTACCCGGGGGCTCCGCTCCCAGATCCCCGTTCGGTCTTGAAGCGCGGGCCCGCGTATCCAGCCGTCCGGCGTCCGAGGACGAGCCCTTCGGGCGATGCGGAGGTCCGGGGGGGCGCAGCCCCTTGGCGGGGACCGGGGCGAAGACCCAAGAGAAGGGGGCGAGAACACCCCGGCAGGGTTACGGCTTGGCGTCCGCAGGCGTCGCGTCGGCCGGAGCGACCCGGGGCCCGACGACACCGGCCCGCCCGCGAAGCGCGAGCGCCCCCCGTCGAGCCGTCCGCAACGCGTCGAACGTCAGCAGCGACAACGCGAGCCACACCAGCGCGAACCCGGCCCACCGCTCGGCCGGCATGGCCTCATGGAAGTACAGGATCCCGAGCAGGAACTGGAAGACGGGAGCCAGGTACTGGAGCAGCCCCAGCGTGGACAGCGGGACCCGGATGGCGGCCGCGCCGAAGCAGACCAGCGGTACCGCGGTCACCACCCCCGTCGCGGCGAGCAGCGTCGCATGTCCGGCCCCGTGCGCGGCGAAGGTGGCGTCCCCCCTCGACCCGAGCCACAGCAGATACCCGAGCGCGGGCAGGAACTGGACCGCGGTCTCGGCGGCGAGCGACTCGATGCCTCCGAGGTTGACCTTCTTCTTCACCAGCCCGTACGTGGCGAACGAGAAGGCGAGGGTGAGGGAGATCCACGGCGGACGCCCGTAGCCGATGGTGAGGACGAGTACCGCGCCGAGGCCGACCCCGACGGCCGCCCACTGCACCGGCCGCAGCCGCTCCTTGAGGAGCAGCACGCCCATGGCGATGGTGACGAGCGGATTGATGAAGTACCCGAGGGACGCCTCCACCACGTGCCCGCTGTTCACGGACCATATGTAGACGCCCCAGTTGACCGTGATGACGGCCGCCGCGACGGTGATCAGCCCGAGCTTGCGCGGCTGCCGCAGCAACTCGCCGAGCCAGGCCCAGCGGCGCATCACGACCAGCGCGACACCGACCACGGCAAGGGACCACACCATCCGGTGGGCGAGGATCTCAAGGGCCCCGGCGGGTTTGAGCAGCGGCCAGAAGAGGGGGACGAGGCCCCACATCCCGTACGCCGCGAAGCCGTTCAGCAGCCCGATGCGCTGCTCGCTCCCGGCCGCCCTGGAGTTGGTGGAGCCGGTCGCGTCCCTCGCCTGATGCTGCACGGCCACCGGCCCTTTCTTTCGCACGGCTGCTCCCGCGTGCAGCCTCCAAGAAGGTAGCGCCGCGCACCCCCGCCTGTCATGTCCGTATCGCCATACGGTCATGACAGGCGGGGGTGGGGGGCCGGCGGGCCGGTGTCCGGGCGGGTCAGCCCTTCAGGGCCGCCGCGATCGACTCGGCGATCGGCGTGGTGGGGCGGCCCGTGAGGCGGGACAGCTCGCCGCTGGTCGCGGCGAGCTCGCCCTTCTCGATGGACGCGTCGACACCGGCGATGATCGCGGCGAGGGGCTCGGGCAGGCCGGCCCCGGCCAGGATGCCGGTGAAGGCCTCGACGGAGACGGGGTGGTAGGCGATGTCCTTGCCGGACTGCTTCGCGACCTCGGCGGCGTACTCGGCGAAGCTCCAGGCCGTGTCGCCGCTCAGCTCGTAGGTCTTGTTCTCGTGGCCCTCGCCGGTCAGCACGGCCACGGCGGCGGCCGCGTAGTCGGCGCGGGCGGCGGGAGCGATCCTGCCCTCTCCGGCGGCCTGGGTGACGGCGCCGTACTCGAGGACCGGGGCGAGGTTCTCGGTGTAGTTCTCGTTGTACCAGCCGTTGCGCAGCAGGGCGTAGGTGATGCCGGAGTCGGCGATGGCCCGCTCGGTGCCGCGGTGGTCGTCGGCGAGGGCGGCCGTCAGGCTGCCCGGGGCGCTGGTGTACGCGAAGAGCGCGACCCCGGCGGCCTTGGCGGCGTCGAGGACGACCTGGTGTTGGCGCACGCGGCCCTTGTCGAATTCGTTTCCGGAGATCAGCAGCACCTTGTCGCCGGGGGAGAAGACGGTGCCGAAGGTATCGGGCTCGTTGTAGTCGGCGACCGCGATCCGCACGCCGCGGGCCGCGAAGCCGGCGGCCTTCTCCGGGTCGCGGACGACGGCGGTGATCCGGTCGGCGGGAACCTTCTCCAGCAGTCCTTCGACGACGTGGCGGCCGAGGTGTCCGGTGGCTCCGGTGATGACGATGCTCATGGGTCAGCTCCTTGTGGGGTGATCTGTCACTAACCCTAGGAGGTGCGCTAACTATGGGAAAGTACCCACTTTGAAGTAAGGTACATACATGGCCGTAAGTACCCGAGCAGTCAGCAAGGCCGTCGCCGGTGAGCCGGCGGCCGGCAAGTACGACACCGGCGAGGCGATGTGCCCCTACCGCCTCGTCCTGGAACACGTCACCAGCCGCTGGGGTGTGCTCGTCCTGATCGAGCTCCTCGACCGCCCCCACCGTTTCAGCGAGCTGCGCCGGGCGATCGGCCGGGTCAGCGAGAAGATGCTCACCCAGACCCTCCAGACACTGGAGCGCGACGGTCTCGTCCACCGCGACGCGAAGCCCGTGATCCCGCCGCGCGTCGACTACTCGCTCACCGGACTCGGCCGCGAGGCCGCCGAGCAGGTGCGCGCGCTGGCCGTCTGGACCACGGACCGGATGGACGACGTCGAGAAGGCCCGCCACGCGTACGACGAGGCCCGGGCGTCAGGCACCCGGGCCTCCTGAACCGCCGGGTCCGGTCAGCCGACGACCGTCCAGGTGTCCCCGCCGGCGAGCAGCGTGGCCAGGTCGCCCTTGCCGTTCTGCTCGATGGCCGCGTCCAGTTGGTCGGCCATCTGGGTGTCGTAGACCGGCCGGTCCACGGAGCGCAGGACACCGATCGGCGTGTGGTGCAGGGTGTCCGGATCGGCGAGCCGGGAGAGCGCGAAGGCGGTGGTCGGTGACGGTGTGTGGGCGTCGTGGACCAGGATCCGCGACTCGTTCTCCGGGGTGACGGCGACGATCTTCAGCTCGCCGGTCGACGCGTCCCGTACGACACCCTTGGCGCCGTCCGTGCCGAAACGGATCGGCTGCCCGTGTTCGAGACGGATGACCGCCTCCTCGGCCTGCTGCTTGTCCTTCAGCACCTCGAAGGCGCCGTCGTTGAAGATGTTGCAGTTCTGGTAGATCTCCACCAGTGCCGTGCCCGGGTGGGCGGCGGCCTGCCGCAGGACGTCGGTGAGGTGCTTGCGGTCGGAGTCCACGGTCCGGGCGACGAAGGATGCCTCCGCGCCGATGGCCAGGGACACCGGGTTGAAGGGCGCGTCCAGCGAGCCCATCGGCGTCGACTTGGTGATCTTGCCGACCTCGGAGGTCGGCGAGTACTGGCCCTTGGTGAGGCCGTAGATCCGGTTGTTGAACAGCAGGATCTTCAGGTTCACGTTGCGGCGCAGCGCGTGGATGAGGTGATTGCCGCCGATCGACAGCGCGTCGCCGTCGCCGGTCACCACCCACACGCTCAGGTCGCGGCGGGAGGAGGCGAGCCCCGTGGCGATAGCGGGCGCGCGGCCGTGGATGGAGTGCATGCCGTACGTGTTCATGTAGTACGGGAAGCGGGACGAGCAGCCGATGCCCGAGACGAAGACGATGTTCTCCTTGGCGAGGCCGAGTTCGGGCATGAAGCCCTGTACGGCGGCCAGGACCGCGTAGTCCCCGCAGCCGGGGCACCAGCGCACTTCCTGATCGGACTTGAAGTCCTTCATGGACTGCCTGGCGCCCGCCTTGGGCACCAGAGTGAGTGCCTCGATCGTGTCCGCGCCTTCCGTGGTCGTCTCAGCCATCGATGGCCTCCTTGAGCACCTTGGCGAGCTGTTCGGCCTTGAACGGCATGCCGTTGACCTGGTTGTAGGAACGCGCGTCGACCAGGTATCTGGCCCGGACGAGGGTGGCGAGCTGACCGAGGTTCATCTCGGGGATCACCACCTTGTCGTACCGTCCCAGCACCGTGCCGAGGTTGTGCGGGAAGGGGTTGAGGTGGCGCAGATGGGCCTGGGCCACGGAGTCCCCGGCCGTCCGCAGCCGCCGTACCGCCGCGGTGATGGGGCCGTACGTCGAACCCCAGCCCAGCACCAGCGTGTCGGCGTCGCCCGAGGGGTCGTCGACCTCCACGTCCGGGACGTCGATGCCGTCGATCTTGGCCTGCCGGGTGCGCACCATGAAGTCGTGGTTGGCGGGATCGTAGGAGATGTTGCCCGTGCCGTCCTGCTTCTCGATGCCGCCGATGCGGTGTTCGAGGCCCGGCGTGCCCGGGACCGCCCAGGGGCGGGCCAGGGTCCCCGGGTCACGCTTGTAGGGCCAGAAGACCTCGGTGCCGTCGTCCAGTGTGTGGTTCGGGCCCTGCGCGAACCGCACCCGCAGGTCCAGGAGTTCGTCGATGTCCGGGACGCGCCACGGCTCCGAGCCGTTGGCCAGGTAGCCGTCCGACAGGAGCAGGACGGGGGTGCGGTACGTGAGGGCGATGCGCGCCGCCTCCAGCGCGACGTCGAAGCAGTCGGCGGGTGTGCGCGGCGCGACGACCGGGACGGGCGCCTCGCCGTTGCGGCCGTACATCGCCTGCAGCAGGTCGGCCTGCTCGGTCTTGGTCGGCAGCCCGGTGGAGGGGCCGCCGCGCTGGATGTCGATGACCAGCAGCGGCAGTTCGAGGGAGACGGCGAGCCCGATCGTCTCCGACTTCAGCGCCACCCCCGGCCCCGAGGTCGTCGTGACCGCCAGCGAGCCGCCGAAGGCGGCGCCCAACGCGGCGCCGATGCCCGCGATCTCGTCCTCGGCCTGGAAGGTGCGCACGCCGAAGTTCTTGTGCTTGCTGAGTTCGTGCAGGATGTCGGAGGCGGGCGTGATCGGGTACGAGCCGAGGTAGAGCGGCAGGTCGGCCTGCTCGGAGGCGGCGATCAGACCGTACGACAGCGCCAGGTTCCCGGAGATGTTGCGGTAGGTGCCGGTCGGGAAGGTGCGCTCGGCCGGGGCGACCTCGTACGAGACGGCGAAGTCCTCGGTCGTCTCGCCGAAGTTCCAGCCCGCCCGGAACGCGGTGAGGTTGGCCGCCGCGATGTCGGGCTTCTTCGCGAACTTGGTCCGCAGGAACTTCTCGGTGCCCTCGGTCGGCCGGTGGTACATCCAGGACAGCAGGCCCAGCGCGAACATGTTCTTGCTGCGCTCCGCCTCCTTGCGGGACAGCTCGAACTCCTTGAGCGCCTCGACCGTCATCGTCGTCAGGGGCACCGGGTGGACGCTGTAGCCGTCCAGGGAGCCGTCCTCCAGCGGGTTCGTCGCGTAACCGACCTTCGACATCGCCCGTTTGGTGAACTCGTCCGTGTTGACGATGATCTCGGCGCCGCGCGGCACATCGGCGATGTTCGCCTTCAGGGCGGCCGGGTTCATGGCCACGAGAACGTTCGGCGCGTCGCCCGGGGTGAGGATGTCGTGGTCCGCGAAATGCAGCTGGAACGAAGAAACGCCCGGCAGGGTGCCTGCGGGCGCTCGGATCTCGGCGGGGAAGTTCGGCAGCGTGGAGAGGTCGTTGCCGAAGGACGCGGTCTCGGAGGTGAAACGGTCGCCGGCGAGCTGCATTCCGTCACCTGAGTCGCCCGCGAACCGGATGATCACCCGGTCGAGCCGACGAACGTCCTTCGCTCCCGCCGGGTTGCGCTGTTCTCCTACGACGGCTTCGTCGGCCTGCTCCGCTGGGCTACTGACCTGGCTGGTCACTTAACTGGACCTCCTTCGAGGCGGCTGTCCGGGAGCGGCCTTCCCGAAGGCCTTCCCAAGACCAACCCTACGTCCGTAAGGGTCGCCTTCCCTCGGCGGTTCGCATGATGGACACCGTTTTGAGACGGTTCGACGCCATGACTTGTCATGATTTGCTCGCCCCCCGATGTTTCTCCCGAAGATGCTCCCCACTCACCTTCTGGTTCTCACGCCGACCTTGCGCCGTCCTCGTGCGAACCTCGTACCGGCCTCCCGGCCACCGCCTTCCGTGTGCCTGACACAGTGTCAGGCATTCAGGAGTTGAGGTAGGTCAGAACCGCCAGAACACGCCGGTGATCCCCGTCGCTCGGGGACAGCCCCAGCTTCAGGAAGATGTTGCTGACGTGCTTCTCCACCGCTCCGTCGCTCACCACCAGCTGTCGCGCGATCGCCGAGTTGGTCCGGCCCTCGGCCATCAGCCCCAGCACCTCCCGCTCCCGGGGTGTGAGCCCGGCCAGCACGTCCTGCTTGCGGCTGCGCCCCAGCAACTGCGCGACCACCTCGGGATCGAGCGCGGTACCCCCCTGGGCCACCCGGACCACCGCGTCCACGAACTCGCGCACCTCGGCGACCCGGTCCTTGAGCAGATAGCCGACGCCACGGCTGGAACCGGCCAGCAGTTCGGTGGCGTAGCGCTCCTCCACGTACTGCGACAGAACCAGCACTCCGAGTCCCGGGTGATGCTTGCGCAGTTGCACGGCCGCCTTGACGCCCTCGTCGGTGTGCGTCGGCGGCATCCGTACGTCGGCCACCACGACGTCCGGCAACGCGCCCCCGGCCGCCAGGTCGGTGATGGTCTTGATCAGTGCGTCGCCGTCACCGACACCGGCCACGACGTCGTGCCCACGGTCGGTCAGCAACCGGGTCAGGCCCTCCCTCAGCAGCACTGAATCCTCGGCGATGACCACCCGCACCCTGTCCTCCACGATGTTCGGCCCCCCACAGCCCGTACCCGGCCGGCGCCGGTTGCGCCCCGCTCGTACGACAGCCCTCAGCATTTCAGCATTCGGGCCGGCGGGCCCCCGGGCAACGGGAATCGCCGGGGCGAGCCGGGTCGGAGAGGGCTCAGGGGGTGGCGCGAGGGGCGTCATCGGGTGGCGCGTGGGGCGTCAGGGGGGATCACGACGCCCGGCCGGTGCCGCGGCGGACGTTCGCCTGCCGCGGCATCGGTAGTACGGGGCGGATCAGCCCCGCCAGGGCAGCTCCGCCGTGATCCTGGTGGGGCCGCCCGCGGGGGAGTCCACGACCAGGATCCCGTCCACCGCGTCCAGCCGCTCCGCGAGCCCCGCCAGACCCGAGCCGGCGGAGGCGTCGGCGCCGCCCACTCCGTTGTCGACGACCTGAAGCATCAGCCGGTTCTCGATGCGCCAGACGTCGACCGTGGCCCGGGTCGCCCGCGCGTGCTTGCTGATGTTCTGCAGCAGCTCGGAGACGGTGAAGTAGGCGATGCCCTCGATCGCCGGGGCGGGCCGGGCGGGAAGGTCCACGTCCACGGCCACCGGCACCGTGCAGCGCGTCGCGACCGAGGAGAGGGCCGCGTCGAGCCCGCGGTCGGTGAGGACCGCCGGGTGGATGCCCCGGGCCAGGTCGCGCAGCTCCTGCAGCGCCGTCTTCACCTCGCCGTGCGCCTCGTCCACCATCCGCGCGGCCGCCCGCGGGTCCTCGGTGAGCTTCTCCTTGGCCAGGCCGAGTCCCATCGCGAGGTTGACCAGCCGGGCCTGGGCACCGTCGTGCAGGTCCCGCTCGATGCGCCGCAGGTCCGCCGCGGCCGTGTCGACCACGACCCCCCGGTCCGACTCCAGCTCGACCACCCGGGTCGCCAGCCGTGACGGCCCGAGCAGCCCCAGCACCATCAGCCGGTCCACCGTCGTCAGCGCCCGTACGATCCACGGCGTCGCCATGGTGATCAGCAGTCCGAGCAGCGCGGTCACGGTGATCTCGAAGGGGTTGTCCAGGTAGATGCTGTGAGTGCCGTCGCCGTAGAGCTGAAGGCCGCCCTGCCCGCCGTAGACGGGGAAGAGCCAGAACCACAGCGGATACGTCAGCATCGCCCAGCCGTACGCCCAGAAGGTCAGCGCCACCACGAAGGAGAACACCGCCCACGGGAACTGCAGCACCGCGTAGAGCAGATGCCGCCACGACGAACCGTTCTTCAGGATCGCCCCCATCCACGCCATCGCCCCCTGCCTGCGTACGAGCACGGGCTCCGGCGAGGCGACCTCGACCCCGAGCAGCCCGCGCGCCCGCGCCCGCTCCAGCGCGCCGAACCCGCGGCAGCCCGCCAGCGCTCCGGCGAGCACCGGGACCCCCAGGAAGGTGACCAGCAGGCCGGCGCCCAGCGAGAACATCGTGACGGCGAACGTGAACATGGTGATGCTGAGCGGCAGGCCCAGCATCACGTAGCCGAACTCGCGCCAGCTGCGGGCCTCGACCGGCGCCCGCAGCGCCGCGGGGAGGCGGTGGCGCCGCTCCCCGGCAGCCGCCCCGTGGAATCCGGGCCCGCTCCCGTGCCCGTACCCCTGTCCGTACTCGGTGGCCATCGGCGTCGTCCGTTCTCTCGTCCTGCTCATCGGCTCGTACCCCAACCCTGCTGGCTGGGGAGCGTGGGGGACATGGAGCGGGTCGGCGTCTTGGGGCGGGGGTTTTCCCTACCCCGGGTAGGGCGGTCGGGGGTCGGGGGCGTCGGGTCCGCGTGGGCGGAGTGGCGGTCGGGGGGCGGGTCGTTCCGGGCGTCGGGTCGGCAGGGGCGTCGGGTGGCCGTGCTCCCGCGGGTCACCGTGGCCACCTGGGCTGCGGGGCGGCTCGCGGAGGCGCGGGGCCGCGGAGGTGCAAGACATAGGAGTGCGGGGCCCCGGAGATGCGGGCTGCGGAGGTGCAAGACGCAGGAGTGCGGGGCCGCGGAGGTGCGAGACACAGGAGTGCGGGGGCGCATGGGTACAGGCCTCCGGGGTCCCCGGGGTGTTGGGTGACCCCGGAGGCAGGGAGGCAGGGAGGCAGGGAGGCAGGGAGGCAGGGAGGCAGGGAGGCAGGGAGGCGCGGAGGCCCGGAGGCCCGGAGGCGCGGAGGCCCGGAAGCCCGGAGGCCCGGAAGCCCGGGGATGCGGGGATGCGGTGGGGCGCTCGTGACCGGCCGGGCGCGCCGCCCGCCCGGTCGGGCCCACCTGATCGACGCGGCACGCCTACCGCGCCGGTTCGTCCTGCCTGTCCCGCCAGGGCAGTTCCGCCGTGATGGTGGTCGGGCCGCCGGGCGGTGAGTCGATGACGAACAGCCCGTCCACCGCGCCGAGCCGGTCCGCGAGCCCCGCCATCCCCGTACCCCCGTCGAGCCGCGCGCCGCCCCGCCCGTCGTCCTGGACCTGTATGAGCAGCCGCTGGTCCGTCCGCCACACGTCGACGGACGCGGACCTCGCCCCGCTGTGCTTGCTGATGTTCTGCAGCAGCTCGGAGACGGTGAAGTACGCGATGCCCTCGATCGCCGCGGCCGGTCTCGACGGCAGGTCCGCGGTCACCTTCACCGGCACCGTGCAGCGCGTCGCGACCGAGGAGAGGGCCGCGTCGAGCCCGCGGTCGGTGAGGACCGCCGGGTGGATGCCCCGGGCCAGGTCGCGCAGCTCCTGCAGGGCCAGTTTCACCTCGCCGTGCGCCTCGTCGACCATGGCCGCGACGGTCTCGTCGGCCTGGCCCTCAAGGAGTTTCTCTTTGGCCAGGCCGAGTCCCATCGCGAGGTTGACCAGCCGGGCCTGGGCACCGTCGTGCAGGTCTCGCTCGATGCGCCGCAGGTCCGCCGCGGCCGTGTCGACCACGACCCCCCGGTCGGACTCCAGCTCGGCGATGCGCCGCTCCAGCTCGTCGGAGGGCGACAGCAGCCCGCGCACCATCGCCCGGTCCACGTTGGTCAGCCCCCGGGCGATGAACGGCAGTACCGGCCACAGTACGAAGAACGACACCAGCGTGACCGTGAACGTCAGCACACCCCACGGCAGCCTGATCAGGTCGTACAGCACCGTCCGCCAGCCCACCGGGTCCTTCAGGCTCGACCACAGCCAGGAGAAGAAGCCGGTCCGGCGTACCGGCAGCGGGCTCGGCTCGTCGATCCGCAGGCCGAGCAGCGCGCGTGCCCGCGCCCGCTCCAGCTTGCCCAGCTGTCGTGCGCCCAGCAGGCCGCCCGCGAGCAACGGCAGTCCCACCACCGTCACCGCGAGCGCCGAGCCGGTGGACACCATCGTCACGACGTACACGAAGCCGAAGATCGAGACCGGCAGATTGGCGAGCAGGTGCGCGATCTCCTGCCAGGTGCGGCGGCCGAGGGCGAGGCGCGGGGACGGCAGCCGGTCGCCGTCGGGCGCCGCGCCGGGCGTGCCGTCGGACGGCTCGTCGGGTGTTCCGGCAGTCGTCCCGGGGGATGTCCCGCCTTGCGGGGCGACGGCGGTGATGCGTTCGGTCATATTCGCTAGCCTGCCCGGCGGCGAGCCACCGCGCCATGAGGTGACCCGCCCCGATCCACTGGGGAAAGCCCTACCTTCGTGACGTTCCGTGCTGTGCCGGGCGCCGTGCTGCGGTCAAATGGGAAGCGATCGCGAGAGACGGACGGGAATCCCGTGGCGCACGAGCCGGACGAGTCCTGCACTCGACCATGACGTGTGCACGATAATCAGGGTGTGACGGCCTGCTTACCGTTTCTTTAGCAGGCCCTAGACTCCCGTCCGTACAGATCGTCGAACAGGGCGTATCGCAGCGTGCGCGGCCTGCGCGCGACGTGCGCCACGAGGTCAGGGAGCGAGGGGCTGACGTGCCGGAACCGACCGTCGTCGCGGCGGGCTACTTCCAGTCCTACTCGGTCGTCGGACTGCTCGCCGTCGTGGGCGTGCTCTTCGTCGCCATCGCCTTCGGGGCGGGCCGACTGCTGCGGCCGGTCGTCCCCACGCCCGAGAAACTCCTGACGTACGAGTGCGGCGTCGACCCCGTCGGCGAGGGCTGGGCCCACACCCAGGTCCGCTACTACGTCTACGCGTTCCTCTACGTGATCTTCGCCGTCGACTCGATCTTCCTCTTCCCCTGGGCGACCGTCTTCGCCGCCCCCGGCTACGGCGCGGCGACGCTCGCGGAGATGTTCATCTTCCTCGGCTTCCTCGCCGTGGGCCTGCTGTACGCATACAAGAAGGGCGTCCTCACATGGACGTGACCCCCAAGACCTCGGGCCATCCCTCCGGCCATCCCTCGGGCGAGACCTCCGGCAAGATCTCTGGCGCGACCTCGGGGCAGCCGGTTCTGCTGCCGGAACCGAAGCGGCTGGGCGTGCTCTCGCGCCTCGCCCCCGAGCCCATGAAGGTCGTCCTGAACTGGGGCCGCCGCTACTCGCTCTGGGTCTTCAACTTCGGCCTCGCCTGCTGCGCGATCGAGTTCATCGCCGCGTCGATGGCCCGGCACGACTTCATCCGGCTCGGCGTGATCCCGTTCGCGCCGGGCCCGCGCCAGGCCGACCTGATGGTGGTCTCCGGCACGGTCACGGACAAGATGGCCCCGGCCGTCAAGCGCCTGTACGAGCAGATGCCCGAGCCCAAGTACGTCATCTCCTTCGGCGCGTGCTCGAACTGCGGCGGCCCCTACTGGGACTCCTACTCCGTCACCAAGGGCGTCGACCAGATCATCCCCGTCGACGTCTACGTGCCCGGCTGCCCGCCCCGGCCCGAGGCGCTGCTCCAGGGCATTCTCAAGCTTCAGGAGAAGATCGCCAGGGAGTCGCTGGGAGAGCGCTACGGCTCCTCGCACCGGCCGTCGGCGGCCGCGCTCCAGAGCGGGCTGGTGACTCCGCCGGTCGCGCCGGGCGAGGAGACCCGGGTGTCCGCGGAGACACCGGTTTCCGGGGGCAACGGGGTTTCCGGCGAGAACGGGGTTTCCGGCGGGAATCCGGTTTCCGGGGAGGGCGACAAGTGACCGGCTGGCTCCCCGCACCCGTCGAGGAACTCTTCGGCCCGGAGGCCACGGCCGAGGAGTCGTACGACGTCCTGACGGTCGACGTGCCGCCCGCTTCCTGGATCGCGGCCCTCGACACGGCCCGGACCACCCTCGGCTGCAGCTATTTCGACTGGCTGAGCGCCGTCGACGAACCCGGTACGGGCTTCCGCGTCGCGGCTCACGTGGTGGCCCTGTCCCCGGTACGCCGCCTTCTCGTCCGTACGACCGTCCCGCACGCGGCGCCCGTCCTGGCGTCGGCGGTCTCCGTGTACGCGGGCGCCGGCTGGCACGAGCGCGAGACCCACGAGATGTTCGGCGTGACCTTCGAGGGCCACCCCGGCCTCGACCCGCTCCTCCTTCCCGAGGGCTTCGAAGGCCACCCCCTCCGCAAGGACTTCGTCCTCGCCGCCCGCGTGGCCAAGGCATGGCCCGGCGCCAAGGAGCCGGGGGAGTCCGACCACGGCGGTCCGAAGCGCCGCCAGATGCTTCCGCCCGGCGTCCCCGACCCCAACGACTGGGGTCCGCTGAAGGGCCAGCTCCCGCCGGCTCCCGCCCGTCCGGCCCGAGGCGGCGCCCGCGCCGCCGCGGGTGACCGCCCGGTGCGCCGGGCGCGTACGGCGGGAGACGGTCCCGCCGGCCAGGCGCCCACCGCTGGAGCGGGGGGTAGCGGTGGCAGTGCCGATGCCGGTGCTGGGGCCGGCGTCGATGCAGTCGGTGCGGGTGCGGGTGCGGGTGCGGGTGCGGGTGCAGGTGCAGGTGCGGGTGCCGGCACGGGTGCCGCGGCATCGCCCCGTCGCGCGCGCAGCGCGAGTCAGGGTTCCGCGAGCCAGAGTCCCGCGAGCCAGAGCCCCGCGGGTCAGGCACCCGTGGGTCGAGGCTCCGCGAACGAACAGACCGCGGTTCCGGACGCCGACCGGCCGACGGCTCCGGCAGCGCCTGCCGGCCCCCGTCGCGCGCGCAGTGCGGGTCAGGGGTCGGCTTCCCAGCGGGCCGAGGGAACGGGGGAGACCCCGGCGGCGACGCCCATGAGCGCCGACGGGCCGACGGCCCCCGAGGCGCCGCCGAGGCCCACAGCGCCACGCGACTCGGACGCCCCGTGGCACCACGCCCGCCCGGCCTTCGACGAGCCGGAACCAGAACCACGGCCGCAGCCCCAGCCACGGTCGGAGCCGCCTTCCGAGGACACGGCTGAGGACACGGCTGAGGACAGGGCTGAGGGCACGCCCGAGGAAGCGCCGAAGAGCCCGACCGGGCCGCCGGCGCCGACCGAGTCGACGGAAGGTGCGCCCGAGGACACCTCGAAGAGCACGGAAGCGCTGAAGAGCCCGACCGGGCCGCCGGAGCCGACCGAGTCGACGGAAGGTGCGCCCGAGGACACCTCGAAGAGCGAGGAAGCGCCGAAGAGCCCGACCGGGCCGCCGGAGCCGACCGAGCCGACGGAAGGTGCGCCCGAGGACACCTCGAAGAGCACGGCCGAGAGCACACCGGAGTCCGAGCAGCAGCACCCTGCCGAACGTCAGCCCGCCGAACGTCAGCCCGACCCCGACGACCCCTCTGGAGGCACGCAGTGAACGACGCCCTCGACGTCGCCCTGCGACTCGTCGTCGTCTTCGTCGTCTTCCTGACGTTCCCCCTGATCGTCGGTCAGACCGAGCACAAGGTGATGGCCCACATGCAGGGCCGCCTCGGCCCGATGTACGCGGGCGGTTTCCACGGCTGGGCCCAGCTCGTCGCCGACGGTGTGAAGTTCGCGCAGAAGGAGGACATCGTCCCGGCGGGCGCGGACCGCCGTATCTTCCAGCTGGCCCCGGCCGTCGCTCTCCTCCCGTACCTCCTCGTCCTGCTCGCCATTCCCATCGGTCCCGGCGAGGGAGCCGTCGGCGAGGTCGTCGACGCGGGCGTCTTCTTCGTCCTCGCCGTGATGGGCGTGGGCGTCCTCGGCTCGCTCATGGCGGGCTGGGCCTCGGCCAACAAGTTCTCCCTCCTCGGCGGCCTGCGTACCGCCGCCCAGCTGCTCGCGTACGAACTCCCGATGCTGCTGACCGCCGCCTCCGTCGCGATGGCGGCGGGCACGGTCTCCCTCCCCGGCATCGTCGACGCGTTCCAGTGGTGGTGGCTGCCGTGGCAGATCGTCGGCGCGATCGTCTTCTTCGTGGCGGGCCTCGCCGAACTCCAGCGTCCCCCCTTCGACATGCCGGTCGCCGACTCGGAGATCATCTTCGGCGCGTACACCGAGTACACGGGCCTGCGCTTCGCGCTCTTCCTCCTCGCCGAATACGCCGGGATCGTCGTCCTGTGCGGTCTGACCACCGTTCTCTTCCTGGGCGGCTGGCACGGCCCCTGGGGCGCGGACGGCCTCGGCTGGGTCTGGACCCTGCTGAAGGCCGCGGTCCTCGCCTTCGTCGTGATCTGGCTCCGTGTCACCTATCCCCGCCTGCGCGAGGACCAGCTCCAGAAACTCTCCTGGACCCTCCTTGTCCCCCTCTCCCTCGCCCAGATCGCCCTCACCGGCATCGTCAAGGTGGTGATCTCGTAACCATGGCCCCCCTCCCCGGCTCAGGCCTGGCCAAGGGCCTGGCCGTCACCCTCCGCACGATGACGAAGAAGACCGTCACCGCGCAGTACCCGGACGTCCAGCCCGAACTGCCGCCCCGCTCCCGCGGCGTCATCGGCCTCTTCGAGGAGAACTGCACGGTCTGCATGCTGTGCGCCCGCGAGTGCCCGGACTGGTGCATCTACATCGACTCCCACAAGGAGACGGTCCCGGCCGCCGCCCCCGGTGGACGCGAGCGCAGCCGCAACGTCCTCGACCGCTTCGCCATCGACTTCTCCCTGTGCATGTACTGCGGTATCTGCATCGAGGTCTGTCCTTTCGACGCGCTGTTCTGGTCACCGGAGTTCGAGTACGCGGAGACCGACATCCACGAACTCACCCACGAGCGCGACAAGCTGCGCGAGTGGATGTGGACGGTCCCGGCCCCGCCCGCCCTCGACGCCGGCGCCGAGGAGCCGAAGGAACTGGCCGCCGCCCGCAAGACCGCCGACAAGCTCGCGGCCGAGGCCGAGAAACTCGCCGCCCAGGCGGCCGAAGCGGCCGAGGCATCGGATCCGTCCAAGCCCGCCGCACCACGGGACGGTGACGCGTGAGCCTCGCAGCAGCCACCGCGGCCACCGCAGCCACCACCCTCGCGGCGCGCGTCACGACCACCGCCGCCGGGAGCCACGGCTTCCTCTCCCCGACCGGCGTCGAGATCGCCTTCCTCCTCGTCGGCCTGGTCACCTTCGGCGCCGCGATCGTCACCGTCACCACCAAGCAGCTGGTGCACGCCGCCCTGTGGCTGGTGGTGGCGCTCGGCGGTCTCGCCGTCGAATACCTCCTGCTCACGGCCGAGTTCATCGCCTGGGTGCAGGTCCTCATCTACGTCGGTTCCGTCGTCGTCCTCCTCCTGTTCGGCCTGATGCTCACCAGGGCCCCGATCGGCCGCTCCCCGGACGCCGACTCCGGGAACCGCTGGGCGGCCCTGACGGTGGCCGTCGCCGCGGCCGCCGCCCTCGTCTGGGTCGTCGTCGACGCCTTCCGCACCACCTGGGTCGACCTGGCGGGTCCCGCCGCCGGCTCCACCGAAGTGACCGGAGCGAGCCTCTTCCAGAACTGGGTGCTCCCCTTCGAAGCGCTGTCCGTCCTCCTCCTCGCCGCCCTGGTGGGGGCGATCGTCCTCTCCCGCAAGGCGAAGTCCTCGGAGAAGGAAGAGGCCCGCTGATGCACCTCGCCTATCCCGCCGTGCTCGCCGCCCTCCTCTTCTGCACGGGCCTGTACGGAGTCCTCGCGCGCCGCAACGCGATCCTGGTCCTGATGTCCGTCGAGCTGATGCTCAACGCCGTCAACCTCAACCTCGTCGCCTTCGACGTCTGGCTCTCCAAAGCCGCCCGCGACACGCTCCACTCCGGACAGGCACTGACCCTGTTCACCATCGCCATCGCCGCCGCCGAGATCGGCATCGGCCTGGCGATCGTCCTCGCCGTCCACCGCAACCGCGGCACCTCGGACATCGACCGACTCCGCGACACGGCCGAGGGCCCCGAGACGGGCGGCCCCGACGGCGGCGGCCCGGACCGTCACGGCCCGGACAGCGACGGCCCCGACGACGGCTCCGAAGAAGCCCCCGTCCCGGCAGACGAGAAGGCCGAGGCCGCCGCGTGACCACGACCAGCCTCGCCGTCCTCGTCCCCCTCCTGCCGTTCCTCGGCGCCGTGGCCGGACTCCTCCTCGGCCGCACGGCCCCCGGCTTCGTGCGTCCCCTCGCCGTACTCCCGCCCCTCGCGTCGCTCGTCATCGCCGTCCTCGTCGCCGTGCGCCAGGGCGGCGACCAGGCCATCAGCGCCGCCGCCGAGCTGACGCCCACCGGCTCGGTCCCGATCGAGCTCGCCCTGTACATCGACGGCTTCGCCGCCCTCGTCGCCGTACTCGTCGGCGTCGTCGCCACCTGCGTGCAGATCTACTCGACCGGCTATCTGCGCGACGACCCCCGCTACCCCTCCTACGCCGCTCTCGTCTCCCTGTTCACCTCCGCGATGCTCCTAGTCGTGTACTCGGGCGACCTGATCGTGCTGCTGGTCGGCTGGGAGGTCATGGGCATCTGTTCGTACTTCCTGGTCGGCCACTACTGGGAGACCCCCGAGGCCCGCGCCGCCTCCCTCAAGGCATTCCTGGTCACCAAACTCGGCGACGTCCCCTTCCTCATCGGCCTGTTCGCCCTGGCCACCGACGCCGGGTCCTTCCGCGTCAGCACGGTCCTCGGCACCGTCGCGAGCGGCGGACTGCACCATCCGACGCTGATCGCCCTGCTGCTCCTCGCCGGTGTCGCGGGCAAGTCCGCGCAGTTCCCGCTGCACACCTGGCTGCCCGACGCCATGGCCGGCCCGACGCCCGTCTCCGCGCTGATCCACGCCGCGACGATGGTCGCCGCCGGTGTCTACTTCGTCGCCCGGCTCCTCCCCGTCTTCCAGGCATCGTCGGCCGCGATGACCGTCCTCGCCGTCATGGCCGCCGTCACGATGGCCGGCTCCGCACTCGCCGCACTCGCCCAGGACGACATCAAGCGCGTCCTCGCGTACTCCACGATCGGCCAGCTCGGCTACATGACCGGCGCCCTCGCCGTCGGCGACCGCGGTGCCGCCGTCTTCCACCTCCTCGCGCACGGCGCCTTCAAGGCGCTGCTGTTCCTCGCCGCCGGCGTGATCATCCACGCCTCCGGCACCAACTCACTCGCCGTCATGTCCCGGATGAAGGACCTGCGCACCCGCGTCCCGGACGCCTACTGGACGATGACGGTGGCACTGCTCGCACTCACCGCGATCCCGCCGTTCAGCGGCTTCTTCTCCAAGGAAGCCGTCCTCGGCGCCGCCGAACACGTCGCCACCGGCCACACCGAGCACGCCCCCGGCGCCGCGGGCTGGATCGTCCTCGTCGCCGGTCTGATCACGGCCGTGCTCACCGCGGCGTACGCCACCCGACTGTGGCTGCTGGCCTTCCGCGGGCAGGGCGCCGAAGCTCCCGACCACGGCAGGCAGCCCGTCACCATGACCGCCGTACTGTGGGTGCTCGCCGTCCCGTCCCTCGCCTTCGGCCTGCTGTACGGGCCGCTGCCCGACTGGTTCGACGGCCGCGACCTGACACCGGTACTCACCACCTCCGTCCTCGGCACGGGACTCGCCCTGGTCGGCGGACTCGTCACCTATGGCGCCTGGCGGCAGACCACCGTGCTCGCGGCCCGCGTCCCGCTGGGCGCCGTCGCCGCCCACCCCGACGCCGACGGCGGACAGGTCGAGGCCGAGGCGATCGCCGGTCACGAGCCCGCCTTCGGAGACGTGGCCTACGTGCCCGATCCCGCGGACCCGGGCCGGCTGCTGCTCGGCCCGCTGCACCGGCACGCGGCCGTCGGCTTCCACCTCGACGCCGTGTACACCGTGCTGTTCGTCCGCCCGGTCCAGGCCGCAGCCTCACTCGTCCGGTTCCTCGACCGCGAGGTCGTCGACACCTACGTCCGCGCCGCGGGCGACCTACCCCGCTGGCTCGGTGCCGCCGTACGGCGCGCGCAGACCGGCAATGTGCAGACCTATGTGAGCGCGCTGCTCGCCGGCACCGTCGTCCTGGTGGTCGCCGCCCTCCTCGTCGCCACAGGAGCGTGAGCTGGCGTGATCGATATCAGTGAATCCGTGATGCAGATCCTTCTGGCGTTCATCGTCGTCGGCCCGCTCATCGGCGCCGCCGCCGCTCTGCTGCCGGCCCCGCCCGGACTGAAGGGGAAGTCGCCCGAGCAGGCCGTGCTGCGGCACGGTGTGATCGTCACCGGCGCGGTGCTCATCGCGGCGATCGTCCTCGCGCTCGGTTTCGACCACGACCACCCGTCGAAGATGCAGGCCACGACGGACATCAGCTGGATCCCCGCACTCGACGTGCGGATCCACCTCGGCACCGACGGCATTTCCCTCCCCCTTCTGGTCCTGACCGCGCTGCTGACCTTCCTCTGCGCGCTGTACAGCTACTTCAAGATGCCCGCGGGCCCGACCCCGAAGGCATTCGTCGCACTCGTCCTCGTGCTCGAGTCCGGCACCCTCGCGACCTTCGCCGTCCTCGATCTGCTGCTGTTCTTCCTCGCGTTCGAGATGGTGCTCATCCCGATGTACTTCCTCATCGCCCGCTGGGGCGGTGCACAGCGCCAGGCGGCCGCCTGGAAGTTCATCCTCTTCACCCTGCTCGGGTCGGTCGTGATGCTGCTGGGCCTGCTCCTGATCGGAATCAAGGCGGGCACGTTCGACATGGTGGCACTCGCCACTGACAACGGCCGGTCGCTGACCACGTCCGTGCAGGTCATCGCCGTTTTGGCGATCGGGATCGGGCTTGCGGTCAAGACGCCGATGTGGCCGCTGCACAGCTGGCTGCCGGACGCGCACACCGCCGCGCCCACCGTCGGCTCGGTACTGCTGGCCGGTGTGCTGCTGAAGATGGGCACGTACGGTTTCGTCCGGATCCTGCTGCCGATCGCACCGGACGGCCTGCACACCTTCGCCCCCTACCTCGCCGCCTTCGCCGTGGTCGGGATCATCTACGGATCCCTGGCCTGTCTGGCCCTGGTCAAACAGGGTGCGAAGGGCGATCTCAAGCGGCTCATCGCCTACTCGTCCGTCGGCCACATGGGCTTCGTCCTGCTCGGCATCGCCACCATGACCCCGACCGGAGTGAACGGCGCGCTGTTCGCCAACATCGCCCACGGCCTGATCACCGGCCTGCTCTTCTTCCTCGTCGGGGCGCTGAAGGACCGTACGGGCACGACCGACCTCGACAGCCTCGCCGAGGAGACCGGAGCCGCGCTGTACGGCAAGGCCCCACGGCTCGGCGGGCTGCTCGCCTTCGGCGCCGTCGCCTCGCTCGGACTGCCGGGCCTCGCCGGGTTCTGGGGCGAGATGCTGGCGCTGTTCGGCGCGTTCAAGCCCGCCGACGACCTCAGCCGTCCGGCGTTCCTGACCTTCATGGCCATCGCCGCCTTCGGCACCCTCCTCACCGCCGCGTACATGCTCCTCGTCGTACGCCGGGTGTGCATGGGCGCGACCCCGCGGCCGGAGACCCCGAAGCTCGCCGACGTCCACAGCTACGAGTTCGCGGCCTGGACGCCGCTCGTCGTCCTCACCGTCGTCGCCGGCCTCTGGCCCAAGGCCCTCCTCGGGCTGACCGACCCGGCCGTACAGCAGCTCCTCGCAGGAGGCACCCGATGAGCTCCATGGTCCAGTCCGTCGACTGGCTCGCGATCGCGCCGCCCACCATCACCGCGGTCGTCGGACTCGTCGTGCTCGTCGCCGACCTCTTCGTGGGCGACGGCAGGAAGGCGCTCCTCGGCTGGGTCTCGGTCGCCGGACTCGCCGCCTCCGCGCTCATGCTGCTGCCCCTCCGCGGCGGCGACCGCGCCACCTTCTGCCTGACGGGCGACACCCGCCTGTGCAGCTACACGGCGGACCGCTTCACGCTCGTCATCCAGCTCCTCGTCCTCGGCGGAGCCCTCCTGGCCGCGCTCCTCTCGGTCACCGCACTGAAGGACGCCGACAAGGGACTGCCCGAGGGGGAGTACTGGTTCCTGCTGCTCTCCTCCGCCGCGGGCGCCGCCCTGCTGCCCGCCTCCCGGGACCTCGCGACCCTCATCGTCGCCCTGGAAGTCGCCTCACTGCCCGCCTTCGCGCTCGTCGGCATCAAGCACGGCGACAAGAAGTCCTCCGAAGCGGCCCTGAAGTTCTTCCTGTCCTCGGTCACCGCCACCGCCGTGAGCCTCATGGGCGTCAGCTTCGTCTACGCCACCACCGGGACCCTCTACCTCACCCGGATCGCGGACAGGATCCAGCACGTCGACGGACAGTTCCACACGCTCGCCCAGGCCGGCGTCGTCCTCACCCTCGTCGGCTTCGCCTTCAAGACGGCCGCCGTGCCCTTCCACTTCTGGGTGCCCGACACCTATGTGGGGGCGCCCCTGCCGATCGCCGCCTACCTGTCGGTCGTCGGCAAGGCGGTCGGCTTCTCCGGACTGATCCTCGTCACCGTCGTCGCCTTCCCGTCCTACGCGGACGTCTGGGGCCCGGCGCTCGCCGCGCTGGCCGCCCTCACCATGACCGTCGGCAACGTCGGCGCCCTGCGGCAGCGGGCCACCCGCGCGCAGAGCGCGGTACGGCTGCTCGCCTGGTCCTCGGTCGGCCAGGCCGGGTACCTCCTGGTGCCGATCGCGTCCGCCGCCTACTCCAAGGACGCCGAGAAGGCCATCGGCTCCACCGTCGCGTACGCCCTGATGTACGCGGCCGTGAACCTCGGCGCCTTCGCGGTGGCCGCCCTCGTCGCCCGCACAAGGCCCCTGAACCGCATCAGCGACTACCGGGGCCTGTACGCGGAGAGCCCCCTCTCGGCCCTCCTCCTCGGTTTCTTCCTGCTCTGCCTGGCAGGACTGCCACCGGGCATCATCGGGCTCTTCGCCAAGGTCACCGTCTTCTCGGCGGCCGTCGACGCGGGACTCGGCTGGCTCGCCGTGGTCATGGCCGTGAACGTCGTCATCGCGCTCTTCTACTACCTCCAATGGACGACCCTGCTCTTCCGCGCCCCCGATGGCGAGGCCGCGAGGCACCCGGCACCGGCCCCGCTGACCGCGGCGATCGCTCTGACGGCGGTCCTGGGCATCGCCCTTTCCGGGGCGCCCCAACTGATCCTGCGCTTCTCGGCGACCAGCTTGTTCTGACGCTCCCGTGGCGCCCGCGTGCGGCGGTCGTGGGGTCCACGCGCGCGGCACGCAGGAGCCTCCGACGCGTGGGATGGCGTCGGCAGTCACCCGGACGGCCGACACGCGCCGCCGTGCGCACAAGGGAACTAGTGCTCCCCGCCTGGCGTTGACCAGTACGGGAGGGTCCACTGAAGAGTGGAAGCAGAGCACATTCGACAAGCAAAGGGTTCCCCTGCCGCACCACTTGGAGGGCGTACCGTGCACCGCCGGCACAACGGGCTCAGGACCGCCGTACTCCTCGGGGGACTGTCCGCACTCATCATCGTCATCGGCAGCTTCTTCGGGCGTACCGGCCTCGTCGTCGCGCTGTTCATCGCGATCGGGACGAACGCGTACGCGTACTGGAACAGCGACAAACTGGCTCTACGCGCGATGCGCGCGCGCCCGGTGAGCGAGTTCGAGGCCCCGGCGCTGTACCGCATGGTCCGCGAGCTCTCGACCCAGGCCCGCCAGCCCATGCCGCGCCTGTACATCTCACCGACGGAGGCACCGAACGCGTTCGCGACGGGCCGCAATCCACGCAACGCGGCGGTGTGCTGTACCGAAGGAATTCTGCGCATCCTGGACGAGCGCGAGCTGCGCGGTGTCATCGGCCACGAACTCAGCCATGTCTACAACCGCGACATCCTGATCTCGTCGGTCGCGGGCGCCCTCGCCTCCGTGATCATGTTCCTGGTCAATTTCGCCTGGCTGATCCCGATCGGACGTTCGAACGACGACGAAGGCCCCGGCATTCTCGGCATGCTGCTGATCATGATCCTGGGCCCGCTCGCCGCGTCCCTCATCCAGCTCGCCATCAGCCGCTCCAGGGAGTACGAGGCGGACGCCTCCGGCGCCCAGCTCACCGGCGACCCCCTGGCCCTCGCGAGCGCCCTGCGCAAGCTCGACGCGGGCACCAAGCAACTGCCCCTGCCCCCGGAGCCGCGCATCGAGACGGCGAGTCACATGATGATCGCGAACCCCTTCCGTCCCGGGCAGGGAATGTCGAAGATGTTCTCCACGCACCCGCCCATGGCGGAGCGCATCTCCCGGCTCGAGCAGATGGCAGGTCGCCAGCGATGAAGACAATTCTGAACGTCATTTGGCTCGTCCTGAGCGGCTTCTGGCTGTTTCTCGCGTACCTCGCCGCGGGCGTGCTCCTGTGCGTCACGATCATCGGCATTCCCTTTGGCATCGCCGCCTTCCGTATCGGCGTCTACGCCCTGTGGCCCTTCGGCTATACGACGGTGGAGCGTCAGGACGCGGGCGCGCCCTCCTGCGTCGGCAACGTCCTGTGGCTGGTCCTCGCCGGCTGGTGGCTCGCCCTCGCCCACATCGTCACCGGCGTCCTGCTGTGCGTCACGATCATCGGCATCCCCTTCGGCATCGCCAACTTCAAGCTCATCCCGGTCTCGCTGCTCCCGCTGGGCCGCGAAATCGTGCGGACTGACCAGCCGTTCGCTGCACGTTAGGCCCCTCCCGGCGCGCGGCGAAGAGCGCGTCGGTGCCCGCGTCGCCCGCGAAGGCTGTCCATCCCCGTCAGAGGGTTATCCACAGGCTGCCCGAATGTCGGTGGCGCGCTGCATCATGAATCCATGACCGAAATCGAGCAGTTGCTGGCAAGGGTCGGCACGGAGGCCCACAACACCCGTCCGTGGGGCTGGCCTTCGCTCCCCGAGCCCGTGGACGCGGCGTCGGTCGTCCGTGCCGAGGCCGCCCTGGGCTTCGCGCTGCCGCCCCTGCTCGCCACGCTCTATCTGCGGATAGGGGACGGCGGATTCGGCCCGGAGTACGGTCTGCTGCCGCTGCTCGACGGCTCCCCGTCCGGTGAGCCGGCCGCCGTCCCGCAGTACCTCGCGCACCGCGAGAGCGGACGCAAGGACCCGGACTGGCCCTGGCCAGAGGGCGTCCTGCCGATATCCCACTGGGGCTGCGGGATGTACGCGTGCGTGGACTGCCGCAGCCCCCGGGCCACGGTCCTGCTGTTCGAGCCGAACGCCGACGAGGCCGACCACGCGTGGTACGTGGACGCACCCGACCTCGAGGCATGGCTGCGTATCTGGCTGGAAGGCACTGGCTGGTACGAGGAGTCCAGCGACGACGCGGACCTGTCCCCTTGGCCCGACTTCCGCACCCGCACGACGGCGGCACCGACCTCGTAGCAGTTCGCCTTGCGACGAGCGGGGCTGCACCGCTTCCCAGGTCCACCCTTTCCCAGCCCTGCCGCTCCTCCGCCCTCGAGCCACCGCGACCGACGACCGACAACCGTCGACCGACAACTGTTGATCGACAAGCAACGACCGCAACGACCGACAAGCAACGACCGACAGTCGGCGGCGGCCCGCGCCCGCGACTACTGCGAAGCCACTCTCTTCCGCACGCCGTACGCGGCCGCGCCGACCCCCAGTACGGCCGCACCCACGACCACGGAAACCCAGGGCAGGGCGAACGCCAGCGTCACGCATCCGACGAATCCCACGACCGGAACGACCCGCGCCACCGGAGTCGGCCTCAGCGTCCAGGCGGCCGCGTTGGCCACCGCGTAGTACGCCAGCACACCGAAGGAGGAGAACCCGATCGCACCCCGGACGTCCACCGTCGCGGCCAGCGCCGCCACCACCGCGCCCACGGCCAGCTCCGCCCGGTGCGGCACGTGGAAGCGGGGATGCACGGCGGCCAGGGCACCCGGCAGATGACGGTCGCGGGCCATGGCCAGCGTCGTCCGTGACACACCCAGGATCAGAGCGAGGAGGGAACCCAGCGCCGCGACGGCCGCACCAATCCGCACCACCGGCACGAGACCCGGCACACCGGCCGCCCGTACCGCGTCGGCGAGGGGCGCCGGAGCCTGCCCGAGCCCGTGCGGACCCAGCACAGAAAGGACCGAAACCGCGACCGCCGCGTACACCACCAGCGTGATGCCCAGTGCCGTAGGGATCGCGCGGGGAATGGTGCGTGCGGGATCCCGAACCTCCTCCCCGAGCGTGGCGATCCGCGCGTACCCCGCGAAGGCGAAGAACAGCAGCCCTGCCGCCTGGAGCACGCCGCCCACGCCGTCGGAGACCCCGACCTCCAGCCGTCCGGCGTCGGAGGCGCCCGAGCCGAGACATACGACCACCACGGAAGCGAGGACCGCGAGGACCACCGCCACGATCGCCCGCGTCAGCCAGGCGGACTTCTGCACGCCGCCGTAGTTCACCGCGGTGAGGGCCACCACGGCCGCGACCGCCACCGCGTGCGCCTGCTCCGGCCAGACGTACGCGCCGACGGTGAGCGCCATCGCCGCGCAGGAGGCCGTCTTCCCGACGACGAACGACCAGCCCGCCAGATACCCCCAGAAGGCTCCGAGCCGCTCGCGCCCGTACACATAGGTGCCGCCGGAGGCGGGATACAGGGCGGCCAGCCGCGCCGAGGACATCGCGTTGCAGTAAGCGACCACGGCGGCGACCGCGAGCCCGAGAAGCAGCCCCGAACCGGCCGCCCTCGCCGCGGGGCCGAGCGCCGCGAAGATCCCCGCTCCGACCATCGCGCCGAGGCCGACGACCACGGCGTCCACCGTGCCCAGCGTGCGCCGCAGAGAAGAACCGGAGTGTGTCATGTGCCGCACCCTATTGATCGTTGCAACCACCCGGTGCCGACCAGGCGTCCTCCCCGGCAACGCGCCACGAACACCGGTATCCACCACCGACTGCTCGAAGTGAAAGGCATGGACACGGCCAGGCCGGAGCAGGAGGACAGCACAGGCACAGCGCGGAGAGGCAGGTTCAGGGCATGAGCATCATCAGCTGGATCATTCTGGGACTGTTGGCCGGAGCCATCGCCAAATTCCTGCTGCCGGGTCGTGACCCGGGCGGTTTCATCGGCACGACCCTCATCGGGGTCACGGGGGCATTCCTGGGCGGCTGGATATCCGCGCGCTGGTTGGACCACCCGGTCAGCAAACACTTCTACGACGGTGCCACGTGGGCGGCGGCGATCGGCGGCTCGCTCGTCCTGCTGATCCTCTACCGCATCCTGTTCGGCGACTCGCGCCGCTGACCGCGCGTCCCTGGGACCGCGGCCGGCAGACGCGAAGGGTGGGCACTCCGGGCGCCCACCCTTCCTCGTACACGCGGTCGCACGCGCCGCACGCGCAACGGACCGACGACTACCGGTAGTTCACGTACTGCAGTGCGAAGTCGAAGTCCTTGCCCTTGAGCAGGGCCTGGACGGCCTGCAGGTCGTCACGGCTCTTCGAGCTGACGCGCAGCTCCTCGCCCTGCACCTGAGCCTTCACGCCCTTCGGGCCCTCATCACGGATGATCTTTGCCACCTTCTTCGCGTTCTCCTGGGAGATGCCCTCCTCGATCGACGCGAAGATCTTGTACTCCTTGCCGGAGAGCTGCGGCTCACCGGCGTCCAGCGACTTCAGCGAGATGCCGCGCTTGATCAGCTTGGTCTGGAACACGTCGAGGATGGCCTTCACCCGCTCCTCGGAGTTCGCCTCCATGAGGATCTTCTCGCCGGACCAGGAGATGGCGGCACCGACGTTCTTGAAGTCGTAGCGCTGCGAGATCTCCTTGGCGGTCTGGTTGAGGGCGTTGTCGACCTCCTGCCGCTCGACCTTCGAGACGATGTCGAAACTGGAGTCGGCCATGTCCTGTGGCTCCTTGTATCGGGGTGCGTAGGGGCGGCGGTCGAGCCCGGCGTAGGCCCCCGGCCGCATCCGCATAAGCCTAGTCACCCGCTCCCCTTCGAGCGCAGATCAATCGGGTGGCGGAGCACCCCTGGGCATCAGGTATCGTTTACGTCGTTGCCAGAGAGCACCGCCGAAAAGCGGTCTCAGGGCAGCGACCCCGGCGGTGTGCCCGAGCGGCCAAAGGGAGCAGACTGTAAATCTGCCGGCTTCGCCTTCCCAGGTTCGAATCCTGGCGCCGCCACATGAAGGTAAACCCCCTCTGATTTGCTTTGAAGCAGATCAGAGGGGGTTTCTTCGTTGTCGGGCCCGTGTGCTCGCGGCGGCTGCTGTCCCTACGGCCGGGTGTCGCGAGGGCACACTGATCTCATGTCGTCGCGTCGCAGGAACTGCCCCGAGTGCCGCCGGGAGATCGCCGTTGTCGCCGGACGGTTCGCCCGTCACGATCCGCCGGGCGCGCGGGGCAACGGGGAACTGGTCTCGTGTCCCGGCTCGCGCAGGCAGGCGCAGTTGGGGGCCGCACAGCCGGCACTGGACGGTTACGTCGTCGCGGAGTTCCCCGGTCAGCTCCCGCTGTTCTGAACGGTTCGGTTCCGGCCACGCGCCGCAGACAGCCTGGCGGCGACCTGGGACACAGGGACGTCGGAACACCGGGAGCCCGGGAGCCCGGGACATCGGAACACCGGGAGCCCGGGACAGGCGACCAGTTCCCCGTTCCGGTTCCGCGTCCCGGATCCCTGTCCCCTTTCCGCGGCCCGGATGGGCGTACGCGGTCAGTTCCCAGCCACTGACTTGACCGACACCGAGACGGGCGTCGAACCGCTGATCAGCTCCAAGGTCAGCCCGGCCGTGGCCGGTGTGTCCACCAGCTCCGCGAGGACGGCCGCGACGTCGTCGCGCGGAACCGTGCCGCGGCCGGTCGAGGCCTCCAGGCGTACGAGGCCCGTTCCGGCGTCGTCGATCAGGCCGCCGGGACGCACGATCGTCCACTCCAGGGCCGTACGGCCGCGCACGTACTCGTCGGCCTCGCCCTTGGCGCGCAGGTACGCGTCGAACACCTCGTCGCCCCGATGGGACGCGTCCGCGCCCATGGAGGACACGACCACGTAGCGCCGCACGCCCGCCTGCTCCGCCGCGTCCGCGAACAGGACCGCGGCGCCGCGGTCCACCGTGTCCTTGCGGGCCGTGCCGCTGCCCGGCCCCGCGCCCGCCGCGAAGACGGCCGCGTCCGCACCCCGCAGATGTGCCGCGACCTCCTCCACCGAGGCCGACTCCAGATCGCACAGAACCGGTTCCGCACCGGCCGCCCGCAGATCGTCGCCCTGCTCGGCGCGGCGGATGATCCCCGCGACCTCGTCACCGCGTGCGGCGAGCAGGCGCTCCAGCCGCAGCGCGATCTGACCATGACCTCCAGCGATGACAATGCGCATGTTTCCGACCGTACGCCCGGACGCACGCGTTCGCCGCATGACCTGTGGACAACTCACCGGTCACGAGAGTGATCTTGCGAACGGGTGATCGGACACGAGAAGGGCGGGCCTTTTCCGCTTCTCGCCTCTCGCTTCTCGCGCCCCGTGTCCCGATTCCCAACGCACGTTCAGCGGAACGCTTCTGAGGGTCCGAAAGATCGAGAGTCGCTCAAGAGGGATCCCCGTAGCCCTGCCGTGGCAGGTCCAGGCCCACCACCGAGTCGCAGTACTCACGCACAGCGCTGGTCCGCGCCACCACGCGCCCCCGGTGCACCACGATCCGGCTGTACGCGAGCGACAGCGCTCCCGCGAGCCCGTCCCCGCGCACCGCGAGCAACTCGGCCGGGAATCCCGCCTCCACGCGCACCTCGGGCAGCCCGAGCGCGCATCGCGCCCCGGAACTCACGGCGTCGTAGGCGTCCTCGGGGCGCAGCCCGTACCGCGAGGCCAGCAGGTACGCCGTGTCCAGGGGGTCCCCGCGGCCCACCGGGTTCGCCACGTCCCGCAGTGCGCCGCCGCCCGCCACGACCCGTACTCCGGCAGCCCGCAACAGCCGTACCGGGGCCGTCCCGCGACGCTCCGAAGCCCCGCAGCCGCCCTGCGGCAGGCACACCACGGTGACGCCCGCTGCGGCGAGTTGGTCGGCCGCCAGGGCGGCCGCCCCGGCGTGCAGCCGGCCGAGCCCGGCGCACGGGCTCAGCGTCACCCCGGACCGCAGCCCGCCCGCCATCGCCGCGAGCCGTCCGAGCCGGGCGGCGTCGGTGGCGTCCGTGTGCAGGTCGACCGGGCAGCCGTACTCGGAGGCGAGTTCGAGGACCGCCTCCACGTACCCCGTCGGATCGGGGTCGGCATCCGGGCAGCCGCCCACCACCGAGGCGCCCATCTTCACGGCGTCCCGCAGCATCGCGAGACCGTCGGCCCCGGCGATCCCGCTGAGTACGCGCGGCATCGCCACCACCGACAGTTCGGTGAGCCCTCGCAGCGCCCGCCGTGCCTGGAGCACCGCGTCCAGTGCGCCGAGCCCCTGTACGTCGCCGACGCGCACGTGCGAGCGCAGTGCCGTCGCCCCGTGCGCGAGCTGCAGCAACGCGGCCTCGGTGGCCCGGCGCTGGACCTCGTGCGGGTCGTACGAGACCGGGCCGTCGCCCTCGGCCGTCAGGGCCGTGTCGCCGTGTGCGTGGGGTTCGGCGGGGGCCGGCAGGAGCAGATGGCCGTCGAGGTCCACCTTCGGGGTCCGTGCTCCGGAGGACTCCGTCGCCAGGCTGCCCGCGGTGCCGACCGCCTCGATGCGCCCGCCGCCGAGCCGCACGTCCACGGTCCGGCCGTCGGTGAGCCGCGCTCCGCACAGCAACAGGGTGGCGGTGTCGGTCCGCCCGCAGGGGGAGGACGAGGAGTGGGGCGGCTGCGACTGACTGTCGGGCATCGCGCTCCTGGGGCTCGGGGGCGACTGCGGGGAGTCGGTTGCGGAGAGTGCTGTCGCGGACGGTTCAGTGACGGAGGGTAGGCGGTCAAGATCACGCAGTGTGGGTCGAGCCTAGGGTGGCGACCCGCTCTCGTCGGGGAGGAGCGCAATAGTCGTACCGGTGTGGTCCCTCGCTCGGGAGAGGGCCCCGGACCTGGGGATGCGTCGTGACGCGGGGGGCGTGAGATCCGTGTGTCGCGGGTGTGGCGCACCGTCCGCGAGGGGCGTGAGGAACGGGTGGGAGACGGGCCGCCGAGCGGTCGGGAAGCGGCCGGGAACAGGCCGGGGCGGGTGCCGCGAAACGGATTTGGGCGATCGGCGGGCGAGCGTGTAATGTCTTCATCGCTCGCCCCAATAGCTCAGTCGGTAGAGCGTCTCCATGGTAAGGAGAAGGTCTACGGTTCGATTCCGTATTGGGGCTCTGGTGTGGGAGGTCCCCGTCGCGAGACGGGGTCCGATCGCATCACAGCGGTGTAGCTCAGTCGGTAGAGCAAGCGGCTCATAATCGCTGTGTCACCGGTTCAAGTCCGGTCACCGCTACAGACAGTAGCCGATTGTGGGGTCGGTCCTTCGATCGGCTACTCTTCTATGCGTTAAACGTCTTAATGTCCCATCCGTTCGTCAAGGAGCACTCCTGTGGCTGCCACCGACGTCCGCCCGAAGATCACGCTGGCCTGCGTGGAGTGCAAGGAGCGGAACTACATCACCAAGAAGAACCGGCGTAACAACCCGGACCGACTGGAGATGAAGAAGCACTGCCCGCGTTGCAACGCGCACACCGCGCACCGCGAAACGCGATAATTTCAGGCTCGTACACGAGGCCGTCCCCAGTAACGGGGGCGGCCTCGCGTCGTTCAACGGTCGGATGCCGGGCGTGTCGAACGCCCGGCATCGGCCGCCGGCCAGTTCCGCGTGCCGTAGCGACGGCGCCGGACACCGGCCGGGATCCGCTGCACCGCGGCAGACGCCGCACCGGCTGAAGACCAGGAGGTTCCGGGCCCATGGCGCTCGACCAGTCCTTCGTGGGGCGGTCCTACCCGCCCACCGAGCCCTATGAGGTGGGCCGGGAGAAGATCCGCGAATTCGCGGAAGCCGTGGGGGACACCAACCCGGTGTACACGGACCCGGAAGCCGCCAAGGCGCTCGGGCACGCCGATGTGATCGCCCCCCCGACCTTCGTGTTCGCCATCACCTTCAAGGCCGCGGGGCAGGTCGTCGAGGACCCCCAGCTGGGTCTCGACTACAGCCGCGTGGTGCACGGTGACCAGAAGTTCGCCTACACCCGCCCGGTGCGCGCGGGCGACCGGCTCACGGTCACCTCGACCATCGAGGCGATCAAGTCCATGGCCGGCAACGACATCCTGGACATCCGGGGTGAGGTCCACGACGAGACGGGCGAGCACGTGGTGACGGCCATCACCAAACTCGTGGCGCGGGCGGAGGGCTGATCATGGCGGCGAAGATTACCTACGGTGACGTCGAGGTCGGTACGGAGCTGCCGCCCCAGACCTTCTCCGTGACTCGCGCCACACTCGTGCGGTACGCGGGCGCGTCCGGGGACTTCAACCCGATCCACTGGAACGAGAAGTTCGCGGTCGAGGTCGGTCTCCCCGACGTCATCGCGCACGGCATGTTCACCATGGCCGAGGCGATCCGCGTCGTCACCGACTGGGTCGGCGACCCGGGCGCGGTGGTCGAGTACGGCGTGCGGTTCACCAAGCCCGTCGTCGTGCCGAACGACGACAAGGGGGCGACCGTCGAGGTCAGCGCCAAGGTCGGGGCCAAGCTGGACGACAACACCGTCCGCGTCGACCTCACCGCCATGAGCGCGGGCCAGAAGGTCCTGGGCATGTCGCGAGCGGTCGTACGACTGGCCTGACGGCGGGTCGGGCGACCGGTTCGGTTCCGGCGGCGGCTCGTATGTCCGGGCCGACCGGCGACCGGCACCGGCGACGTGACCGTCGACCGGCAGTCAGCAACCGGCGACTAACGACCGGTGACTTGCGACCGGCATCCGGCAGCCGCCATCCGGCAGCGGTAAGGGGCGTCCGTCCCTAGCGGACGCCCCTTACCCGTCCTCACCGGCACGCCTCACCATGCGACTCGCGGCCCCACGGCTCTCAGTCCGCGGCCCCCACCGCTCGGCTCGCGGCCCCCACCGCTCGGCTCACGGCGCGCCCCGCTCACTTCGCTGCGCGCCCCGCACGCGTCACACCGGGCCCCACGAGCCCCACGGGACACGTTCCGCCCCATTCCCAGAACCCTCTTGACGTAGTTAGTGATTGAGTACTAACTTTCTCGCATGGTCAGGATGAGCGCAGAGGACAGGCGCGAAAGCGTCATCCGCGCGGCGATCAGCGAGTTCGCCCGCGGCGGCTACTACGGCACCTCCACCGAGGCGATCGCCAAGCGTGTGGGCGTCTCGCAGCCGTACCTCTTCCGGCTCTTCCCGGGCAAGAAGGCGATCTTCCTCGCGGCGGCCGAACGCTGTCTCGAGGACATCCGCCGCACCTTCGAGGATGCCTCCGAGGGGCTGGAGGGCGAGGAGGCCCTGCACTCCATGGCGACCGCGTACACGCGGGTCATCGCGGAGCATCCGGAGCGGCTGCTCATGCAGATGCAGACGTACACCGCGGTGGCGGCCGCCGAGGAGGCGGGCGACCGGGAGTTCGGCGAGGCGGTGCGGGGCGGCTGGACGCGGCTGTGGGACACGGTTCATCTGCCGCTCGGGGCCGACGTGGGTGAGACGACGAACTTCCTGGCGTACGGGATGCTCATCAACTGCTTCGTGGCCATGGGGTTTCCGGCCGGCCACCGGGTCTGGGAAGGGATCTATCCGGAGGCGCGAGTGGCCGGACGCGCCGGGGCTTCGGGCGGATAGACGTTCATGGGGAAGGCGGCGGGTCTCGCCTTTTCATGAGCGCGAAAGTTAGTCATCAATAACTAATCAACTCGAGTGAATCACTCTTGGGGGAGCGATGTCACAGCAGACAGCACGGCGCGGGGGAGCCACCTGGGCCCTCGTCATCACCAGCGTCGCCGGATTCATGGCGGCTCTCGACAATCTCGTCGTCACGACCGCGCTGCCCTCCATCCGCAAGGACCTGGGGGGAGCGCTGGACGACCTGGAATGGACGGTGAGCGCGTACACGCTCACCTTCGCCGTCCTGCTGATGTTCGGCGCGGCGCTGGGTGACCGCTTCGGCCGCCGCCGGCTCTTCCTCGTCGGTCTCTCCGTCTTCACCGGCGCCTCCGCGGCCGCGGCCATGGCCCCCGGCATCGACTCGCTGATCGCCGCCCGCGCGGTCCAGGGCGTCGGCGCCGCCATCATGATGCCGCTGACGCTGACCCTGCTGACGGCCGCCGTGCCGGCCGTCAGGCGCGGGATGGCGTACGGGATCTGGGGGGCCGTGAACGGACTCGCGGTCGCTTCCGGGCCCCTCATCGGAGGCAGCCTCACCGAACACGTGTCCTGGCACTGGATCTTCTGGCTGAACGTTCCGCTGGGCCTCGCCCTCCTCCCGCTCGCCCGGCTGCGGCTGGCCGAGTCCCACGGCGCCGGTGCCCGGCTCGACATCCCCGGCACACTGCTCGCCAGTGGCGGCCTCTTCGGAATCGTCTACGGCCTGGTCCGCGGACCCGCCGACGGCTGGACCAGCCCGGTCGTACTGACCGGCCTGCTCGCCGGCGCCGCGCTGCTCACCGCCTTCGTCCTGCACGGCATCCGGGCGAAGAACCCGATGCTGCCGATGCGGCTGTTCCGCTCCCGCGCCTTCGCCGGGATCAACGCCGCGAGCCTGCTGATGTTCCTCGGGATGTTCGGCTCGATCTTCCTTCTCAGCCAGTACATGCAGGGCGTCCTCGGCTACTCGCCCACCGAGGCGGGGCTGCGGATGCTGCCCTGGACCGGTATGCCGATGCTCGTCGCGCCGATCGCCGGCTACCTCTCCGACCGCGTCGGCGGACGCCCCGTGGTCGCCACCGGCCTCTTCCTGCAAGCCGTCGGGCTCGCCTACTACGCCGTGGTGGTCGCCGCCGACGTCTCGTACGCCGAGCAGCTGCCCGCCCTGATCATCAGCGGCATCGGGATGTCCCTGTACTTCGCTCCGGCGTCCAACCTGGTCATGTCCAGCGTCCGTCCGCAGGAGCAGGGCATCGCCTCCGGCGCCAACAACGCGCTGCGCGAGGTGGGCGGCGCGCTCGGCATCGCGGTGATGTCGTCGATCTTCTCCGCGCAGGGCGGCTACGAGACGGCGAAGACCTTCGTGGACGGCCTGCGGCCCGCACTGGTGGTGGGCTCCGCGATGGTCGCCCTGGCGGGAGTCGCGGTGCTGCTCATCCCGTCGGCACGGCGTGCGGCGCGGTCGCAGACCGTGGCCGAGGGCCCGGTCCCCATCCTCACCCCGGCCCTGGAGACCGCCTCCCGCTGAACCGCCTGCCCGCGGCCCGTACGACCCCGCGGCCCGTACGACATGAAACGGCCCCGCCTCCTCGGCGGGGCCGTTCGCACGCCGCACGCCAGCCCCGCACGCCGCACGCCAGCCCCGCACGCCGCACGCCAGCGCCGCACGCCGTCCGTCCCGCGCCCTGCGCATGCAATCCGTCGACGCGAGCGGTGGCCCGCCGTCCGCACGGCGCGCACCGCGCGTACCGCGGGCCGGGAGCGCCCAGCCTTCTCGTAGTCTTGGGCGCGTGCAGGAACTCCACGACGCCCCGCTCGCCCCGTTGACCACCTTCCGGCTCGGGGGGCCCGCGACCCGGCTGATCACCGCCACGACCGACGCCGAGGTGATCGCCGCGGTCCGCGAGGCCGACGACACCGGTGCCCCGCTGCTGCTGATCGGCGGCGGATCGAACCTCGTCATCGGCGACGACGGCTTCGCCGGAACCGCCCTGCGCATCGCGACGAGCGGGTTCGCGCTCGACGGGACGGGGCTGGAGCTGGCCGCGGGCGAGGTGTGGAGCGACGCGGTCGCCCGCACCGTCGAGGCCGGACTCGCGGGCGTCGAGTGCCTCGCCGGCATCCCCGGTTCCGCAGGCGCGACCCCGATCCAGAACGTCGGCGCGTACGGCCAGGAAGTGTCGTCGACCATCACCGAAGTGATCGCGTACGACCGGAAGACGCGCGAGACGGTCACCCTCACGAACGCCGACTGCGCCTTCTCCTACCGCCACAGCCGCTTCAAGGCCGACCCGGAGCGTCATGTCGTGCTGCGCGTCCGTTTCGAGCTGGAGGACGCGGCGGGGCTGTCGGCACCGGTCAAGTACGCCGAGACGGCCCGCGCGCTGGGCGTGGAGCCCGGCGACCGCGTGCCCCTCACCGCCGCTCGCGAGACCGTCCTGAAGCTGCGCTCCGGCAAGGGCATGGTGCTCGACCCCGAGGACCACGACACCTGGTCCGCCGGGTCGTTCTTCACCAATCCGATCCTCACCGACGAGGAGTTCGCCGCGTTCCACGCGCGCGTGACGCGGCGACTCGGCTTCGACGTCGTGCCGCCCGCCTACCCGGCTGGCGAAGGACACACCAAGACGTCCGCGGCCTGGCTGATCGACAAGTCAGGATTCACCAAGGGGTACGGCTCCGGGCCCGCCCGGATCTCCACCAAGCACACACTGGCCCTCACCAACCGCGGCCGGGCCACCACCGAGGACCTCCTCGCGCTGGCCCGGGAGGTCGTCGCCGGGGTGCGTGACGCCTTCGGGATCACCCTGGTCAACGAACCGGTGACGGTCGGCGTGCGCCTCTAGGCCGTGTCGGGCCGATTCGCGTCGGCCCAGTAGGCGATACCCACGCCCACCCCCTGCTTCACCGCCCCCGTGTCGGTGATCATCACCGACATCGCGTGCGCCACGCCGACATCGCGTGCGCCACGCCGACATCGCGTGCGCCACGCCGACATCGCGTGCGCCACGCCGACATCGCGTGCGCCACGCCGAGATCGCGTGCGCCACGTCGGCGCGCGCGATGAAACGGTCGTACCGGACGGCACGTCGTACCGGACGGCACGGTCGTACCGGACGACGGTCGGGAGCTGCCCGCTCAGGGGCGATCACCGAGATCAGGGCCCGCGTGGCGCGCTCGGCGACAGAGGCGCCCTCGGGGCCGGGGCCGATCGGTCCCACGCTCACCACCAGCAGTCGGCCCACGCCGGTTCCCCTCGGCCGAATTCCCGGGTGCCTTCCGTTCCAGGCGTGTCCGCCCCGCGGCCGCTTCAGGCGACCGGGGCGGCCAGCCAGTCGTCGATGCCGGCCAGCAACTTCCCCCTGACGTCCTGGGGCGCCGCCGACCCCCGTACGGACTGGCGGGCCAGCTCGGCCAGTTCGGCGTCCGTGAAGCCGTGGTGGTGGCGCGCCAGCTCGTACTGGGCGGCGAGCCGGGAGCCGAACAGGAGCGGGTCGTCGGCGCCGAGGGCCATCGGGACGCCGGCCTCGAAGAGCGTGCGCAGGGGGATGTCCTCCGCCTTCTCGTACACGCCCAGGGCGACGTTCGACGCCGGGCACACCTCGCAGGTGATGCCGCGCTCCGCGAGCCGCGCGAGCAGCCGCGGGTTCTCGGCGGCGCGCACCCCGTGCCCGATCCGGGTGGCGTGCAGGTCGTCCAGGCAGTCGCGGACCGAGGTGGGACCGGCCAGTTCGCCGCCGTGCGGCGCGGACAACAGTCCGCCCTCACGCGCGATCGCGAAGGCCCGGTCGAAGTCGCGCGCCATGCCCCGCCGCTCGTCGTTCGACAGTCCGAAACCGACGACGCCCCGGTCCGCGTAGCGCACCGCGAGCCGGGCGAGCGTGCGGGCGTCCAGGGGGTGCTTCATACGGTTCGCGGCCACCAGGACCCGCATCCCGATGCCGGTCTCGCGCACGGCCGAGTCCACCGCGTCCAGGATGATCTCCAGCGCCGGGATGAGCCCGCCCAGGCGAGGCGCGTACGAGGTCGGGTCGACCTGGATCTCCAGCCACCCGGAGCCGTCCTTGATGTCCTCCTCGGCGGCCTCGCGCACCAGCCGCCGGATGTCGTCGGGCTCTCTGAGGCAGGACCGTGCCGCGTCGTACAGCCGCTGGAAGCGGAACCACCCGCGCTCGTCGGTCGCCCGCAGTTTCGGCGGTTCCCCGCCGGTCAGCGCCTCGGTCAGCGCCTCGGGCAGCCGGACGCCGTACTTGTCGGCCAGTTCCAGCAGGGTGGTCGGCCGCATCGAACCGGTGAAGTGCAGGTGCAGATGGGCTTTCGGCAGTTCAGAGAGATCACGTACGCGCTCCATTCCAGGATCCTGCCGCACGTCCGGGTCGTCCCGGTAGCGCTTTCCCCTTTAGTGGTCTTGCTCGCACGAAGAAGCGGGCCGTCTCCCCGGGGGGAAACGGCCCGCACACGCGCGTGGAGCGCGAGAAACGCGAAACGTACGACGTGAGGCGTCGGGGTATGTCAGTCCTGCGCCTCGGCCAGCAGCTTCTGGATCCGGCTGACGCCCTCGACGAGATCCTCGTCACCCAGGGCGTACGACAGACGCAGATATCCCGGCGTACCGAAGGCCTCGCCCGGGACGACCGCGACCTCGGACTCCTCCAGGATGAGCGCGGCCAGTTCCACCGTGTCCTGGGGGCGCCTGCCGCGGATCTCCTTGCCGAGCAGGGCCTTGACCGAGGGGTACGCGTAGAAGGCGCCCTCGGGCTCGGGGCACAGGACGCCCTCGATCTCGTTGAGCATGCGCACGATGGTCTTGCGGCGGCGGTCGAATGCCTCGCGCATCTCGGCCACGGCCGTCAGGTCGCCGGAGACGGCGGCCAGGGCGGCCACCTGGGCCACGTTGGACACGTTCGAGGTGGCGTGCGACTGGAGGTTGGTCGCGGCCTTGATGACGTCCTTGGGGCCGATGACCCAGCCCACGCGCCAGCCGGTCATGGCGTACGTCTTCGCCACGCCGTTGACGACGATGCACTTGTCGGCGAGCTCGGGCACCACCACGGGCACGGAGTGGAACTCGGCGTCGCCGTAGACCAGGTGCTCGTAGATCTCGTCGGTCAGGACCCACAGGCCCTTGTCGGCGGCCCAGCGGCCGATCTCCTCGACCTGCTCGCGGGTGTAGACCGCGCCCGTCGGGTTGGACGGGGAGACGAAGAGCAGCACCTTGGTGTGCTCGGTGCGGGCGGCCTCCAGCTGCTCGACCGACACGCGGTAGCCGGTGGTCTCGTCGGCGACGACCTCGACCGGGACACCGCCGGCCAGACGGATGGACTCCGGGTAGGTCGTCCAGTAGGGAGCCGGGACGATGACCTCGTCGCCCGGGTCGAGGATGGCGGCGAAGGCCTCGTAGATGGCCTGCTTGCCGCCGTTGGTCACCAGGACCTGGGCGGCCTCCACCTCGTAGCCGGAGTCGCGCAGGGTCTTGGCGGCGATGGCGGCCTTCAGCTCGGGCAGGCCGCCGGCCGGCGTGTAGCGGTGGTACTTCGGGTTCGAGCAGGCCTCGATGGCGGCCTGGACGATGTAGTCCGGGGTCGGGAAGTCGGGCTCACCGGCGCCGAAGCCGATCACCGGCCGCCCGGCGGCCTTGAGGGCCTTGGCCTTGGCGTCCACGGCGAGAGTGGCGGACTCGGAGATCGCGCCGACTCGGGCGGAGACCCGGCGCTCGGTGGGAGGGGTTGCAGCGCTCATGAGGCCCATCGTTTCAGACCGGAAACACCCGCGGCACGCGGGTTTCACAGACTGAACAGCTTGAGAACACCAGTCCGGACGCGCGGGGCCCACCGGTCGATCTCCGACGGGCAAAGCCCTTACGGACACTTTCTGTTCGACGACCGGCCCCGGACCACGTACACTCTCACCTCGTTGGCCTTCACCGGCCGCGCCCACCGTGCGCACAGCGAGCACTCGGTCGGATGCGGTACGTTGAGGGAAAACCAAAGGGTCGTAGCTCAATTGGTAGAGCACTGGTCTCCAAAACCAGCGGTTGGGGGTTCAAGTCCCTCCGGCCCTGCTACACACTCCTTCGCCAGGATGTGTGCACGCATGTACGTACTGCAATGCACCGCCGTGCGGCTCAACCGGGCGCGGCGCGGCCACGACCCGGAATCAGGTGAGGACGAGTGACGGACGCCGTGGGCTCCATCGACATGCCTGATGCCGAGGCACCCGAGTCCAAGAAGAAGGCCCGCAAGGGTGGTAAGCGTGCCAAGAAGGGCCCGCTGAAGCGCCTCGCCACCTTCTATCGCCAGATCGTCGCGGAGCTCCGCAAGGTCGTCTGGCCGACTCGCAATCAGCTGACGACGTACACCACAGTGGTGATCGTCTTCGTCGTCATCATGATTGGCCTGGTGACCGTGATTGACTATGGGCTCAACCACGCCGCCAAGTACGTCTTCGGCTGAGCCGAGAGCGAAGGGCGCCGTCACCGGCGCCCCTTTCGCGTGTTCCACCCCCATGTATCCAGGAAGAAGCAGCCACCGTGTCTGACCCGAACCTGAACGACGCCAGCGAGTCGGTCGAGTCCGTTGACGACGAGCTCGACATCGTCGAGGGAGCGGACGTCGTGGACGAGTTCGAGGCTGCCGATGCCGCCGCCGGCGAGCCCGCCGAGGAAACGGCCCTGCACGTCGAGGACGAGTCCGGTGAGGACGTCGAGGACGAGGACGTCCCCGCGGACGCTCTCGCCGAGAACGTTGAGAACACCGAAGACGCCGAGAACGCCGAAGGCGCGGCGGACGAGGACGCCGATGAGGCGGAGGCCGAGCCGGCCGAGCCCGTCGACCCCGTCGAGGCCCTCCGGGAGGAGCTCCGTGCCCTCCCCGGCGAGTGGTACGTCATCCACACCTACGCCGGTTACGAGAACCGCGTGAAGACCAACCTCGAGCAGCGTGCCGTCTCGCTGAACGTCGAGGACTTCATCTTCCAGGCCGAGGTGCCGCAGGAAGAGGTCGCGCAGATCAAGAACGGCGAGCGCAAGACCATCCGCCAGAACAAGCTCCCCGGCTACGTGCTGGTGCGCATGGACCTGACGAACGAGTCCTGGGGCGTCGTCCGTAACACTCCCGGCGTCACCGGCTTCGTGGGCAACGCCTACGACCCGTACCCGCTGACCCTGGACGAGATCGTCAAGATGCTCGCCCCGGAGGCCGAGGAGAAGGCCGCGCGTGAGGCCGCCGAGGCCGAGGGCAAGCCCGCTCCGCAGCGCAAGGTCGAGGTCCAGGTGCTGGACTTCGAGGTCGGCGACTCGGTCACCGTCACCGACGGCCCGTTCGCCACGCTGCAGGCGACCATCAACGAGATCAACGCCGACTCGAAGAAGGTCAAGGGCCTCGTCGAGATCTTCGGCCGCGAGACCCCGGTCGAGCTCTCCTTCGACCAGATCCAGAAGAACTAGCGGCTTCTGGACGTACGTCTTCCGAACAGGTCAGACGGGCTCACGCAGCCCGTCTGACCTGCTCGGTTTTTGGCCCCGCATAGATACCCGTTATCGTTGTGCGGTATGCCTCCATCCGGATGAACCGGACGGAAGCTGAAAACTCTCACTAGGACCCGGAGAGAGCACATGCCTCCCAAGAAGAAGAAGGTCACGGGGCTTATCAAGCTCCAGATCAACGCCGGTGCGGCGAACCCGGCCCCGCCGGTCGGCCCCGCGCTCGGCCAGCACGGCGTCAACATCATGGAGTTCTGCAAGGCCTACAACGCCGCGACCGAGTCGCAGCGTGGCTGGGTGATCCCGGTGGAGATCACGGTCTACGAAGACCGCTCCTTCACCTTCGTCACCAAGACTCCGCCGGCCGCGAAGATGATCCTCAAGGCCGCTGGTGTCGAGAAGGGCTCGGGCGAGCCGCACAAGACCAAGGTCGCCAAGATCACCCAGGCGCAGGTCCGTGAGATCGCCACGACCAAGCTTCCCGACCTGAACGCCAACGACCTGGACGCCGCGTCGAAGATCATCGCCGGCACCGCCCGTTCCATGGGCATCACGGTCGAGGGCTGACGTCCACCTTCGTAGGCCACGCGGCGTGAGCCGCACATCGAGAACGACCGTGGCAGGGCCTGCTCGGCCCGCACCACGCCTCCTCAGAACACATCAGGAGCAGTAGTGAGCAAGCGCAGCAAGTCTCTCCGCGCTGCGGACGCCAAGATCGACCGGGAGAAGCTCTACGCCCCGCTCGAGGCCGTCCGTCTCGCCAAGGAGACCTCCACGAGCAAGTTCGACGGCACCGTCGAGGTCGCCTTCCGTCTGGGTGTCGACCCGCGCAAGGCCGACCAGATGGTCCGTGGCACCGTGAACCTCCCGCACGGCACCGGTAAGACCGCCCGGGTCCTGGTCTTCGCGACCGGTGACCGTGCCGAGGCCGCACTCGCCGCGGGCGCCGACATCGTCGGCTCCGACGAGCTCATCGACGAGGTGTCGAAGGGCCGTCTGGACTTCGACGCCGTCGTCGCCACCCCGGACCTCATGGGCAAGGTCGGCCGCCTCGGCCGTGTCCTCGGCCCGCGTGGTCTGATGCCGAACCCGAAGACCGGCACCGTGACCCCGGACGTGGCCAAGGCCGTGACCGAGATCAAGGGCGGCAAGATCGAGTTCCGCGTCGACAAGCACTCGAACCTCCACTTCATCATCGGCAAGACCTCCTTCGAAGAGGCCAAGCTGGTGGAGAACTACGGCGCCGCGCTCGACGAGATCCTTCGTCTGAAGCCGTCGGCCGCCAAGGGTCGCTACATCAAGAAGGCCGCGATCAGCACCACGATCGGCCCCGGCGTTCCCGTCGACCCGAACCGCACCCGCAACCTCCTCGTCGAGGAGGACCCGGCCGCCGTCTGAGCACTCCGCTCACCCCGGTGACCGCGTCGCACACGCGTTCTTGGTACGGGCCCCGCAACCTTTCGAGGTGCGGGGCCCGTCCCCATTCCTGGACACATGTTCCGATACGGGTGTCAGTGGGCTGCGCTAGCGTGCAGCTCTCAGGATCTGCATAGGGGTGGGGACAGATGAAGAGCACGACCGTGCGCCGCGTGACCCTCGCGATCGCTCTGGTGAGCGCGCTGACGACAGTGGCCGCTTGCTCCTCGGGCTCGTCGGGGGGAACCGGCAAGGACGACAAGGCGGCTCACAAGAGCCCGACCCGCCTCAGCCCCATAGCGGCGCTGCAGTCCGCCGAGAAGTCCACCGACGGCGCGGACTCGGCCAAGGTCGAGTCGACGACGACCATGGGCACGCTGATGTCCATGAAGTCGGACGGCGTCATGGGCTGGGGCGACGGACTCACCGGTGACATGACGATCACCTACACCGGCGGCACGATGGCCGACACCATGCGCAAGGCCGGCGTGACGTCCATGCAGGCCCGGTATCTGTCCGACGCCTACTACGCGAAGATGGGCGAGATCTTCGCCCGGCAGGCCGGCGGCAAGCACTGGATCCGGTACGGGTACGACGACCTGGCGAAGTTCGGGGGCGGCTCCGGAGCCCTCCTCAAGGACCAGATGCAGAACAGCTCGCCGAACCAGTCGGTGAAGCTCCTGCTGGCCTCCGGTGACGTGAAGAAGGTCGGCGAGGAGAAGGTCCGCGGCAAGCAGACCACGCACTACGCGGGCACGGTCGACGTCTCGGACCTCGCGGCCAGGAGCTCGCACCTCTCCGCGGGCCAACTCGCGGACCTGAAGAAGCAGTTCACGCAGGCGGGCATCACGACGGAGGACGTCGACATCTGGGTCGACGGAGACGACCTGCTGGTCAAGGCCGTCTCCAAGGGCGACCTCTCGACCGGCACGATGTCCTCGACCACGTACTACAGCGACTACGGGGTGAAGGTCTCCAGCCAGGCGCCCCCGGCAGGCGACACGGCCGACTTCAAGGACCTGCTGAAGACGCAGGGTGCCGCGGGCTGAGGCCGCCGAGGTTCAAGAAATCCAAAAGAATTGGGAAGACCACTCGCACCCCCCTGGGTTACGCTCGCACCAAATCTTTGAGTCGTTCATGTGTTCCCTGGGGGGATCCTGATGTTTTCTGTGCGTGGTTCCGTGCGTCGTGGCGCGACGGGGGCGGCGCTCGCCGCACTGGTCCTCGGAGGCGGCGTCGTCGCCTGTGCGAAGAGTGACGAGTCGCCGAAGATGACGCCCGCCGCGGCCGTCGCCGCCGCGGCGAAGAACACGGAGGCCATCACGTCCCTCACCTACCGGATGACCGGCAAGGTCCCGGAGACCGGCCGGGTCGAGGCCGAGGCCGCGATGAGCATGAAGCCGCTGGCCATGAGCATGAAGATGAACGCGCTCGACCAGGGCGCCGACGGCAAGATGGAGATCCGGGTCGTCGACAAGGCGATGTACCTGGGCGGGGGACAGGCCGTGGCCAAGGAGCTGGACGGCAAGAGCTGGATGAAGTTCGACCTCTCCGGTGCGGCCTCAGGCCCCGGCGCCGGCAAGCTGCCGAGCCAGGCCGGCCAGGACCCGTCCCAGGAGTCCACCTACCTGACCGGGTCCAAGGACGTGAAGAAGGTCGGCACCGAGAAGGTCGACGGCGTCCGGACCACGCACTACAAGGGCACGGTCACCCTCGACGACCTCCGCGCGAGCCTCAAGGACGAGGACAAGGCGACGCGGGAGAAGCGCGAGAAGAGCCTGAAGCAGTACGAGGACCTGGGCGCCGACAAGCTCACGATGGACATGTGGATCGGACCGGACGACCACACCAAGCAGGTGCGGGTGCGCGCCGCTGCCGACAAGGGCCCGTTCGACGTGACCCTGACCTTCCTGGACTACAACAAGCCGGTGACGGTGAAGGCCCCGCCGGCCAAGGACACCGTCGACCTGGCGGCGATGATGAAGGACGCCCAGGCGGGCTGAACCCGGGCGCTGTCGAGCGGATTTGCTTGACAGCGCGCCCTTCACGTACTGTTCCCGAGAAGCCAAAGACCGCTGGTCGTTGCTTTGCGCTCGCAAGAGGGCAGGGTGGCCGAAGGATCCGCTGAAACTGCGGACGACCCGCGTAGGTGACCGTGGATACGCTCCCGGAGTTCGCTTGCCCAGCTTGCGGACATGCCGGTCGAGCTACGCCCCGTGCGCCTGCGCCGGGGCGTTTCGTTTGCCCAGCCCCTTCCGAGCGGTCCTCATCACCCGGAAGGAGGCCGACGCTCTATGGCAAGGCCCGACAAGGCTGCCGCGGTAGCCGAGCTCGCGGACCAGTTCCGCAGCTCGAACGCCGCTGTGCTGACCGAGTACCGGGGTCTCACCGTGGCGCAGCTCAAGACGCTGCGTCGTTCGCTCGGTGAAGACGCCCAGTACGCCGTGGTGAAGAACACGCTGACCAAGATTGCGGCCAACGAGGCCGGGATCTCCACGCTCGACGACCTGTTCAACGGTCCGACGGCGGTCGCCTTCATCACCGGTGACCCGGTGGTGTCGGCGAAGGGTCTTCGTGACTTCGCCAAGGACAACCCCAACCTCGTCATCAAGGGCGGTGTCCTTGACGGCAAGGCGCTGTCCGCCGACGAGATCAAGAAGCTTGCGGACCTCGAGTCCCGCGAGGTTCTGCTCGCCAAGCTGGCGGGTGCCTTCAAGGGCAAGCAGACGCAGACTGCTCGTCTCTTCCAGGCGCTGCCCTCGAAGTTCGTCCGCACCGCGGAGGCGCTTCGTGTCAAGCAGGCCGAGCAGGGCGGTGCCGAGTAATTCGGCTCGCGCATTGACCGCCGCCTGAGGCGACGGTCGCAGCGGGCCGAACGTACGCCCGCCTCACCAGTACATCCGGCACCTGCCGAATAAGTGGAAGGACGCCATCATGGCGAAGCTGTCCCAGGAAGAGCTGCTCGCGCAGTTCGAGAACCTCACCCTCATCGAGCTCTCCGAGTTCGTGAAGGCCTTCGAGGAGAAGTTCGACGTCACCGCCGCCGCCGCGGTCGCCGTTGCCGGTCCGGCCGGCCCCGCCGCCGCTGAGGCCGTCGAGGAGCAGGACGAGTTCGACGTCATCCTCACGGGTGCCGGCGAGAAGAAGATCCAGGTCATCAAGGTCGTGCGTGAGCTGACCTCGCTGGGCCTGAAGGAGGCCAAGGACCTCGTCGACGGCGCTCCGAAGCCCGTCCTCGAGAAGGTCGCCAAGGAGGCCGCCGAGAAGGCTGCCGAGTCCCTCAAGGGCGCCGGCGCCTCGGTCGAGGTCAAGTAGTCCCAGGAGCCCGCTGAGGGCTCCTGCGCGAGCTGTCGCAGCCGCCCGCGTGGCGCTGTAACGCTGACGCACCGAAGAGCGATCACCCAACTGGGTGGTCGCTCTTCGGCGTTCCTGGGGTCCGGCAGCGGCTGCCTTGCACTGTGGTTCGCGGCGAGTATGGTGATCTTCGTTGTGCCTCCGGCCGAGCCCGTGACGGGCTGCAAGACGGGCTGCAAGACAGGTTGCACGTGACGATCGCGGCACTTGCTCATGGCATGGGGGGCCTTGACGAACCGCACGCAGCGCGCAATTCTCAGGACGCGTCGTCACAACGATCCGGATCCGAGGCATGGATCGGCGACGAAGAGGGCAGTATCGATGTGCATTGAGGGCGTGGCTTGCCGCAGGTGTTGACGACAAACGAGGGTCTCAGAAACCGGGACTGGACATCAGTGGGCCTAGTGGCTACACTGACCCTTTGCGCTGCCTGTTAGCTGCCTCCTGCCCGTCACCAGGGGCATGCCCTCGCTTGAGCACCGACGACCGGATTATCTCTGACCTGGCCTTTTAGGCTGAGTCGAGAACAGTCTGTCTCTGTGCCCCGGTGGGGGGCCGGTACGCGCGTAGTGAGTCCGAGCCCTCGGAAGGACCCCCTCTTGGCCGCCTCGCGCACTGCCTCGACCGCGAATACGAACAACGGCGCCAGCACCGCCCCGCTGCGCATCTCCTTTGCAAAGATCAAGGAGCCCCTCGAGGTTCCGAACCTTCTTGCGCTGCAAACCGAGAGCTTCGACTGGCTGCTCGGAAACGAAGCGTGGAAGGCTCGTGTCGAGGCGGCTCTGGACAGCGGACAGGACGTCCCCACGAAGTCCGGTCTGGAGGAGATCTTCGAGGAGATCTCCCCGATCGAGGACTTCTCCGGGTCGATGTCGCTGACGTTCCGCGACCACCGCTTCGAGCCCCCGAAGAACTCCATCGACGAGTGCAAGGACCGCGACTTCACATACGCGGCCCCGCTCTTCGTCACCGCCGAGTTCACCAACAACGAGACCGGCGAGATCAAGTCCCAGACGGTCTTCATGGGCGACTTCCCGCTCATGACCAACAAGGGCACCTTCGTCATCAACGGCACCGAGCGTGTCGTGGTGTCCCAGCTGGTCCGCTCGCCGGGCGTCTACTTCGACTCCTCCATCGACAAGACGTCCGACAAGGACATCTTCTCCGCCAAGGTCATCCCGTCCCGGGGCGCCTGGCTGGAGATGGAGATCGACAAGCGCGACATGGTCGGTGTCCGCATCGACCGCAAGCGCAAGCAGTCCGTCACCGTTCTCCTGAAGGCTCTCGGCTGGACCACCGAGCAGATCCTCGAGGAGTTCGGCGAGTACGAGTCCATGCGCGCCACCCTGGAGAAGGACCACACCCAGGGCCAGGACGACGCGCTGCTCGACATCTACCGCAAGCTGCGTCCGGGCGAGCCGCCGACCCGTGAGGCCGCGCAGACGCTTCTGGAGAACCTCTACTTCAACCCGAAGCGCTACGACCTCGCCAAGGTCGGCCGTTACAAGGTCAACAAGAAGCTGGGCGGCGAGGCCCCGCTGGACGCCGGCATCCTGACCGTCGAGGACATCATCTCGTCGATCAAGTACCTGGTGAAGCTGCACGCCGGTGAGACCGAGACCGTTGGTGACAACGGCACCTCGATCGTCGTCGAGACCGACGACATCGACCACTTCGGCAACCGTCGTCTGCGCAACGTCGGCGAGCTCATCCAGAACCAGGTCCGCACGGGTCTGGCTCGTATGGAGCGCGTCGTGCGCGAGCGCATGACGACCCAGGACGTCGAGGCGATCACGCCGCAGACCCTGATCAACATCCGGCCGGTCGTCGCCTCCATCAAGGAGTTCTTCGGCACCAGCCAGCTGTCGCAGTTCATGGACCAGAACAACCCGCTGTCGGGTCTCACCCACAAGCGCCGTCTGTCGGCGCTCGGCCCGGGTGGTCTCTCCCGTGAGCGGGCCGGCTTCGAGGTCCGTGACGTGCACCCCTCGCACTACGGCCGCATGTGCCCGATCGAGACCCCCGAAGGCCCGAACATCGGTCTGATCGGCTCGCTCGCCTCCTACGGCCGGGTCAACGCGTTCGGCTTCGTCGAGACGCCGTACCGCAAGGTCACCGGCGGTGTCGTCACCGACGACGTCGACTACCTGACGGCCGACGAAGAGGACCGGTTCGTCATCGCGCAGGCCAACGCGCCGCTGACCGACGAGCTCCGCTTCGAGGAGTCCCGCGTCCTGGTCCGCCGTCGTGGCGGAGAGGTCGACTACGTCCCCGGTGAGGACGTCGACTACATGGACGTCTCGCCGCGCCAGATGGTGTCGGTCGCGACCGCGATGATCCCGTTCCTGGAGCACGACGACGCCAACCGTGCCCTCATGGGCGCGAACATGATGCGCCAGGCCGTTCCGCTCATCAAGTCCGAGGCGCCGCTCGTCGGCACCGGCATGGAGTACCGCTGCGCCGTCGACGCCGGCGACGTGCTCAAGTCGGAGAAGGACGGTGTGGTCCAGGAGGTCTCCGCGGACTACGTCACCACCGCCAACGACGACGGCACGTACACCACGTACCGCCTGCACAAGTTCTCCCGCTCCAACCAGGGCACGTCCGTCAACCAGAAGGTTGTCGTGGACGAGGGCGCCCGGGTCATCGCCGGCCAGGTACTGGCCGACGGCCCGGCGACCGAGAACGGCGAGATGGCGCTCGGCAAGAACCTGCTCGTGGCGTTCATGCCGTGGGAGGGTCACAACTACGAGGACGCGATCATCCTGTCGCAGCGCCTCGTGCAGGACGACGTCCTCTCCTCGATCCACATCGAGGAGCACGAGGTCGACGCCCGTGACACCAAGCTCGGCCCCGAGGAGATCACCCGGGACATCCCGAACGTCTCCGAGGAGGTCCTCGCCGACCTCGACGAGCGCGGCATCATCCGTATCGGTGCCGAGGTCGTCGCCGGCGACATCCTCGTCGGCAAGGTCACGCCCAAGGGTGAGACCGAGCTGACCCCCGAGGAGCGCCTGCTCCGCGCGATCTTCGGTGAGAAGGCGCGCGAGGTGCGCGACACCTCGCTGAAGGTGCCGCACGGCGAGATCGGCAAGGTCATCGGCGTCCGCGTCTTCGACCGTGAAGAGGGCGACGAGCTGCCGCCGGGCGTGAACCAGCTGGTTCGTGTCTACGTGGCGCAGAAGCGCAAGATCACGGACGGTGACAAGCTCGCCGGCCGCCACGGCAACAAGGGCGTCATCTCGAAGATCCTGCCGATCGAGGACATGCCGTTCCTGGAGGACGGCACCCCGGTCGACATCATCCTCAACCCCCTCGGTGTCCCGTCCCGAATGAACCCGGGACAGGTCCTGGAGATCCACCTCGGCTGGCTCGCCAGCCGCGGCTGGGACGTCTCCGGCCTCGGGGAGGACTGGGCGCAGCGCCTGCAGGCCATCGAGGCCGACGTGGTCGCCCCCGGCACCAACGTCGCCACCCCCGTCTTCGACGGTGCGCGTGAGGACGAGCTGGCCGGTCTGCTGAACCACACGATCCCGAACCGTGACGGCGAGCGCATGGTGCTCCCGACCGGCAAGGCGCCGCTGTTCGACGGCCGCTCCGGCGAGCCGTTCCCGGAGCCGATCTCGGTCGGCTACATGTACATCCTCAAGCTCCACCACCTGGTCGACGACAAGCTGCACGCCCGCTCGACCGGTCCGTACTCGATGATCACCCAGCAGCCGCTGGGTGGTAAGGCCCAGTTCGGTGGCCAGCGCTTCGGTGAGATGGAGGTGTGGGCGCTGGAGGCGTACGGCGCCGCTTACGCCCTCCAGGAACTGCTGACCATCAAGTCCGACGACGTGACCGGCCGCGTGAAGGTCTACGAGGCCATCGTCAAGGGCGAGAACATCCCCGAGCCCGGCATCCCCGAGTCCTTCAAGGTGCTCATCAAGGAGATGCAGTCTCTCTGCCTCAACGTGGAGGTGCTGTCCAGCGACGGTATGTCCATCGAAATGCGTGACACCGACGAGGACGTCTTCCGCGCGGCGGAGGAGCTCGGCATCGACCTGTCCCGGCGCGAGCCGAGCAGCGTCGAAGAGGTCTGACGGGAGTCCGGTTACGGGGGCTCGACGATGAACTTCGATGAGCCCCCGGCCGGCCCCAGGACCCCCGTATCAGACCCCATGACTTACAACCCTGAGAGGGATTGACGCATAGTGCTCGACGTCAACTTCTTCGATGAGCTCCGGATCGGTCTGGCCACCGCTGACGACATCCGTCAGTGGAGCCACGGCGAGGTCAAGAAGCCCGAGACCATCAACTACCGCACCCTCAAGCCCGAAAAGGACGGACTCTTCTGCGAGAAGATCTTCGGTCCGACCCGGGACTGGGAGTGCTACTGCGGCAAGTACAAGCGCGTCCGCTTCAAGGGCATCATCTGTGAGCGCTGTGGCGTCGAGGTCACTCGCGCCAAGGTGCGCCGTGAGCGGATGGGCCACATCGAGCTGGCCGCTCCCGTCACCCACATCTGGTACTTCAAGGGCGTTCCGTCGCGTCTGGGCTACCTGCTCGACCTCGCCCCGAAGGACCTCGAGAAGGTCATCTACTTCGCCGCGTACATGATCACGTTCGTCGACGAGGAGCGCCGCACCCGCGACCTGCCCTCGCTGGAGGCGCACGTCTCCGTCGAGCGTCAGCAGATCGAGAACCGCCGCGACGCCGACCTGGAAGCCCGCGCCAAGAAGCTCGAGACCGACCTGGCCGAGCTGGAGGCCGAGGGCGCCAAGGCCGACGTGCGCCGCAAGGTGCGCGAGGGTGCCGAGCGCGAGATGAAGCAGCTGCGCGACCGTGCGCAGCGCGAGATCGACCGTCTCGACGAGGTGTGGACCCGCTTCAAGAACCTCAAGGTCCAGGACCTGGAGGGCGACGAGCTCCTCTACCGCGAGCTGCGTGACCGCTTCGGCACGTACTTCGACGGTTCGATGGGTGCCGCGGCGCTGCAGAAGCGCCTGGAGTCCTTCGACCTCGACGAGGAGGCCGAGCGCCTCCGCGAGATCATCCGCACCGGCAAGGGCCAGAAGAAGACCCGCGCGCTCAAGCGCCTCAAGGTCGTCTCCGCGTTCCTGCAGACCAGCAACAGCCCCAAGGGCATGGTGCTCGACTGCGTGCCTGTCATCCCGCCGGACCTGCGTCCGATGGTGCAGCTGGACGGTGGCCGCTTCGCGACCTCCGACCTGAACGACCTGTACCGCCGCGTGATCAACCGCAACAACCGTCTGAAGCGCCTTCTCGACCTCGGTGCCCCCGAGATCATCGTGAACAACGAGAAGCGCATGCTCCAGGAGGCCGTCGACGCGCTCTTCGACAACGGCCGTCGTGGTCGCCCGGTCACGGGCCCCGGCAACCGTCCGCTGAAGTCGCTGTCCGACATGCTCAAGGGCAAGCAGGGTCGATTCCGTCAGAACCTGCTCGGCAAGCGTGTGGACTACTCCGCGCGTTCCGTGATCGTCGTCGGTCCGCAGCTGAAGCTGCACCAGTGCGGTCTGCCGAAGGCCATGGCGCTGGAGCTCTTCAAGCCGTTCGTGATGAAGCGCCTGGTCGACCTGAACCACGCGCAGAACATCAAGAGCGCCAAGCGGATGGTCGAGCGCGGCCGCACGGTCGTGTACGACGTCCTGGAAGAGGTCATCGCCGAGCACCCGGTTCTGCTGAACCGTGCGCCGACGCTGCACCGCCTCGGCATCCAGGCCTTCGAGCCGCAGCTGGTCGAGGGCAAGGCCATCCAGATCCACCCGCTCGTCTGCACCGCGTTCAACGCGGACTTCGACGGTGACCAGATGGCCGTCCACCTGCCCCTGTCCGCAGAGGCGCAGGCCGAGGCCCGCATCCTGATGCTGTCCTCGAACAACATCCTCAAGCCGGCCGACGGCCGCCCGGTCACGATGCCGACCCAGGACATGGTCCTCGGCCTGTTCTTCCTGACCACGGACGGCGAGCTGCGTGACGTCAAGGGCGAGGGCCGGGCGTTCGGCTCCACCGCCGAGGCGACCATGGCGTTCGACGCCGGGGAGCTCGCTCTCCAGTCGGCCGTCGACATCCGCTTCCCGGTGGGCACCATCCCGCCGCGCGGCTGGACCCCGCCGGCGCAGGAGGAGGGTGAGCCCGAGTGGCAGCAGGGTGACACCTTCCGCCTCCGTACGACCCTGGGCCGCGCGCTCTTCAACGAGCTGCTGCCCGAGGACTACCCGTTCGTCGACTACTCGGTGGGCAAGAAGCAGCTCTCCGAGATCGTCAACGACCTGGCCGAGCGCTACCCCAAGGTCATCGTGGCGGCGACGCTCGACAACCTGAAGGCGGCCGGCTTCTTCTGGGCGACCCGTTCCGGCGTCACCGTGGCCATCTCCGACGTCGTCGTTCCCGAGGCGAAGAAGGAGATCGTCAAGGGCTACGAGGCTCAGGACGAGAAGGTCCAGAAGCAGTACGAGCGCGGTCTGATCACCAAGGACGAGCGCACGCAGGAGCTCATCGCGATCTGGACCAAGGCGACCAACGAGGTCGCCGAGGCGATGAACGCGAACTTCCCGAAGACGAACCCCATCTTCATGATGGTCGACTCGGGTGCCCGAGGAAACATGATGCAGATGCGTCAGATCGCCGGTATGCGCGGTCTGGTGTCGAACGCCAAGAACGAGACGATCCCGCGTCCGATCAAGGCCTCCTTCCGTGAGGGCCTGTCGGTGCTGGAGTACTTCATCTCGACCCACGGTGCTCGTAAGGGTCTGGCGGACACCGCTCTGCGTACCGCCGACTCGGGTTACCTCACCCGTCGTCTGGTCGACGTCTCCCAGGACGTCATCATCCGCGAGGAGGACTGCGGCACCGACCGTGGCCTCAAGCTGCACATCGCGGAGCGCGGCGCGGACGGCGTGCTGCGCAAGGCGGAGAACGTCGAGACCAGCGTGTACGCCCGTGCGCTGGCCGAGGACATCACCGTCGACGGCAAGGTGCTGGCCCCGGCCAACACCGACCTCGGCGACGTCCTCATCGACGAGCTGGTCAAGCACGGCATCGAGGAGGTCAAGACCCGCTCGGTCCTGACCTGCGAGTCCGCCGTCGGCACCTGCGCCATGTGCTACGGCCGTTCGCTGGCCACCGGCAAGCTGGTCGACATCGGTGAGGCGGTCGGCATCATCGCCGCCCAGTCCATCGGTGAGCCCGGTACCCAGCTGACGATGCGTACCTTCCACACCGGTGGTGTGGCCGGTGACGACATCACCCAGGGTCTGCCCCGTGTCGTCGAGCTCTTCGAGGCTCGTACGCCCAAGGGTGTCGCCCCGATCTCGGAGGCGGCCGGCCGCGTCCGTATCGAGGAGACCGAGAAGACCAAGAAGATCGTCGTCACCCCGGACGACGGCAGCGACGAGACGGCGTTCCCGATCTCGAAGCGTGCCAAGGTCATGGTGCGTGAGGGTGACCACGTCGAGGTGGGCCAGAAGCTCACCTTCGGTGCCACCAACCCGCACGACGTGCTGCGGATCCTCGGTCAGCGCGCGGTCCAGGTCCACCTGGTCGGCGAGGTCCAGAAGGTCTACAACTCGCAGGGTGTGTCGATCCACGACAAGCACATCGAGATCATCATCCGGCAGATGCTGCGCCGCGTGACGATCATCGAGTCGGGTGACGCGGAGCTGCTGCCCGGCGAGCTGGTCGAGCGTTCGAAGTTCGAGACCGAGAACCGTCGTGTGGTGCAGGAAGGCGGCCACCCGGCCTCCGGCCGTCCGCAGCTGATGGGTATCACCAAGGCCTCGCTGGCGACCGAGTCGTGGCTGTCGGCGGCGTCCTTCCAGGAGACGACCAGGGTTCTGACGGACGCGGCGATCAACGCCAAGTCCGACTCCCTGATCGGCCTCAAGGAGAACGTCATCATCGGTAAGCTCATCCCGGCCGGTACGGGTCTGTCCCGTTACCGCAACATCCGGGTCGAGCCGACCGAAGAGGCCAAGGCCGCGATGTACTCGGCCGTCGGTTACGACGACATCGACTACTCGCCGTTCGGCACGGGCTCCGGCCAGGCCGTTCCGCTGGAGGACTACGACTACGGTCCGTACAACCAGTAAGGCGTACGTCAACTGACGGGCGGTCACCCTTCGCGGGTGGCCGCCCGTCGGCGTTTCTCCGGCCCGGTACGGCGGTACTACCTCCTGCGGGAACCCGTGCCGGAAATGCCACGTTGGAGCATGATGGAGGAATCCGTCTGGGGGGAGGCATTCCGTGTCGTACCCGACGCCGTGGCAGCCGTGGCAGGGGCAGAGCGGGCCGTCGATGCTCGCGTCGCACGCCGACCGGGAGCGGGCGGTGGATGTACTGAGAGCCGGCTTCGGCGAAGGCCGCCTGGAGCAGGACGAGTTCGAGAAACGAGTGGCGCGGGCGTACGCGGCCCGGACGGTGGGTGAGTTGGCCGTGCTCGTCGGTGACCTGCCGCAGGGTCCCGTACCGATGACGGCCGGACCCGGGGTCGTCGTCCCGCAGACGTTCCTGCCCGCGCCGCGCCCGATGACCAACGGGAAGGCGGTCGGCGCCATGGTCTGCGGCCTGCTCACCGTCGTGACGTTCGGCGCCACCGGCATCCCCGCGGTGGTCCTCGGACACTCGGCGCGCTCGGAGATGCGCCGAACCGGGGAGAGCGGTGACGGCCTCGCGATGACCGGTCTCGTACTGGGCTGGCTGTCGGTCGGGGGCTGGGCGCTGTTCGTGATGCTCGCCGTGATCGCGGGGGTCGCGTCCGGCGGCTGAGGTGGCCGGTCGGCCCTTCTGCCGGTCTGCCCGTGCCCCCGTGTCCCCGTGCCGCGGGCCGGGTGGCGACGGCTGCCGCAGCCTGTGAGGGCGCGGGGTCGGGGTGCTGCCGTAACCCGGCGACGGCTGTCAGGCCGGGGCTTCGGACGGGCTGGACGGGCCCGGTCCGGCCGACGGGCCGGGAATCCCGGGTAAGGGGGTCGGAGGCGTCGGTGGGGGCGCCCGCGGGGCGGGCAGGGCGTTCGTCCGCGAGGGCGGGGCGTTCGGCCGCGGGGACCTGCCAGGCCGGACCGTCAGGGGCCCCGTGCGAGCCGCTCGTCGCTCCGTGGTGGGCGGCGGCACGACGGCGCGTCGCTGGGCCCGCCCGACCGCCGTACGGCCCGTAGGGCGGCAGTCTCGGCGAAGGGCGTCCCGGGCCCGGTCGCGGACATGGGCGGCAGGGTGGAAGTGGGGAGCAGGCGGGCATGGGCGTCGGGGGCGGTGGCCGCGCCTCGGGTTCCTGGAGGAGTGGCGGCGGCCGGGAGCCGGAGGGTCGGTCCGGGGTATGAGGGGTCTACGTCCCCCGAGAGGTCGCTGGTCGAGGATGTGGCTGACCGCGCGCGAGACCAGCCGCATCGGCACTCGGGCCCGTGACCCTCGGCGGTGTCACTCCTCGCGGCGGCCGGATCGACGTACTGCAAGCGCCGGACCGCGGAGCCCGGGAGGCGGTGATCCGGCCAGGATGCGCGGCCCGTGTCCCGAGCGCCGCCCGGCCACGTCACCGCCGGCCACGTCACCGCCGGCCACGGCGCGTTCGGCCACGGCGCGGTCGGCCGCGCGACGGCCGCGGTGCCGTGGAGAGGCCGGAGCGGGGCCGCGGAGAGGCCGGAGAGGGGTCGGGAAGGGGCCGGGAAGATCGTCGCGGGCGGCCTCTCGACCTCGGCCGAGGGGGGCGGGAAGTCCGGCGTGTCGGCCTGGACAGCATTTGTTTTGACCGGAGTCCGTGAGGTAGGTACGCTCAGACCTTGTGCCTGGGGTGTGCCCTGGCTCGCGTGCGTGCCTTCAAACCGCAAGGCGAGCCGTAACCGGCCACCGTAATCTGCGCCCTTTTCGCCTCGCGGCGGGAATCTGCAGTATTCGACACACCCGACCGCGTGGGTCGGCGTGTTCCAGGTTAGCTTCACCATTCGGCACACAGAAACCGGAGAAGTAGTGCCTACGATCCAGCAGCTGGTCCGGAAGGGCCGGCAGGACAAGGTCGAGAAGAACAAGACGCCCGCACTCGAGGGTTCGCCCCAGCGTCGCGGCGTCTGCACGCGTGTGTTCACGACCACCCCGAAGAAGCCGAACTCGGCCCTGCGTAAGGTCGCGCGTGTGCGTCTGACCAGCGGGATCGAAGTCACCGCTTACATTCCGGGTGAGGGACACAACCTGCAGGAGCACTCCATCGTGCTCGTGCGCGGCGGCCGTGTGAAGGACCTGCCGGGTGTTCGCTACAAGATCATCCGCGGCTCGCTCGACACCCAGGGTGTCAAGAACCGCAAGCAGGCCCGCAGCCGCTACGGCGCCAAGAAGGAGAAGTAGAAAATGCCTCGTAAGGGCCCCGCCCCGAAGCGCCCGGTCATCATCGACCCGGTCTACGGTTCCCCTCTGGTGACCTCCCTCATCAACAAGGTGCTGCTCAACGGCAAGCGCTCCACCGCCGAGCGCATCGTCTACGGCGCCATGGAGGGTCTGCGTGAGAAGACGGGCAACGACCCGATCATCACGCTGAAGCGCGCGCTGGAGAACATCAAGCCGACCCTCGAGGTCAAGTCCCGCCGTGTCGGTGGTGCGACGTACCAGGTTCCGATCGAGGTCAAGCCCGGTCGCGCCAACACGCTCGCGCTGCGCTGGCTCGTCGGTTACTCCCGCGCCCGTCGCGAGAAGACCATGACCGAGCGTCTGCTCAACGAACTTCTCGACGCGTCCAACGGCCTCGGTGCCGCTGTGAAGAAGCGCGAGGACACCCACAAGATGGCCGAGTCCAACAAGGCCTTCGCGCACTACCGCTGGTAGTCGCTACCCACATCGAGACCGAGAGAAGACCGAAGCCTTATGGCTACCACTTCACTTGACCTGGCCAGGGTCCGCAACATCGGGATCATGGCCCACATCGACGCGGGCAAGACGACCACCACCGAGCGGATCCTCTTCTACACCGGCGTCAGCTACAAGATCGGTGAGGTCCACGACGGCGCTGCCACCATGGACTGGATGGAGCAGGAGCAGGAGCGTGGCATCACGATCACCTCTGCTGCCACCACCTGTCACTGGCCGCTTGAGGACAACGACTACACGATCAACATCATCGACACCCCGGGGCACGTCGACTTCACGGTCGAGGTGGAGCGTTCGCTCCGCGTCCTCGACGGTGCCGTCACGGTGTTCGACGGTGTCGCCGGTGTCGAACCGCAGTCCGAGACGGTGTGGCGTCAGGCCGACCGCTACGGCGTGCCGCGCATCTGCTTCGTGAACAAGCTGGACCGGACCGGCGCCGAGTTCCACCGCTGCGTGGACATGATCAAGGACCGCCTCGGCGCCGTCCCGATCATCATGCAGCTCCCGATCGGTGCCGAGATGGACTTCAAGGGCGTTGTGGACCTGGTCCGCATGAAGGCGCTCGTGTGGTCCGCCGAGGCCGCCAAGGGCGAGATGTACGACGTCGTCGACATCCCGGCCACGCACGCCGAGGCTGCCGAGGAGTACCGCGGCAAGCTGGTCGAGACCGTCGCGGAGCACGACGACGAGATCATGGAGCTGTTCCTGGAGGGCCAGGAGCCCACCGAGGAGCAGCTCTACGCCGCGATCCGTCGCGTCACCATCGCGTCCGGCAAGTCCGACGGCGTCACGGTCACCCCGGTGTTCTGTGGCACCGCGTTCAAGAACAAGGGCGTTCAGCCCCTGCTCGACGCGGTCGTGCGCTACCTGCCGACTCCGCTTGACGTCGAGGCCATCGAGGGCCACGACGTGAAGGACCCGGAGCAGGTCGTCAAGCGCAAGCCGTCCGAGGACGAGCCGCTTTCCGCCCTCGCGTTCAAGATCATGAGCGACCCGCACCTGGGCAAGCTCACCTTCGTCCGGGTGTACTCGGGCCGCCTGGAGACCGGCACTGCCGTGCTGAACTCCGTCAAGGGCAAGAAGGAGCGCATCGGCAAGATCTACCGCATGCACGCGAACAAGCGTGAGGAGATCGAGGCGGTGGGCGCCGGCGACATCGTCGCCGTGATGGGTCTGAAGCAGACCACGACCGGTGAGACGCTCTGCGATGACAAGAACCCGGTGATCCTGGAGTCCATGGACTTCCCGGCGCCGGTCATCCAGGTCGCCATCGAGCCCAAGTCCAAGGGTGACCAGGAGAAGCTGGGTGTCGCCATCCAGCGTCTCGCGGAGGAGGACCCCTCCTTCCACGTTCACTCGGACGAGGAGACCGGCCAGACCATCCTCGGCGGTATGGGCGAGCTGCACCTCGAGGTGCTGGTCGACCGTATGAAGCGTGAGTTCAGGGTCGAGGCCAACGTCGGCAAGCCGCAGGTCGCCTACCGTGAGACGATCCGCAAGACCGTCGAGCGTCACGACTTCACCCACAAGAAGCAGACCGGTGGTACCGGTCAGTTCGCCAAGGTGCAGATCGCGATCGAGCCCATCACCGAGACCGATGGTCCGGCGTACGAGTTCGTGAACAAGGTCACCGGTGGCCGTATCCCGCGGGAGTACATCCCGTCGGTGGACGCCGGTGCGCAGGAGGCCATGCAGTTCGGCATCCTGGCGGGCTACGAGATGACGGGCGTCCGCGTCATTCTTCTCGACGGTGGCTACCACGAGGTCGACTCCTCCGAACTCGCGTTCAAGATCGCCGGTTCGCAGGCGTTCAAGGAAGCCGCGCGCAAGGCTTCCCCCGTGCTCCTCGAGCCGATGATGGCCGTCGAGGTCACCACGCCCGAGGAGTCGATGGGCGATGTCATCGGCGACCTCAACTCCCGCCGTGGCCAGATCCAGGCCATGGAGGAGCGCAGCGGCGCTCGCGTCGTGAAGGGCCTCGTGCCCCTCTCGGAGATGTTCGGCTACGTCGGAGACCTCCGCAGCAAGACGTCGGGTCGCGCAAGCTACTCGATGCAGTTCGACTCCTACGCCGAGGTTCCCCGGAACGTCGCCGAGGAGATCATCGCGAAGGCCAAGGGCGAGTAACGCACACCGTTTGCACGCTTTAGGCTTGACACCGACCGCCGGGGTTCAACCGGTAAGGGAGAACCCCGGCGGGCGGCACCCCAGCAAAGATCACCTGGCGCCGATGAGTAAGGCGTACAGAACCACTCCGTAGGAGGACCCCAGTGGCGAAGGCGAAGTTCGAGCGGACTAAGCCGCACGTCAACATCGGCACCATCGGTCACATCGACCACGGTAAGACGACCCTCACGGCCGCCATTACCAAGGTGCTGCATGACGCGTTTCCGGACCTGAACGAGGCCTCGGCCTTCGACCAGATCGACAAGGCTCCTGAGGAGCGCCAGCGCGGTATCACGATCTCGATCGCGCACGTCGAGTACCAGACGGAGACCCGTCACTACGCCCACGTCGACTGCCCCGGTCACGCGGACTACATCAAGAACATGATCACGGGTGCGGCGCAGATGGACGGCGCCATCCTCGTTGTCGCCGCGACGGACGGCCCGATGCCGCAGACCAAGGAGCACGTGCTCCTGGCCCGCCAGGTCGGCGTTCCGTACATCGTTGTCGCCCTGAACAAGGCCGACATGGTGGACGACGAGGAGATCCTGGAGCTCGTCGAGCTCGAGGTCCGTGAGCTGCTCTCCGAGTACGAGTTCCCGGGCGACGACCTTCCGGTCGTCAAGGTCTCGGCGCTCAAGGCCCTTGAGGGCGACAAGGAGTGGGGCCAGTCCGTCCTCGACCTGATGAAGGCCGTCGACGAGAACATCCCGCAGCCCGAGCGTGACGTCGACAAGCCGTTCCTGATGCCGATCGAGGACGTCTTCACGATCACCGGTCGTGGCACCGTCGTCACCGGTCGTATCGAGCGTGGTGTCCTCAAGGTCAACGAGACCGTTGACATCGTGGGCATCAAGCAGGAGAAGACCACCACCACGGTCACCGGCATCGAGATGTTCCGCAAGCTGCTCGACGAGGGCCAGGCGGGCGAGAACGTCGGTCTGCTCCTCCGTGGCATCAAGCGCGAGGACGTCGAGCGCGGCCAGGTCATCATCAAGCCCGGTTCGGTCACGCCGCACACCGAGTTCGAGGCCCAGGCCTACATCCTGTCCAAGGACGAGGGCGGCCGTCACACGCCGTTCTTCAACAACTACCGTCCCCAGTTCTACTTCCGTACGACGGACGTGACGGGCGTTGTGACCCTCCCCGAGGGCACCGAGATGGTCATGCCGGGCGACAACACCGAGATGACGGTCTCCCTCATCCAGCCCGTCGCCATGGAGGAGGGCCTGAAGTTCGCCATCCGTGAGGGTGGCCGGACCGTGGGCGCCGGCCAGGTCATCAAGATCAACAAGTAGTTCTTGTCGGTCTGATCTCCTGGTAGCTCCTCGCGAGCTCCTTGAAGGGGCCCGTACGACTTCGGTCGTACGGGCCCTTTCGCGTTCCGGACACGGACGGGCGCCCCCGGGAATTCCCGGGGGCGCCCGTCCGAGACGTCACCTCGTCTCCCGTCACCTCACCAGGCGACGGGCAACGTCAGCGGGCCGCGGATCATCGTGCGCTGCCGGAAGGGGACCTGATCGGCGGGCACGGCGAGACGCAGTCCGGGGAGGCGGTCCAGCAGGGTGTCGATCAACAGCTCGATCTGCATACGGGAGAAGACGGCGCCCGTGCAGAAGTGCGGACCGTTGCCGAACGCCACGTGCGCGCCGGCGTCCCGGTCGAGGTCGATCCGGTCGGGGTCGGGGAAGACCGCCGGATCGCGGTTCGCGGCGAGGTACGAGACGTACACGGCGTCACCCGCGCCGATGCGGACACCGTGGAGATCGACATCCTCCGTGGCGATCCGGGGCAGGCCGACGGAAGCCCGGTGCGGGATGTAGCGCAGGAGCTCCTCGAGGGCCGCGGGGCGCGACGCGGGGTCGTTGCGCAGGCGGTCCAGCAGATCGGGGCGGCTCAGCAGGAGGTAGAACATCTGGCCGGCGTTGTTGGTGACGGCTTCTCCGCCGATCTGGAGCGGGCCGGCGACGCTGACCGCCTCCTCCTCGCCCAGCTCACCCCGCCGCACGGCGGCACCGAGCAGGGACAGGACGTCCTCGCTCCCGCCCGCACCCCCGCCCACGCCGTCGCGGCGGTCGCGGACGGCCTGCCCGATCCACCCGAACAGCCTCTTCTTGGCGAGCTCGGCGGCATCGGCGCCGCCCGCGGTGGAGATGATCTCCCGCGTCCAGTCGTGCAGCTTCTGCCGTTCGTCCACGGGCACGCCCATGACCTCGCAGACGACCGAGATGGGGAAGGGTTCGAGGACCCGCGCGATGAGATCGGCGGGCGATCCGTCCCGCATCATGTCGTCGACCAGGGCGTCGAGCATCTCCTGCGCACGGGGACGCAGCCGCTTGACCGCGCTCACCGTGTAGGCGGCCGAGACGGCGTGCCGCAGCCGGTTGTGGTCGGGCTGGTCGGCCCAAGCCAGCGCGCCGGGCCGCGGCGCGAAGTGCGGCGCCAGCCGGGTGACCTGACGGACGGCGGCTTCCGCCCGGCTGAACCGGGGGTCGTTCGTGATCATCTTGACGTCGTCGTGACGCGTCGCCAGCCACGCCCAGCCCTCGCCGTGCGGCAGCCGGATCCGCGTCAGCGGCCCCTCGCGCATCAGCTCCGCGAGCACCGGTTCGAACTCGGTGCCGTCCAGCTCACCGGCGGGCCAGTCGCGGACGGGAGGGAGGGACGGTTCGGGAGGGGGAGGGTCGGCCAGGGTGGTGGTCTCTTCTGCCATGGATCCACTGTCTGCCGGTCGACGGGGGCTGTCTCGCGGGAGTGCTCCAGGTGGAGGGCGGGGTGGGGCCGGACCTCCGGACACCCCGTGTACCTCCGTGCGCCGGGGGTCTTGGACGCTCGCGCTCCCCCTCTGAGTACGGACACTCATGCGGCGGCCGCCGCGCCGGAGTTGAGTGGAGCCACACTCCGCTCCACCGGCCGGAGCGACGCTCCGTACCCCTCGCAGGATGGCCTGATTTCGGTCACTCTCAGCCACCGTACGGGTGTGGAAGGTCACCGCCGGTGGCTAGAGTTGCGAATGAGGTCATCTGTTGTCGTTGGGCTGTACGGGGGAGCGCGTGGTGTCGCCGAGCGAGGGAGTGCCGTGGTCCGGAGCGTCGTCATGCGCGTCGGGTGCGTTCGGCACGTCGGGTGCGTTCGGCGCGGCGCGGCACTCGGTCGGCGATCTGGTCACCGAGCTGTCCTCGTTCACGACGTTCCGAAGACGTGTGGGCGATCTGATCCGGGACCTGAAGGGTTCGGCGGCCGGTCCGGGTGAGGTGGGCCAGGAGCCACTGGTCCGTCACCAGTTCGGTGGCGGAGCGGGCGCGTGGCGGGAGGCTTCCGGCCTGTTCGGCGCCTACGGGACGGTGATCACGGAGCTGGAGAGCCTGTCGAAGCTGTTGTCCGACTCCATGGAGGGCATGAACATCGCGGTGCTGGCCGCGCACCGGGGCTACCAGAACATCGACCTCGACATCCGTGACCGTATGAGGGCGATCAGTACGGAGACGACCGCCCATTACGGAGGCGGTTACGACCCGGTGCACGCCACGAGGAACCACGGCGGCACCCACGACCCGGACCCGGACCCGGACCGGGCCCGCACGGACGGCGATTCGGGTGGCACGATCTGATGGGGGAGTTCTGATGCCCGGCAGCGGAACCGGCGGCAGCACGTCTTTCGAGCACATGACCCACGAGCAGATGCTCCAGTGGCTCGACCAGGCGAACAGCGGCATGGTGAGGTCCGCCGCCGACCGCCTGCACGCGGCCGCCAGGGAGATCCGCAAGATCGCGGAAGAGCTCAAGGTCCGCCCGCAGTGGGTGGAATGGAAGGGCGAGGGAGCGGACGCGTTCCGCCTCTGGACCGGCGACCTCGCCAACGCGACGCTGCGCCTGGGCGACTTCGGCGCGGACTCCGCGACTTGGCTGGGCCACGCCTCCGACGCGATCGCCCAGGCCCAGGCGTCGATCCCCCGCGACAAGGCCGGCGCCCAGGCGAACCTGGACGCGGCTACAGCGGCCCACAACGACCCCGACGCGGCGACGGTGAGCCGCAGGTCCACGACGGAACTGGCGGCACTGGCCGCGGACAGGGAGAAGATCCGCGAGGAGGCCGCGGCCCAGATGACGAAGCTGGGGCAGGCTTACCGGCTGTCCGCGACGCAGTTGGACGGGTTGGAGAGGCCCAAATTTCCGCCGCCGCCGAAGGCACTTCAACCGAAAGGCAATCCCTACGGTGGGGACGAAGTCGTGTCATCCGGAACCAACGGTACGGACGCGTCGAGCAACGGAGGAGAGGCTGTGACCTCGCCGCCAACTGGATCAGGTCAATCCGCCGTCACGGCTGTTGGGAACGAAGAGATGGCGACAGACGACCTGCTCCCACACGATCCGCCGGAGCTATCGCTGCCTCGCGTCTCGGACCACGTCGGAGTGCAGATTGATGGAACCGGCGAGCTCCCGCGGACGCCGGCAGCGCATTCAGAGAGCCTGGGCAGCTTGCCCATCGGAGACAGGGGCGAAGCCGTTCAGTCGCTGTCCGCCGGGGTGACCGGGACTGTGCCAGGTGCTGCGACAGGGCCGTCGTCGAGTTCTTCAAGAGCAGGACGCTCGACGTTCGTCGGCCGTCCGCCCGTTCAGCCCCGCTTCGGAACGGCCGGCCCGGTATCCGCAGGTCCCCCCGGTGTCGGCGGCGCGACCGCACAGGAGGGTGCGACGAACGTGGCACGTCCGGTGGTCGGCGGCCGTCCCGCGATGCCTCCGGAGCGAGGAGCCACCGCTTCGATGCCCGGACGGACGCCGGGCAACGACGGCATCGTCGGTGGCCGTCCCGCGGCTTCTCCCGCCGGATCGGCGGCAGGCCGGGCGGCCGGTCGAGTGCCGCGCGGCACCGTCATCGGTGGTGAGACGAGTTCTCCCACCGGCCGCGGTTCGTCTACCCGGCGAACCCCTGCGAGTACAGGGCGAGCCGGTTTCGGACAGAGCGGGGTGCCGGTCGACCGACGCGACGTTGGCGCAGTCGCGGAGCGTGGAGTTGTCGGTGGCCGTCCCCAAGCCCAAAGGCGCGTTGGAGCCAAGCCGTTCACGTCAGGTGGTTCGGGCCTGGTACGGGGCCTGGAGTCCAGTGACGACACACCTGCCGCGTGCGGGGCCGGGTCTACGGGCACGCAGCCGGACAACACTCGGTCGTCGCGCTCGCGGCAGAACACAGGGCAGGACGGGAAGACCAGCGACCGGGGCGAGAAGCAGGAGCCCGAGCGGCAGAGCGACGACTCGGGCACTGGGGCACCGACGATCGGGTGACCGTGGGTGAAGACCGGATCCTGCAGAGAGACCAGAGAGACCAAAAGGAAGCCGATGCCTGCCAGCACAATGAGGAAAGTCCGTCAGGGAAGTGCTGTCTCCGGAGCTTTGGTCCTGATGCTGGTCGGCACCGCGGCTGCGCCCGCGCACGCGGAGTCCGTCCGACAGCGGGAATGGCACCTCACGGCCATGAAGGCCGAAGAGATGTGGCAGACCAGCACCGGTAGAGGCGTGACCGTGGCCGTCATCGATACGGGAGTCAAGGCCGACTTGGCCGACTTGGAGGGACGAGTACTTCCCGGCAAGGACGAGGCGTCACGCTCGACCGGTGACGAAAACACGGACTACGACGGCCACGGAACCAGCATGGCCTTGGTGATCGCAGGCACTGGCAGGGCGGACGGAGGCCATGGCACCTTCGGCCTCGCACCGGGCGCGAAGATCCTTCCCGTCCGCATGCCCGATCTGGGAATGGACGCACCTCGACACAACGATGAATTCGTCGGGGCTCTGAGCCGGGGGATTCGCTACGCGGCCGATTCCGGCGCACAGGTGATCAACATTTCGATGGGTGGTCTCAAGGGATCGAAGCAGCTGACTGCCGCTGTGACGTACGCGCTAGGCAGAGGGTCGTTGATCTTCGCAGGCACCGGGAACGACGGCGACTCGTCGGCGGCGTACCCAGCAGCCACGCCCGGAGTGGTGGCCGTGGGCGCCGTCGGCCGCAATCTCAAGAGGACCAGCGAATCTCAATACGGTCCCCAGGTGGAGATGGCCGCTCCTGGCGAGGAGATCTACCACACATGCCCCAACGGCATCGGCCTGTGCCGCTCCCACGGCACCAGCGACGCCACCGCCCTGGCCTCAGCCAGCGCCGCCCTGATCTGGTCCAAGCACCCGACCTGGACCAACAACCAGGTCCTGCGCGTCATGCTCGACACCGCCGGCGGCCCCACGGACGGCTCGAAGCGCAACGACTCCATCGGTTACGGCATCGTCCGTCCTCGCATCGCTTTGCAGAACCCCGGGAATCCTGGCTCCGCCGACAAATACCCGCTTCCGGACTTCGCAACGGAGACCCCGGCTTCCTCGTCCGCGAGTACCTCCGCATCCAGGGGAACAAGCGCTGCGGCAAGGGACGACAACTCCGCTACCGGGGCCTCCTCCAAGGGCAGCGGTGGCAGCGTTCTCTGGACCGCACTGGGCATAACTGCCGTCGTGCTGCTCGGCGGTGCGATTGCAGTCGTGGCAGGCGTGCGCCGGCGTCCCGCTGTGAGGATCGACGGCCAACCGGCACACAGGGACTAGGACGAGGGCTAATCCAGGCATGGATGAGTACAGGTACTCAGTCGGCATGGTCATCGGCACGGATGAGGGGGCCGACCAAATGACGCTACGGTACTTCTCGATCACAGAACTGTTGCTATCGCACGCTCGCAGCACCTTCTTGGTGCACGACGAATCACGGGGAGGAACCACGCATGCCGTGGGAGGAGTGGGAGCAACTCAAAACCGAGGCGGCAGAGCGGCACGCCGCCCGGATGCAGCTCAACCACGTGCCACCTGACCCGGGTGGTGACACCGGCACGCTGGTTTCGAACAAGCCGACCTGGTCCAAGGCCGGCCGGGACGTTGGTTCGCTCCGTGAGGACATCAGCAAGGCGCTCGGGAAGTTGACGGACGGCCAGAAGGGCCTCGGCGACGATGCCGGCTGTCTGACCGTAGGCGCGCAGAGGGACGTCCACGATTCGTGGGAGCACTACGTGAAGAGCGTGAGCGGGCGTTGCGGGAAGCTCTCGGGTCTGCTGGAGAAGGCGGGCAACGACCAGCTGAAGACCGACGAAGCGATCGAGGCTGAGATCGGCAACCTGAAGGTTGCGTACATGGACACGCAGAGTGTCGGTGGACAGGACAAGGGGCGGTAGCGAGACGTTATGGACCTCGCAACGCTCAAGGCCCTCAAGCCGACCGAGTTCTCGGAAGCGGCTGACGGATACCGCAGTACCTCAGACATGGCGAGTGCGGCCAAGGACCGTCTGGACAACCAGATCGTCGTGGCCATGAGGAACTCCCTGAAAGGCGAGGCAGCGACTGCGGCGATCAATCAGCTAACAGAACTGGGCAAGAACTTCCATTACGTCCAGGTCGAATGCGGTCTCGTCAGCGCAGCTCTCGAAGCCTTCTCGTACGAGGTGGGAGCGGCCAGGAGCAAGCTCGACGCGGCGCTCGAAGGCGCGCAGGCGGCGAAGCTCACCGTGAACACCGACGGCTCGATCACCTATCCGCCGAGCGGGGAGAAGAGCGCGGACGGCAAGGTCCCCGAGGGTGGCACCGTAAGCGGCCTGACGGATGCCACGGCCTCCGCGGTGGGCCGCCAGTCGGCCAACTTCGACCCCAACCCCAACCACCGCCTCGCGCAGGACTATGCGAGCCAGATCGCCGCTGCGCTCAAGGAGGCGACGGAGGCCGACGAGAAGTGGGCGCCGAAGCTGCGGGCGCTGAAGGCGGACGACGATCTGACCGTCTCGGACAAGGATTGGGCCGACGCCTCCTCGGACACGAAGGGTGTGAGCGAGGCGGGCAAGAAGTATCTCGACTCGCTGCCGCAACCACCCACGAACGGCAGCCCGAAGGACAACGCGGCGTGGTGGAAGGGACTCAGCGCGGAGGAGCAGGCCGCCTGGGTCTCCATGCATCCCGATGCCGTGGGCGCGCTCGAGGGACTTCCTGCCACCGTTCGGGACGAGGCCAACCGGATGGTGCTCGCCGAGGCCCATGGCGTTGCGCAGGGTAATTACGACGCCTGGCTCAAGGAACACCCGGAGCCCAAGAGATTCCAGACCTTCATTGACCCTTATACCGGCGCCGTGATGAAGGGTGTCAATGTGGAAACCCAAGAGTGGAAGGACTGGGAAGAGGACAGAAAAAACGCTCACAAGTCTCTCGATGGTATGACTGCGATTCAGGGCCGATTTGATGCGACCGGGAAAAATGGACTGCCCGAGGCGTATCTGCTCGGATTCAGTACCGAAGGGGACGGTCGCGCAATCGTCGCCAACGGGAATCCTGACACCGCGGACTACCAGGCGGTCTATGTTCCTGGCACGACTTCTGAGCTGGGGAACATCGATGGGAACATCAACCGAATGGTAAACGTCTGGCATGCAGCCAATGATGAGGCCGATGGGAAGTCAGTTTCCACGATCACCTGGCTCGGTTACGACGCACCTGACAGTGTCGTGAAAGACGCGCCGTTTTCGCACTATGCGTACGATGGTGCGCCGTCACTCAACCATTTCATGGATGGGCTTGAAACGTCACATTCTAGCGATTCGGAACCGCGCCGTACTGTGATCGGCCACTCATACGGGACGACCTTGGTCGGTGCTGCTGCTCAGACTGGGCATCTCAACGCCGATGAGGTTGTCTTTGCGGGAAGTCCCGGCGTGAGAGTGTCTGGTGCCGATGAAATGGATGTTCCAAAGGGGCATGTATGGAACGAGGAGGCGGACGGAGACCCGGTTCCGGATCTCGGCCGCTGGGGCCATGGTGGCGACGGGTTCATTATCCCCAGCGACCATGAATTCGGTGCCAAACAGATGACCACGGACACCGATGGGCACAGCGGCTACTGGGATGAGCACTCCCAAAGTCTGAGGAATCAGGCCTTGGTCGTGGTCGGCAAGGGTGACTCGGTGGCGCTGAAGCCACCGCCCGATCCCTGGGCTCATGTGAAATAGCAACACTTTTGCCCGAAAGGGGTGCCGAGATGATCAGCCATCAACCCAGCCTGAAGACTAAGGTTCCCTGACGTGAAGACCAGACCGAGTCTATGTGTACTCGTTGTACCCTTTGCCCTCGCGACCATTACCGGATGTGGCATGACTGATAAAAAATCGGACGAAATCCCATCCGCCGGCACAAGCACTTCGAGTGACGCCTCCGACGTGATGGAGAAACTGTCCAGCGGCATCTATGACCTGATCGGTGTCAAAGGAAAAGCATCGGACAGTCGTCCAGGGGTCATGGACTGCCCTGGAAAGGATGCGAAGACGTACTTCCGGATCTTTCACCCGTGGAGCTTTTATCCCGCATCGGCTGGTGATCTCGATGTGGCGATGAAGCAGCTCAAGGTGGAACTGCCGAAGCATGGGTGGAAAATTGTAGAATACGGACCCGATACCAGTAAGAACAAGAACATCAACCTTACTGCTGACAACAACGAGAAGAAGGCTGGCGTCAGTATTGTTCAAATGTCGAAAAATGATCCACCGAAGCTGAGCTTGACCGTAGTTTCCGGTTGCTACAAGGTCCCGGACGGCGGAAAAGTAGAACGCTTCTGAAAACCGCCGACAGTAGGCGGCCGGACTGTCGTCACGGATGCCGACTATGGTTGCGATGGCTTCCGGCGCAACATGATGGGTGCATCGTGAGTCAACCGCGGGAAGCCTCGCTGCCCGGCGAATGGCAACGGGATTGCTGGCCTGAGGGGGTAGTGCTGCACCCTAGGCTCGATCTGGACCTCAGTGGCCCAGGAACAGAAAGGCCCGGTCAGCGGACATAATTACTATGGCGAAGCAATCCCTCGCCCTAATGTCCAATCGGCTTCTGCTTCTAGGGAGCTCGCGCACGCCCAGCTGGTCCTGAGCCGAGCGGACTGTGTCACGCGATGTTTGACTGCCCACCCAGAGTCGGCAGGGCCGGCCCGCCTGTGGCCAGGTAGTACGACCTCTGCGTCGATTCGCTTCGGTCTTCAACCGGGATCTCGCGACGAGGTCCAGGCGCGGTGCATGACGCCGTTCTCAGGTGCGATGAGCCATTGAAGATGGTCGACCAGTGGTCCGACAATCACGGGGTCACGCAGTACTACCCCGAGTTCTATGTTGTTGGTCAACGTTGTTGGTCAACGCTCGGTCGGTAAGGTTGGCGCTGCTCAGTAAAGCGGTGTGCCGGTCGGCGGCGATCAACTTGGCGTGCAGAACGCCAGCGGACGCCACGCGGTGCCAGACGGACACGCCGGGTGGCAGTGCTGTGAAGGCCGCTGACGCCTGTGTGGATTCCTCCAGCAGGAGGTCCACCTGCACTCCTCGCTTGGCTGCCTCGGCTATCTCCGCCACGACATCCCCTGCGCCGTGGGCGGCGAAGCTGGCGATCAAGAGAGACGTGTCCGCCGAGCGAATGACCCCCTGTACAACCCCACTGGTCAACCTGGCAGGTACCGCGGCGCTCAGAGGACCGGACACCGGCTGCGCGGGTCGGGGGTGCGGCGCTGCGCGGAGAGTCGCGAGAGTGAGAGCCACGCCGGTGCCAGCCAGTGCAGGGGCTTCAGTGCGCCGGGCAGCAACGATGGCCCTGAGCTGGTCAGCTAGGCCTACGGCCGACTGGGCGGTTATGAAGCGACCAAGGAAAGGGTCGTCGGGGCCGGTCACTTGCTGCAAGACGTTCTCCCACGCAGCAAGCCTGTCTTCAGGGAGTCGGTCGTACAGGGTCGCCAGGAGGCGTGGGAGACCAGGACAGTTGCCAGTTCGAGCGGCGGAGACAGAGGAGCACCTCCCTTTGCCTGTCGCGGTGGGCGGATGGCTGTCGTGGTCGACCACGATGCGCTCTTCCTTCGCCGGCCCAGTCATGGCCTGAACGCGCACTTGTCGTCTGCCAGTGTCTCCACCAGAAGGGCCCGGTCCAGGTAGTGGTTGCCCCGTTCACAGGAGGTCTCCGCTGCGAACAGACAGGCATGGCACGCTGCCCCGTGCAGCCGAGATTGGACCCGCGGATCATGCTCCGCGCACATCGGGTCGGAGCTGCACAGCCTGGCTTCCTCAAGAGCTTGAAAAGCGCGGCGGGACCCGGGTCGGGCCTATATGCCCCGAGCGGAGAAGGCCGCGGGCGCGACCGCGCACCCAGGGTTTGACCCACGTCACCCAAGGGGTACGATCCTCGGCTCGATTGGCCAGCCCCCCGCCCCGTATGGCAGACTAGCGGGGTTGCTCGGTCGAGTGCCGATGCTGCGCGCCTCCCGCCGGGGGGACCGGAAGCGAGTCCCACAGTACTCGTCGCCCCATCTGTCGTAAGGCAGCGCTGGGGCGGACGTACGGGAATCTTCCGGGAAGTGTCAGCGGGGTGCAGACCAGGCGCCCGGTGGGTGTTCAGCCCCCGGTCCCGCGGTTGTCTTTTGGGCTGGGCCGCGTCCCTGAGCAGGGAAATCCTTTGCGGATATCTGTGCGGCAGGAGCGCGACACACCCGACCGCGTGGGTCGGAGACAAGGAACGCGAACCCCCGGGTTCCGGAGCGTTTCACGAGACAAAGGACTACTGAGTAGCCATGGCGGGACAGAAGATCCGCATCCGGCTCAAGGCCTACGACCACGAGGTCATCGATTCCTCGGCGAAGAAGATCGTCGAGACGGTGACGCGCACTGGTGCGTCGGTCGCGGGCCCGGTGCCGCTGCCCACTGAGAAGAACGTGTACTGCGTCATCAAGTCGCCGCACAAGTACAAGGACTCGCGCGAGCACTTCGAGATGCGCACGCACAAGCGCCTGATCGACATCCTCGACCCCACGCCCAAGACCGTTGACTCTCTGATGCGACTCGACCTCCCGGCCGGTGTCGACATCGAGATCAAGCTCTAAGGGCCGGTGATCTGAGAATGGGTAAGCAGATCAAGGGCATCCTGGGCGAGAAGCTCGGCATGACGCAGGTGTGGGACGAGAACAACCGTGTTGTTCCCGTCACCGTCGTCAAGGCCGGCCCGAACGTCGTGACCCAGGTCCGTACGAATGACTCCGACGGCTACGAGTCGGTCCAGATCGCCTTCGGCGAGATCGACCCGCGCAAGGTGAACAAGCCCCTCAAGGGTCACTTCGCCAAGGCCGACGTCACTCCCCGCCGCCACCTCGTCGAGATCCGTACCGCTGACGCCAGCGAGTACACCCTCGGCCAGGAGATCACCGCTGAGGTGTTCGAGGCCGGCATCAAGGTGGACGTGACCGGCAAGAGCAAGGGCAAGGGCTTCGCCGGTGTCATGAAGCGTCACAACTTCAAGGGCCTCGGCGCCGGACACGGTGTCCAGCGCAAGCACCGCTCTCCCGGCTCCATCGGTGGCTGTGCCACCCCGGGCCGTGTGTTCAAGGGCGTCCGCATGGCGGGCCGCATGGGCAACGAGCGGGTCACCACCCAGAACCTGACCGTTCACGCCGTTGACGCGGAGAAGGGCCTGCTCCTCATCAAGGGAGCGATCCCTGGTCCGAACGGCGGCCTCGTCCTGGTCCGTACCGCGGCCAAGGGGGCCTGAGGACATGAGCACCATTGACATTCAGTCGCCCTCCGGCGACACCGCCGGGACCGTTGAGCTCCCGGCCGAGATCTTCGATGTAGAGAAGATCAGCATCCCGCTGCTTCACCAGGTCGTCGTCGCGCAGCTGGCCGCCGCCCGTCAGGGCACGCACAAGGTCAAGCGTCGTGGCGAGGTCCGCGGTGGTGGTAAGAAGCCTTACCGCCAGAAGGGCACCGGCCGCGCCCGTCAGGGCTCGACCCGTGCGCCGCAGTTCGCCGGCGGTGGCGTCGTTCACGGCCCCACCCCGCGTGACTACTCGCAGCGGACCCCGAAGAAGATGAAGGCCGCGGCCCTGCGCCACGCCCTCACCGACCGGGCCCGCAACGCTCGCATCCACGTCATCACCGGCGTGATCGAGGGCGAGACCCCCTCCACCAAGGCCGCGAAGAGCTTCCTCGGCAAGGTCAGCGAGCGCAAGAACGTGCTCCTGGTCATCGAGCGCTCCGACGAGGCCGCGCTGCTTTCCGCGCGCAACCTGCCCCAGGTCCACATCCTGGAGCCGGGCCAGCTGAACACGTACGACGTTCTCGTCTCGGACGACGTGGTCTTCACCCAGGCCGCTTTCGAGTCCTTCGTGTCTGGCCCCCAGGCCGCTGACACCGAAGGGAGCGAAGCCTGATGGCTACGCGTCACCCGAGCATTGCCTCGAAGGCCGCCAAGGCCAAGAAGGTCGCGCGCGTCGCCAAGGCGAAGCGCCACGAGGCCGAGGGCAAGAACACCGTAGAGACGCCGACGAGCAAGAGCTTCACGGACCACCGTGACGTCCTGCTCAAGCCGGTCGTCTCCGAGAAGAGCTACGCGCTGCTCGACGAGGGCAAGTACACCTTCGTCGTCGCGCCGGGCGCCAACAAGACCCAGATCAAGCAGGCCGTCCAGGCGGTCTTCTCGGTCAAGGTCACTGGCGTCAACACGATCAACCGTCAGGGTAAGCGCAAGCGGACCAAGAGCGGTTTCGGTAAGCGTGCTGACACCAAGCGCGCCATCGTGACCCTCGCTGAGGGCGACCGTATCGACATCTTCGGCCAGGCCTCCTAACGGAGCGCCCTGGTCCGAATATCGGACGAGGACTGAGAAATGGGAATCCGCAAGTACAAGCCGACTACGCCGGGCCGTCGTGGCTCCAGCGTCGCCGACTTCGTCGAGGTCACGCGGTCCACGCCGGAGAAGTCGCTGGTCCGCCCGCTGCACAGCAAGGGCGGCCGTAACAACGCCGGTCGTGTGACCGTTCGCCACCAGGGTGGCGGACACAAGCGCGCCTACCGAGTGATCGACTTCCGTCGTCACGACAAGGACGGCGTGCCGGCGAAGGTCGCGCACATCGAGTACGACCCCAACCGCACCGCGCGCATCGCGCTGCTGCACTACGCGGACGGCGAGAAGCGCTACATCCTCGCCCCCCGCAACCTGTCGCAGGGTGACCGCGTCGAGAACGGTCCCGGGGCCGACATCAAGCCGGGCAACAACCTGGCGCTCCGCAACATCCCGGTCGGTACCACGATCCACGCGATCGAGATCCGTCCCGGTGGCGGCGCCAAGTTCGCCCGCTCCGCCGGTGCCTCGGTGCAGCTGCTCGCGAAGGAGGGCACGATGGCCCACCTTCGTATGCCTTCCGGCGAGATCCGCCTGGTCGACCAGCGCTGCCGCGCCACGGTCGGCGAGGTCGGCAACGCCGAGCAGAGCAACATCAACTGGGGTAAGGCCGGCCGTAAGCGCTGGCTGGGCGTTCGCCCGTCCGTCCGCGGTGTGGCGATGAACCCGGTTGACCACCCGCACGGTGGTGGTGAGGGCAAGACCTCCGGTGGTCGCCACCCGGTCTCCCCGTGGGGTCAGAAGGAGGGTCGTACTCGTTCGCCGAAGAAGGCTTCGAACAAGTACATCGTCCGCCGCCGCAAGACGAACAAGAAGCGCTAGGAGCGGGTTTAGATGCCGCGCAGTCTCAAGAAGGGGCCCTTCGTCGACGACCACCTGATCAAGAAGGTGGACGTACAGAACGAAGCCGGTACCAAGAACGTCATCAAGACCTGGTCCCGTCGCTCGATGATCATCCCGGCCATGCTCGGTCACACGATCGCGGTGCACAACGGCAAGATCCACATCCCGGTGTTTGTCACCGAGTCGATGGTCGGCCACAAGCTCGGCGAGTTCTCGCCGACGCGCACCTTCCGGGGTCACGTCAAGGACGACCGGAAGTCGAAGCGCCGCTAACGCGGGGTGGAATGACCATGACAGACACTGGAAGGACAACCATGGAAGCCAGGGCCCAGGCGCGGTACATCCGCGTTACGCCCATGAAGGCCCGCCGCGTGGTGGACCTTATCCGTGGCATGGATGCCACGGAGGCTCAGGCGGTCCTGCGTTTCGCCCCGCAGGCCGCGAGCGTGCCGGTCGGCAAGGTGCTTGACAGCGCCATTGCCAACGCCGCACACAACTACGACCACACCGACGCCGGCAGCCTTGTCATCTCCGAGGCGTACGTCGACGAGGGTCCGACCCTGAAGCGGTTCCGTCCGCGTGCCCAGGGCCGCGCCTACCGGATCCGCAAGCGGACCAGCCACATCACCGTGGTCGTCAGCAGCAAGGAAGGAACCCGGTAATGGGCCAGAAGGTTAACCCGCATGGGTTCCGGCTCGGCATCACCACGGACTTCAAGTCCCGCTGGTACGCCGACAAGCTGTACAAGGACTACGTCAAGGAAGACGTCGCCATCCGTCGGATGATGTCGTCCGGCATGGAGCGCGCCGGTATCTCGAAGGTTGAGATCGAGCGCACCCGTGACCGCGTGCGGGTGGACATCCACACCGCGCGTCCCGGCATCGTCATCGGCCGCCGTGGCGCCGAGGCCGACCGCATCCGCGGTGACCTCGAGAAGCTCACGGGCAAGCAGGTCCAGCTGAACATCCTCGAGGTCAAGAACCCCGAGACGGACGCTCAGCTGGTCGCTCAGGCCGTTGCCGAGCAGCTGTCCTCCCGCGTCTCCTTCCGTCGCGCCATGCGTAAGAGCATGCAGGGCACGATGAAGGCCGGCGCCAAGGGCATCAAGATCCAGTGCGGTGGCCGTCTCGGCGGCGCCGAGATGTCCCGCTCGGAGTTCTACCGCGAGGGCCGTGTGCCCCTGCACACGCTCCGTGCGAACGTCGACTACGGCTTCTTCGAGGCCAAGACGACCTTCGGCCGTATCGGTGTGAAGGTCTGGATCTACAAGGGCGACGTCAAGAACATCGCCGAGGTCCGCGCCGAGAACGCCGCGGCCCGTGCGGGTAACCGCCCGGCCCGTGGTGGCGGTGCGGGCGGCGACCGTCCTGCCCGCGGCGGTGGCCGTGGTGGCGAGCGTGGCGGCCGCGGCCGCAAGCCGCAGCAGCAGTCCGCGCCCGCTGCCGAGGCCCCCAAGGCCGAGGCTCCGGCGGCTGCCGCTCCGGCTGAGAGCACCGGAACGGAGGCCTGACCGACATGCTGATCCCCCGTAGGGTCAAGCACCGCAAGCAGCACCACCCCAAGCGCCGTGGTCAGGCCAAGGGCGGTACGCAGGTTTCGTTCGGCGAGTACGGCATTCAGGCCCTCACGCCGGCGTACGTGACGAACCGCCAGATCGAGGCCGCCCGTATCGCGATGACCCGCCACATCAAGCGTGGCGGCAAGGTCTGGATCAACATCTACCCGGACCGCCCGCTCACGAAGAAGCCTGCCGAGACCCGCATGGGTTCCGGTAAGGGTTCGCCCGAGTGGTGGATCGCGAACGTGCACCCGGGCCGGGTCATGTTCGAACTGTCCTACCCCAACGAGAAGATCGCCCGTGAGGCCCTCACTCGCGCAGCCCACAAGCTGCCGATGAAGTGCCGGATCGTCAAGCGCGAGGCAGGTGAAGCGTGATGTCGGCCGGTACCAAGGCGTCCGAGCTGCGCGAACTGGGTGACGAGGAGCTTCTCGCGAAGCTTCGCGAAGCCAAGGAAGAGCTGTTCAACCTCCGCTTCCAGGCGGCGACCGGTCAGCTCGAGAACCACGGTCGGCTCAAGGCCGTCCGCAAGGACATCGCGCGGATCTACACCCTGATGCGTGAGCGCGAGCTGGGCATCGAAACGGTGGAGAGCGCCTGATGAGCGAGAGCAACGTGACTGAAACGACTGAGGCGCGCGGATTCCGCAAGACCCGTGAGGGTCTCGTCGTCAGCGACAAGATGGACAAGACCGTCGTCGTCGCCGTCGAGGACCGCGTCAAGCACGCCCTGTACGGCAAGGTCATCCGCCGTACGAGCAAGCTGAAGGCCCACGACGAGCAGAACGCCGCGGGTGTCGGCGACCGCGTCCTCCTCATGGAGACGCGTCCGCTGTCCTCGACGAAGCGCTGGCGCATCGTCGAGATCCTCGAGAAGGCCAAGTAATTACCTGAGGGGTTTCCCTCAGGTTCGTTCCGCCAGGCTCGGGGCGGGGCCGCCGTAAGGTCGGCCCCGCCCCGGGAACCGGCAGACAAATCAGGAGATAGACGTGATCCAGCAGGAGTCGCGACTGCGTGTCGCCGACAACACTGGTGCGAAGGAAATCCTTTGCATCCGTGTGCTCGGTGGCTCCGGTCGCCGCTACGCGGGCATCGGTGACGTCATCGTCGCCACCGTCAAGGACGCGATCCCCGGTGGCAACGTGAAGAAGGGTGACGTCATCAAGGCCGTCATCGTTCGCACCGTCAAGGAGCGCCGCCGTCCGGACGGCTCGTACATCCGCTTCGACGAGAACGCCGCCGTCATTCTGAAGAACGACGGCGACCCTCGCGGCACCCGTATCTTCGGCCCTGTCGGCCGTGAGCTGCGCGAGAAGAAGTTCATGAAGATCATCTCGCTCGCGCCGGAGGTGCTGTAAGCATGAAGATCAAGAAGGGTGACACGGTTCAGGTCATCACCGGCAAGGACAAGGGCAAGCAGGGCAAGGTCATTGCCTCTTACCCGCGCGACGAGCGCGTCCTGGTCGAGGGTGTCAACCGGGTCAAGAAGCACACCAAGGCCGGCCCGACCGCCAGCGGTTCGCAGGCCGGCGGCATCGTGACGACCGAGGCCCCGATCCACGTGAGCAACGTTCAGCTCGTCGTGGAGAAGGACGGCAACAAGGTCGTCACGCGTGTCGGTTACCGCTTCGACGACGAGGGCAACAAGATCCGCGTTGCCAAGCGGACGGGTGAGGACATCTGATGGCTACCACCACGACTCCGCGTCTCAAGACGAAGTACCGCGAGGAGATCGCGGCGAAGCTGCAGGAAGAGTTCTCCTACGAGAACGTCATGCAGACGCCGGGCCTCGTCAAGATCGTGGTCAACATGGGTGTCGGCGACGCCGCCCGTGACTCGAAGCTCATGGACGGTGCCGTCCGTGACCTGACCACGATCACCGGTCAGAAGCCGGCCATCACCAAGGCCCGCAAGTCCATCGCGCAGTTCAAGCTGCGTGAGGGTCAGCCGATCGGTGCCCACGTCACGCTCCGTGGCGACCGCATGTGGGAGTTCCTGGACCGCACCCTGTCGCTCGCGCTGCCGCGCATCCGCGACTTCCGCGGTCTGTCCCCCAAGCAGTTCGACGGCCGTGGCAACTACACCTTCGGTCTCACGGAGCAGGTCATGTTCCACGAGATCGACCAGGACAAGATCGACCGCGTCCGGGGTATGGACATCACCGTGGTGACCACGGCGACCAACGACGCTGAGGGCCGTGCCCTTCTCCGTCACCTCGGCTTCCCCTTCAAGGAGGCGTAAGCGAGATGGCGAAGAAGGCTCTGATTGCCAAGGCTGCTCGTAAGCCCAAGTTCGGTGTGCGTGGCTACACGCGCTGCCAGCGCTGCGGTCGTCCGCACTCCGTGTACCGCAAGTTCGGCCTGTGCCGCGTCTGCCTTCGTGAGATGGCTCACCGTGGCGAGCTGCCGGGCGTGACCAAGAGCTCCTGGTAGTCCCGTACTTCGGGATACCAGAGGCTCTCGGTAAGTAAAGGGTGTTGTCGGGTGCCCATCCCTCCATGGCTTAGGCTAGGAGGGTTGGGCGCCTGACGCCCGTACGACTTACTACGCCGTAGGTCCCCGCACCGCACCCGTCCCGCCACTGAGTGGGGAGAGGGATGGCGCATACAGGAAACCCCGGCGAGAGAGGCCGAAGGCCAATTCATGACCATGACTGATCCGATCGCAGACATGCTGACCCGTCTGCGTAACGCGAACTCGGCGTACCACGACGATGTCGCGATGCCGCACAGCAAGATCAAGTCGCACATCGCGGAGATCCTCCAGCAGGAGGGCTTCATCACCGGCTGGAAGGTCGAGGACGCCGAAGTCGGCAAGAAGCTCGTCCTCGAGCTGAAGTTCGGCCCGAACCGTGAGCGCTCCATCGCGGGCATCAAGCGGATTTCGAAGCCGGGTCTGCGTGTGTACGCGAAGTCCACCTCCCTGCCCAAGGTGCTCGGTGGCCTCGGCGTGGCGATCATCTCCACGTCGCACGGTCTCCTCACCGACAAGCAGGCCGGCAAGAAGGGCGTAGGCGGAGAAGTCCTCGCCTACGTCTGGTAGCGGAAGGGAACGGAGGAAACAGCTATGTCGCGTATTGGCAAGCTCCCCATCACGGTTCCCGCCGGCGTGGACGTCACCATCGATGGCCGTACGGTCCAGGTGAAGGGCCCCAAGGGCACCCTCTCCCACACCGTCGTCGCGCCGATCGAGATCGTCAAGGGTGAGGACGGCGTTCTGAACGTCACCCGCCCGAACGATGAGCGTCAGAACAAGGCCCTGCACGGCCTGTCCCGCACGCTGGTGGCGAACATGATCACCGGCGTGACCACGGGTTACGTGAAGAAGCTCGAAATCAGCGGTGTCGGTTACCGCGTCCTGGCGAAGGGCTCCGACCTGGAGTTCTCGCTCGGCTACAGCCACTCGATCACGGTCGAGGCGCCCGAGGGCATCTCGTTCAAGGTCGAGAACCCGACGCACTTCTCGGTCGAGGGAATCGACAAGCAGAAGGTCGGTGAGGTTGCGGCCAACATCCGCAAGCTGCGCAAGCCCGACCCGTACAAGGCCAAGGGCGTCAAGTACGAGGGCGAAGTCGTCCGGCGCAAGGTCGGAAAGGCGGGTAAGTAAGCCATGGCATACGGTGTCAAGATTGCTAAGGGCGACGCTTACAAGCGTGCTGCCATCAAGCGTCGTCACATCCGGATCCGTAAGCACATCTCGGGTACGGCTGAACGTCCTCGCCTGGTCGTGACGCGCTCCAACCGCCACATCGTGGCCCAGGTCATCGACGACGTTAAGGGTCACACCCTCGCGTCGGCGTCGACCCTGGACACCACGGTCCGTGGTGGCGAGGGCGACAAGTCCGCGCAGGCCAAGTCGGTCGGCGCCCTGGTCGCCGAGCGCGCCAAGGCCGCCGGTGTCGAGGCTGTCGTATTCGACCGTGGTGGTAACCAGTACGCCGGGCGCATTGCCGCTCTGGCGGACGCCGCCCGCGAAGCCGGACTCAAGTTCTGAGTCGGTTCCGTAGCTAGCGGAAACAGAGAGAGGTAATTCCAATGGCTGGACCCCAGCGCCGCGGAAGCGGTGCCGGTGGCGGCGAGCGGCGGGACCGGAAGGGCCGTGACGGCGGCGCTGCTGCCGAGAAGACCGCGTACGTTGAGCGCGTCGTCGCGATCAACCGCGTCGCCAAGGTCGTGAAGGGTGGTCGTCGCTTCAGCTTCACCGCGCTGGTCGTGGTGGGCGATGGTGACGGCACCGTCGGTGTCGGTTACGGCAAGGCCAAGGAGGTGCCGGCCGCGATCGCCAAGGGTGTTGAAGAGGCCAAGAAGCACTTCTTCAAGGTCCCCCGTATCCAGGGCACCATCCCGCACCCGATCACGGGCGAGAAGGCCGCGGGCGTCGTCCTGCTCAAGCCTGCTTCCCCCGGTACCGGCGTCATCGCCGGTGGCCCGGTGCGTGCTGTGCTCGAGTGCGCCGGCGTTCACGACATCCTGTCGAAGTCGCTCGGCTCGTCCAACGCGATCAACATCGTGCACGCGACCGTGGCGGCCCTCAAGGGCCTGCAGCGTCCCGAGGAGATCGCGGCTCGCCGTGGTCTGCCCCTCGAGGACGTCGCCCCCGCGGCTCTGCTGCGTGCGCGTGCGGGAGCGGGTGCGTAATCATGGCTCAGCTCAGGATCACGCAGACGAAGTCGTACATCGGCAGCAAGCAGAACCACCGCGACACGCTGCGTTCGCTCGGGCTCAAGCGCCTGAACGACGTGGTCGTCAAGGAGGACCGCCCCGAGTTCCGCGGAATGGTGCACACCGTCCGCCACCTCGTGACGGTTGAGGAGGTCGACTGATCATGGCGGAGAACAACCCGCTCAAGATCCACAACCTCCGTCCCGCCCCGGGCGCCAAGACCGCCAAGACCCGTGTGGGTCGTGGTGAGGCGTCGAAGGGTAAGACGGCCGGTCGTGGTACCAAGGGCACGAAGGCCCGTTACCAGGTTCCGGAGCGCTTCGAGGGCGGGCAGATGCCCCTCCACATGCGCCTCCCGAAGCTGAAGGGCTTCAAGAACCCGTTCAAGACCGAGTTCCAGGTCGTGAACCTCGACAAGCTGGCGGCGCTGTACCCGGAGGGTGGCGAGGTCACCGTCGAGGGTCTCGTCGCCAAGGGTGCCGTTCGCAAGAACAGCCTTGTCAAGGTCCTCGGCCAGGGCGAGGTCTCCGTGGCGCTGCAGGTGACGGTCGACGCCGTCTCCGGCTCCGCCAAGGAGAAGATCACCGCCGCCGGCGGTACCGTCACCGAGCTCGTCTGATCACTTCAGGCGCCTCGATGACTTGAGCGATCCCGACCGGGGATGCCCCAACAAATGGGGCATCCCCGGTTGGTCGTTCCAAGGGGGGCGGTGTCGCCGGTAAGGTGGCCTGCACTGCCGACTTTCGTCCGGCGTCCCGCTGGGCGGCAGTTGACCGATACCTATTCGTCGAACCTCAAGACCATCACCCTTGACGCAGTTGCGCGGGGGTCGCAGGAGGCACCGTGCTCACCGCGTTCGCCCGGGCGTTCAGGACGCCCGACCTGCGCAAGAAGCTGCTCTTCACTCTCGCCATCATCGTGGTCTACCGGATCGGTACGCACATTCCGATCCCGGGCGTCGACTACAAGAACGTCCAGACCTGTATCGACGCGGCCTCGAAGGGCAACCAGGGGCTGTTCGGTCTGGTCAACCTGTTCAGTGGTGGCGCGCTGCTGCAGATCACGATCTTCGCGCTCGGCATCATGCCGTACATCACGGCGAGCATCATCCTGCAGCTGCTGACGGTGGTGATCCCGCGCCTCGAAGCCCTGAAGAAGGAGGGCTCGAGCGGTACCGCGAAGATCACGCAGTACACCCGGTATCTGACGGTGGCTCTCGCCATCCTCCAGGGCACCGGTCTGGTCGCGACCGCGCGCAGCGGCGCCCTGTTCAGCGGCTGCCAGGTGGCCAACCAGATCGTGCCGGACCAGTCGATCTTCCAGACCGTCGTCATGGTCGTCACCATGACCGCCGGTACTTGCGTGGTCATGTGGCTGGGCGAGCTCATCACCGACCGCGGCATCGGCAACGGCATGTCGATCCTGATGTTCATCTCGATCGCCGCGAGCTTCCCGACCGCGCTGTGGGCCATCAAGACCCAGGGCACGCTGGCCGGAGGCTGGATCGAGTTCGGCACGGTCATCCTCGTCGGCCTGGTCATGGTCGGCCTGGTGGTCTTCGTCGAGCAGGCCCAGCGGCGCATTCCCGTCCAGTACGCGAAGCGCATGATCGGCCGCCGGTCCTACGGGGGTACGTCCACGTACATCCCGCTGAAGGTCAATCAGGCGGGTGTGATCCCCGTCATCTTCGCGTCGTCGCTCCTCTACATCCCGGCGTTGGTCGCCCAGTTCTCCAAGGGCAACTCCGGTTGGAAGACCTGGATCACGCAGAACCTGACCAAGGGCGACCACCCGATTTACATCACCATGTACTTCCTCCTGATCGTTTTCTTCGCGTTCTTCTACGTGGCGATCTCCTTCAACCCCGAGGAAGTAGCCGACAACATGAAGAAGTATGGTGGCTTCATCCCGGGCATCCGGGCTGGCCGGCCGACCGCTGAGTACCTGAGTTACGTACTCAACCGGATCACCTGGCCGGGGTCGCTGTATCTGGGTCTGATCGCTCTCGTACCGACGATGGCGTTGGTTGGCTTCGGGGCAAGCCAGAACTTCCCGTTCGGTGGTACCAGCATCCTGATCATCGTGGGTGTGGGCCTCGAGACGGTGAAGCAGATCGAGAGCCAGCTTCAGCAGCGCAATTACGAAGGGTTCCTCCGCTGATGCGAATCGTCCTCGTCGGGCCGCCCGGTGCCGGGAAGGGAACGCAGGCCGCGTTCCTTGCCAAGAACCTGGGGATTCCGCACATCTCCACGGGCGACCTCTTCCGTGCCAACATCAGCCAGGGCACGGAGCTCGGTAAGCAGGCGAAGGCGTACATGGACGCCGGCAACCTGGTACCGGACGAGGTCACCATCGGGATGGCCAAGGACCGCATGGAGCAGCCCGACGCCGCGAAGGGCTTTCTGCTGGACGGCTTCCCTCGTAACGTCTCGCAGGCCGAGGCGCTCGACGAGATGCTGAAGGCCGAGAGCATGAAGCTGGACGCGGTGCTGGACCTGGAGGTCCCCGAGGACGAGGTGGTCAAGCGCATCGCCGGCCGCCGTATCTGCCGCAAGGACTCGAGCCACGTCTTCCACGTGGAGTACAAGAAGCCGCAGCAGGACGGTGTCTGCGACAACTGCGGCGGCGAGCTGTACCAGCGCGACGACGACTCCGAGGAGACCGTCCGCACGCGGCTGGAGGTCTACCACACGCAGACCGAGCCGATCATCGACTACTACAAGGCCCAGGGCCTGGTCGTCACGATCTCGGCGCTCGGCAAGGTGGAAGAAGTCACGGCGCGCGCCATGGAGGCGCTCAAGAGCAAGGCCGACGACAAGTAGTCGTCACGCTGCTTCGGCCGCGGTGCCCTCCGGGGCGTCGCGGCCGTAGTGTTGTACAGGTAGTCGTTCGTGTACGCAGTCGGTTGACGGAGAAGACGGAGAGCGCGGGCCGCCATGGTGCAGATCAAGACCCCCGAGCAGATCGCCAAGATGCGTGAGGCGGGGCTGGTCGTAGCCGCCGTGCACGCGGCCACGCACGAGGCGGCGGTGCCGGGTGCGACGACGCGGGACCTCGACGAGGTGGCGCGCAAGGTACTCGCGGAACACGGCGCGAAGTCGAACTTCCTTGGATACGGGGGCTTCCCCGCGACCATCTGCACCTCGGCCAACGAGGTCGTCGTGCATGGCATCCCGGACGACAAGACCGTCCTGAAGGACGGCGACATCATCTCCATCGACGCGGGCGCGATCGTGGACGGCTGGCACGGGGACGCGGCGTTCACGGCGTTCGTGGGCTCCGGCCACGCTCCTGAGCTGGTAGAGCTCTCCCGGGTGACCGAGGAGTCGATGTGGGCGGGTATCGCGGCGATGAAGCCGGGGAACCGGCTCGTCGACGTCTCCCGCGCGATCGAGACGTACATCCGCCGCCAGCCGAAGCCGGGCGGCGGCCGGTACGGGATCATCGAGGACTACGGCGGCCACGGCATCGGTACCGAGATGCACATGGACCCGCACCTGCTGAACTACGTGGAGCGCCGGCGCGGCAAGGGCCCGAAGCTCGTCCCCGGTCTCTGTCTGGCCGTGGAGCCGATGGTGTCCCTGGGTACGCCGAAGACCGAGGTGCTGGAGGACGACTGGACCGTCATCACGACGGACGGTACGTGGTCCTCGCACTGGGAGCACTCGGTGGCGGTCACGGAGGAGGGCCCGCTGGTCCTGACGGCTCCGGACTGCGGCAGGGCGAAGCTGGCGGAGTACGGCGTGACGGCGGCGCCTGACCCGCTGGCGTAGCCGGCCCCGGCCGGCTCGCGCTCAATCACCGGGGGGACCAGGTTAAGGATCTCCCGGATGGGGCATTCTTCCTCGATTCGTCTTTCCGAGTGCCCTGACGTAGACTGACTCGTCGGCTCTCGTGCACCCGCATGCCTGCATGCGCTCGTACGTAGTCGATCAAGGTAGTCGATTCGAAGGGCGAAGCGTGGCCAAGAAGCAAGGTGCCATCGAGATCGAGGGCACTGTCGTCGAGTCTCTTCCGAACGCCATGTTCAAGGTTGAGCTCCAGAACGGCCACCAGGTTCTGGCACACATCAGCGGCAAGATGCGCATGCACTACATCCGCATCCTCCCTGACGACCGGGTCGTGGTGGAGCTGTCTCCGTACGACCTGACGCGTGGCCGGATCGTCTACCGGTACAAGTAGATCTTGCCTTTACTCCGTGTTCCCGGTTCCGGGGCGCGGGTGGTGGCACTGACCCGGAGAACCTCACCTAATGAAGGTCAAGCCGAGCGTCAAGAAGATCTGCGACAAGTGCAGGGTGATCCGCCGTCACGGTCGGGTCATGGTCATCTGCGACAACCCGCGCCACAAGCAGCGCCAGGGCTGACGCACGACCGCACCTTCTGCACCCGCAGATACTTCGCGCGACGCAAGCAGTACATGTTCATACGCAGAATCCAGGGCTGATTCCGATCAGGCCTGACACCCCCGGTCGGAGGCCGGGGACCCGGTTCGTACCGAATCTTCAGCACAGAAGAGGACGGCGGGCGGGATCCGGTTCTGCGGAAGACCTCCGAACGACAACTGGAGCCATTGAATGGCACGCGTTTCCGGTGTTGACATCCCGCGTGAAAAGCGTGTGGAGGTCGCCCTGACCTACGTGTTCGGCATCGGCCGGACCCTTTCCCAGCAGACGCTGGCCGAGACCGGCGTGAACCCGAACACGCGCGTTCGTGACCTCTCCGAGGAGGAGCTGGTCAAGATCCGCGAGTACGTGGACGCCAACCTGAAGACCGAGGGTGACCTCCGTCGCGAGATTCAGGCCGACATCCGCCGCAAGGTCGAGATCGGCTGCTACCAGGGTCTGCGCCACCGTCGTGGCCTGCCCGTCCACGGTCAGCGCACCAGCACGAACGCTCGTACCCGCAAGGGCCCGCGTCGCGCCATCGCCGGTAAGAAGAAGCCGGGCAAGAAGTAGTCCTCAGCGGACGCTTATCAGCGGTCTTCGCTGTAGGACCGACCACCTCCCGTAGGAGTAATAGATGCCCCCCAAGGGTCGTCAGGGCGCTGCCAAGAAGGTGCGCCGCAAGGAAAAGAAGAACGTCGCTCACGGGCACGCTCACATCAAGAGCACGTTCAACAACACGATCGTCTCGATCACGGACCCCTCGGGCAACGTGATCTCCTGGGCCTCCGCCGGCCACGTCGGCTTCAAGGGCTCGCGCAAGTCCACCCCCTTCGCCGCGCAGATGGCCGCCGAGTCGGCCGCCCGCCGTGCGCAGGAGCACGGCATGCGCAAGGTCGACGTCTTCGTCAAGGGTCCGGGCTCGGGTCGTGAGACGGCGATCCGTTCGCTGCAGGCGACCGGTCTCGAGGTCGGCTCCATCCAGGACGTGACGCCGACCCCGCACAACGGTTGCCGTCCGCCCAAGCGCCGCCGCGTCTGACGCACGGCCGCTTGTCGGTTTGAGGTTTCCGGGCGGTACGGCTCCGTAAAAGGGCCGTACCGCCCGTACCCTTGCAGTACCCGTACGGTGAAAACGTGCGGTTTTGTCGGGCGTCAAATAGCGGGCGTCCACGAAAGAAGGATCTGATCCACACATGCTGATCGCTCAGCGTCCCTCGTTGACCGAAGAGGTCGTCGACGAATTCCGCTCCCGGTTCGTGATCGAGCCGCTGGAGCCGGGCTTCGGTTACACCCTCGG
>NZ_JBHVPP010000022.1:0-162057 GCF_042887295.1 Streptomyces sp. NPDC057950
GACCAGGAGGTTCCGGCCACCCCGGCGGCTTTCTGCGGGCCTCGGGACCCACGCGGGCACAGGAACGCCGGAGGGCCCGCAGCGAACGCGCTGCGGGCCCTCCGGCGATTTCCCACCTGTGTCCAGGCTGTACGGACGAGCCTCGGTCAGGTCTCGTCCCGGCGGAGCGACGGCTTGAGGTTCTTGAGCCGGCCCAGCAGTCCGTTGACGAACGAGGGCGACTCGTCCGTCGAGAACTCCTTGGCGAGCTGCACCGCCTCGTCGAGCACCACCGCGTCGGGGGTCCCGTCGACCCAGATCAGCTCGTAGGCGCCAAGGCGCAGGATGTTGCGGTCGACGACCGGCATCCTGTCCAGCGTCCAGTCGACGGCGTACGTCGCGATGAGCTCGTCGATCCGCTTCGCCTTGGTGGCGTAGCCCTCGACCAGCTCCATCGTGTACTCGCTGACCGGTGGCTGCCGGGTGTCGTTCCGGGAGTGCCGGATCCAGTCCGCGAGGACCGTCAGGACGTCCACGCCGCGCTGGTCGCCCTCGAAGAGGATCTGGAAGGCGCGCTTGCGGGCCGTGTTGCGGGCAGCCACGGTTAGCTGTTCACCCGGCCGAGGTAGTCGCTCGTGCGGGTGTCGACCTTGATCTTCTCACCGGTGGTGATGAAGAGCGGGACCTGGATCTGGTGGCCGGTCTCCAGGGTGGCGGGCTTGGTGCCACCGGTGGAGCGGTCGCCCTGGACACCCGGCTCGGTCTCCTGGATGACGAGCTCGACGGCGGCGGGCAGCTCGACGAAGAGCACTTCGCCCTCGTGCTGCGCCACGGTGGCCGTGAAGCCCTCGATCAGGAAGTTGGCGGCGTCGCCGACGGACTTGCGGTCGACCATGAGCTGGTCGTACGTGTCCATGTCCATGAAGACGAAGTACTCGCCGTCCATGTACGAGAACTGCATGTCGCGCTTGTCGATCGTGGCCGTCTCGACCTTGACGCCGGCGTTGAACGTCTTGTCGACGACCTTGCCGGAGAGCACGTTCTTCAGCTTGGTGCGCACGAAGGCCGGGCCCTTGCCGGGCTTGACGTGCTGGAACTCGACGACGGACCAGAGCTGGCCTCCGTCGAGCTTGAGCACCAGGCCGTTCTTGAGGTCGTTCGTGGAAGCCACGGTTGCGGAATCTCCTGGACTGACGTGGACGACCCCGGGACACGCGCACAGCCGGGGGCTAGAGCGCGAGCAGTTCCTTGGTCGTGATGGTGAGTAGCTCGGGTCCGCCGTCCGCCTCGGGGCGTACGACGAGCGTGTCATCGATCCGGACACCGCCCCGGCCCGGGAGGTGGACCCCCGGTTCGACGGTGACCGGCACGCAAGCGTCCAGTTTACCCATGGCCGCGGGGGCCAACTGCGGGTCCTCGTCGATTTCGAGCCCGACGCCGTGTCCCGTCAGGGTGGGAAGGGCCTCCGCGTACCCCGCGGAGTCGAGCACCTGACGGGCCGCGCGGTCCACGTCACGGTAGGCGGCGCCGGGCACCAGCGCCTCGCGTCCGGCCCGCTGGGCGGCGAAGACGAGGTCGTAGAGGGCGATCTGCCAGTCCGCGGGCGAGGTGCCGATCACGAAGGTACGGCCGACCTCGCAGCGGTACCCGCGATAGGTCGCGCCGAGGCAGACGGACAGGAAATCGCCCTCCTCGACCCGCCGGTCCGTGGGCCGGTGCCCGCATCTCCCGGAGTTCGGCCCGGTGCCCACCGAGGTCGCGAAGGCCGGTCCGTCGGCACCGTGGTCGACCAGCCGGCGCTCCAGCTCGAGGGCGAGATGACGCTCCGTCCGGCCGACGAGAATGGACTCGAGGAGTTCCCCGAGTGCCTGGTCGGCGATCTCGGCGCCGACCCGCAGACAGGAGATCTCCTCCTCGTCCTTGATCACCCGCAGTTGTTCGACCGCGGCGCCCAGGTCGCTCAGGCGCAGTCGCGGCGCCACCGACCCCATGGCCCGGTGCCGGGTCACGGTCAGGTGGTGTTCCTCCACGGCCAGCGAGTCGGCTCCCTGCGCGGTGGCGACATCGGCCGCGGCGACGGCCGGGTCACCGCCCGGACCGGACAGCGCCTGTACGCGCAGCGCCTCGTCCGGACGTCCCGCGCCGGCCTCGTCGGCCGGCGGACCCGCGCAGAGCAACAGGTCCTCTCCCCTGCCCAGCAGGAGGACGGCACCGCGCGGGGCCGCCCCCGCGAGATACCTCACGTTGGCGGGGCGCGTGACGAGCGCGGTCGCGCTGCCACCCGCCGTACAGCGCTCCCTCAGCCGCTCGCGGCGAGCCGCGTACACCTCTGACATGAATCGAGCCTACGAGCGCCGACCGGATACCGCCGGTTCAGCGGGGCCGGACGGGCGGGTGGGGGTACGGGGCCCCACGGTGCGGGACCGTCAGGGCCGGGCTACCACTGCGGGGGGCTGGCGATCGAACGGGCCAGTACGTCGTCCAGGACCCGGGCCGTGGCCGGTACGTCGAGCTGCGAGTTGTCGATGATGGGCAGCCCCGAGCCGTACCAGCCGGCCATCCGGCCGTGGATGCGGGCGACTTCCTCGTCGGTGAGGCGGCGGTTTCCGGAGCGCTCCGCGTTGCGCTCCAGGACTATCTCCAGGCCCGGCAGCAGGACGACGGGCAGCAGGCCCGGCCCGACGTGCCGCTTCCAGCCGCCGAGTCCGACGACCGGGCGGTCCGGGAAGACGGCGTCGTCGAGGATGCAGGAGATGCCGTTCGCCAGGAAGTTCCGCGCGGCGAAGCCGCAGGTGCGGCGGGCCAGGCGGTACTGCGCCTCCGAGTGGTCGTTCCACCCCGACTGCGGGTCGGCGAACCCGGAGCGCACCCATTCCCGTACGTCGTCGAGGCTGATGTGGGCCGTCGGCACGCGGCGGTGGTCCGCCCAGTACTTGGCGACGCTGGTCTTGCCCGCGCCCGCGGGGCCGATGAGCAGCACGGCGAGCGTGGTCGCCGTGGGATCGAGGGCGCCCGTGGCGGGGGGTGCGCTCGGCATGCCGACCGGGCCGCCCGGGGGCAGCTGCACATGTCCCGTGGTGTCGGGCACGGGCGGTACGGGGGCGTGCCGCGGGGGCGCGGGGTGCGGCAGATGCGAAGGCGGCGCCGGGGGTCCCGGGGGCGGACCCGCGAAACCGGGAGCGGGTGCGCTCGTGGGTGCCGGACCGGGGTGTCCGCCGGGGTGCCCCGGATGGTGCGCGGCCGGCGACCAGCCGGCGCCCGGTCCGTGCCCCGGCTGGTGGGGCGGCGGCAGCGGAGCCCCCACTGCGTGCTGCATCCGGTGCCACTCCGTCTCGTACAGGCGATGGGCGCTGGCGAGCGGAGCCTCGGTCCCGACCCGCTCTCCCCCACCCTAGAGGGCGCGGGAGGCGCCCCTACCGAACGGTACCTTCCCCGGCCGCCGTTGTGTGAACGGCCCGGGAAGGCGGTAAGTGCCCGTGCGGCGAGGGTAAATCCACGCAAGTGGGGGCCCGTTGGGTGTTACTCCCCCACTTCGCCGTACGCGGCGAGGAGCACGGCCGGGTCGGGGCCCTCCAGGACGGTCGGCTTGGCCAGCCCGTCGAGGACGATGAAGCGCAGCAGGTCGCCGCGCGACTTCTTGTCGACCTTCATGTTCTCCAGGAGCTTCGGCCACTGGTCGTGGCGGTAGCTCAGCGGGAGGCCCACGGATTCGAGGATCGTGCGGTGCCGGTCGGCGGTGGCGTCGTCCAGCCGGCCCGCGAGCCGGCCGAGTTCGGCGGCGAAGTGCATGCCGACGGCGACGGCGGCACCGTGCCGCCACTTGTAGCGCTCGTTCTTCTCGATGGCGTGCGCGAGGGTGTGCCCGTAGTTGAGGATCTCGCGCAGCCCCGACTCCTTGAGGTCGCCGGAGACGACCTCGGCCTTGACCTTGATGGAGCGCTCGATCAGCTCGGCGGTGTGCGGGCCCGCGGGTGTGCGGGCCGCCTGCGGGTCGGACTCGATGAGCTCCAGGATCGCGGGGTCGGCGATGAAGCCGGCCTTGATGATCTCGGCCAGGCCGGAGACGAAGTCGTTGACCGGCAGCGAGTCGAGCGCGGCCAGGTCGCAGAGCACCCCCGCCGGCGGGTGGAAGGCGCCGACGAGGTTCTTGCCCTCGGCGGTGTTGATACCGGTCTTGCCGCCGACCGCCGCGTCCACCATGCCGAGCACGGTGGTGGGGACGGCGATCCAGCGCACCCCGCGCAGCCAGGTCGCCGCCACGAAACCGGCCAGGTCGGTGGTGGCTCCGCCGCCCACGCCGACGATCACGTCGGTGCGGGTGAAGCCGGACTGGCCCAGCGCCTTCCAGCAGTAGGCGGCGACCTCGGCGGTCTTGGCCTCCTCCGCGTTCGGCACCTGGATGGCGACGGCCTCGAAGCCCTGCCCGGCCAGGTCGGCGCGCAGTGCCTCGCCGGTCTCGGCGAGCGCCTCGGGGTGGACGACCGCGACGCGCTTGGCCCGGTCGCCGATCAGCCCGCCGAGCTCACCGAGGAGCTGACGGCCGACCAGGACCTCGTAGGGGTCGGTGCCCGCGGTGCCGCCGACCTGGATACGCGTCACTGCCTCGCTCATGCTTCCTTCAACTCCAGTGCGTCGAGGACGGCTTGGGCGACCTCTTCGGGGGTGCGGCCGTCGGTGGGCACGACCGCGCTGGCGACTTCGGTGTACAGGTGGCGCCGTGCCTCCATCAGCTCGCGCCACTGCCGTCTCGGGTTGACGGCGAGCAGCGGCCGGGCCACGTTCAGGCCGGTGCGCTGGACCGCCTCGTCGACCTCCATCGAGAGGTAGACGACCCGGTGCCCGGTGAGCAGCGTGCGGGTGTCCTCGTCGAGGATCGAGCCGCCGCCGAGCGCCAGTACGCCGTCGTGGCCGGCCAGCGCGCGGCCGACCGCGCGCTTCTCGACGGCGCGGAAGACCGGCTCGCCGTCGTCGACGAAGATGTCGGCGATGGTGCGGCCCTGTTCGGCCACGATGTCGTCGTCGGTGTCCCGGTAGGCGCAGCCGAGCCGCTCGGCGAGCAGCGCGCCCACCGTGGTCTTGCCGACACCCATCGGGCCGACCAGCACGACCAGCGGTCCCGCGGTCACCGTACGACCAGGTTCTCGAGGTACGACTCGACGTTGCGCCGCGTCTCGGGGACGCTGTCGCCGCCGAACTTCTCCGCCACCGCGTCCGCGAGGACCAGGGCGACCATGGCCTCGGCGACGATGCCCGCGGCCGGGACCGCGCACACGTCGGAGCGCTGGTGGTGGGCCTGGGCGGCCTCTCCGGTGGCCACGTCGATGGTGGCCAGCGCGCGCGGCACGGTCGCGATCGGCTTCATCGCGGCGCGGACCCGCAGCAGCTCGCCGGTGGTCAGACCGCCCTCGGTGCCGCCGGAGCGGCCGGTGGTGCGGCGGATGCCGTCCTCGCTGTGGACGATCTCGTCGTGGGCCTGGGAGCCGGGTACCCGGGCCAGTTCGAAGCCGTCTCCGACCTCGACGCCCTTGATGGCCTGGATGCCCATGAGCGCGGCGGCGAGCCGGGCGTCGAGCCGCCGGTCCCAGTGGACGTGCGAGCCGAGGCCCACGGGCACGCCGTACGCGAGCACCTCGACGACCCCGCCGAGCGTGTCGCCGTCCTTGTGGGCCTGGTCGATCTCCGCGACCATCGCCTTCGACGCGTCGCTGTCGAGGCAGCGCACCGGGTCGGCGTCGAGCTTCTCGACGTCCGAGGGCCTGGGGTGGACGCCGTACGGTGCCTTCGCCGCGGCGAGCTCGACGACGTGCGAGACGATCTCGATCCCGGCCGTCTCCTTGAGGTACGAGCGGGCCACCGCGCCCAGGGCCACGCGGGCGGCGGTCTCACGGGCGGAGGCGCGCTCCAGGATCGGCCGGGCCTCGTCGAAGCCGTACTTCTGCATGCCCGCGAGGTCTGCGTGGCCGGGCCGGGGCCGGGTCAGCGGGGCGTTGCGGGCGAGTTCGGCGAGGATCTCCGGGGCGACCGGGTCGGCCGCCATGACCTGCTCCCACTTGGGCCACTCGGTGTTGCCGACCATGACGGCCACCGGCGAGCCGAGGGTGAGGCCGTGCCGGACTCCGCCCAGGAAGGTGACCTCGTCACGCTCGAACTTCATCCGGGCACCGCGTCCATAGCCCAGGCGCCGCCGGGCGAGGTGGTCCGCCACCATGTCCGTGGTGATCGGAACGCCGGCGGGAAGACCCTCCAGCGTCGCGACGAGTGCGGGACCGTGGGACTCCCCCGCGGTCAGCCAGCGCAACCTGCTCAACGGTGCTCCTCATGCTCGCGCCCTGGTACTGCTGCTGCGTACACGCGTTCTCGCGTACGGCGACGGCGCGACCGGGTGCGCGGCCCGGGTCCGCCACCCCCGATCCTCCCACGGCCGGACCTCCCGTCCGGCCCCAGGTCCATCAGGCGGACGTGTCCGGTCGGGCCGGAAGATGTCCGACGGGACCGGCCGGAGGGTGCTTCAGCGTCCGGCGAGCGCGTGCTCGCCCGCCGTACGCATGGCGCCCAGGGGGGCCGGGGAGCGTCCGGTCATCTTCTCGACCTGCAGCACGGCCTGGTGCACGAGCAGGTCGAGGCCGCCGACGACGGCGCCGCCGTACGCCGACCAGCGGGCGGCCAGCTCGGTGGGCCACGGGTCGTAGAGCACGTCGAAGAGGGTCGCCGGCCGTTCCGGGACCGCGGCGGCCAGCGCGTCCGTGGCGCCCGCCGGGGTCGTGGCGATCACCAGCGGGGCGCGCAGGGCCCGCTCGGCGTCCGCCCAGTCGGCGGTACGGACGCTCACGTCGAGCCGTTCGCCCCACTGCCGCATCTCGGCGGCGCGCTCGGCGCTGCGCACGTAGGCGACGACTTCTCCGGTGCAGACGCGGGCCAGGGCGGCGAGCGCGGACGAGGCGGTGGCCCCGGCGCCCAGGACGGCGGCGGACTCCACCTGCTCGATGCCGTGCTCGCGCAGCGCGGCGACCATCCCGGGGATGTCGGTGTTGTCGCCGACGCGACGACCGTCGTCGGTGAGGACGACGGTGTTGACCGCCTCGACGGAGGCCGCCGTCCCGCTGATCCCGTCGAGCAGCGGGATGACGGCCCGCTTGAGGGGCATGGTCAGCGAGAGGCCCGCCCACTCGCTGCCGAGTTCCTCCAGGAATCCCGGCAGCGCCTCCTCGTCGACCTCGAAGCGGTCGTAGGACCAGTCGTCGAGTCCCAGTTCCCGGTACGCGGCGCGGTGCAGCACCGGCGAGAGGGAATGGGCGATCGGCGAACCGAGGACCGCCGCCCGCCGGGCGTCAGTGGCCCGAACTCTCATTGAACTTGTCCTTGAGCCTCTGGAATTCGGCGTAGGTCTTGGCGAATTCGGTGTTGTTCTGGCCGTCGGTCGCCACGAAGTAGAGCCAGCCGTCGTCGGTCGGGTTCAGCGCCGCATTGAACGCGTCGTCACCGGGGTTTCCGATGGGACCGGGCGGCAGACCGCTGTTCGTATAGGTGTTGTACGGGTCCTTGTTGCTGTTGATCTCGGACTCGCTGATGTGGATGTTGCTCTGGCCCTTCAGGTAATTGAAGGTCGAGTCGAACTGGAGCAGCCGGTTGGTCTGCGTGTTCGTGGACTTGAGGCGGTTGTAGATCACCTCTGCCATCTTGCGGAAGTCGTCGTGGGTCTTGCCCTCGGCCTGGACCATGCTGGCGACCGTGACGAGCTGCAGCGGATCGGCGAGGTCGAATTCCTTGGCCTTCGCCTCGACGTTCAGCTTCTTGTAGTTCTCCACCGCCTGCGTGACCATCTGCTTCAGGACGACTTCCGGCTTCATCCCCTTGGCGGCGGGATAGGTCGCCGGGTAGAGGAATCCTTCCAGCGGTTCCTTGATGTCCTTGTTGTTGTTCGCCCAGCTGGGCAGTCCGAAGGTCTTGTATTCCTTCTTGGCGACCTTGGCGGTGGTGCCGTCGGGAAGTGAGAGCTTCTCGTCGATCTTCTTGTAGACGAGGATGTTGCGCTCGCCCGGAACGACGACCACGTTGTTCTGGCTCTTGGGGTCGAGCATGAGCTTGACGGCGTTGGCGGCCGACATCTCTTTCTTCAGCAGATAGGCCCCGGCCTGGATCTTCGTCCCGTCGGGATTGGTCTGCTGCGCGGACACGAAGGCGTCGACGCTCTTGATGACGCCGGCCTGCTTCAGCGCCTGCGCGATCGCGAAACCGCCCGCGCCCTTGGGGATGTTGACCGTCACCTCTCCGGTGCCGTTACCCACATAGTCCGGAGCCGGGCCGAAACGTTTTTGGTAGAACTGGTACCCGAAGTAACCGACACCGCCGACACCGCCGCCGAGGACGAGTACGACCACCAGGCAGGCGCAGCCGCTGCGGCGCTTCTTGGTCGTGCCGCCCTTGCCGCCCCGGCCCTTCCGGTCGCCGCGGCCGCCTTTCGGATCGTCGTCCTCGGAGTCGTCGTCATCGTCGCCCTCCGCGAAGAAGGCGTGCTCGCCCTGGTCCGGACCCGGGTCCCAGTCGGTCGGGGCCGGTTCGGGCTCGGCGCGGCGGCGCGCGGGCGGTTGTGGCGGCGGGTACGCGTCGGGGGTGTTGTAGAAGTCGGGCTGCTGACCGCCGTACGCGGCGGCCTGGTTCGCGTACGGGTCCGTCGGGTCGGCCGCGTAGGCGACCTGGTGCTGTGTCCCGTTGTCCCAGCCGCCGTCGTGGTACTGCTGCTGGTCCTGACCCTGGTATTGCTGCTGCCCGGGGTCGGTGTACTGCTGCTGGTCGTGGCCGGGGTACTGCCCCCCGTACTGCTGCTGCCCCTGACCGCCGTAGTGCTGCTGCGGCCCCTGACCGCCGTGGTGCTGCTGCCCCTGGTCGTGGTACTGCTGCCCCGGGTTCTGCGGGCCCGCGGCATCGAACTGCAGCTGGCCGTAGCCGCCCTGCTGACCGTCGCTCCAGTCGCCGTACTGCGGCTGCTGCTGTTGCGGCTGCTGCGGATAGTGCTGCGGCTGGCCGCCGTAGGGGGGCTGGCCGTCGGCGGCCTGCCCTCCCCATCCGCCGTCCCCGTACAACGGGTCCTCCGGATGCCACGGTTCGGAGCCTGGGCCCCGGCCATACTCAGTCATCGATCCCCTAGAGCCGCGAGGCGGTGGCCGCTGGCGTGGTGGCTCGGCTCCCGTTCGCCTCATTTGCTGTGCGGTGGTTGTTCGAACACCACCACATCGCGCGGAACGTTACCGTATCGCGATCAGATGACCACTTCGACGCCCTCGCCAGGTGGATTACCTGACACCCGTTCGGATTCCAAGGCCTGTTGAAGGATGATCACAGCGGCCGCCTGATCGATGACCGACCTGCCCTTCTTGGACTTCACGCCCGAGGCGCGCAGTCCGTGAGTGGCCGACACGGTGGTCATTCTCTCGTCGATGAGTCTCACCGCGACCGGTGCGATCGACCGGGCGAGCTCCTGGGCGAAACCACGGACCTTCGCGGCGGCCGGGCCCTCGCCCCCCTTGAGGGAGCGAGGCAGTCCTACGACGACCTCGATGGGCTCGTACTCCTCGACCAACTGCCGCAGCCGGCGCTGGGCGGCGGGCACGTCCCGTCCCGGCACGGTCTCGACCGGAGTCGCGAGGATCCCGTCGGGGTCGCACGAGGCGACCCCGATCCGCGCGTCCCCGACGTCGATCGCGAGCCGGCGGCCGCGGCGCATGCCCCGGCCCCCCTCGCCGCCCGGACCGTCCGTGCCCACGGGCCCGTCCACGCTCACTTGGCGGTCTCGCCGACCAGGCGTTCGACGGCGTCCATGGCCTCACCGATGGCGGCCGGGTTCTGGCCGCCGCCCTGCGCGACGTCCGGCTTGCCGCCACCGCCGCCGCCGAGGGTCTTGGCGGCGGTACGGACCAGGTCGCCGGCCTTGAGACCGCGCTCGCGGGCCGCCTCGTTGGTGGCGATGACCGTGAGCGGCTTGCCGCCCGAGGTGGTGAACAGGGCCACGACGACGGCCCGGCCGCCCTGGATGCGGCCGCGTACGTCGAGGACCAGCTTGCGCAGGTCGTCCGCGCCCGTCCCGTCCGGAACCTGGCCGGTGACCAGGGCGACACCATGGACGTCCTTGGCGGACCCGGCGAGACCGGCGGCGGCCTGCAGGACCTTCTCCGCGCGGAACTTCTCGATCTCCTTCTCGGCGTCCTTCAGCTTGCCGAGCATGGCGGAGACCTTCTCCGGGAGCTCCTCCGAGCGGCCCTTGATCAGCTCCTGGAGCTGAGCGACGACCGTGTGCTCCTTGGCGAGGAAGTTGTAGGCGTCGACGCCCACCAGGGCCTCGATACGGCGCACACCGGAGCCGATCGAGGACTCCCCGAGCAGCTTGACCAGGCCGAGCTGGGCGGTGTTGTGGACGTGCGTGCCGCCGCACAGCTCCTTGGAGAAGTCGCCGATGGTCACCACGCGTACGCGCTCGCCGTACTTCTCGCCGAACTCGGCGATGGCGCCCTGCTTCTTGGCCTCGTCGAGACTCAGGATCTCGGCGTGCACGTCCAGGTCCCGGGCGAGCACCTCGTTGATCTTCTGCTCGACGTCGGTCATGACGGCCGTGGGAACGGCCGACGGCGAACCGAAGTCGAAGCGGAAGCGGCCCGGCTGGTTCTCGGAACCGGCCTGGGCGGCCGTCGGGCCGAGGGCGTCGCGCAGGGCCTGGTGGGTGAGGTGCGTGGCCGAGTGGGCGCGGGCGATGGCCGTCCGCCGACGCGTGTCGATGGTGGCCTGGGCCTGGGCGCCGACGGTGACCTCGCCGACCTGGACGACGCCCTTGTGGACGTACACGCCCGGGACGGGCTTCTGGCAGTCGCGGACCTCGACGATCGCGCCGCTGTCCACCCGGATGCGCCCGGTGTCGCCGATCTGCCCACCGCCCTCGGCGTAGAACGGGGTGCGGTCGAGGACGATCTCGACCTCGTCGCCCTCGGTGGCAGCGGGCGACGACACACCGTCGACCAGGATGCCGACGATCGTCGACTCTCCCTCGGTCCGGTCGTATCCGATGAAGTCGGTCGAACCGGCGGCGTCGGCGATCTGCCGGTAGGCGCCGAGGTCGGCGTGACCGGTCTTCTTGGCACGGGCGTCGGCCTTGGCCTTGTCCCGCTGTTCCTTCATCAGGCGGCGGAAGCCGTCCTCGTCCACGGAGAGGCCCTGTTCGGCGGCCATCTCCAGGGTGAGGTCGATCGGGAAGCCCCAGGTGTCGTGGAGCAGGAAGGCCTTGTCGCCGGCGAGGACCGTGCCGCCGGAGTCCTTGGTGTCCGTGATGGCCGTGTCGAGGATGTTCGTGCCGGCCTTGAGCGTCTTGAGGAAGGCGGCCTCCTCGGCGAGGGCCACGGTCTCGATCCGCCTGCGGTCGCTGACCAGCTCCGGGTACTGCCGGCCCATCATCGCGATCACGACGTCGATGAGGTCCTTGACGACCGGACCCGTGGCACCGAGCAGGCGCATGTTGCGGATGGCGCGGCGCATGATGCGGCGCAGCACGTATCCGCGACCCTCGTTGCCGGGGCTCACACCGTCGCCGATGAGCATCACGGACGTCCGCATGTGGTCGGTGACCACGCGCAGCGAGACGTCGGATTCGTGGGCGACGCCGTACTCGACGCCCGTCAGCTCGGTGGCCTTCCTGATGACGGCCATGGAGGTGTCGATCTCGTACATGTTCTGCACGTCCTGCAGAATCATGGCGAGGCGTTCCAGGCCGAGGCCGGTGTCGATGTTCTTGCTGGGCAGCTCGCCGAGGATCTCGAAGTCCTCCTTCGAGGTGCCCTCGCCGCGCTCGTACTGCATGAAGACCAGGTTCCAGATCTCCACGTACCGCTCGTCGTTGACGGCCGGGCCGCCCTCGACCCCGAACTCGGGACCACGGTCGTAGTTGATCTCGGAGCACGGGCCGCAGGGACCCGGGACGCCCATGGACCAGTAGTTGTCCTTCTTGCCGAGGCGCTGGATGCGCTCGACGGGGACACCGATCTTGTCGCGCCAGATCGACTCGGCCTCGTCGTCGTCGAGGTAGACCGTGATCCACAGCCGCTCGGGGTCGAGCCCGTATCCACCCTTGTCCTGGGGCGAGGTGAGCAGCTCCCAGGCGTAGGTGATGGCGCCTTCCTTGAAGTAGTCGCCGAAGGAGAAGTTGCCGCACATCTGGAAGAACGTGCCGTGGCGGGTGGTCTTGCCGACCTCTTCGATGTCGGGTGTGCGCACGCACTTCTGCACGCTGGTGGCGCGCGACCACGGCGGCTTGACCTCGCCGAGGAAGTACGGCTTGAAGGGGACCATGCCCGCGGGGACCAGGAGCAGAGTCGGGTCGTCCGCGATGAGCGACGCCGAGGGAACGACGGTGTGACCGCGCTCCTCGTAGAAGCTCAACCAGCGGCGGCGAATCTCGGCCGACTCCATCAGTGGTCCTCATTCCGATTGTGCGAGTACGTCGACCTCTCGACATACCTCGGATCATTGCGGTTCTCGATGGCGGCGTACCGCCGGGGTGCGGGGAGTTCGTGGTCGACGGACGCGCCCAGCCCGAGCGCCTCGTCGAGTTCGGCCTCCCGCTGGGCCATGCCCTCGCGGACGTCGAGCGCGAACTCCTTGAGCCGGTGTCCCGCCTCGACCGCCTTGTTCGCGGCCTGGGCGGCGAGGCTCTCGGGAGTCAGCTGCTTGAGCTTGCGGTTGACCTTGGTGGTGGCCCACACACCAGCGGCTGCGCCGGCGGTGAACCAGAAGGTACGGCGGAACATCGCTGCGTCAGTCCTTCTTCCGCTTTCCCCGTCGCGCGGACGGGACGGTGCGGCCCACGATCACGGTACGACGGGAGGCCTTGGGGGGCACATTGTCCTTGCGGCCGCCGATGGCGCGGCGGACGCCGTAGCCGAACGCCGCGACCTTGACCAGCGGGCCGCCGAAGGTGGAGGCGACGGTCGTGGAGAGCGCCGACGCGTTCGACGTGACCTCCTGGACGTCCGACGCGATGGCGTCGACCCGGTCGATCTGGGTCTGTGCGGAGCGCACCGCCTCCGAGGCGTCGGCCAGCAGCGGGACGGCCTGGTCCGTCACGTCGGCCACGAGCTTGGTGGTCGCCCTGAGCGTCTGGGCCAGTCTCGCCAGCGCGACGGCGAGGAACGAGACCAGGATCGCCCAGAAAACGGCCACCAGGATCCCGGCCACCTCACCACCGGACACTGTCGCACCCGCTCCCTAGTACGTGCCTGGACATCGAAAAGTCGTCCCCCGAGCCTATCGCGCCGGGGCCGTCGCCCCGTACCGCATTAACGGCCGAGGGGGCCGGAGTTGTGCGAAGCGATTGTACGGAACGCATACAGGTCAGTACTCTCCGTGTCCCATGCAGTATTTTGACCGGCCCCGGCCCACCGACGGCACGCCGCGCGGCAATCTGCCCCTGGAACTCGACGCGTTCGTCGGCCGCTCGGCCGAACTCGCGCGGCTCACCGAGGCGCTGGAGGGGTCCCGGCTGGTCACGGTGACCGGCGTGGGCGGCGTCGGCAAGTCGCGCCTCGCCGCGCGGACGGCGGCGCGCTCGGACGCGCGGGACGGCGCTTGGCGGGCGGAGCTGGCCGCCGTACGGGATCCGGACCTCGTCGCGTACGCGGTCGTGGAGGCCCTCGGCCTGACGGACCAGACGTCACGGGCGCCGCGCGAGCTCCTGCTCGACCGTCTCGCCGGGCGTCAACTCCTGCTCGTCGTCGACGGGTTCGAGCATCTGGTGGACGCGTGTGCCGCACTGGTGGGCGAGCTGCTGCGGCACACACCGGGGCTGCGGGTGCTCGCGGTCGGACGCAGACCGCTGGAGATCGAGGGCGAACGGCTGTTCCCGCTGGCGCCGCTGGGCGACGCGGAGGCCGTGGAACTGTTCGAGGAGCGGGCGGCGGCCCGGGTCCCCGGGTTCGCGCTGGACGACGGCAACCGGTCGGACGTACAGGAGCTGTGCCGCCGTCTCGACGGCATCCCGCTCGCCGTCGAGCTGGCCGCGGGCCGGCTCAGCGCCCTGTCCCCCGCCCAGTTGCTCTCCCGTCTCGAGGACCGCTTCCGGCTGCTGACGGGCGGCGGACGGGACGCTCTGCCGCGGCACCGGACCCTGCGTACGGCGATCGGCTGGAGCCATGAACTGTGCACGTCCGAGGAGCGGCTGCTGTGGTCGCGGCTCTCGGTGTTCGCCGGCCGGTTCGATCTGGAGGCCGCCGAGTACGTGTGCGGCGGCGACGGACTGCACGCCGACCATGTCCTCGACGTGCTCGGTGCGTTGCTCGCGCAGTCCGTACTGGCCCGCGAGGAGACGCCCGCGGGTCCGCGCTACCGGATGCTGGACTCGGTCCGGGCTTACGGCGCGGACTGGCTGGCCGCGTCGGGGGACGCGGACCGGCTGCGCCGCCGCCACCGCGACTGGTACATGGGTCTGGCGACCTGGTGCGAGCTGGACTGGTTCTCGCCGCGGCAGGCCGAGGTGGCAGCGCGGATCGAGGCGGAGCTGCCGAATCTGCGCCGCGCCCTGGAGTACTGCCTGACCGAGCCGGGTGAGACGCATCTGGGCCAGTACCTCGCGGGCAGCCTCTGGTTCTACTGGGTGGGCTGCGGGCGGCTGGCGGAGGGCCGGCACTGGCTGGAACGCGGCGTGGAACTCGACAGCGACCGTGACCAGTCGCGGCTCAAGGCCCTGTGGGTGCTCGGCTACGTGGCGATCCTGCAGGGCGACACGGTGTCCGCGCTGACCGCGCTCCAGGAGTGCCGCGAGGAGGCGCTGCGCACCGGTAACCCCACCGCCCTCGCCTACGCCGAGCACCGCGCCGGCTGTCTCGCGCTGGTCGGCGACGACATGCGGCGCGCGGAGACCCTGTTGCGCTCGGCGCTCGACCGCTACCACGAGATCGGTGAGCTCAACAGCAACGTGCTGATGGGGCAGGTCGAGCTGGCGATGGCGCTGGCGTTCCAGGGCGATCTGCCCGCCGCGGTGAAGCTGTGCGAGGACGTCCGCAGGGTGTGCGAGGACCACGGGGAGCGCTGGGCGCTGGCGTACGCGCTGTACGTGCTGGCGTACGAGGCCCTCGCCGCCGGCGATCCGGCACGGGCCCGGGAGCTCCTGGTCCGGTGCCTGGACATCGCGCACACCTTTCACGACCTGCTCGGCACGGTCCTCGCGCTGGAGCTGCTCGCCCTGGTCACGACGGTGCAGGGTGATCCGGCGGAGGCCGCGGTGCTGCAGGGCGCGGCGGCCCGGCTGTGGCCGTCGGTGGGGCTGCCACTGTTCGGCTCGGCGTACTACAACGTGCCGCACGAGCGGTGCGAGGCGGGCGCCCGGGAGCGGCTGGGCGACGAGCGCTACGAGGAGTGCGTACGGGCCGGGGAGCGGCTCGGGCGGGAGGCGGCGGTGGAGCGGGCGCTGCGGCGGCCCGGACAGCGACCGCCGGGCGCGGTGCCCGCGCCGCGCAGGCCGGCCCCGGACACGCAGGAGCCCGCCGTCTCGCGCACCTCGAAGGGCGGCGGGACGACGGGCTGACGCGCAGGTGGTGCTACGTCCGCGGGATGAGGATCAGCGGGCGTAGTACTCGACGACGAGCTGCTCGTCGCAGATCACCGGGATCTCCTTGCGGTTCGGCTCGCGGTCCAGGCGGAACGCCAGGGCGCCGAGGTTCACCTGGAGGTAGCGCGGGGTCTCGCCGTCGGGGGCGAAGCCACCGGCGCGGGAGACCTCGAACAGCGTCTTGCTGCGGCTGCGCTCGCGGACCATCACGACGTCGTCGGGACGGACGCGGAACGAGGGCTTGTCGACCTTCTGGCCGTTGACCTCGATGTGGCCGTGGACGACCATCTGGCGGGCCTGGTAGATCGTGCGGGCGATGCCCGAACGCAGGACCAGCGCGTCGAGACGGCGCTCGAGCTCGATGATCAGGGCCTCACCGGTCTTGCCCTGGACCTTGGAGGCACGCTCGTAGGCGCGAACGAGCTGGCGCTCGGACACGTCGTACTGCGCGCGCAGACGCTGCTTCTCGAGCAGACGGACCTTGTAGTCCGAGTTCTGCTTGCGGCCGCGGCCGTGCTCACCCGGCGGGTAGGGGCGGGCCTCGAAGTACTTGACGGCCTTCGGGGTCAGCGCGATGCCGAGGGCACGCGACTTCTTGACCTTGGGGCGGGACTGGTTCGCCATGAACCAAACACCTCATGTTTTCGATGCGAATACGGCTTCACCAGGGTTAGGGGAGGTCGCAATCCGCAGCCCGGGAAACCCTCCTCGCCGCTGTGGGGATCCACATGGGCGGGGCGGGCAGCCGCTCCTGGGTCTGGGCACATACGTGCAGCACGCGAGTGGCCCACCGACCTGTCCCGGAGGTCCGGGTGGTGGTGGGCTGCCCGCGACACCTTCGACGGTGCGCGACGCTCCTGGAATCCCCCCGTGGAGGCGGGGGCTCCGGCTGGATGTCCCGTTCTGGTGGTGCCGACCGGAGCCGGACACGGGACGCAGCGCTTCGCGTCATCCTACAGGGTGGTCAGGGGCGTCCTCGACCGAGGTGCTTGCGGGTCCACTCCACCGCGTCCGCGTAGCGCGCCTCCGTGCCGTGCCGGGTCGGCGTGTAGTACTCCCGGTCCCTGAGCTCCTCCGGGGCGTACTGCTGGGCGGCGATGCCCTCGGGCAGGTCGTGCGGGTACACGTACCCCTGGGCGTGCCCGAGCTTGGCCGCGCCCTTGTAGTGCCCGTCGCGCAGGTGCATCGGCACCGGGCCCGCGTGGCCCTTGCGTACGTCCTCCATGGCGGCGCCGATCGCCGTCGTCGCGGCGTTGGACTTCGGCGCCAGGGCCAGGGCGATCGTGGCGTGGCTGAGGGTGAGCGCCGCCTCGGGGAAGCCGATCATGGCGACGGCCTGGGCGGCCGCGACCGCTGTCGGCAGCGCGTGCGGATCGGCCAGTCCGATGTCCTCGCTGGCGGAGATCATCAGCCGGCGGGCGATGAAGCGCGGATCCTCGCCGGCCTCGATCATCCGGGCCAGGTAGTGGAGCGCGGCGTCCACGTCCGAGCCGCGGATGGACTTGATGAGGGCGCTCGCCACGTCGTAGTGCTGGTCGCCGTCGCGGTCGTACTTCACCGCGGCGCGGTCGACCGTCTCCTCCAGGGTCTGGAGGGTGATCTCCGCCTCACCCTTGTCCAGCGCGGAGCCCGCCGCCGCCTCCAGGGCGGTCAGGGCGCGGCGGGCGTCGCCGCCGGCGATCCGCATCAGGTGCTGCTCGGTGTCCTCGGGGAGGGTGACGGATTCCTTGAGGCCGCGCTCGTCGCTGAGCGCCCGGCGCAGCAGTCCGCGCAGGTCGTCGTCGGTGAGCGGTTCGAGGGTCAGCAGGAGGGAGCGGGAGAGCAGGGGGGAGATCACCGAGAAGTAGGGGTTCTCGGTGGTCGCCGCGATGAGGGTCACCCAGCGGTTCTCGACGGCCGGGAGCAGGGAGTCCTGCTGGGCCTTGCTGAAGCGGTGGATCTCGTCCAGGAAGAGGACGGTCTCCTTGCCGAAGCCGCCGGTGGCGCGACGGGCGCTCTCGATGACCGCGCGCACTTCCTTGACGCCCGCGGTGATCGCGGAGAGCTCCACGAAGCGCTTGTCGGTGGCCTTGGAGACCACGTACGCCAGGGTCGTCTTACCGGTGCCGGGCGGGCCCCAGAGGATCACGGAGGACGGTCCGGCGGGGCCGCCGCCGCTCTCGCCGACCAGTCTGCGCAGGGGTGAGCCCGGCTTCAGCAGATGCTGCTGGCCCACGACCTCGTCGAGGGTGCGCGGGCGCATCCGGACGGCCAGGGGGCTCCCGGAGGGGTCCTTCTCCTGGCGTTCTTCGGCTGCGGCGGTGAACAGGTCGGGCTCCACGCAGGAAACCCTATGTCACCCCACTGACAATCCCCCCGGGCTGTCAGCTGGTCCAGAAGTCCCACCAGCGGGTCAGGATCAGCATGCCGATGATGCCGATGTGCACGACCGGCAGGACCCAGGTGAACTCGCCGAAGAAGCTCCTCAGCCACCGCGGGGCGGGCAGGAAGCTGTTGCGTACGTTGAACGACGTCACGTACCAGAACATGAGGATCGTGGCGACCCAGGCGAGTGAGCACCACAGGCACAGCGAGTTGATGCGGTACAGCGACTGGAACTGCAGCCAGGTGCAGAAACCGACGCCGAAGAGGGTGCCGGCGTTGAAGGTCAGCCAGTACCAGCGCGGGAAGGCGGCCCGCGCCAGCAGGCTCACCCCGACGCAGATCACGATGCCGTACGCCACCAGGCCCAGCATCGGGTTGGGGAACCCGAAGGCCGAGGCCTGCTCGCTCTTCATGATGTTGCCGCAGGAGACGACCGGGTTCAGGCTGCACCCCGGCACGAAGTTCGGGTTCTCCAGCAGCTTGAACTTGTCGATCGTGATGACCCACGCGGCGAGCAGACCGGCCGCACCGGTGATCACCAGCAACAGGGCGAGCGCACGGCTGCCGCCGACCGTCCGGGGACCGTCGACGCGTTCCGGGTCGGTGGAGACGTCCTTGACTGTCGTCTTGCTCATCACGCCGTTTCCGTAGCTTCGAAGGGCCTGCGGGCACCGACATTGTGCCGCACCCGCGGGTGTGTCCACCGTTCGATGGACATAAGGAGGTACGTGCGGTCGTCCCGGAGCGTTCGGTTCGGCGGGAGGCCCGGGGCCATGGCGACGCGGGTGGGAGGGCTCGCGGTGGACGTGCGCGAGGGCCGCGCGGCCGGTACGGGGACGGGTGCGCCGCCGACGGGCGTCGATCCCGCAATGAGCCGGGGCGTCGTGTCCGGCGCTGTCGGACCCGGCGACGGGAGCACGCGCGTGGCGCTCTCGGACGGACATCGTCCGGCAGGAGGAATCCGCGCCTGCCGGGTTGACGCACCGCCCCGCCGCCCGTGCCCCGGGAATCATCTCCGGGCAGGACGGACGGGGCGGAGCACCGCGGGCTCAGCCGAGCCGGACCTCGAGTTCCGCCACGATCTCGTTGACGCCGACGGCGGTCTGCTCGCCGGACTCCATGTCCTTGAGCTGCACCACGCCCTCGGCGAGATCCCGCTCACCGGCGACGATCGTGTAGCGCGCCCCGGAGCGGTTCGCGTTCTTCATCGCGCCCTTGAGCCCCTTGCCGCCGTACGAGAAGTCGGCGGCGATCCCCAGCTTGCGCAGCTCCGTGACCTTGGCGAAGAGCACCCGGCGGGCCTCCTCCCCCAGCGGCACCGCGAACACGCTGGTGGACGCGGGGAGTTCGAGCTCCACGCCCTCCGCCTCCAGCGCCAGCACCGTACGGTCGACGCCCAGCGCCCAGCCGACCGACGGCAGTTCGGGGCCGCCGATCATCTCGGAGAGACCGTCGTAGCGGCCGCCGCCGCCCACCGCGGACTGCGAGCCGAGACCGTCGTGGACGAACTCGAAGGTGGTGCGGGTGTAGTAGTCCAGACCGCGCACCAGCTTGCCGTCGTCCTCGAAGGCCACTCCCGCGGCCGTGAGCAGCTCGCGCACCTCCTCGTGGTACGCCTTGCACGCGTCGCACAGGAAGTCGCGCAGGAGGGGCGCGCCGACCAGCTGCTTCTGCACGTCGTCACGCTTGTCGTCGAGGACCCGCAGGGGGTTGATCTCGGCCCGGCGGAGGGTGTCCTCGTCGAGTTCGAGACCGCGCAGGAAGTCCTGGAGCGCGGCCCGGTACACGGGACGGCACTCCTTGTCGCCGAGCGAGTTCAGGAGGATCCGGAAGTTCCTCAGTCCCAGCGACCGGTACGCCTGGTCCGCCAGGATGATCAGCTCGGCGTCGAGCGCCGGGTCCTCCGCGCCGATGGCCTCGGCACCGACCTGCGAGAAGTGGCGGTACCGGCCCTTCTGGGGGCGCTCGTAGCGGTAGTACGAGCCGGAGTACCAGAGCTTCACGGGCAGGTTGCCGAGCTTGTGCAGGTTCGCCTCGAGCGCGGCGCGCAGCACGGACGCGGTGCCCTCGGGACGCAGCGCCAGTCGGTCGCCGCCCTTGGTCTCGAAGGCGTACATCTCCTTGGTCACGATGTCGGTGGACTCACCGACCCCGCGCGCGAAGAGTTCGACGCTCTCGAAGCCGGGCGTCTCGATGTAGCCGTAGCCGGAGTTGCGCAGCGGCGCCGCGATGGCCTCGCGGACCGCGAGGTACTTCGCGCTGTCCGGCGGGATCAGGTCGTAGGTGCCCTTGGGGGCCTTGAAGGTGCTCACGAAGGTCTCTCGTCACATTCCTCGTCGGGGAGCCGGCCGCGGGCCGGGCTCTTGACGGTCTGCCGCCACCTGCCGCAGGTACGGGTTGGTGGCGCGCTCCTGGCCGATGCTGGTCTGGGGACCGTGCCCCGACAGCACCACGGTCGAGTCGTCGAGCGGCAGGCACACGCGGGCCAGCGAGCCGAGCATCTCGTCCATGTCACCGCCGGGCAGGTCGGTGCGTCCGATGGAGCCGGCGAACAGCAGATCCCCGGAGAAGAACACGGACGGGACGTCCGCGCTCTCGGGCATCCGGAAGGTCACCGACCCCTTGGTATGACCGGGCGCGTGCGCGACGGACAGCTCCAGACCGGCCAGTTCGAGTCCGGCACCGTCGGCCAGCTCCTTGACGTCGTCCGGCTCACCCACCGTCAGCTCGCCCATCAGCGGCATGCCGATGGACCGGCCGAGCGCCTTCTCGGGGTCGCTCATCATGTACCGGTCCTCGGGGTGGATCCACGCCGGTACCCCGTGCGCTCCGCACACCGGGACGACCGAGGCGACATGGTCGATGTGGCCGTGCGTGAGGATGACCGCGACGGGCTTGAGCCGATGCTTCTCGAGTGCTTCCTCGACTCCCTGGGTGGCCTGGTGGCCCGGGTCGATGATCACGCACTCCTCACCCGCGGCGGGGGCGACCAGGTAACAGTTGGTCCCCCAGGCCCCGGCGGGGAACCCGGCAATGAGCACGATCGTCCTTCGGGATGGCGTACGCGATGTGTCGTACGGGGCGGGCGGCTGTGGCTCAGAGCCTACCGGCGCTGCCGATTCCTCAGCCAACCCATATACGGTACGGGGCACACGCAGGCGATCGGCTCACCAGACGCACGCGTCACACCTGACGTACGAGACGCACGAGGAGATAACCCGGTGGTCACCCAGGAACAGCGGCGGCGTCAGCTCGCCCGGGAGAAGTTCTTGCGGCAGCAGCAGCGGCGCACGGCCGCTCGGCGCAAGTCACACATGCGCAACACGGTGGTCGCGTCGGTCCTCGGCGTGGTCGTCGTCGTCGGTGTGGTGTCGTACGCGACCGGGGTCTTCAAGAACGACGACAAGAAGGCCAACGCCGGCGCGGAGGTCACGCCGAGCGCCTCCCCGACCAGCAAGGCGCCGGATCCGTGCAACAAGCCGGCCGAGGGCGCGGTGAAGTCGCTGAGCTGGAAGAAGGAGCCGGCGATGACCATCGACAAGTCCGCGGACTACACCATGAAGATGGCCACGACCTGCGGAGACGTGGACATCGCGCTCAACGCGGCGGCGGCTCCGCACACCGTGAACTCGTTCGGCTTCCTCGCGGACAAGGGCTTCTTCGACCACACGAAGTGCCACCGGCTCACCACGAACGGCATCTACGTGCTGCAGTGCGGTGACCCCAAGGGCACCGGCAGCGGCGGTCCCGGGTACACGATCCCGGACGAGAACCTGAAGGACAAATCCCTCAAGGGCGGCGTCTACCCGGCGGGCACGGTCGCCATGGCCAACACCGGCCAGAAGCACACCGGCGGCAGCCAGTTCTTCCTCGTCTACCAGGACAGTCAGCTGCCGCCCAGTTACACACCGTTCGGAACCATTTCCAAGTCCGGTCTGACGGTACTCAAGAAGATCGCCGCGGCCGGCGAGAGCACAGGCCAGGGCGACGGGGCGCCGAACGCGACGGTCGTGGTCAACAAGATGACCGTGACGAAATCCTGACCGTCAACTGCGAAATTTCGGTCGCGCTGGATGCGGACAGCCGCCGTGCTGGTCGCCTATGTTGGCCGTGACGAAACTGTGGACGATGCCCGGGGGCGCTGAAGGCCCTCGCAGGCATCATGTGGAGGAGGCGCTGTGAGCAGCGACCCGTGGGGCCGCGTCGACGAGACGGGGACCGTGTACGTGCGTACGGCCGACGGCGAGCAGGTCGTCGGTTCCTGGCAGGCCGGCTCCCCTGACGAGGCGCTGGCCTACTTCGAGCGCAAGTACGAAGGCCTGGTTGTGGAGATCGGCCTCCTCGAGAAGCGAGTGAAGACCACCGACCTGTCGGCGAAGGACGCCCAGACCGCCATCGACCACATCCGCTCGCAGGTGGACGCCCACCACGCGGTCGGCGATCTGGCGGCGTTGAAGGTACGGCTGGACAAGCTCGTCGAGACGGTGGACGCGCGCCGTGAGGAGCGCAAGGTCCAGCGGGCGAAGCAGTCCGACGAGGCGCGGCACTCCAAGGAGGCGCTGGTCGTCGAGGCGGAGGAGCTGGCGCAGAGCGATCAGTGGCGGGCGGCCGGTGAACGGCTGCGCTCCCTGGTGGACACGTGGAAGGGGCTGCCGCGGCTCGACCGCAAGTCGGACGACGAGCTGTGGCACCGCTTCTCGCACGCGCGCTCGGCGTTCTCCAAGCGCCGCAAGGCGCACTTCGCCTCGCTGGACGCGCAGCGCGAGGACGCCCGCAAGACCAAGGAGAAGCTGGTCGCGGAGGCCGAGTCGCTGTCCGCCTCGTCGGACTGGGGTCCGACGGCGGCGCGCTACCGCGAGCTGATGGCGGACTGGAAGGCCGCGGGCCGCGCTCAGCGCGAGCACGAGGACGACCTGTGGAACCGTTTCCGCGGTGCCCAGGACGTGTTCTTCGCGGCGCGCGGTTCGGTCTTCGCCGAGCGTGACGCGGAGCAGACGGAGAACCTGAAGCTCAAGGAGGAGCTGGCCGAGGAGGCCGAGAAGCTCGTCCCGGTGCAGGAACTGAAGGCCGCCCGGGCCGCCTTCCGCTCGATCAACGAGCGCTGGGAGGCCATCGGCCATGTGCCGCGTGACGCCCGGCCGAAGGTCGAGGGCCGGATGCACGCGGTGGAGCGGGCCCTGCAGGAGTCCGAGGAGGCCGAGTGGCGCCGGACCAACCCGGAGGCGCGTGCGCGTGCCGAGGGGCTGACCGGTCAGCTGCAGGCCGCCGTGGACAAGCTCCAGGGCCAGATCGAGGCCGCGCGCTCCGCGGGCAACACCTCGAAGGCCGACAAGCTCCAGCGGGAGCTCGACGGCCGTCAGGCGCTGCTCGAGCAGGCGCTGAAGGGGCTGCAGGAGTTCGGCGGCTGAGCAGCCGTCGCCCTCCGCGCCAGGGCATACGAGAGGGGCTCCCGTACATCGGTACGGGAGCCCCTCTCGTATGCCGCGAGCGGGTCAGGGCCTGCGTGCCGATGTCACCCGGTACACGTCGTACACGCCCTCCACGCCCCGTACCGCCTTCAGGACGTGCCCCAGGTGCTTGGGGTCGCCCATCTCGAAGGTGAAGCGGGAGGTCGCCACACGGTCGCGGGAGGTCTGGACGGCCGCGGACAGGATGTTGACGTGCTGGTCGGACAGGACGCGCGTGACGTCGGAGAGCAGCCGGGAGCGGTCCAGGGCCTCCACCTGGATGGCGACCAGGAAGACCGAGGACTGGGTGGGCGCCCACTCCACGTCGAGGATGCGCTCCGGCTCGCGCGACAGGGACTCCACGTTGACGCAGTCGTTGCGGTGGACCGAGACACCGCTGCCGCGGGTGACGAAGCCGATGATGGGGTCGCCGGGAACCGGGGTGCAGCAGCGCGCGAGTTTGACCCACACGTCGTCGACGCCCTTGACGACCACACCCGGGTCGGCGTTGGAGCGCCGCTTGCGGCCGCGGCCGCGGGCGGGCGGGACGCTCTCGTCGATCTCCTCGGTGGCCGCCTCCTCGCCACCGAGGGCCTGCACCAGCTTCTGCACGACGCTCTGCGCGGCGACATGGCCCTCACCGATGGCCGCGTACAGCGAGGAGATGTCGGGGTAGCGCATCTCGTGCGCGAGCGTCACCAGCGAGTCGCCGGTCAGGATGCGCTGGATCGGCAGGTTCTGCTTGCGCATCGCGCGGGCGATGGCGTCCTTGCCCTGCTCGATCGCCTCGTCGCGGCGCTCCTTGGAGAACCAGGCTCGGATCTTGTTGCGGGCGCGCGGGGACTTGACGAACCCGAGCCAGTCGCGGGAGGGTCCGGCGCCGGCCGCCTTGGAGGTGAAGACCTCCACCAAGTCGCCGTTGTCCAGGGTCGATTCGAGGGGGACGAGGCGTCCGTTGACCCGGGCGCCTATCGTGCGGTGGCCGACCTCCGTGTGGACCGCGTACGCGAAGTCCACGGGGGTCGCGCCCGCCGGGAGCGCTATGACGTCGCCCTTGGGCGTGAAGACGAAGACCTCGTTGCGGGACAGGTCGAAGCGCAGCGACTCCAGGAACTCGCTGGGGTCCTCGGTCTCCTTCTGCCAGTCGAGCAACTGGCGCAGCCACGCCATGTCGTTGACCGCGTCCTTGTCCTTGCTGACGCTCTTCGGGGCGTCGGTACGCACCTTGGAGGCGCCGGCGGAGGGCTCCTGCTTGTACTTCCAGTGCGCGGCGATGCCGTACTCGGCACGGCGGTGCATGTCGAACGTGCGGATCTGGAGTTCGACCGGCTTGCCGTTCGGCCCGATGACCGTCGTGTGCAGCGACTGGTACATGTTGAACTTGGGCATCGCGATGTAGTCCTTGAACCGGCCGGGTACCGGGTTCCATCGCGCGTGCACGGTGCCGAGGGCCGCGTAGCAGTCCCTGACGGTGTCCACGAGGACACGGATGCCCACCAGGTCGTAGATCTCCGCAAAGTCGCGGCCGCGGACGATCATCTTCTGGTAGACGCTGTAGTAGTGCTTCGGGCGGCCGGTGACGGTCGCCTTGATCCGGGCCGCGCGCAGGTCGGACTGGACCTCGTCGGTCACTATGGCGAGGTATTCGTCGCGCTTGGGGGCGCGCTCGGCGACCAGGCGGACGATCTCGTCGTACATCTTGGGGTAGAGGATCGCGAAGGCGAGGTCCTCCAGCTCCCACTTGATGGTGTTCATGCCCAGGCGGTGGGCGAGCGGCGCGTAGATCTCCAGGGTCTCGCGCGCCTTCTTCTCCTGCTTCTCGCGCTTGAGGTAGCGCATCGTGCGCATGTTGTGCAGCCGGTCGGCGAGCTTGATGACCAGGACGCGCGGGTCCTTGGCCATGGCGACGACCATCTTGCGCACGGTCTCGGCCTGCGCGGCCTCACCGAACTTGACCTTGTCCAGCTTGGTGACGCCGTCGACGAGCAGGGCGACCTGGTCGCCGAAGTCGCGCTTGAGGGTGTCCAGGCCGTACTCGGTGTCCTCGACGGTGTCGTGCAGCAGGCCCGCCATCAGGGTGGCCGGGTCCATGCCCAGCTCGGCCAGGATGGTGGTGACGGCGAGCGGGTGCGTGATGTACGGGTCGCCGCTCTTGCGCTTCTGGCCCCGGTGCCAGCGCTCGGCGACCTGGTATGCCTTCTCGACCTGGCGGAGCGTGGCCGTCTCGATCTTGGGGTCGTTGCTGCGCACTATCCGCAGCAGGGGCTCCAGGACCGGGTTGTACGGGTTCGAGCGCTGCACGCCGAGCCGGGCCAGGCGGGCCCGGACGCGGTTGGAGGAGCCACCGGTGCGCGCGGGCTGGCTCGGGGCCGAACGGACCGCCGGGGTGCTCGCCACACGCTCGGCGGGGGCCGGCTTGGGGCGGGGCTGCTCGGCCGCCTTGTCGTCGGGCGCGGACTGGGCGTGCTCGACCGGCCCGGGAGCGGCGCTCTTCGCGGGCGTGTCCGTGCCGCCCGGGGCGGGCTCGGGCTTGGCGGCGGTGAGTGGCTGGGCCTCGTCTGGCAAGAGGGCTCCTCGTGCGCGTTCCGGGTCCCCCGGTCAGGCTCCGGAGACCCCATGGTAGCGATCCTGGGCGCCGGGCTCGCTCCGGGCCGTGGGGACGGCCCGTACAGGGGGAACGCGAGAGGCGGGCACCGGATTCCTCCGGGCCCGCCTCCGACGGTGTCCCACGGGTGTCCCAGGCCTTTCCTCAAGCTTGCCTGGGTCTTTCCCGAGCTGTTCCGCGCTGTTCCGAACCGCTCCGAGCCGTCGGGGTTGCTCAGATCTGGAGGAGTGCCTCCAGCGGAGCGCCCGCGAGAGCGGGCTCCAGGCGGCCCCGGCCGCCGAGGAAGCCGAGCTCCATCAGCACGGCGACGCCCGCGACCTCGGCGCCCGCCCTGCGGACGAGCTGGAGCGAGGCCTCGGCGGTGCCGCCGGTGGCGAGGACGTCGTCGACGACCAGTATGCGGTCGCCCGCGTCCAGGTCCTCGGCGTGCACCTCGATCTCGGCGGAGCCGTACTCCAGGTCGTACGTCTGCGACAGGGTCGCTCCGGGGAGCTTGCCCGCCTTGCGTACGGGGATGAAGCCGAGCCCGGCGCGGACCGCGACCGGGGCACCGAGGATGAAGCCGCGGGCCTCCAGGCCGACGATCTTCGTCGCCCCGGTACGGACGGCGATCTCCGCGAGCACGCCGGTGAGCGCCTCGAAGGCCACCGGGTCGGCCAGCAGCGGCGTGATGTCCTTGAACATCACGCCCGGCTCCGGATAGTCGGCCACGTCGCGGATACGGCTGAGCAGCAGCGTGGAGACGTCCGTCAGCTCGGTCATCGGCGCTTCCCCGAAGGTCGGCCGCGGCCCCGGTTGCGGGCCGCGGGTTGGTTGCGCGGGCCGACGACCGCCGGTGTGGCGTCGTCCGGCTCGTCATCGTCGTCGAACGGGACGGCCGAGACCGGCGCGTCCAGGGGTTCGCCCTTCGCGGCCGCCTGGGCGCGCTTGGCGAGGACGCGCTTCCTGAGCGCCTTCATCTGCGGCTCGCGCTCCTTGAGGTCGGCGACGAGCGGCGTGGCGATGAAGATGGAGGAGTACGCACCGGCGGCGAGGCCGACGAACAGCGAGAGCGAGATGTCGTTGAGCATGCCCGCGCCGAGCACACCGCCCCCGATGAACAGCAGGCCGGCGACGGGCAGCAGCGCGACCACCGTGGTGTTGATCGAACGGACCAGGGTGCCGTTGATCGAACGGTCGGCGACCTCGCTGTACGTGTACCGGGTCTGCTTGGTGATGTCCTTCGTCTGCTCCTTGAGGCTGTCGAAGACGACCACCGTGTCGTAGAGCGAGTAACCGAGGATCGTCAGCAGACCGATCACGGTGCCCGGGGTGACCTCGAAGCCGACCAGGGCGTAGATGCCGACCGTGATGGTGATGTCGTGGATCAGGGCGACCAGCGCGGCGATGGCCATGCGCCACTCGAACGCGATGGCCAGGTAGATCACCACGAGGACCATGAAGATCGCCAGGCCCTCCCAGGCCTTGTTGGCGATCTGGTCACCCCAGCTGGGACCCACCAGGTCGGCGTTGATCTGCTCCGAGTCGACCTTCAGGTCCTTGGAGAGCTGGTCCTTGATCTGGTCCGACTTGCCGGTGTCGATGCCCGCGATCTGGATGCGCAGTGTGCCGTCGCCCAGCTTCTGGACGATGGCGTCGTGACCGGAGGCGTCCTGCGCGTACGTCTCGGTCTGGTTCACCGAGGCCGTCATGTGCTTCGGCGTCGTGAAGACGGCTCCGCCCTGGAACTCGATGCCCATGTTCAGGCCGCGCACCGTCAGACCGAGGATGGCCGTGATGGTGATCAGGATCGAGATGGCGTACCAGATCTTGCGCTTGCCGACGAAGTCGTAGCCGATCTCACCGCGGTGGAGCCGGGCGCCGAGGGTGCCGAGTTTCGACATCTCACGCCTCCTTCGTGTCGACGGGGGCGGACGCGCGACGGGTGCGGCGCAGCGGCGGCTGGGCGCCCAGTCGCTTCGGGTCCAGTCCGGACCAGCTGTGACCGCTCGCGAAGAACTTCTTGCGGGCGAGGAGCGTCATCAGCGGCTTGGTGAAGAGGAAGACGACGACCACGTCGAGCAGGGTGGTCAGACCGAGGGTGAACGCGAAGCCCTGGACCTTGCCGACCGTGACGATGAAGAGCACCGCGGCGGCGAGGAACGACACGAAGTCGGAGACCAGGATGGTGCGCCGGGCGCGCGGCCAGGCACGCTCGACGGCCGGGCGCAGGCTGCGGCCCTCGCGGATCTCGTCCCGGATGCGTTCGAAGAACACGATGAACGAGTCCGCCGTGATGCCGATCGCGACGATCGCGCCGCAGACCGCCGGCAGGTTCAGCGCGAACCCGATGGCGGGGCCGAGCAACGCCATGATCACGTACGTGAGGACGGCGGAGACCATCAGGGAGGCGATGGCGATGACCGACAGGCCCCGGTAGTAGACCACCAGGTAGATGATGACCAGGCCCAGGCCGATCGCGCCCGCGATCAGACCGGCGTGCAGCTGCTCGCCGCCGAGGGCCGCCGTCACGGTGGTGACGCTCTGCTCCTTGAACGCGAGCGGCAGCGCGCCGTACTTCAGCATGTTGGCCAGGTCCTGCGCCTCGGTCTGCGTGAAGCTGCCGGAGATCTCCGCGTTGCCGCCGGTCAGCGCCTGGCTGACGTACGGGTCGGAGACGACCTCACCGTCGAGGACGATGGCGAACTGGTTCTGCGGGGACTGGTTCTTCGCGAGCTTGCCGGTGATGTCGGCGAACTTCTTGGAGCCACCGGACGTGAAGTCCATGGTGACCTTCCAGCCTGCGGCGCTCTGGGTGTCGAAGACGGCCGCGGCGCTCTTGATGTCCGTGCCGGAGACCTCGGCGGCGCCGAGCACGTACTTCTGCCACTGGCCCGAGGAGTTCTTGCCGCAGGCGACCGTGGGGGCGGTGGGCAGGACGCCGTCACCGGCCTTGGCACGGTCCTTCTTGTCGGTGCAGTCGAGCGCGGCGTACTGGGCCTGGAGCTTGGCGGTCGCGGGGTCGGCGCTGCCGCTCGGCGCCGGCGTGGCGGCGGTGGAGGCCGACGACTTCGCCGAGGCGTTCGCGGACGGCGTGGTGTCGGCCTTCAGGGCGTCGGTGACCGCACGGCCCTGGGAGGTGGCCGTGGCCGACGGAGTCGCGGAGCTCGACGACGTCGCCTTGTCGGTCGCCTTGTCGCTCGCCTTGTCCTTCGAGGAGTCGCTGCTGGAGGCGCTCGGCGAGGGACTGGCCGTCGCGGCGTTCCCGGAGACCTCGGTGGCCAGCACCGGGCGGAAGTAGAGCTTGGCGGTGGTGCCGACCTGCTCGCGGGCCTGCTTGGAGTTCGTGCCCTTGGGGATGTTGACGATGATGTTGCGATCGCCCTGGGTCTGGACCTCTGCCTCGGAGACACCAAGACCATTGACACGGCGGTTCATGATGTCGACCGCGGTGTTCATGTTGGTCTTGTTGATCGCGTTCGGCTGGCCCGGCTCGTTCTTCGCCTCCAGCGTGATGCTGGTGCCGCCGGCGAGGTCGATGCCGAGACGCGGGGTGGAATGCCCGGAGAGGAACATCCCCCCGGTGAGCGCCACGATGGCGATCAGGATGAGGGCGAGCGAGCGCCCCGGCCTGCTCTGGGCACTCGCGCTCCGGCCCTTCTTCGGTGCTGCCACCTTCTCGTACTCCCTCTCGGGCCGCCTCGCGCGGGGTCAGCGCGTGGGCGGCCATGACATGGTGTCGGGACTCCGTGCGACAGAGGCACATCCCTGGGGTTCACGGGGCGCGAGCGGATCGCGCCGTGTTCCCCGGGGGATGCTACTTCGCGCCGGACTCGCCGTCGGTCTTCTTCGGCTCTGCTTCGTCGCCCTCGGCCGCCTTCGCGTCGGCGGGCTCGTCCGCGGCGTCCTTCTTGCCGAGGTCGATGGGCTTGTCGTCGGAGGCGTCGGAAGAGGCGTCGGCGGCGGGCTCGTCGGTCTCGGTGAGGGAGGAGGCGTCGTCCGGGACAACCGGGCCGTCGGCCTCGAGGTCGTGCTCGATGCCGTGCACGATGCGGTTGTACTCGTCGTCGGTGAGGACGGCGCCGATCGAGTTCTTCGCGAAGAGCAGGTCCACGCCGGGACCCGCGTCAAGAAGGACCGAGTCCTCGTTGACCTCCTTGACGGTGGCGTACATGCCACCGATCGTGCGCACGCCGGAGCCGGGCTGCATGTCGTTGCGCATGGAAGCAGCCTGCTGCTGCTTCTTCTTGGCAGACCGGGTCATCAGGAACATGGCCCCGATGAGCACGATGAACGGGAGGAGGGTCACGAGACTCACGGGTCGGAACTTCCTTCTTCGACCGCGATGGTGAGCGGCCTGCTGGATGGGGGTATGTATGTCGCCTACAAGGGCGGCATCGGCGGAGTCTAAGCGAGTCCGCGCTCAGTGAACAACGCTCAGCATGGCACCGGGGTTCCTGACCCCGCGAGCGCGCGCGCCGTCACGCCCCGAACAGGTCCCCTTGTCCGTTTCCCCCCATGGCCCGCTGGGGCGGGGTGAGACCGAGATGTGCCCATGCCGCCGGAGTCGCGACGCGACCACGGGGCGTACGGGCGAGCAGTCCCTCGCGCACCAGGAAGGGCTCGGCGACCTCCTCCACGGTCTCCCGCTCCTCCCCCACCGCGACCGCGAGCGTGGACAGGCCCACCGGGCCGCCGCCGAAGAGCTTGAGCAGGGCTTCCAGGACTCCTCGGTCGAGGCGGTCGAGGCCGCGGGCGTCGACCTCGTAGACCTTCAGCGCGGCGGCGGCGATCTCGCGGGTGATGATGCCGTCGGCCTTGACCTGCGCGTAGTCCCGGACCCGGCGCAGCAGACGGTTCGCGATACGGGGTGTGCCGCGGGAGCGGCCGGCGATCTCGGCGGCGCCCTCCGTGCCGATCTCGACGTCGAGGAGGTTCGCGGAGCGGTGGATGACGCGCTGCAGCTCCGCAGGCTCGTAGAACTCCATGTGCGCGGTGAAGCCGAAGCGGTCGCGCAGCGGGGGCGGCAGCAGTCCTGCCCGGGTGGTGGCGCCGACCAGGGTGAACGGCGGCAGCTCCAGGGGGATCGCGGTGGCTCCCGGGCCCTTGCCGACGATCACGTCGACCCTGAAGTCCTCCATCGCCATGTAGAGCATCTCTTCGGCGGGCCGGGACATGCGGTGGATCTCGTCCAGGAAGAGCACCTCGCCCTCCTGGAGCGAGGAGAGGATCGCGGCGAGGTCGCCCGCGTGCTGGATCGCGGGGCCGCTGGTGATGCGGATGGGGGCGCCCATCTCGGCCGCGATGATCATCGAGAGGGTGGTCTTGCCCAGGCCGGGGGCGCCGGAGAGCAGCACGTGGTCGGCGGTGGCGCCGCGGGCGCGGGCGGCGCGCAGCACGAGGTCGAGCTGTTCGCGGACCTTCTCCTGGCCGATGAACTCGTCCAGGTCCTTGGGGCGCAGGGCCGCCTCGACGGCCTGGTCCTCACGGTCGGCGGACGCACCGACGAGCCGGTCGGCGGCGGTCTCGTCGGTCGTGTCGTCCCAGTTCATTGCGTGTGCCTCGCGGTGTGGTGGTGGGGCGGCCGGTGGGTCGGCGGGCGCCGGTCGGGTCGGGCGGCGGGCCGCCGGGTCAGCGGGCGCGGTTGAGGGTCTGCAGGGCGGCCTTCAGGAGCCGGCCCACCTGGGGTGCGCCCTCCTCCGCCTCGGCCTGCGGGGCGACCGCGGAGACCGCCTCGTCGGCCTCGCGGGTGGCGTACCCGAGGCCGATCAGCGCGGCGTGCAGCTGCTCGCGCCAACCGGTGCTGACCGGGGTGCCGATCCCTGCGCCCGTGCCGAGCGGCTCGCCGAGCCGGTCCTTGAGCTCCAGCAGGAGTTTCTGGGCTCCCCGCTTGCCGATGCCGGGTACGGCGGTGAGGGCCTTCTCGTCACCCGTGGCGATCGCCCGGCGCAGGGCGTCGGGGGTGTGCACGGCGAGCATGGCCTGGGCGAGGCGCGGGCCGACACCGCTCGCGGTCTGCAGCAGCACGAAGGTCCCGCGCTCGTCGTCGTCCGCGAAGCCGTACAGGGTCAGGGAGTCCTCGCGGACGACCAGGGAGGTGGCGAGCCTGGCCGGCTGTCCCATGCGGAGCGTGGCGAGGGTGCCCGGCGTGCACTGGACGGCGATGCCGATGCCGCCGACCTCCACCACCGCTGAGTCGGGGGCGAGAGCGGCGACCGGGCCGCTGACGAAGGCGATCATGCGGTACGGCCTTTCGATGCGTGGTGCGGTGCGGCCTGCGACGCCGCTTGCGCCGCGTGCAGGGCGGCCGCCTGCTGGAGTCGGTTCTGCGCGACGCCCTGCTGCGGGCGGTTCTGCGCGACGGCCTGCTGGAGCCGGTTCTGGGCGGGTGCGCGCCAGATGTGGCAGATCGCCAGCGCGAGGGCGTCGGCGGCGTCGGCGGGCTTGGGCGGCGCGTCCAGCCTGAGCAGCCGGGTGACCATCGCGCCGACCTGGGCCTTGTCCGCGCGTCCGCTGCCGGTGACGGCGGCCTTGACCTCGCTCGGGGTGTGCAGGGCGACGGGGATGCCGCGCCGGGCGGCACAGAGCATGGCGACGGCGCTGGCCTGGGCGGTGCCCATCACCGTACGGACGTTGTGCTGGCTGAACACCCGCTCCACCGCGACGTATTCGGGCGCGTACTCGTCGAGCCACCGCTCGATGCCCTGCTCGACGGCGACGAGGCGCAGGCCCAACTCGGCGTCCGCCGGGGTGCGTACGACACCGACCCCGCGCATGGTCAGGGGCCGGCCCGCGACTCCCTCGACCACGCCGACACCGCATCGGGTCAGCCCGGGGTCGACACCCAGTACCCGCACCCCGGTCCCCCTTCGTCGATCTCCCCCGGTCACCCACCGGTGACAGCTGTTCGTGCAGGCTATCGGGTGCCACTGACAAAGCGACGGGCCGACGGGGTGTGTCCCGTCGGCCCGTCCGGCTGTCGGCGCTCAGGCGTCGACCTTCTCCATGACCTCGTCGCTGACGTCGAAGTTGGCGAAGACGTTCTGCACGTCGTCGCTGTCCTCGAGCGCGTCGATCAGCTTGAAGATCTTCCGGGCGCCCTCCTCGTCGAGCTCGACCTGCATGGTCGGGACGAAGTTGGCGTCGGCGGAGTCGTAGTCGATCCCGGCGCCCTGCAGCGCGGTGCGCACGGCGACCAGGTCGGTCGCCTCGGAGATGACCTCGTAGGACTCACCGAGGTCGTTGACCTCCTCGGCGCCCGCGTCGAGCACGGCGCCCAGGACGTCGTCCTCGGTCAGCTCACCCTTGGGGACGATGACGACGCCCTTGCGGTTGAAGAGGTACGAGACCGAACCCGGGTCTGCCATGTTGCCGCCGTTGCGGGTCATGGCGACGCGGACGTCCGAGGCGGCGCGGTTACGGTTGTCGGTGAGGCACTCGATGAGCACCGCGACGCCGTTCGGGCCGTAACCCTCGTACATGATCGTCTCGTAGTCGGCGCCACCGGCTTCGAGGCCGGCGCCGCGCTTGACCGCCGAGTCGATGTTCTTGTTCGGGACCGAGCTCTTCTTGGCCTTCTGGATGGCGTCGAAGAGCGTCGGGTTACCGGACACGTCGGCGCCGCCCGTGCGGGCCGCCACCTCGATGTTCTTGATCATCTTCGCGAAGAGCTTGCCGCGCTTGGCGTCGATCACGGCCTTCTTGTGCTTCGTCGTAGCCCATTTAGAGTGGCCGGACATCTGCCTGTCTCCTTCGCGTAACCCATCCTGTACGAACTCCCCCACACTCTAAGAGCCTGGGGGACCCCCAGATCCTACTAGGAGCCGGGTGTCCGGTTCGCGCGCACCATGTCGACGAACAGGCCGTGCACGCGGTGGTCTCCGGTCAGTTCGGGGTGGAACGAGGTGGCGAGCGCGTTGCCCTGGCGCACGGCGACGATGTGGCCCTCGTGGGTGGCCAGCACTTCGGCCTCCGCCCCCACGGACTCCACCCACGGCGCGCGGATGAAGACGCCCTCCACGGGATCGCCCTCGACGCCCTGGACGGCGACCGCCGCTTCGAAGGACTCGTTCTGGCGTCCGAAGGCATTGCGGCGCACGATCATGTCGATGCCACCGATCGTCTCCTGCCCCGAGCGCGGGTCGAGGATCTTGTCGGCGAGCATGATCATGCCGGCGCAGGTGCCGTACACGGGCATCCCCTCGCGCACGCGCGCGCGGAGGGGCTCCATCATGCCGAAGAGGTGGGCCAGCTTGGAGATGGTGGTGGACTCACCGCCGGGGATGACCAGGCCATCCACCTCGGCGAGTTCCTCGGGGCGCCGTACCGCCCTGGCCACGGCGTCCGCCGCGGCCAGGGCGATGAGGTGCTCCCGTACGTCACCCTGGAGGGCCAGGACGCCTATGACGGGGGTGCTCATGAGTGGTGTGTCCTACCAGCCGCGGTTGGCGTAGCGCTCGGCCTCGGGGAGGGTGTCGCAGTTGATGCCGACCATGGCCTCGCCGAGGTTGCGGGACGCGTCCGCGATGATCTTCGGGTCGTCGTAGAAGGTGGTGGCCTTCACGATGGCGGCGGCGCGCTTGGCCGGGTCGCCGGACTTGAAGATGCCGGAGCCGACGAAGACGCCCTCGGCGCCGAGCTGGCGCATCAGCGCCGCGTCGGCGGGAGTGGCGACGCCGCCCGCGGAGAACAGCACCACCGGGAGCTTGCCGAGCTCGGCGACCTCCTTGACGATCTCGTAGGGGGCGCGCAGCTCCTTGGCAGCGGCGTACAGCTCGTTGTTGTCGTAGCCGCGCAGCCTGGCGATCTCGTTCTTGATCTGACGCAGGTGACGGACGGCCTCGACGACGTTGCCGGTGCCGGCCTCGCCCTTGGAGCGGATCATCGCGGCGCCCTCGGCGATGCGGCGCACGGCCTCGCCCAGGTTGGTGGCACCGCAGACGAAGGGGGTGGTGAACGCCCACTTGTCGGAGTGGTTGACCTCGTCGGCCGGGGTGAGGACCTCGGACTCGTCGATGTAGTCGACGCCGAGGGACTGCAGGACCTGGGCCTCGACGAAGTGGCCGATACGGGACTTGGCCATCACCGGGATCGAGACGGCGTCGATGATGCCCTCGATCATGTCCGGGTCGGACATCCGGGCCACGCCGCCGTCCTTGCGGATGTCGGCCGGGACCCGCTCCAGGGCCATGACGGCGACGGCGCCCGCGTCCTCGGCGATCTTCGCCTGTTCGGGGGTGACGACGTCCATGATCACGCCGCCCTTGAGCTGCTCGGCCATGCCGCGCTTCACTCGGGCGGTGCCGGTCGCCGCGTTGTCTTCGGGGCGGGCGGGGGTGGGGAGCGTGCTGGACACGGGTTGACCTCACTCGGTGAAAGAGGGTTTCAGCAGTACCGAGGAAACGGGAGGGGACCAGGCCACTGCAAGGGCCAATGGGGACCCGGTGGCTCGTTTTCCGCCCCGCCGCCCCTACCCGTCCCATCCCTCGGGGCTCCGCCCCGGACCCCGCCAAGGCGCTGCCGCCCCCTGGACCCCCACATCGCCCGAAGGGCTCGTCCTCGAACGCCGGACGGGCTGAACTACCCAGCCCGTCCGGCGTTCGAGGACGAGCCCTTCGGGCGACGCGGGGGTCCAGGGGGCGCAGCCCCTTGGCGGAGTCTGGGGGTGCAGCTCCCAGGGACGGGGACGGACAGGGGCGGCGGGGGCGGCGGGGGCGGCAACCCTCAGGTCAGCAGTCGCAACCTGACCCCCGCCACCCCCACCCGCACCGTCTGCCCCCACACCAACTCCACCGCGTCCCCCTCCATCCCGTCCCCGAACGCGATCAGCCGATCGGACTCGACGGTGAGCGACAACCGCCCGGCCCCCCCGAGCTCGCCGGCCACGAGCGACGTCCCCGTGACCGGCGACGGCCAGGCCTCGCGGACGAACCAGATCAGCCGTTCGTCCGTGGGGCGGGGCAGCGGCAACTCGCCGCCCCGCCCCTGCCACACCGAGCGGAGCCACCCGCTCGCCCCCGTCCCGGTGCCCACCAGCACCCCGGACGAGGCCTGGGGCTCGACGGCACCCCCGTACTCGTCGAGCCCCAGCCGATAGCGGGCCGTCTGATGGTCCGCGGCTCCCAGATAGATCTCGTTGAGCGCCAGCAGTCGCTGCGTGTCGTCCGCGACCGCCTCGACCATGGTCAGCTCGTCGGCCGGACCCCCGTGCGCCGACGCGAGCAGAGCGCCCGTGTCCCGGGGCCGGTGCCGCACCAGTACGCCCGGATTGCGCCCGGGATCGGTGTCGATCCCGATCACGGGCTGCCCGGACAGGTACTTGGCGACGTTGGCGACCAGCCCGTCCTGCCCCACCACGACCACGACGTCCTCGGGGCCGAACAGGAACCGGTCCAGGTCACCGCGCTCGACCCTGGCCTGACGCCACGTCAGCGGCACCGCCGACGCGACCTCGGCCAGCGCCCGCCGGTTCCGGCGGCTCCGCTCCGCGACCTCCTGGATGTCCCGGCCCCGGGAGGTGAGGAAGAACGCCGCCTGCCCGTGCGTCCCGTGCCGGGCCACCAACTCCTCGTACTCCGTGGTGCGATGGACGAGCACGACCCGCGGGGCGAGACTCACGCCGGTTCTCCGGAGGTCCCGCCGAGCCGCGAGAGCAGGCCGGTCAGGACGTCGGGCGACACGGTGACGCTGTCGATACGCGGCAGGTTCTCGGCGAGCCGCGTGCCCGTCAGCGCGTGCAGCGTGGCCACGTCCACGTCCGAGTGGACCCGCAGCCAGGCGGCCTGGGCCACGGCCCGCGCCTCGCCGACCTCGCGCGCGGCCTGCGCCTCGGCCTGGGCCAGCCGCACCACGCGGGTGCCCTCGGCGTCCGCCAGGCGGACCGTCCGCGCGGCCTCCGCGCCGGCGCGTACCGCGTCCGCCGCCGCGTGCTCCTCCGCCTCACGCCGCGCGTTCGTTCCACGCTGGTCGACCAACTGCTCCTCGCGGCGGGCGAGTTCGATCTGGCTGGCGAGCTCGTTCTCGGCGATCGCCCGCTCCCGCTCGACCGCGACGGCCCGCCGTTCGTACGTCGCCCGGTCGGCCTCCTGCTGGATCTGCTCGCGGGCGGGGGTGCGCAGGGCCCGCTCCACCTCGGGCTCGGGGCGCAGCGCCACGACACGTACGGCCACGACCTCGATGCCCGTGGAGGGAAGCCGGGGCTCGGCGGCCAGGCCGCCCGCGATCCGTTCGCGCACCGAGGCGACGCCGTCCATCAGGGCCGCCGCCAGGGGCGTACGGGCGAGCACGTCCAGGGCGTGCTGCTGGGCCGTCTCGGTCAGCAGCGTCCCCAGCTGTTCGAGGGGCGCGCCGCGCCATACGCCTGTGTCCGGGTCGATGGAGAAGTCCAGGCGCGCTGCCGCGACCCCCGGGTCGCTGATGCGGTAGGTGACGGTCGCCTGCACCGCGACGTCCTGGAAGTCGGACGTACGGGCGTGGAAGGTCATCGCCAACTCACGGTCGTCCACCGGTACTTCGGAGAGCGCGGCGGACAGGGAGCGGTACCAGAAGCTGAGCCCGGGGCCGTCGTGCACGAGTTGGCCCGACCGGTGGTGGCGGACGTGGGCGGTCGGCGCCCCGCGCAGATGGCGCCAGCCGAGACGCCGGGTGATGTCGGCCATGGGTACCCCCTTGCCGCCGGGCGGTCCCGGCGGCCCTTCGTTCCTTGTTGTCGTCAGTGAGACGATAATCGGGGTTCCGGTTATCGTCAAGAGGACGAAATCAAGTGGCCCGGGTCGGCCCGATCCGCGGGTGAACGGGCGTCCGGATGGTCAGGATGGAGACATGGGATTCCATGTCGACTCCGAGGCCGGGCGGCTGCGCCGCGTCATCCTGCACAGGCCTGATCTGGAGCTCAAGAGGCTCACCCCCAGCAACAAGGACGCGCTGCTCTTCGACGACGTGCTGTGGGTGCGCCGGGCCCGTGCGGAGCACGACGGGTTCGCGGACGTGCTGCGCGACCGGGGGGTCACCGTCCACCTCTTCGGCGACCTGCTCGCCAAGACGCTGGAGATCCCGGCCGCCAGATCGCTCGTCCTGGACCGGGTCTTCGACGAGAAGGAGTACGGGCCGCTGGCGACCGACCACCTGCGGGCCTCCTTCGAGACGCTGCCCGCCGGCGAGTTGGCCGCCGCGCTCGTCGGCGGCATGACCAAGCGGGAGTTCCTGGACGCGCATCCGGAACCCACGTCCGTGCGCTTCCACGTCATGGACCTCGACGACTTCCTGCTCGGTCCGCTGCCGAACCACCTCTTCACCCGGGACACCTCCGCCTGGATCTACGACGGGGTCTCCATCAACGCCATGCGGTGGCCGGCCCGGCAGCGCGAGACCGTGCACTTCGAGGCGATCTACCGGCACCACCCGCTCTTCCGGGACGAGACCTTCCATCTCTGGTCGGAGGGCCAGGCGGACTACCCGTCGACCATCGAGGGCGGTGACGTACTGGTCATCGGCAACGGCGCGGTCCTCATCGGCATGAGCGAGCGGACCACTCCCCAGGCCGTCGAGATGCTCGCGCACAAGCTGTTCGCCGCCGGTTCGGCCCGCACCATCGTGGCGCTCGACATGCCCAAGCGACGGGCCTTCATGCACCTCGACACCGTGATGACGATGGTGGACGGTGACACCTTCACGCAGTACGCGGGGCTCGGCATGCTGCGCTCGTACACCATCGAGCCGGGTGTGGGGGAGAAGGAGCTGAAGGTCACCGACCATCCCCCGGAGCACATGCACCGCGCGATCGCCGCGGCGCTCGGGCTCACCGAGATCCGCGTCCTGACCGCCACGCAGGACGTGCACGCGGCCGAGCGCGAACAGTGGGACGACGGGTGCAACGTCCTCGCCGTCGAGCCCGGTGTCGTGGTCGCCTACGAGCGGAACGCGACCACCAACACGCATCTGCGCAAGCAGGGCATCGAGGTCATAGAGATCCCGGGCAGTGAGCTCGGCCGCGGCCGGGGCGGCCCCCGCTGCATGAGCTGCCCGGTCGAACGGGCACCCGTATAGGCTCCGGTACCGCTCGGCTCCCAGGGCGGTACCCCGGCCGCGCCGTGCCTCCGGGCCGCCGCGCGCCCGCGGTGTCCACCGGGCCCACCGCCCGGACCGCGGACGGCCGGGTCCGGTTCCGCCGCGTGCCGGTCGCCCGGCCCGCGCCGAGCGGCTCCGCCGTCATGACCGCCGAGGGCGTGCCGACCGCACCTGCTCCGTATAGAAATGTTGAGCATCGTATAGAATTCCAAAAGTCCCCGCCCGTGTGACCCCTTCCGTCCCCCAGTTCCCAGGAGCGCCCCCATGGCGACAGTCCCGACCGCCCTCGCCGGCCGCCACTTCCTCAAGGAGCTGGACCTCACCGGCGAGGAGTTCCGCGGTCTGGTCGAGCTGGCCGCCGAGCTGAAGGCGGCCAAGAAGGCCGGGACCGAGACCGCGTACCTGCGCGGCAGGAACATCGCGCTGATCTTCGAGAAGACCTCGACCCGTACCCGCTGCGCCTTCGAGGTCGCCGCCGCGGACCAGGGCGCCTCGACGACGTATCTGGACCCGTCCGGCTCGCAGATAGGCCACAAGGAGTCCGTGAAGGACACCGCGCGCGTCCTCGGCCGGATGTTCGACGCGATCGAGTACCGGGGCGACAGCCAGGCATCGGTCGAGGAGCTGGCCGCGTATGCCGGCGTGCCCGTCTACAACGGTCTGACCGACGACTGGCACCCCACCCAGATGCTCGCGGACGTGCTCACGATGACCGAGCACTGCGCCAAGCCCCTCGACGGGATCGCTTTCGCCTATCTCGGTGACGCCCGTTTCAACATGGGCAACTCCTACCTGGTCACCGGCGCGCTCCTCGGCATGGACGTCCGTATCGTCGCCCCGCGGGCCTACTGGCCGGCCGACGGGATCATCGCGCGGGCCCGTGAACTGGCCGGGGCCAACGGCGGCCGGGTCACCCTCACCGAGGACGTGGGCGAGGGCGTCCGGGGCGCCGACTTCGTCGCCACCGACGTCTGGGTGTCCATGGGCGAGCCCAAGGAGGTGTGGGACGAGCGCATCGCCGACCTGTCCGCGTACGCCGTGACCATGGACGTGCTGCGCGCCACCGGCAACCCGGACGTGCGGTTCCTGCACTGCCTGCCGGCCTTCCACGACCTCGGCACCAAGGTCGGCCGCGAGATCCACGCCACCCACGGCCTCGACTCGCTCGAAGTGACCGACGAGGTGTTCGAGTCGCCCCACTCGGTCGTCTTCGACGAGGCGGAGAACCGGCTGCACACCATCAAGGCGGTCCTGGTCGCGACCCTGGCCTGACCGGCATCGCCGCGAACCCTGTCCTGACCGGCGGTCCGGAGCCACCCCTTCCGCGGCCGCCACGCGACTCTCCCCGTGCCTCGGCTCCGTCCGAGCGGGGGACACCCCACCGTCGCACCCCGCACCACCGGAAATGAGCACCACCCGCATGCCCGCTCCACGCACCACCCGCGCGCCCGGAACGCCCCACGCGTCCCCGGCGTCCCGCACCGCCACCGAGATCCCCGCCGCGTCCCGCGCTCCGGGCGCGCCCCGGACCCCGGGTGCCCCCCGCGCCCCCCGCGCTCTGCGGATCAAGTCCCCCGCGCTCCTCGTCGCCGAATCCGGTGCCGACCGCGAGGGCCACGGCCTCAAGCGCACCATGGGCCTCTTCCAGCTCATCTGCTTCGGTGTCGGCGCGATCGTCGGCACCGGGATCTTCGTCGGTCTCTCCGACTCGGTCGCGCAGGCCGGACCCGCCGTGGTCGTCTCGTTCATCCTCGCGGCGATCACCTGCGTCCTCACCGCGTTCTCGTTCGCCGAGCTGGGCGGCGCGATCCCGGTCTCCGGATCCTCGTACTCCTTCGCCTACGCGGGGCTCGGCGAGGGCACGGCCTTCCTCGTCGGCTGGTGCCTGCTCCTGGAGTACGGCGTCTCCGTGTCGGCCGTCGCGGTGGGCTGGAGCCAGTACGTGAACGAACTGCTGCACAGCCTCACGGGCACGCGGCTCCCGGCGGCGCTCTCCGCCGGGCCCTCCGACGGCGGAGTCGTCAACCTTCCCGCGGTCATCGTGATCGGGCTGGCCGCGGTGCTCCTGGTCCGCGGGGTGCGCGAGAGCGCCCGCGCGACCGCGGCCATGGCCCTGCTCAAGCTCGTCGTGCTCGTCGCCTTCTGTGCGATCGGGTTCAGCGCCTTCAAGGACGGCAACCTCACCCCGTTCTCGCCGGCCGGCCTCGGCGGCGTCGGCGCGGGCACCACGGCCGCCTTCTTCTCCTACATCGGCTTCGACGCGATCACCACCGCCGGCGAGGAGGCCAAGAACCCCCGCCGAGACATCCCCGTCGCCATCCTGATCTGCATCGGCCTGGTCACCCTGCTCTACTGCGCCGTCGCCCTCGCGGCCATCGGCGCGGTCGGCGGCGACGCGGTGGGCGGCAGGCCCGCCGCGCTCTCGTACGTCGTCGACGTGGTCACCGGCTCCACGATCGGCGGCGCGGTCGTCGCGTTCGGCGCGGTCGTCGCCATCGCCTCCGTGGTCCTCGCGGTGATGTACGGACAGACCCGCATCCTGATGTCCATGTCCCGCGACGGACTCGTCCCGCGCGTCTTCGAGAGGATCTCGCCGAGAACGTCGACGCCGGTCGCCGGAACCCTGATCGTCGCGCTCGTCTTCGCGGTCCCGGCCGCGTTCGCCTCCCTCGACGCGGTCGTCGACCTGACGACCATCGGCACGCTGGCCACCATGGCCGCCGTCAATGTCGCGGTGATCGCGCTGCGCAGGCGGGAGCCGGGCCTCGCCCGGACGTTCCGGGTGCCGCTCTACCCCGTCGTACCGCTGCTCGGCGTCGGCTTCTGTCTGTATCTGATGTACGAGACGGGCTGGACGACCTGGATCCAGTTCGCCGGGTTCCTGCTGGCCGGCGCCCTCGTGTACGTCCTCTACGGGCGCCGTCACTCGGCGCTCGCCCGCCCGGCCGGGGTTACGCGGGCAGCCGCCGCTGAACCGGCGCCACGGGAAGCCTGAACCAGACCGCCTTGCCGGAGTCGGTCGGGCGGTGTCCGCAGGAGGAACTGAGGGTCCGGATCAGCAGGAGGCCGCGCCCGTGCTCCTGCCAGGGGTCGGGTGCCTCGACCGGCCCGGGGGCGGTGAGATTGCCCGGCGGCGCCGGGTCGGGGTCGTGCACCTCGACCCGGCAGCCGGTCGCCATCAGTTCCACGACCAGTTCTATGGGACCGTCCCCGGCGGTGTGTTTCACGGCGTTGGCCACCAGCTCCGCGGTGAGCAGCTCCGCGGTGTCGCTGTCGGCCGAGTGCTCCAGCTCGGCCATCGCGGTGCGGACCAGGGCGCGCGCCACCGGCACGGCCGCTGCGGTGTGCGGCAGCACGATGCGCCAGGAGGCGGGGGCGGGGGTGTCGTGCAAGGCGGGTCCGTTCATGGAGCAGGCTGTCCTGCTTTCAACTTTACGAATGGTACGGCGCGGCCGGGCAGAGGCGCTCGACGGGCGCTTCGCGGGACGTTCGGCAGGTCCTCCCGGGACGTTCGGCGGGCAACAGGGTGCGTACCCAGGTCAACGGGTCGCCTCCCGCGCGGCGCTCCTGTCGTTACGGGCCTATCGCGGTTCCGTTACTCCGTGACGGGCGAGGAGCGCGGGCGTCGGGCGACGGTCGCTTCACGCCAGGGTTATCGCGCACTCGTGACGACAGTCACAGACTGGTGATAACTTCGTGAGGGAGCGCGGGTGGTCCCGCCGCGCAGACCGCCGCCCCGCCCGAGGAGGCCGTCCGTCATGAGTCCCTTCACCGGCTCAGCCGCCCGCACCTCCGAGTGGCGGCACCTGAGGTGCGCGTTCGCCGACGGGGTCGCCACGGTCACCCTGGCCCGGCCCGAGAAACTCAACGCCCTCACCTTCGGTGCCTACGCCGACCTGCGTGACCTGCTCGCCGAGCTGACCCGGGAACGGTCGGTGCGTGCCCTGGTGCTGGCCGGCGAGGGCCGCGGGTTCTGCTCGGGGGGCGACGTCGACGAGATCATCGGCGCCACCCTCTCCATGGACACCGCCCAGCTCCTGGACTTCAACCGCATGACCGGACAGGTCGTGCGCGCCGTACGGGAGTGCCCCTTCCCGGTGATCGCGGCCGTGCACGGCGTGGCCGCGGGCGCCGGAGCCGTGCTCGCGCTGGCCGCCGACTTCCGGGTGGCCGACCCCAGCGCCCGCTTCGCCTTCCTCTTCACCCGCGTCGGACTCTCCGGCGGCGACATGGGCGCCGCCTATCTGCTGCCCCGCGTCGTCGGGCTCGGCCACGCGACCCGGCTGCTGATGCTCGGCGACCCCGTGCGCGCGCCCGAGGCCGAGCGGATCGGCCTGATCAGCGAGCTGACCGAGGAAGGCCACGCCGACGAGGCCGCGCGGGCGCTGGCCCACCGTCTGGCGGCCGGACCGGCCCTCGCGTACGCCCAGACGAAGGCGCTGCTCACCGCCGAACTGGACATGCCGCTCGCCGCCTCCGTCGAACTGGACGCCTCGACGCAGGCCCTGCTGATGAACGGCGAGGACTACGCCGAGTTCCACGCCGCCTTCACCGAGAAGCGCGCGCCGAAGTGGCGGGGGCGGTAGCCGTGGTCACCTCGCGCGATCCGGGCGCCCCGGAACCGTCCGGCACCGTGCCGCCGCGCGCGGGCGCCGTGCGGCCCGCGCCGGCCGGGACCGGGCGGCCCGGCGCGCCACTGCGTGTCGCCGTCGTCGGCGGCGGTCCCGGCGGACTGTACGCCGCCGCCCTGCTCAAACGGCTCGACCCCGGCCGTGAGATCACCGTGTGGGAGCGCAACGCCCCCGACGACACCTTCGGCTTCGGCGTCGTCCTGTCCGACGAGACGCTCGGCGGCATCGAGCACGCCGACCCGGTCGTGTACGCGGCGCTCCAGGACGAGTTCGTGCGCTGGGACGACATCGACATCGTGCACCGGGGCGTCCACCACACCTCCGGGGGCCACGGCTTCGCGGCGCTCGGCCGGCGCCGACTGCTGGAGATCCTGCACGAGCGGTGCCGCTCGCTCGGCGTCGAGCTGCGCTTCCGGGCCGAGGCCCCGGCGCCGGCCGAGCTGAGCAGGGCGTACGACCTGGTGGTCGCCGCCGACGGGGTGCGCAGCCTGACCCGGGAGGCGTACGCGGACGTGTTCGGGCCGTCCGTGGAGGAACACCGGTGCCGCTACATCTGGCTGGCCGCCGACTTCGCCCTGGACGCCTTCCGCTTCGAGGTCGCCGGCACCGAGCACGGGGTGATGCAGCTGCACGCCTACCCCTACGCGGCCGACGCCTCCACCGTCATCGTCGAGATGCGCGAGGAAGTGTGGCGGGCCGCCGGGTTCGCCGACCTGGACCCGCGGGAGTCCGTCGAGCGGTGCGCCAAGATCTTCGCCGACGCCCTGGGCGGACGGCCGCTGCGGTCCGGCAAGTCGGCGTGGACCACCTTCCGCACGGTGGTCAACGACCGCTGGTCGCACGGCAATCTGGTGCTCCTCGGCGACGCCGCGCACACCGCCCACTTCTCCATCGGCTCGGGCACGAAGCTCGCCGTCGAGGACGCCCTCGCCCTCGCCGCCAGTCTTCGGGAGCGGTCCACGATCGCCGAGGCACTCGCCGCGTACGAGGAGGAGCGGCGCCCGGTGGTCGCGTCCACCCAGCGCGCCGCCCGCGCGAGTCTGGAGTGGTTCGAGAACGTGGGACGGTACGTCGACCAGCCGCCGCGCCAGTTCGCCTTCAACCTCCTCACCCGCAGCCGCCGGGTCACCCACGACAACCTGCGGCTGCGCGACGCGCACTTCACCACCGCGGTCGAGCGCGAGTTCGGCTGCCCGCCCGGCACGCCCCCGATGTTCACACCGCTGCGGCTGCGCGGACTGACCCTGCGCAACCGGGTCGTGGTCTCCCCGATGGACATGTACTCGGCCGTGGACGGCGTACCCGGCGACCTCCACCTCGTGCACCTGGGCGCGCGGGCGCTCGGCGGCGCCGGCCTGGTGATGACCGAGATGGTGTGCGTGAGCGCCGAGGGCCGTATCACGCCGGGCTGCGCGGGGCTCTACACACACCGCCAGGCCGATTCCTGGCGGCGGATCACCGGCTTCGTGCGCGCCCAGGCACCCGGCACCGCCATCGGTGTCCAGCTCGGCCACGCCGGCCGCAAGGGCTCCACGAAGCTGATGTGGGAGGGCATCGACGAGCCGCTGGAGGAGGGCAACTGGCCCCTCGTGGCCGCCTCCCCGATCCCGTACGGACCAGACAGCCAGTCACCCCGCGAGCTCACCCGCGCGCAACTGACCGACATCCGCGAGCAGTTCGCGGCCGCCGCCTGGCGTGCCGCACGCTGCGGCTTCGACCTCCTCGAACTGCACTGCGCCCACGGCTATCTGCTGTCCGGCTTTCTCTCGCCGCTGACGAACCTGCGCACCGACGCCTATGGCGGCTCGCTGGAGCGCAGACTGCGCTTCCCGCTGGAGGTCTTCGACGCCGTACGGGCGGTGTGGCCGGAGGAACGTCCCATGACCGCCCGCATCTCCGCCACCGACTGGGCCGAGGGCGGCACCACCGGGGACGACGCGGTCGCCATCGCACGGGCCTTCGCGGCGCACGGCGCGGACGCGGTGGACGTGTCGACGGGCCAGGTGGTGGCGGACGAGCGGCCCGAGTACGGACGCTCGTACCAGACGCCGTACGCCGACCGGATCCGCCACGAGACCGGCCTGCCGGTGATCGCCGTCGGCGCGATCTCCTCCTGGGACGACGTCAACTCGCTGATCCTGGCCGGGCGCACGGACCTGTGCGCGCTCGCCCGGCCGCACCTCTACGACCCGCACTGGACACTTCACGCGGCGGCCGAGCAGGGGTACGAGGGTCCGGGCGTCGCCTGGCCGAAGCCCTACCGCGCGGGCAGCAGACGCCCACAGACCGGACGCACCGACGCCCCCAAACCCCGTCTCTCACTGGAGACTTGAGGGCAGTTGCGAGGGGACGCCCGGGACGCCGGCGTGAACTACGCGGGCACCTCGGTGAAGTCCGCCCCCGCGTCGCGCAACCGCTCGTGCAGGGCCCGGAAGACGGCGGCCGAACGGGCTCCGGGCCAGTCCCGGGGCAGCAGCGCGACGGGGAGTCCCGGGTCGGCGTACGGGAGGTGGCGCCAGGTGTCCAGGGCCAGCAGGTAGTCCCGGTACGCCTCCTCCGGAGGGGTGTCCGTACGCCGCTCCCAGGCGTGCAGCACGGGCGCGTGCCGGTCGAGGAAAGCCTCGTGCTCCTCGGCGATCGAGCTCAGGTCCCACCACCGCGCGACCGCGTCCACCGTCGCCGCGAAGCCCAGGTGCTCGCCACGGAACAGCTCCACGTACGGATCGAGCCGCAGCCGCGCCAGGGTGTGCCGCGTCTCCTCGTACAGCCGGGCCGGAGCGAGCCACACCCCGGGTGCGGCCGTCCCGAAGCCGAGACCGGCCAGCCGCGAGCGCAGCACGTGCCGCTTCTGGCGCTCCGACTCCGGCACGGAGAAGACGGCGAGCACCCAGCCGTCGTCCTCGGGAGGTGCCGTCGCGTACACCCGCCGGTCGCCGTCGTCGAGCAGCTGGCGCGCGTCCGTCGACAGTCCGTAGCCCGCCGCGCCCGCCGAGGTGCGGGCCGGTTCGAGCAGTCCGCGGCGCTTGAGCCGGGAGACCGACGAGCGCACGGAGGGCGCGTCGACGCCGACCGCGGCGAGCAGCCGGATCAGCTCGGCCACCGGCACGGGGCCGGGCATGTAACGGCCGTACGCGCCGTAGAACGTGACGATGAGGGACCGGGGGGCGCGCTGCTCTGACACATCGATCACTCTAGTGCTCGAAGATCACTTGGCACCGCCGCCGGTGGGCAACCCGCCTCCGGGGGACGACTCACCCCCGGGGGACGACTCGCGCCCGGGGGACGACTCGCGCCCGGTGGACGACTCGCGCCCGGGGGCCGCCTGGGCGGGGACGGCCGTACGCAGCCGGAACCGCTGCAGCTTCCCCGTCGCCGTGCGCGGCAGCACGTCCAGGAAGACGAACTCGCGGGGGCATTTGTAGGGCGCGAGCTCGGACTTGAGGAAGACCCGCAGCGCCTCCGGGTCCCGTGGCGCGCCCGGCCGCAGTACCGCGTACGCCACCACGACCTGGCCGCGGGCCTCGTCGGGGCGGCCCACGACCGCGGTCTCGACGACGTCCGGGTGGCGCAGCAGCGCGTCCTCGACCTCCGGCCCCGCGATGTTGTACCCGGCCGAGACGATCATGTCGTCGGCGCGGGCGACATAGCGGAAGTAGCCGTCGGCGTCGCGGACATAGGTGTCACCGGTGAGGTTCCAGCCGTCGCGCACGTACTCCCGCTGCCGCGGGTCGGCGAGATAGCGGCAGCCCACCGGGCCCCGTACGGCGAGCAGGCCGGGTTCGCCGTCGGGTACCGGATTGCCGTCGGCGCCGACCACGCGGGCCTGCCATCCGGGGACGGGCAGGCCCGTCGTGCCGGGTCTGATCCGCTCGTCGGCCGCGGAGATGAAGATGTGCAGCAGCTCGGTGGCGCCGATGCCGTTGATGACGCGCAGCCCGGTACGGGCCTGCCAGGCCTGCCAGGTCGCGGCGGGCAGGTTCTCGCCCGCCGACACACAGCGCCGCAGCGACGTCGTGTCGTAGCCGTCCAGTTCCGTCAGCATCGCCCGGTACGCGGTCGGCGCCGTGAACAGCACGGAGACACGGTGATCCGCGATGGCGGGCAACAACTGCTTGGGGCCCGCCTGTTCGAGGAGCAGGGAGCAGGCACCCGCGCGCATCGGGAAGATGACGAGTCCGCCGAGTCCGAAGGTGAATCCCAGCGGGGGACTGCCGGTGAAGACGTCGTCCTCGCGTGGCCTCAACACATGGCGGGAGAAGGTGTCCGCCGTCGCCAGCACATCGCGGTGGAAGTGCACACAGCCCTTGGGGCGGCCGGTCGTGCCCGAGGTGAACGCGATCAGCGCGATGTCGTCGGCGGCCGTGTCCACGGCCGTGAAGGGTTCGTCGGGCGCGCCCGTGATCCGCAGCAGCAGGTCGTCGGGCGCGTCACCGCCGTACGTCGTGATCCGCAGTCCCGGGAGGTCCGCCCCGGCCAGGTCGTCGACCGACCGTATGTCGCACAGGGCATGGGTCACCCGGGCGATGGTGCCCATCGTGGTCAGCTCGTGCGGGCGCTGCTGGGCGAGCACGGTGACGGCGATCGCGCCCGCCTTCAGGACCGCCAGCCAGCACGCGGCCAGCCAGGGCGTGGTGGGCCCGCGCAGCATGACCCGGTTCCCGGGCACCACGCCCAGCTCGGTGGTCAGCACATGGGCGATGCGGTCGACGCGGGAGAGGAGCTGTCCGTACGTCCACAGGTCGCCGGACGGCGTGCGGAAGGCGGGGCGCTGCGGATGTCCGCCGTCGAGGAGCTCGGCAGCGCAGTTGAGCCGGTCCGGGTAGTTCAACTCGGGCAGGTCGAAGGAAAGTCGGGGCCACTGTTCCGGCGGCGGGAGGTGGTCGCGGGCGAAGGTGTCGAGGTGGGCCGAGGTCGTCGGGTCCAGGGTGTCGCCGGGGTCCATGGAGGTTCGCCCCCTTGTCGTGGTGGGCTCGCGGCTCTCAACTCGCGGCTTGTGGCGCGTGGTTGGTGGCGCATGGTGCGTGATCTCTGGTGCGTGATCCGTGGCACGTCGTGCGTGGTCTGTTGCTCCGCATCTCGGTTGCGCACAAGGAGCGTATCGTGTTGGTGACGACAGTCAACGTCCCGCGATAACCTGGGGCTCGCAGGGGAGAGGGGACCGGCCGTGACCGTTTTCTCGCTCGACACGGCGCAGAGCGCCTGGTGCGCCGAGCTGCGTACGCTCGCCGCCGAGCGGCTGAGCCCGCTGGCCGAGAAGGGCGAGCCGGGTCACGTCAACCGCCCACTCGTCGCCGAGCTGGGTCGACTCGGGCTGCTCGCCCGGCTGTTCACCTCCGGCGCCCTCGACCTGTGCCTGATGCGGGAGTCCCTGGCGCACGCCTGTACGGAGGCCGAGACCGCGCTCGCCCTGCAGGGACTCGGCGCGCATCCGGTGCACGCGTACGGCACCCGGGCGCAGCGCGCGCACTGGCTCCCGCGCGTCTCGGACGGCACCGCGGTGGCCGCCTTCGCCCTCAGTGAGCCGGCCGCGGGCTCCGACGCGGCGGCGTTGACCCTGAGCGCGGACCGGGTCCGGGCCGCCGACGAGGGGGACACCGGGACCGTCGCCGAGGCCGACGGCGCCGGGCGCTGGCGGCTCACCGGCGAGAAGTGCTGGATCTCCAACGCGCCCGAGGCCGATTTCTACACCGTCTTCGCGCGCACCACCCCGGGGGCCGGTGCCCGAGGTGTCACCGCGTTCCTCGTCCCCGCCGACCGGCCCGGTCTCACCGGGACCCCGCTCGACATGCTCTCGCCGCACCCGATCGGCGCCCTCGCCTTCGACGCCGTACCGGTCACGGCCGACGACGTGCTCGGCGAACCCGACCGCGGCTTCCGGGTCGCGATGGGCACCCTCAATCTCTTCCGCCCGAGCGTGGGCGCCTTCGCGGTCGGCATGGCGGCAGCGGCCCTGGAGGCGACCCTCGCGCACACCTCACGGCGAGAGGCGTTCGGAGGGAGGCTGAAGGACCTGCAGACGGTGGCCCACCAGGTCGCCGAGATGGCGCTGCGGACGGAGGCGGCCCGCCTGATGGTGTACGCGGCCGCCGCGGCGTACGACGAAGGGGCCCCGGACGTGCCCCGGCGCGCGGCGATGGCGAAGCTGCTGGCGACCGAGACGGCCCAGTACGTGGTCGACGCGGCGGTCCAACTGCACGGCGCCCGCGCCCTGCGCCGCGGTCATCTCCTCGAGCACCTCTACCGGGAGGTGCGCGCTCCCCGTATCTACGAGGGCGCGAGTGAGGTCCAACGAGCCGTCATCGCCAAGGAGTTGTACTCCGCATGGGAGGCACTGTGAGCACCGAGCGTGTCAATCCGCCCGAACTCTCCCCGCCCACCGGCTTCTCGCACGCTGTCGTCGCCACCGGTACCCGCGTCGTCTTCCTGGCGGGCCAGACCGCGCTCGACACGGACGGGAAGGTGGTCGGCGAGAGCCTCCCGGAGCAGTTCGAGCGGGCGCTGACGAACCTGCTCACCGCGCTGCGGGCGGCGGGGGGAACCCCGTCCGACCTCGCACGGGTCACCGTCTACGCCACCGATGTCGCGGACTACCGTCGTCACGCCGCCGAACTCGGGCGCGTGTGGCGGCGGTTGGCCGGGCGCGACTACCCCGCGATGGCCGTCGTCGGCGCGGCGCGCCTGTGGGACGAGCGCGCCCTGGTCGAACTCGACGGCTTCGCGGTACTGGCGTAGCGCGGTGCCTGCGTGGCGGGGGTGGTGATCAGGCCGCGACGCGTGGCGGGGTGGTGATCAGGCGGCGACGGTGAGCCGCTCGGCGAACATCCGGTGCGGAGCGACCACGCTGCCGTCGGGGAGCAGCTCACCGCTGTCGTCGAAGACGATCGCCCCGTTGCACAGCAGGCTCCACCCCTGCTCGTGGTGGGCCGACACCACGTGCGGAAGCCTGGAGTCCGCGGACGGGCACAGAGCCTGGTGGGAACACATGGCGCACCTCCACGTCGGATGCGATGAGTGCCTGCGGCGCTGTCGCCGCCTCGCATGTACAAGACCATGCTCCCGCGGCGAACTCATCGGAACAGCCGGTCGAGAAGCGTGACAACACACGGACAACTCTCGGACGTTCCCATGACGCGTGGGGCGGACTCGCCACCAAAGGGGTGACGATCACCGTCCCGGGCGCGCCGGGCCGGTACCTGTGGAGCCTGCCACGCTCCAGGAGGTACTTCCATGTCCTTGCGTCAGGTCATCGGCGCGGCCGCCGGCGCCGCGCTCCTGCTGCTCGTCCCGTCCGCCGCGGCCGCGTCCGCCGCCGGCCTGTCGGACCCGTACGAGACGGTGACCGTCGACAGCACCGGTCACCTCGCGGCGGACGGCACCATCACGCTCTCCGGCACCTACCGGTGCCTGACGGGTACCGGCCCGGTGTTCGTGTCCTCGTCGGTGTGGCAGGGCGACTCCGGAGTGCGTCACGGCATCGGCGGGACCTCGGCCGTCTGCGACGGAGCGGCGCACCGCTGGGCCAACTCCGAGAAGCGCGAACCCGGTACCCTCCGGCCGGGAGCCGCCCACGTCGAGGCCACGCTGATGGAGCTGAGCCCCGGCGCGGGCGGCCTGCCGCTGCCGAAGTTCCACGCGGTGCGGCAGCAGGACATCACGTTCATGGAGGGCTGAGAGCGCACGCGGGGGCCCGCCGGAGGACGCTCTGGCGTCGACCGGCGGGCCCCACGGCCGCGCGGTGGGCTCAGATGTCCCGGAACGTCTCGATCTGTGCCCCGAGTGAATTGAGGCGTTCGGCCAGGTCCTCGTAGCCGCGGTTGATGACGTACACGTTGCGCAGTACGGACGTCCCGTCGGCCGCCATCATCGCCAGCAGGACGACGACGGCGGGGCGCAGCGCGGGCGGGCACATCATCTCGGCGGCGCGCCAGCGGGTCGGGCCCTCCACCAGCACCCGGTGCGGGTCGAGGAGTTGGAGCCGCCCGCCGAGGCGGTTGAGGTCCGTGAGATAGATCGCCCGGTTGTCGTACACCCAGTCGTGGATCAGCGTCTTGCCCTGCGCGGAGGCCGCGATGGCCGCGAAGAACGGGACGTTGTCGATGTTCAGGCCCGGGAACGGCATCGGGTGGATCTTGTCGATCGGCGCCTCCAGCTTGGAGGGCCTGACCGTGAGGTCCACCAGCCGCGTACGGCCGTTGTCGGCGAAGTACTCCGCCGAACGGTCGTGGTCGAGGCCCATCTCCTCCAGGACCGCGAGCTCGATCTCCAGGAACTCGATCGGCACCCGGCGCACCGTCAGCTCCGACTCGGTGACGACCGCGGCGGCGAGCAGGCTCATCGCCTCGACCGGGTCCTCCGAGGGCGAGTAGTCCACGTCCACGTCGATGGTGGGCACACCGTGCACGGTGAGCGTCGTGGTGCCGATGCCCTCCACCCGTACGCCCAGGGCCTCCAGGAAGAAGCACAGGTCCTGGACCATGTAGTTGGAGGAGGCGTTGCGGATGACGGTCACGCCGTCGTGGCGGGCCGCGGCGAGCAGCGCGTTCTCGGTCACCGTGTCGCCGCGCTCGGTCAGGACGATCGGGCGGGCGGGGGAGACCGCGCGGTCCACCCTGGCGTGGTACAGCCCCTCGGTGGCGGCGATGTCGAGACCGAAGCGGCGCAGCGCGATCATGTGCGGCTCGATCGTCCTGGTGCCCAGGTCGCAACCGCCCGCGTACGGCAGCTTGAACTGGTCCATGCGGTGCAGCAGCGGGCCGAGGAACATGATGATGGACCGCGTACGGCGGGCCGCCTCGGCGTCGATGGCCTCCATGTCCAGCTGGGCCGGGGGCACGATCTCCAGGTCGACCCCGTCGTTGATCCACCGGGTGCGGACGCCGATCGAACCGAGCACCTCCAGCAGGCGGTAGACCTCTTCGATCCGGGCCACGCGGCGCAGCACCGTGCGGCCCTTGTTCAGGAGCGTCGCGCACAGCAGGGCGACACAGGCGTTCTTGCTGGTCTTCACATCGATCGAGCCGGACAGCCGTCGTCCGCCGACCACGCGCAGATGCATCGGACCCGCGTAGCCGAGGGACACGATCTCGCTATCCAGGGCTTCGCCTATACGGGCGATCATCTCAAGGCTGATGTTCTGATTGCCGCGCTCGATGCGATTGACGGCACTCTGGCTGGTGCCGAGAGCCTCGGCGAGCTGCGACTGGGTCCAGCCCCGGTGCTGACGGGCGTCACGGATGAGCTTGCCGATGCGTACGAGGTAGTCGTCTGCCATGGCGCGACCGTATATCTCATGTGAGATAAAGAGAAATGGAGTGCGCCCATTCGAGTGACGGTGGCCAGCGGGGCGGACTCGCAGGGGAGTTCGGGCGGGATCGGCACAGGAAAGGGAGGGTGTGGGTTGCTTCCCACCGTTCACGCCTTTTCTGTCTTTCCTTCCTTTTGGCCGATGCGTCCCGCTCGCGGGTGGGAGCCGCGGTGGGGGGCCGGCTCGACCGTCCCCCCACCGTGCGCGACACCGCTGTCACGGCGGCCAACCGGCCCGCTCACCCCTTCACATGGGTGGCGGCGGGCCGGGTGAGGTCAGTGGTCCCGCCGCCGTGTGGTGCGGCGCCAGCCGAAGGGGCCCGGCAGGTCCATCGAGGTGGTCTTGCGCCCGGTGCTGCTGTGGGTGTGCCGCGGTCCGTGCCGTCCGCCGGTGGTGATCGACCACGAGTGCCGGTTGATGTTCAGCCGCACCCCGGGAAGGATGCGGAAGCTCTTGCGGAAGGTGATTGCCATCGAGGGCCCCCTAGAGGTGGTTCGCGACACCGGGTGCGTCCCGGCCCGGACACCGGGTACCCCGAAATCGGCCCTTGGCCGCCTGCGGATCTACGACACCCGCGAAATGTCTCCATACGCGAACTGCCAGGGGCGTCGGCCCTGTTCAGGCGAGCGTCTGGGTGCCGAGCACACCGAGCAGCGCGACCCGTTCGGCGTCCTGCGTGCCGGGCTCGGCCGTGTAGACCATGATGCGCAGGTCGCTCCCGGCGACGCTGAGGATGTCGCAGTCCAGTGTGAGGGGGCCCAACTGGGGGTGGTCGACGGTCTTGCGGGAGGCGTCCTGGCGGCCCACGGCCCCGGAGTCCCACAGCTCGGCGAACCGGGCGCTGCCCGTGCGCAGTTCCGCGACCAGCCCTTGCACCCGCCGGTCGGCCGGATACCGGCTCGACGCCGCCCGCAGGTCGCTCACGAGCGCGGTCTCCAGCGTCCGCCGGGACTGCGGGGTGTGGCGCACCCGGCCGGCCGGACCGAGGAAGGCACGCCACACCCCGTTGCGCTCCTGGTCGCGCCACCCCGACGGGTCGCCCAGCAGGGCCGCGTACAGCGGGTTGGCCACCAGCAGCGTCCACGCCGCGTCATAGGCCGCCACGGGGGTCCCGGTCAGCCGGTCCAGCAGCCGCTGCACGCTCGGCGTGAGGTAGCCGGGTACCGTGCCCCGTCCCGGCGGGACCAGCCCGGCGGCGTGGAAGAGGTGTTCGCGCTCGATGGCGGACAGCCGCAGGGCCCGGCCGAGCGCCTCGACGACCTGCTCCGACGGGTGGGCCGCCCGTCCCTGTTCGAGACGGGTGACGTAGTCGACCGAGATCCCGGCCAGCAGGGCGAGTTCCTCGCGGCGCAGCCCGGCCGCCCTGCGCTGCCCGCCGACGGGGAGCCCGGCGGCCTCCGGGGAGACCCGGTCACGCCAGCGCCGTACCGTTCGCCCGAACTCCGTGCTCGCCATGCTTCCACTGTGCCCCGCGCGGCCCGGACCTGCCTGGTACTGGGAGTCCCAGGAAGACGGGGCTCCTGGCCGGCCCGGGCGCCCCGCCGCAACCTGGAGCCATGACGACAACACTGATCACCGGAGCGAACAAGGGTCTCGGCTTCGAGACCGCCCGCCGCCTCGTCGCCGCGGGCCACACCGTCTACATCGGCAGCCGGGACCCGGAGCGCGGACGCCGGGCCGCCGAGGAACTGGGGGCGCGCGCGGTCGTCCTCGACGTCACCGACGACGCCTCCGTCGCCGCCGCGGCGAAGACCGTCGAGGCCGACGGCGGGCTCGACGTACTGATCAACAACGCCGGCATCGAGGGGCGGACACCGGACGGGGGTGTCGTCGGCGCCGCGGACCTGACCGCCGACATGATGCGGTCGATCTTCGAGACGAACGTCTTCGGGGTCGTACGCGTCACCCATGCGTTCCTGCCCCTGCTGCGGCGCTCCGCGGCCCCGGTCGTGGTGAACGTGAGCAGCGGACTCGCTTCGCTGGGCCGGGTCAGCACCCCCGACACACCCACGTACGCGTATCCCGGGGTCGCCTATCCGGCGTCGAAGACCGCGGTCAACATGATCACCGTGCAGTTCGCGAAGGCTTTCCCCGAGATCCGCGTCAACGCGGTGGAGCCGGGCTACACCGCGACGGACCTGAACGGGCACACGGGCATCCAGACCGTCGAGGAGGGCGCCGAGATCATCGTCCGCACGGCCCAGCTGGGCCCGGAGGGTCCGACCGGAGGCTACTTCGATCTCGAGGGCTCCCTTCCCTGGTGACCGGGAGCCCCGTCGCCCCCGCCGGTTCGCCGGCGGGGGCGACGGGGTCTCATTGCGGGCTGTTCACGATTCCCCGGCCGGGCGGGACGGTGACCCGGTCAGCGGCGAGGAGTCTTCGTACCGGACCTCGTAGACGCGCTCGGCGAACCGCCAGCCCTCCTCGGTGCGCTGGTAACGGTCGTGGTAAATGGCGTAGTTCAGCCCTCCGCGACCGTCGCGGCCACGCCCGACCTCCGACATGTACGCGCGGCCGGACGCGGTGTCGCCGTCCAGCCGGATCACACCCGGGTGCGTGTTCTGCACAAGGAAGTCCACGAAATCCGGCACCCGCCTGCCCCAGGCGCGGATCGGCTCCCGCCCTTCGAGTTCGACGGGGATGCCGGGCATCCGCCACGTGCCGTCCGGTGTGAACAGCAGAGCGATACGGTCGTAGTCGCGCATCATCACCGCGTCGGTGAACTCACCGCGCAGCGCCTCGATCTCGACGCGATCCGCGATGGCCCGAAAGTCACTCATCGATTGGCTCCCTGTCGCCGTGCACCCGGTGTGCGAACGACTCCGTGCTCCAGCCGATGGAAACGTTCACGGCGGTGATGCGGCGGTCTCGCCGAGCGCCGTCGGTCTCCTGCTCGCCGGATGGATGCGTTCGTCTCGGCAGTACGACGAGAGGGAGCTCCGGAATGTGACATCGGCCCGCCCGCACGGCGGGAGGACACTCGCTACGGGCCTCCGGGGCCTCCGGGGCCTCCGGGTCGGCGTCGCCGGCTCGCACGGCGGCGGCCGCCTCCAGCAGGGGCCAGCCGTCCACCTCCACCGCACGCCGCTCATCGGGCCGCCACCTGCGGGCCGGCGCCACGTCGAGCAGCGCCCGGACGGCGCCCGGCTCGTGCAGGTTCAGGCCCGCGCCCCGACCGAGGCCCACGTCTCCGGAGCCGAAGGGGGCCCCGCCCGGGTCGTACCGGCCGGGCCCGTCGGCGAAGACGATCCGCAGCGGGCCGCCGGTGCCCGCGGGCCGAGGGAACAGGGTGAGGATCTGGCGGCAGTCCATGGACCGCCCATCGGGGTCCATGCGGTGGCTGTGGCGCATCGTCCACAGGTACACGCGTGCGTCGGCGACCATCCGGCGGGGCTTTCTCCCGTGACGCGCCATGCGGGCGAGGCCGCACGGCGGTGGTGTCCGAAACGGGAGGCTTGCCGGCCGGAGTCGATGGGTACCGGGCCGGGACACGGGCACTCGCGGACGTGCGACGGGCGCTCGCGGACGTGCTACGGGCGCCGAGGACGGCGGCCGGGCAGGCGTGACTTCTTCCGGACGTGGCCGGCGTGCGCGAGATCCGGCCAGGCGGGCGGAGACGTGACGGGCAGGCCGCGCATGACCAGCCCGCCCCCATGTACTAGAGTTATCTCGACATCGAGATATCTGCCGAGGCGCACCGCAGCCGCCATCTTGGTAAGGGCTACCTAACTTAGCTTTACCTTAGCGGATCGGCCAAGACATCGTGGCGGCAGGATGCGGTGGGAACGCGCACATCAATGAAGGAGACTGTCGTGTCGGCGAACAGCTTCGACGCCCGCAGCACGCTGCAGGTGGGCGACGAGTCGTACGAGATCTTCCGGCTGGACAAGGTGGAAGGCTCGGCTCGCCTTCCGTACAGCCTGAAGGTGCTGCTGGAGAACCTGCTCCGCACCGAGGACGGCGCGAACATCACCGCCGACCACATCCGGGCCCTCGGCGGCTGGGACTCCCAGGCCCAGCCCAGCCAGGAGATCCAGTTCACGCCGGCGCGCGTGATCATGCAGGACTTCACCGGCGTGCCCTGCGTCGTCGACCTCGCCACCATGCGCGAGGCCGTCAAGGAGCTCGGCGGTGACCCGGCGAAGATCAACCCGCTGGCCCCGGCCGAGCTGGTCATCGACCACTCCGTCATCGCCGACAAGTTCGGCACCCACGACGCCTTCGCGCAGAACGTCGAGCTGGAGTACGGCCGCAACAAGGAGCGCTACCAGTTCCTGCGCTGGGGCCAGACCGCGTTCGACGAGTTCAAGGTCGTCCCGCCGGGCACCGGCATCGTCCACCAGGTGAACATCGAGCACCTGGCGCGCACGGTCATGGTCCGCAACGGCCAGGCCTACCCCGACACCCTCGTCGGTACGGACTCCCACACCACGATGGTCAACGGTCTGGGCGTCCTCGGCTGGGGCGTCGGCGGCATCGAGGCCGAGGCCGCGATGCTCGGCCAGCCGGTCTCGATGCTCATCCCGCGCGTCGTCGGCTTCAAGCTCACCGGTGAGCTCACGCCCGGTACGACCGCCACCGACCTGGTGCTCACGATCACCGAGATGCTGCGCAAGCACGGCGTCGTCGGCAAGTTCGTCGAGTTCTACGGTGAGGGTGTGGCCGCCACCTCGCTGGCCAACCGCGCCACCATCGGCAACATGTCGCCGGAGTTCGGCTCCACCGCCGCGATCTTCCCGATCGACGGCGAGACCATCAAGTACCTGAAGCTGACCGGCCGTTCCGAGCAGCAGCTCGCGCTCGTCGAGGCGTACGCCAAGCAGCAGGGCCTCTGGCTCGACCCGGCCGCCGAGCCCGACTTCTCCGAGAAGCTGGAGCTCGACCTCTCCACGGTCGTCCCCTCGATCGCCGGTCCGAAGCGCCCGCAGGACCGCATCGTCCTCGCGAACGCCGCCGAGCAGTTCAAGAGCGACGTGCGCAACTACGTCGCCGACGACGACGAGGCGGGCAAGGAGTCCTTCCCGGCCTCCGACTCCCCGGCCGCCGCCAACGGCGTCCCCTCCAACCCGGTCACGGTCACGGCCCCCGACGGCTCGACCTACGAGATCGACCACGGTGCGGTGACGGTCGCGGCCATCACCTCCTGCACCAACACCTCGAACCCGTACGTCATGGTCGCCGCCGCGCTCGTCGCGAAGAAGGCCGTGGAGAAGGGCCTGACCCGCAAGCCGTGGGTCAAGACCACCCTCGCCCCGGGCTCCAAGGTCGTCACCGACTACTTCGACAAGGCCGGGCTCACCCCCTACCTCGACAAGGTCGGCTTCAACCTGGTCGGTTACGGCTGCACCACCTGCATCGGCAACTCCGGCCCGCTGCCGGACGAGGTCTCCAAGGCCGTCAACGACCACGACCTCGCCGTCACCTCGGTCCTCTCCGGCAACCGGAACTTCGAGGGCCGTATCAACCCCGACGTGAAGATGAACTACCTGGCGTCCCCGCCGCTGGTCGTCGCCTACGCGCTCGCGGGCTCCATGAAGGTGGACATCACCCGCGACGCGCTCGGCACCGACACCGAGGGCAAGCCGGTCTACCTGGCCGACATCTGGCCCTCCGAGGCTGAGGTCAACGACGTCGTGGCGAACGCCATCGGCGAGGACATGTTCAACAAGTCCTACCAGGACGTCTTCGCGGGTGACGCCCAGTGGCAGGCGCTGCCGATCCCCGAGGGCAACACCTTCGAGTGGGACCCGCAGTCGACCTACGTCCGCAAGCCCCCGTACTTCGAGGGCATGGCGCACGAGCCGTCCCCGGTCACCGATATCGCCGGTGCCCGCGTGCTGGCGAAGCTGGGCGACTCGGTCACCACCGACCACATCTCCCCGGCCGGCGCCATCAAGGCCGACACCCCCGGAGGCAAGTACCTCACGGAGCACGGTGTCGAGCGTCGTGACTTCAACAGCTACGGCTCCCGCCGCGGCAACCACGAGGTCATGATCCGCGGTACGTTCGCCAACATCCGCCTGCGCAACCAGATCGCGCCGGGCACCGAGGGCGGCTTCACCCGGGACTTCACCCAGGCGGACGCGCCGGTCGCGTTCATCTACGACGCCTCGCGCAACTACATCGAGCAGGGCATCCCGCTGGTCATCCTGGCCGGCAAGGAGTACGGCTCCGGCTCGTCCCGCGACTGGGCCGCCAAGGGCACCGCGCTGCTCGGCGTCAAGGCCGTCATCGCCGAGTCCTACGAGCGCATCCACCGCTCCAACCTCATCGGCATGGGCGTCCTGCCCCTCCAGTTCCCGGAGGGCGCGACCGCCGAGTCCCTCGGCCTGACCGGCGAGGAGACGTTCTCCTTCACGGGTGTCGAGGAGCTCAACAACGGCACCACCCCGCGCACGGTGAAGGTCACCACGGACAGCGGCGTCGAGTTCGACGCGGTCGTCCGCATCGACACCCCCGGCGAGGCGGACTACTACCGCAACGGCGGCATCATGCAGTACGTGCTGCGCAACCTGATCGCCAAGTAGTCCCCGCGGCAGGCGATCCGGAGCACCGGTCGGGCCGCACTCCTCATCATGAGGAGTGCGGCCCTCCGTCTTTTCGGGCGGTGTCGAGGTGACCCTTCGCGGCCGTCCCGGTCAACGCGCCCTGAGGGCAAGGGAGACGGAGCGAACCGAGGGGGAAGGGGCGGCGGAGAGGGCGCCCCCGTACGGCAGGGCCGTCCGCCGCGGGGTCCGCACGCAAGCAGGTCGCCATGCCCGTCCGCACGCAGGTCGCCACGCCCCTACGCACACAGGGCGCCACGCGCATACGTACGCAGGGCGCCGCGCGACGTCCGGGACCGCGTCCGGCGGCGACCTCCCGGCACCGCGTCCCGGTACCGAGCGGTGACCCCTCCACCAGGTCCGCCCGCCGGGCAGGCCGATCAGCTCGGGGCGGACCGGGTGGCTGCTGGGAGACTCACCCGGTCCGCGAGCCCGGACCGGCGGGGGGAGTGCCGGCCCGGGATGGTGCGTGGCTTGTGACGACCATGGCGTGCGACAACGTTGTCTGATGGTCTGTATATGACTCTACCGCCTCAACAGACAACGATGTCAAGCATGTTGACGCGGAGGAGCGAGTACCGGGCTGGGCCGGCGGGGTGGGAGCCGTGCGCGTCCGACGCGTCGGACGCGGTCTTCCGTGGTACGGGTGGCGCACGTTACTGTCCCTGCGGCTTGTGCGACCCGTGGTGCGCGACCCGTCCGAAGGAGGAGGGGCCGCGTCATGCGTTTCCGTCCGTCAACCGTCCTGCTCGCCGTCGCCCTCGCGGCCGGTGGGATCACCCCCGCGGTGGCCGCCACCGCCGCGCCGCCCGACCTCGTCCGGGACCCCACCACCTACGTCGATCCGCTCATCGGCACCAAGAACGGCGGCAACGTCTTCCCCGGCGCCGTCGTGCCCTTCGGGATGCTCTCGTGGAGCCCGGAGAACACCCGCGGGGACGCCACCCGCACGGCAGCGCCCGGTGGCTACCAGTACGACGCCACCCGCGTCCGGGGCTTCAGCCTCACCCACATGTCCGGCACGGGCTGCGCGGGCGGCAGCGGCGACATCCCGTTCTTCCCGTACGCGGGCGAGGTCACCTCCTCCCCGGCGAGCGACACCAAGGACGCGGTGTACGCCGCCGACTTCGCGCACGCGGACGAGACCGCCGAGCCCGGCCACTACAAGGTCGGTCTCTCCTCCGGTGTCACCGCGGACCTCACGGCGACCGCGCGCACCGGCTCGGGCCGCTTCACCTTCCCGGCGGACAAGCCGGCCTCGCTGCTGATCCGCACCGCCAACTCCGAGGTGGGCTCGACGGCCTCGGACGTGCGCATCGACCCGGCGACCCGGACGGTCTCGGGCTCCGTCACCTCCGGGAACTTCTGCGGCTACCTCGACCCCGAGGGCCGACGCGACTACTACACCCTGTACTTCACGGCCCGCTTCGACCGGACCTTCAAGACCACCGGCACCTGGCAGGACGACCGGCTGAGCCCGGGATCCACCCGGGCGAGCGGCGGTACCGGCGGCTTCTCGGACGGCGGGCGTCCCGCCGCGGGCAAGGGAGCCGGCGGTTACGTGGAGTTCGCCCCCGGAACCGGCCCGGTGAACGTCAAGGTCGGTGTCTCGTACGTCAGCCCGGCGGGCGCCGCCGCCAACCTCAAGGCCGAGAACCCGCCGTCCCGGTCCTTCGACTCGGTCCGGTCCGCCGCGCACCGCGCCTGGCGCGACCGGCTCGGCGCGATCCGGGTCGGCGGCGGCAGCGACACCGACCGCACCACCTTCTACACCGCGCTCTACCACGCCCTCCTGCATCCCAACGTCATCAGTGACGCCGACCGCAGATACCGGGGAAGCGACGACAAGGTCCATGTCGTCGGCCGCGGCCACCAGGCGCAGTACGGCACGTTCTCCGGCTGGGACGTCTACCGCTCCCAGGTCCAGCTGCTCACCCTCCTCAGCCCGGACACCGGCTCCGACATCGCCCAGTCGCTGCTCGAACTGGCCCGGCAGAACGGGGGAGTCTGGGACCGCTGGCTGCACGGCGCGAGCGGCACCCATGTCATGAACGGCGACCCCTCACCGGCCGCGCTCGCGGGCATCCGGGCCTTCGGCGGCACCGGATTCGATCTGCGGGGGGCGCTTGAGTCGCTGGTGAAGGCGGCGACCGTGCCGACCGAGCAGGACCTGTCCTCGTCGGGCAAGCCCGTCCTGTCCGTGGGGCAGCGGCCGTCGCTCGACAAGTACCTCCAGCAGCACTACATGCCGTCCGTGTCCAACGCCTGGGGCGGCGCCGCAGAGACCCTGGAGATGTCCGGCGCGGACTTCGCGCTCTCCCAACTGGCCACCGCCGCAGGGGAGAAGCGAACGGCGGCGGACTTCGCCGAGCGCTCCCAGTGGTGGCAGAACAACTTCAACATCGCGGCCGACCGGACCGGCGGCTACATCGCCAACCGCAAGGCCGACGGCAGCTGGGTCACCGGCTTCACCCCCGCCACCGGCAACGGCTTCGTGGAGGGCACGGCGGCCCAGTACACCTGGATGGTCCAGCACAACCCGGCCGGGCTCTTCGCGGCCATGGGCGGCCGTGACGAGGCGCTCGACCGCCTCGACACGTTCTTCCACAACGCCGACGGCGGCTGGGCGTTCACGGGCAGCGGCGGCGACAAGTCGGAACTGGACAACGAGCCGTCGATCAACGTCCCCTACCTGTACGACTACGCGGGCGCCCCCTACAAGGCGCAGGAGACCGTCCGCGCGGCGATGGGCAAGCTGTGGTCGACGCAGCCCGGCGGCATCCCCGGCAACGACGACCTCGGCGAGATGTCGTCCTGGTACGTCTTCTCCGCGCTCGGCATGTATCCGCAGGTTCCCTCCCGTGCCGAACTCGTGCTGTCCTCGCCCCTGTTCAGCCGGGTCAGGATCGAGCGTCCGGGCGGCAACGACATCGAGATCCGGGCGGCCGGCGCGGCGGCGGACGCCCCGTACGTGCAGTCGCTGAAGGTCGACGGCCGTTCCAGCGGCCGCCCCTGGCTGCCCGCCTCGTTCGTCCGTGACGGAGGCACCCTCGACTACACGCTCTCCGGCACCCCGAACCGCAGCTGGGGCAGCGACCCGGCCGCCGCTCCGCCGTCCTTCCGCGACGGTGAGCAGCCGTACCAGATCGGCGTCGGCCCGACCGCGGCGACACTCGCGCCCGGCGGCAGTACGCGGATCGACATCCGCGCGCTGGCGCTGAGCGGTGGCACGGGCCCCGAGGTCCGCTTCCACGTGGACACACCGGACGGAGTGACCGCGATCCCCGCGGACGGAACGGTGACGGAGGGCTCCCGCTCGATCACCCTGACCGCGGGCGACGCGGCCCGGCAGGGCTTCTACGACGTCAAGGTCACCGTGACGTCCGGCGGCACCTCGTACCGGCAGCCGGTGGCGCTGACCGTCGCGGCTCCCGGGTCCCTCCTGGCCGCCTACAACAACACCGGGGTCTCGGACGACACCGGCGACCACGACGAGGCCGACTACGACGGCGGTGGCTGGAGCTACTCCCGGCAGGCCCTGGCGGACGCGGGCCTGACCCCGGGCGGCCAGGGCACCGTGGACGGTCTCACCTACACCTGGCCCGACTCGCCCGCGGGCCGCCCCGACAATGCCGCTGCGACCGGTCAGATCATCGAACTCGCGCATCCGGCCACACAGTTGTCGTTCATCGGCAGCGCGGTGAACGGAGACCAGCGGACCACGGCCACCGTCACCTACACCGACGGCAGCACCGACCAGGTCGACCTCTCCTTCACCGACTGGACGGTCGGCGGCGGGGGCGGCACCGTCCAGTACGGCAACGAGACCGTGGCCAGGACCGCTTACCGCAACGTCGCGGGCGCGGACAAGGACCCCGTCGCCACCTATGTCTTCGCGACGAAGCCCTTCGCGGCTCCGGCCGGCAAGACCGTCAAGAGCGTGAAACTGCCCGACAACGCGGATCTGCACGTCTTCACCCTCGCCGTGAACTGAGGGCAGGGGGACCGGTCCGGACACAGCGGAGCGGGCGCGGAGAGTGATCTCCGCGCCCGCTCCTGTGGGATGCCGCGTCAGGCCAGCAGCTCCACCTCCGCGAGCGTCGCCGCGCCGTCGAGGACCAGACGGTAGTGCGCGTACGAGCCCGGGTGCGCCACCGAGAACGCGCGGGTCTGCTTGTCCCACGCGAAGGACTCGCCGGAACGCCGGTCGAGGTCGGTCCACTTGGTGCCGTCGGACGAGCCCTGCAGGACCCAGCCGGCCGGTGCCTTCGTGTGGTCCCCGGACGACGTCAGGGTGTACTGGACGCCCTTGGCGGAGGCGGCCGTCGGCAGGTCCACCGTCGTGACGGTGGCGTCCGTCGCCGAGGTGTTGTCGAAGAGCGCGCCCTCGCCCTTCAGGACGTCCGCCCGCGGCGCGGGCACCTTGTCGTCCTTCGTGATCGACACGGGCGCCGCGTTCCTGCCGCTGCCCCACGAGGACGGCTTGGAGCCCATGTCGAACTCCAGCACGCCGCCACGGGAGATGAGCGAGTGCGGGAGCGAAGTGGAGTCCCACTTCTTGCCGTTGAACCGCACACCCTGGACGTACACGTTCTTCGCGCTGTTCCTGGGCGCCTTGACGACCAGATCCCGGCCGTTCTCCAGGTGGACCGTCGCCTTGGTGAACAGGGGTGAGCCGATGGCGTATTCGCCACTGCCCATCACCAGCGGATAGAAGCCGAGCGAGGAGAAGAGGTACCAGGCGGACTGCTCGCCGTTGTCCTCGTCTCCGTGGTAACCCTGCCCTATCTCACTGCCGCTGTAGAGCCGGGAGAGGACCTCCCGGACGTCCTTCTGCGTCTTCCACGGCTGGCCGGCCGCGTCGTACATGTAGGTGACGTGGTGTGCCACCTGGTTGGAGTGCCCGTACATGCCCATCCGTACGTCGCGGGCCTCGGTCATCTCGTGGATGACCCCGCCGTAGGACCCCACGACGTCCTGCGAGGCCGTCTCGGGAGTGGCGAAGTACGTGTCGAGCTTCTGGCCCAGCGCGTCCTGGCCGCCGTACAGATTGGCCAGGCCCCGCGAGTCCTGGGGCGCGGTGAACGCGTACCCCCAGCCGTTCGTCTCGGTGTAGTCGTACCCCCACACGCGCGGGTCGTACTTCGCCGAGTCGACGCGCCAGTCGCCCTGCGCGTCACGGCCCTGGAAGAACCCGGCCTTCTTGTCGAAGAGGTTCACGTAGTCCTGGGCGCGGTTGAGGAAGTACGCGGACTCCTCCTTGTAGCGCTTCTTGCCGGTCTTCTTGTAGAGGGCCTCGCCCATCTTGGCGATGCCGTAGTCGTTGACGTAGCCCTCCATGGCCCAGGAGAAGCCCTCGCCCGTCGCGGTGGACGTGTAGCCGAGGAAGGGGGAGGTCGTCATGCCCTTGCGGCCCACACCGGAGGCCGGCGGGACGACTGTCGCGTTCTTCACGGCCGCGTCGTAGGCCGCCGCCGCGTCGAAGTGCACACCCTTCACGTACGCGTCCGCGAACGCCACGTCGGAGGAGGTGCCGGTCATCAGGTCCGCGTAACCGGGGGAGGACCAGCGTGAGGTCCAGCCGCCGTCCTTGTACTGCTGCACGAACCCGTCGACCATCTCGCCAGCCTGAGAAGGCGTCAGAAGCGAGTACGCCGGCCAGGTCGTCCGATAGGTGTCCCAGAAGCCGTTGTTGACGTACACCTTGCCGTCCACGATCTTCGCGCCGGTGTGGGTCGGGGTGTCCGGGCCCGGCATCGCGGAGAACGGCGACGCGTACTGGTACTTCGAACCGACCTTCTCGAAACCGGAGTTGGGGTACAGGTAGAGCCGGTACATGCTGGAGTACAGCGTCGTGAGCTGGTCCGGCGTGGCGCCCTGGACCTCGACCTTGCCCAGCAGCTTGTCCCACTGCTTCTGGGCCCGTGCCTTGACGGTGCCGAAGGGCGTGCCGTCGGGGATCTCCTGGCGCAGGTTGTCCTTGGCCTGGTCGACGCTGATGAGCGAGGTGGCCAGACGCAGCGTGACACTGTGGTCGGCGCCGGGCTTGAACTTCAGGTAGCCCTTGACCCCGGACGACGCGCCGTCCGTCACCGGCGCGTCGAAGACGCCGTACACGAAGAGCCGTGTCGCGCCCGTCGACAGCCCCGACTTCACGTCGGAGTAGCCGGTGACCACCCCGTTGTCCTTGTCGAGGGTCAGCCCCGCCTGTTCCGTCACGTTGTCGAAGACCACGCTCGCGTCCGCGCCCGGGTAGGTGAAGCGCAGAGCCGCCGCGTGGTCCGTCGGGGCCATCTCCGCCTTGAGCCCGTTCTCGAACGTCACCCCGTAGTAGTACGGGCGCGCGGTCTCGTTCTCGTGCTTGAAGGCCAGCGCGCGGGCGGTGCGCGAGGTGTCCGGGGTGCCGGACGCGGCCGAGGGCATCACCTGGAAGGTCTGCCGGTCGCCCATCCACGGGCTCGGCTCATGGCTGGCGCTGAACGCCTGGATGGTCGGCAGGTTGTCCGCGTTGTTCGCACGTGCGTAGTCGTACAGCCAGCTCAGCGAACCCGCGTTGGTCACCGGGGTCCAGAAGTTGAAGCCGTGCGGCGTGGCCGTCGCCGGGAAGTTGTTGCCGCGCGAGAATCCGCCGCTGGAGTTGGTGCCGCGGGTGGTCAGCGCGTAGTCCGACAGGTGCGCCTTCGGCTTCTCGGGCGCGACGGTCTTCAGCGCGACGTCGTCCAGCCAGCCCCGGAACTTCGCCGGGCCCTTCGGGGAGTCGTACGCGAGCAGGATCCGGTCGACCGTCTTCCCGGCGGCGACGGAACCGATCCGCGAGGCGACGTTGTTCCACTGGTTGACGTAAAGGATCTTGGCAGCGCCCTGCCCCTGCGGAGTGAGCGCGAACCCGTGCTGGTCGACCGGGTTCAGGTCGCTCAGATGGGTGCCGTCCGTGAACGCCAGGTCCACCGACACGTTCGTGGCGTCGTAGTCCCGGTCACCGTCCGCCATCGACGGGAAGATCCGGTACGCGAGTTCGGTGTCGCGCCCGACGGCCACGTTCACGTCGAAGACCTTGTTGTACGAGTACGCCCGGCCGTCCGCCTGGTGCGTACCCGCGTAGCGCAGGGCCCGCTTGCCGGTGAAGCCGGCGCCCGCCTTCGCGGTGGGGGAGCCGCTCGGCCCGCGGTCCACCAGCGAGAGCATGTCCTTGGGGGTCGGGTCGTCGGTGCCGCCGGTGGAGAACTGGACGTCGGCGAGCTGGACGATGTCCCCGCTGTGGTTCTTCGTGATGTCGAGCCGGAAGTGCTGGTACTCCACGGGGCTCGCGATGTCGTACGACTTGGTCTGGAAGCGCTCGCCGAACGACTGGTCCGAGCGGGTGTCGAGGGTCTTCCAGTCCTTGCCGTCCGTGGAGCCCTGCAGCGTCCACTCACTCGGGTCGCGCTCGTCGTGGTCGTTGGCGGACGTGAGCGCGTAGGTGACCACCTTCACGGGGGCGTCGAGGTCGAACTCCGCCCAGCCGGTCGGCGCGAAGGTCAGCCACTTGCTGCTCGACTCGCCGTCGACGAGGTTCTCCTTGACCTCGCCGGAGCCCGCGTTCTCGTCGCTGGCGCGAACGTCCGTGACGTGGTCGGTGACGTTGCCGGGGATGCCCGTGCTGTAACCGCCGTCGACACCTGACGACCGCTTTTTTCCGTCGGGTCCCGTGTCTACGGTATTGATCCAGTCCGGTGCGGGATCGCCCGATTCGAATGAGGAGGCGAACTGCCGGTCGGCGGAGACCGCTTGGGCCGGAAGGGCGACCGCGGTGCCCTGCGAGGCCACGATCAGGGAAAGCGCTGCCACCCCCATTGTCGTCGAGGAACTCCACCTCGGCCGGGCCGAGGAACTTTGTCTGTATCGAGCACCGTGCTGCATCCGCGAGGACCCTCCCTGCTGTTTTGGCGCGTTCACCGCCGGGGCGCTCCAGCCGGATTGGAGTGCGGCCGATCCAGGCACTTCGGGCCCGCGTGCACTCTTTCTCCGGATACCGGCGCGTCCCTTCGACTCACCCGCTTGCGCGTGGACAACGTTGTCAATTCTGCTGCGCAAGGACCAGTAGGGAGTCAAGTTGTGAGCGGTGTCAAGGGTGTTGGATGTGGCATCCGGGGAGAATGTCGCGTGACGAGGTGCGCATTAGTCGCATGGGGGGAGATTGACGCCGTGTCGATCTTCTGCCGGGGAGGGGTCGGTCGCCCGATATTTCCGGGAGGTCTCAACTCGGAAAAGACCCGCGGGCAAACCTGCATTCGATCTTGCTCCGCTGGCGGGAAGTGGACTATACCTGTCGGCATCCGCCCAGTCGTTCGACGGCCGCGGACAGGCATGTACCAGGGGGAATCGGGCGTCGGCGGCCGTTTACAAGGGCAGGGATCGCCGCGTTGACCCACTGAATCCCTCATGCACGACCCCAGCTTGACCTAACCGCGGTGCCGGGGAGGATCCGGTTCACCGCCTGAGTCCTGGAGAAGGCGAGGACTTGAGCATGGGATCCACTTCCGCCGAGAACAGCAGCCCCGAAGGTGTCGGCCGGCGCGATCTGATCAAGCGGTCGGCCGCACTCGGTCTGATCTCCGTACCCACGATGAGCTTCCTGTCCGCGTGTGCGAGCGGCGGAGGCGACGACAACTCCGGCGACAAGGGCACGGACAAGGGCAAGGGCAAGACCAGCAAGACCAACCCCTTCGGCGTGGAAAAGGGCGGAAAGCTCGACGTCGTCGTCTTCAAGGGCGGCTACGGCGACGACTACGCGAAGGCATGGGAAGCGGCCTTCGACAAGAAGTGGGGCACCACCAGCGCCCACACCGGCACCCAGGAGATCACTGGCAAGCTCCAGCCGCGCTTCAACGGCGGCAACCCGCCGGACATCGTCGACGACTCGGGCGCGCAGCAGATCAAGCTGGACGTGCTCTTCAAGAACGGCAACCTGCTCGACCTGGCCGCGGTCCTCGACGCTCCGTCGATCGACGACCCGGCCAAGAAGGTCCGCGACACGCTCATCCCTGGCACGCTCGACCCGGGCCTGCAGGGCGGCAAGGTCGTGGCCCTCAACTACATCTACACGGTGTGGGGCCTGTGGTACTCCGGCAAGTTCTTCAAGGAGAAGGGCTGGGAGGCTCCGAAGACCTGGGACGACTTCCTCGCCATCTGCAAGGACGCCAAGTCGCAGGGCATCGGCGGCCTGGCCCACCAGGGCAAGTTCCCGTACTACATCAACGTCGCCATCATGGACCTGATCGCCAAGCAGGGCGGTCTGGACGCCATGAAGGCGATCGACAACCTCGACCCCAAGGCGTTCGTCGGCAGCGACGCGGCGGCGGCGGCCATCGACGCGATCTACGAGGTCGTGGAGAAGGGCTACCTCATGCCGGGCACCAACGCCCTGACGCACACGGAGTCCCAGACCCGCTGGAACCAGTACAAGGCCGCGTTCATCACCTGTGGTTCCTGGCTGGAGAACGAGCAGCTCAAGCAGACCCCCACCGACTTCGACATGAAGTTCATGCCGATGCCGAGCCTCTCGGGGGACAAGCTGCCGTTCGAGGCGATCCGGGCCGGCTCGGGCGAGCCCTTCATCATCCCCGCGAAGGCCGGAAACCTGCCCGCCGCCCAGGAGTTCATGCGGTCCATGCTCTCCAAGGAGTGGTCGACGCTCTTCGCGCAGAAGGCCAACTCGCTCACCATCGTCAAGGACGGTGTCAACGCCGGCGTCACGCTGCGTCCTGGTACGCAGTCGACCGTCGAGGCATCGAAGGCGGCCGGTGACAACACCTTCAACTACCTCTACCCCAACTGGTACAGCGAGATGGACGTCTCCATCCAGAACGCGTCCAACGAGCTGATGGCCAAGCGAATTCAGCCGAAGGAATGGCTGAAGCGCGCCCAGGCCGCCGTCGACAAGGCCGCCAAGGACCCGGCGTCCAAGAAGAACCACCGCGACTGATCACGCTCACCCGGAACACCAGGGGCAGGATGCCATGCGAAAAGGGCAGTACCGGTTCGTCGCGGGGTTTCTCCTCGCACCTTTGGCGCTGTATCTGATCTTCGTGATCTGGCCTTACGTACAGACCATCGGTTACTCCTTCACCGACTGGAAGGGCCAGTCCCAGACGTTCAGTTTCGTCGGCCTGGACAATTACAAGGCGTTGTTCCAGGACGACGTGTTCATGGGCGCCATCTGGCACAACATCCTGTTCCTGGTGTTCATCCCGGTGATCACCATTCTGCTGGCCCTGTTCTTCGCCTTCATGGTGAACGCCGGCGGCCGGGGCGGCGCCGGAGGTGTGCAGGGCGTCGCGGGATCCGGCTTCTACAAGATCGTCTATTTCTTTCCGCAAGTGCTGTCCCTCGCCATCGTCGCGGTGCTCTTCGGGGCGCTCTACCGCAGTGACAGCGGCGGTCTGCTCAACGGAATCCTGATCAAGCTCGGTCTGGAGAACGGGAACAACCCGATCGAGTGGATGAACGAGCCCGATCTGGTGCTCTGGTGCCTGATGGCGGTCGTCGTCTGGCACGGCGTCGGCTTCTATCTGGTGCTGTTCTCCGCGGCCATGCAGTCCATCCCGAGGGACATCTACGAGGCCGCGCTGCTCGACGGGGCGAGCCGCACGCACACCTTCTTCCGGGTCACCCTGCCGCTGCTGTGGGACACCGTCCAGACCGCCTGGGTCTATCTCGGCATCATCGCGATGGACATGTTCGTCCTGGTCTCGACCATGACCCAGGGCACGGGGTACGGCGGCGGACCCGACCACCACAGCGAGGTCATGGCGAACGTCATGATGCGCAACTTCCTCTACTACGGGAGGAGCGGCTACGCCTGCGCCATGGGCGTCATCATGCTCCTTCTCACCTTGGTCCTGTCCGTGGTCACGCTGCGCGCCACCCGCCGCGAGCGCATCGAGTTCTGAGCGGGAGACAGACGACTATGAGCGCACCCATCACCGAGCCGACGAAGGTCGGCGGCGCCGGCGTACCCCCGCAGCGGACGGTCGGGAAGACACCGCCGCGGCCGGGCGACCGGCGCAGCGAGGGCCTGACCCTCAACGTCTTCTCGCACGGGTTCCTCGTCCTGTGGGCCGTGCTGATCATCCTGCCGCTGCTCTGGCTGGTCCTGAGCTCCTTCAAGACGGACGCGCAGATCGGCGGTTCGGCCCTGGGCTGGCCCTCGCACTGGCAGCTCGACGTCTTCCGGCGGGCCTGGAACAAGGGCATCGGAGACTACTTCGCGAACACCCTGATCGTGCTGGTGTTCTCGGTCCCGCTGACCATGCTCCTGGGCTCCATGGCGGCGTACGTCCTGGCCCGCTACGAGTTCCCGGGCAACCGGATCGTGTACTACTTCTTCGTCGGCGGGGCCATGTTCCCCGTCTTCCTCGCCCTGGTTCCGCTGTTCTTCATGGTCAAGCGTCTCGACATGTTGAACACGTACCAGGGGCTGATCCTGGTGTACGTCGCCTACTCGATGCCGTTCACCGTCTTCTTCATGCACTCGTTCTTCCGGACACTGCCGACGGCGGTCTTCGAGGCGGCGGTGCTCGACGGGGCGTCGCACTCCCGGGCGTTCTTCCAGGTCATGCTGCCGATGGCCAAGCCCGGCCTGCTGAGCGTCGGCATCTTCAACGTGCTGGGCCAGTGGAACCAGTACATCCTGCCGTCCGTGCTGATGCAGCCGCAGACCAGTTCCGATCCGGAGCGATATGTCCTGACCCAGGGGCTCATCCAACTCCAGCAGCAGCAGGGGTACGCGACCGACCTGCCCGTGCTCTTCGCGGGCGTGACCATCGCGATGGTGCCCATGCTGATCGTGTACCTGTCCTTCCAGCGGCAGGTGCAGGCGGGTCTCACCTCGGCAACGCTCAAGTAACGATCCGTACCTTTCGCGTACCCGCCACCCCCGACTCGGGGGTGGCGGGCGTGTGTCGGGGCGGTAACGGAAACGGAACGGGGCTTGTCGTCCCGGATTTCCCTCAAGGACTTGACTGCGGTAACCCGTTCAGCGGAGCTTGGAGTTCACAACTTGTAAGTGACCCGGGTTCCACTGCTGTGACCCGGATCACACGGGCGGCATCGGGGCCGCCCGGCTGAGGGCAGGAGTGGATGAGTCGATGGAGACTCCGGGGTCGCAGTCGTCGCTGCACCGAGCCAATCTGGAGCGCGTCGTGCGAGCGGTGCGCCTTGCCGGATCGCTCACGCAGGCGGAGATCGCGAGGACGACGGGCCTGTCCGCCGCGACCGTTTCCAATATCGTCCGGGAGCTGAAGGACAGCGGAACGGTCGAGGTCACACCTACTTCGGCGGGTGGCCGCAGGGCCCGCAGCGTGTCCCTGAGCGGTGACGCCGGCATCGTCATCGGAGTCGACTTCGGGCATACGCATCTACGCGTCGCGATCGGCAACCTCGCCCACCAGGTGCTGGCCGAGGAGTCCGAGCCGCTGGACGTGGACGCCTCGGCCGCCCAGGGGTTCGACCGGGCGGAGGAGCTGGTCAGCCGCCTGATCGCGGTGACCGGAGTGGACCGTACCAAGATCGCTGGTGTGGGGCTCGGGGTGCCCGGCCCGATCGACGTCGAGTCGGGGACCCTGGGGTCCACCTCGATCCTGCCGGGCTGGACCGGCGCGCGGCCCGCCGAGGAGCTGCGGGGGCGGCTCGGCGTGCCCGTGCACGTGGACAACGACGCCAATCTGGGCGCGCTCGGGGAGCTGGTCTGGGGCAGTGGCCGCGGGGTCAGGGACCTGGCGTACATCAAGGTCGCCAGCGGTGTCGGCGCGGGGCTGGTGATCAGTGGAAAGATCTACCGCGGGCCGGGCGGCACGGCGGGTGAGATAGGGCACATCACCCTCGACGAATCCGGCCCCGTCTGCCGCTGCGGCAACCGGGGCTGCCTGGAGACCTTCACGGCGGCCCGGTACGTGCTGCCGCTCCTCCAGTCCAGCCACGGCACCGACCTCACCATGGAGGGCGTGGTCAGGCTGGCGCGGGACGGTGACCCGGGCTGCCGGCGGGTGATCGCCGATGTCGGACGTCACATCGGGAGCGGTGTGGCGAATCTCTGCAATCTCCTCAACCCGAGCAGAGTGGTGCTCGGCGGAGATCTCGCCGAGGCCGGGGAACTCGTCCTGGCGCCCATCAGGGAGTCCGTCGGGCGCTACGCGATTCCAAGTGCCGCACGTCAACTGTCGGTACTTCCAGGGGCACTTGGCGGTCGCGCGGAGGTTCTCGGAGCGCTCGCGCTCGCTCTCAGCGAGATGGGCGATTCGACCCTTTTGGACGGATCGCTGTCCGCAGTTACCCCTGCCTTCACTTAGAGAACGCATGGCACCGTTGCCATCTCGTTAAGTATTTACTTCTTGACGTCGCACGTGTGGCCGAGTTGACTTCCAGCCACCTCGGCCGCAACGACGCGGCCTCGTCAGGGAGGTTTCTGAAGTGAACACGCGTATGCGTCGTGCCGCCGTTGCCGTTGCCGCTGGTGCGATGGCCGTCTCGTTGGCCGCCTGTGGCAGTGCCAAGGAGTCCAGCGACAAGAGCGACAGCTCTAGCTCCGCCAAGAAGGGCGACGCGATCAAGGTCGGTCTGCTCCTTCCCGAGAACCAGACCGCGCGTTACGAGAAGTTCGACAAGCCCCTGATCGAGAAGAAGATCAAGGAGCTCACGAACAACAAGGGCGAGGTCGTCTACGCCAACGCCAAGCAGGACGCCAGCACGCAGAACCAGCAGGTCGACACGATGGTCACCAACAAGGTGGACGTCCTGATCGTCGATGCTGTGGACGCCGCTGCGATCAAGAGCTCGGTCCAGAAGGCCAAGGACGCCGGCATCCCGGTCGTGGCCTACGACCGCCTCGCGCAGGGCCCGATCGACGGCTACACCTCGTTCGACAACACGACGGTCGGCAAGACCCAGGGCCAGGCGCTTCTCGACGCCCTCGGCGCCAAGGCCAAGTCCGGCAAGATCGTGATGATGAACGGCTCGTCCACCGACCCGAACGCCGCCCAGTTCAAGGCCGGAGCCCACTCCGTCCTCGACGGCAAGGTGAACGTCGGCAAGGAGTACGACACCAAGGACTGGAAGCCGGAGAACGCCAACGCCAACATGGAGGGCGCCATCACCGCCCTCGGCAAGAAGAACATCGTCGGCGTCTACTCCGCCAACGACGGCATGGCCGGCGGTATCATCACCGCCCTCAAGGCGGCCGGCATCTCCGTCCCGGTCACCGGCCAGGACGCCGAGCTCGCGGGTGTGCAGCGCATCCTCACGGGTGAGCAGTTCATGAGCGTCTACAAGCCGTACGCCCCCGAGGCCGACGCCGCCGCCGAGATGGCCGTCGCGCTCGCCCAGGGCAAGTCGCTCTCCACGATTGCCAAGGACAAGGTCGACAGCCTCACCACGAAGGCCGTCCCCTCGGTGCTCGTCCCGGTCACCTCGCTGACCAAGGACAACATCAAGGACACCGTCATCAAGGACGGCGTCTACTCGATCAGCGAGATCTGCACGGGCGCCTACAAGGCCAAGTGCGACGCGCTCGGCATCAAGTAAGCCGCCGCAGGTCTTCGACCGTGCAAGGGAATTCGGACCTGAATTCCCTTGCCGGACCTGCGTGATCCAAAGCCCCTCCGGCGCCCCGCATCCATCAGCCCCGCAAAGCTAGGGCGGGGCGCCGGACGGAACACTCCACAAACTTCTGCACAACCTCCCGCCGGGTCAGGCGGCGAAGGAGATGGTTAACGTGTCCGCTACGCCTGTTCTGGCGTTGCGCGGGGTCTCCAAGCGATTCGGTGCCGTCCAGGCGCTCACCGATGTCGAGCTTGAGGTCCACGCCGGCGAAGTGGTCGCCCTGGTGGGCGACAACGGTGCCGGAAAGTCCACACTGGTGAAGACGATCGCCGGTGTGCACCCCATCGATGAAGGCGCCATCGAGTGGGACGGCAAGTCCGTCCACATCAACAAGCCGCAGGACGCCCAGGGCCTCGGGATCGCGACCGTCTACCAGGACCTCGCGCTCTGCGACAACATCGACGTCGTCGGCAACCTCTACCTGGGCCGGGAGCTGAAGAAGCGCGGCATCCTGGACGAGGTCGAGATGGAGCGCCGCTCGCGCGAGCTGCTGGACACGCTGTCCATCCGCATTCCCAGCGTCCGTATCCCGATCGCCTCGCTCTCCGGCGGTCAGCGCCAGACCGTGGCGATCGCCCGTTCGATGCTCGGCGAGCCCAAGCTCGTCATCCTCGACGAGCCCACCGCGGCCCTCGGTGTCGAGCAGACCGCCCAGGTCCTCGACCTGGTCGAGCGGCTGCGCGAGCGCGGCCACGCGGTCATCCTCATCAGCCACAACATGGCGGACGTCAAGGCCGTGGCCGACAAGGTCGCCGTCCTGCGCCTCGGGCGCAACAACGGCATCTTCGAGGTCAAGTCGACCTCGCAGGAAGAGATCATCTCCGCCATCACGGGCGCCACGGAGAACGCCGTGACCCGTCGTGCGGCGCGCAGCAATGGGGAGGCTCAGAAGTGAGCATCGACAAGACCTCTGAGACCCCCGAGGACCACGCCGTGGAGAACCCCGAGGCGGCCGCCGCGGCGGTCACCGCGGTCGACCCCCGGCTCCTCGTCCGCGAGCAGGGCCTCGCGGGCTACGTGTCCGAGTTCAAGCGCAAGATGAAGGCCGGCGACCTCGGCTCGATGCCGGTCGTCATCGGCCTGATCATCATCTGGATCATCTTCCAGAGCCTGAACTCCAACTTCCTCACCGCGGGCAACCTGTCCGACATCTCCGTGGCCATGGTCGGCACGGGCATGATCGCGGTCGGTATCGTCTTCGTCCTGCTGCTCGGCGAGATCGACCTGTCGGTCGGCTCGGTCTCCGGTGTGGCGGGTGCCGCCTTCGCGGTACTGAACGTCACGCACGGCATGAACGAGTGGCTGGCCTTCGTGCTCGCCATCCTCACCGGCACGGTCGCCGGCGCGATCCACGGTTTCGTCTTCGCGCGCATCGGTGTGCCGGCGTTCGCCGTCACCCTGGCGGGTCTGCTGTTCTGGAACGGCTTCATGCTCCAGATCCTCGGCAGCAGCGGCACCATCAACCTGGACAGCGAGGGCCTCGTGGCCAAGCTGACCAGCTACTACTTCACCGATGTGGCCGCCGCCTACGTGCTCGCCATCGGCGTCACCGCGGTGTTCTTCCTCACCTCGTTCTTCAGCAACAAGCGCCGTGAGGCCGCGGGCGTACCGTCCCAGCCGCTGAGCGAGATCATCCTGCGCACCGCCCTGCTGGCGGTCGTCGCCTTCGCCGTGGCGATCACCTACAACCAGTACAAGGGTCTCCCGCTGGCCGTGGTGATCTTCATCGCGGTGCTCCTGGTCACGGACTTCGTGCTCCGCCGCACCGCGTACGGCCGGAAGATCTTCGCGCTCGGTGGCAGCGTCGAGGCTTCCCGGCGTGCCGGTATCAATGTCGAGATGGTCCGGATCTCGGTCTTCGCGATCTCCGGTACCTTCGCCGCCATCGGCGGTCTGTTCATCGCCTCGAAGATCGCCTCCGCCAACCAGGGCGCGGGCGGCGGTGACCTGCTGATGAACGCCATCGCGGCGGCCGTCATCGGTGGCACCAGCCTCTTCGGTGGCCGTGGCCGCACCTGGAACGCGCTGCTCGGTGTGCTGGTCATCGTCTCGATCCAGTACGGCCTGGCCCTGCAGGGCATCGCCTCGCCGGTCCAGTACATGATCACCGGTGGTGTGCTGCTCGCCACCGTCGTCATCGACGCGGTGACCCGCAAGACCCAGAAGTCGGCCGGGCGCGCGTAGCGGCTGACGGGCAGGGCCCGCCGTCGCGGCCCTCCCGGACCTGTGCCCGGCACCACCACTGGTGCCGGGCACAGTCATGTCCCCACCCGGGTACTCCGAACGGGTGACATGGACCCCCGGGGCCGGGCGCCGGGCGAAAAGGCGGAACATTAGACTCGACAAGCCCGGCAAAGCTCGAACAGCTCTACCTGCAAGGAGGCACGGGTGCCGCTGCTGACCCGCATCACGGGACCGCGCGATCTGGACCGGCTCAGCCTGGAGCAGCTGGACCAGCTGGCCGGCGAGATCAGGACCTTCCTCGTCGACGCGGTCTCCAAGACCGGCGGCCACCTCGGCCCCAACCTCGGTGTCGTGGAGCTCACCATCGCGCTGCACCGCGTCTTCGAGTCGCCCAAGGACAGGGTGCTGTGGGACACCGGTCACCAGTCCTACGTCCACAAGCTGCTCACCGGCCGTCAGGACTTCTCGAAGCTGAAGATGAAGGGCGGCCTGTCCGGCTACCCCTCGCAGGGCGAGTCCGAGCACGACGTGATCGAGAACTCGCACGCCTCGACGGTCCTCGGCTGGGCGGACGGCCTGGCGAAGGCCAACGAGGTCCTCGGCAGGAACGACCACGTGGTCGCCGTCATCGGTGACGGCGCGCTGACCGGCGGTATGGCCTGGGAGGCCCTGAACAACATCGCGGACGCCAAGGACCGCCCGCTGGTGATCGTCGTCAACGACAACGAGCGTTCGTACGCCCCGACGATCGGCGGCCTCGCGAACCACCTGGCGACCCTGCGCACCACGGACGGCTACGAGCGCTTCCTCGCCCGCGGCAAGGACCTCCTGGAGCGCACACCGGTCGTCGGCAAGCCGCTCTACGAGACCCTGCACGGCGCCAAGAAGGGCCTCAAGGACTTCATCGCCCCGCAGGGCATGTTCGAGGACCTCGGCCTGAAGTACGTCGGCCCGATCGACGGCCACGACATCGAGGCCCTGGAGTCGGCGCTCGCCCGCGCCAAGCGCTTCGGCGGCCCGGTCATCGTGCACTGCCTCACCGAGAAGGGCCGCGGCTACCAGCCCGCCCTGCAGGACGAGGCGGACCGTTTCCACGCCGTCGGCAAGATCCACCCCGACACGGGCCTGCCGATCGCCTCCTCCGGTGCCGACTGGACCTCCGTCTTCGGCGAGGAGATGGTCAGGCTGGGCCAGGAGCGCAAGGACATCGTCGCCATCACGGCCGCCATGCTCCAGCCGGTCGGCCTCGAAAAGTTCGCCAAGGCCTTCCCCAAGCGGGTGTACGACGTCGGCATCGCCGAGCAGCACGCCGCCGTCTCCGCGGCCGGCCTCGCCACCGGCGGCCTGCACCCCGTCTTCGCCGTCTACGCGACCTTCCTCAACCGCGCCTTCGACCAGGTCCTGATGGACGTGGCCCTGCACAAGTGCGGTGTCACCTTCGTCCTGGACCGCGCGGGCGTCACCGGCACCGACGGCGCCTCGCACAACGGCATGTGGGACATGTCGATCCTCCAGGTCGTCCCCGGCCTCCGGCTGGCCGCACCGCGCGACGCCGAGCAGGTCCGCGCCCAGCTGCGCGAGGCCGTCGAGGTCGACGACGCGCCGACGGTGGTCCGCTTCTCCAAGGGCGCGGTCGGCCCGGCCGTGCCCGCGGTGGGCCGGATCGGCGGCATGGACGTCCTGCGCGAGGCCGGTACCGACATCCCGGACGTCCTCCTCGTCTCGGTCGGCGCGCTCGCGCCGATGTGCCTGGAGATCGCCGGTCTCCTCGACAAGCAGGGCATCACCACGACCGTCGTCGACCCGCGCTGGGTCAAGCCGGTCGACGAGGCCATGGCGCCCCTCGCCGAGCAGCACCGGGTGGTCGTCACCGTCGAGGACAACTCGCGCGTCGGCGGTGTCGGCTCGTCGATCGCGCAGGCCCTGCGCGACGCGGGGGTCGACGTCCCGCTGCGCGACTTCGGCATCCCGCCGCGCTTCCTCGACCACGCCTCCCGCGCCGAGGTCATGACGGAGATCGGTCTGACCGCCCCGGACATCGCCCGCCAGGTCACCGGCCTCGTCGCCAAGCTCGACGGGCGCTTCGAGCGCACCGCCGCGCACGCCGTGGACTCGGTGGAGCCCGCGCGCGACTGACACCCGGGCCGCAGGCCCATCGGGCCGGTTCCAGCACCCTGTACGGGTGGTGGAACCGGCCCGTTCGCGTGAATCCGTCCGCGCCGGGGCATGCGCCGTACACGCCCCCTCGATCATGTCGAGGACGTCAAGCGTGGAGGTAGGCCCGTGAGCAGCAACCTCTTCAGGACCAAGAGGATCGAACAGTCGATCCTGGACACCGAGGAGCCGGAGCACGCACTCAGGAAGTCGCTGTCCGCTCTGGACCTCACGGTCTTCGGCGTCGGTGTCATCATCGGCACCGGCATCTTCGTCCTGACCGGCAAGGTCGCCAAGGAGAACGCGGGTCCCGGGGTCTCGCTCGCGTTCGTCGTGGCGGGCGTCGTCTGCGGCCTGGCCGCGCTGTGCTATGCGGAGTTCGCGTCCACGGTCCCGGTGGCGGGGTCCGCTTACACCTTCTCGTACGCCTCGCTCGGCGAGCTGCCCGCCTGGATCATCGGATGGGACCTGGTACTGGAGTTCGCGCTCGGCACGGCGGTGGTCGCCGTCGGCTGGTCCGGGTACGTGCGCTCACTGCTGGACAACGCCGGCTGGCATCTGCCCGACTACCTCAGCGGGCGCGACGGGGCCAGCGGGTTCGGGTTCGACATCCTCGCCGCGGCGCTGGTGCTGGTGCTCACGGCCATCCTGGTCATCGGCGTGAAGCTGTCCGCCCGGGTCACCACGGTCGTCGTCGCGATCAAGGTCACCGTGGTGCTGATCGTGATCGTCGCCGGCGCCTTTTTTATCGTCGGCGACAACTACGAGCCCTTCATCCCCAAGGCGCAGGCGCAGGCGGCGGGCAGCAGCCTCAACGCCCCGCTCATCCAGCTCCTGTCCGGCTACACACCCACCAACTTCGGCGTGATGGGCATCTTCACCGCCGCCTCCGTCGTCTTCTTCGCCTTCATCGGCTTCGACGTCGTGGCCACCGCCGCCGAGGAGACCAAGAACCCGCAGCGGGACATGCCGCGCGGCATCCTCGGCTCCCTGTTCATCTGCACCGCGCTCTACGTCGCCGTGTCGATCGTCGTCACTGGCATGCAGAAGTACACCCGGCTGTCGATCGACGCCCCGCTCGCCGACGCCTTCAAGGCGACCGGGCACCCCTGGTACGCGGGCGTGATCAGCTTCGGAGCCGCCGTCGGACTGACCACGGTCTGCATGATCCTGCTCCTCGGCCAGACCCGGGTCTTCTTCGCGATGAGCCGCGACGGGCTGCTGCCGCGGTTCTTCTCCCGCGTCCACCCGAGGTTCCGCACCCCGCACCGGCCGACCATCCTGCTGGGCGTCATCATCGCGATCCTCGCGGGCTTCACGAGCCTGAGCGAACTGGCCGAACTGGTCAACATCGGCACGCTCTTCGCCTTCGTCGTCGTCGCGACGGGCGTCATCATCCTCCGCCACACCCGCCCCGACCTGCACCGCGCCTTCCGCACGCCGCTGGTGCCGCTGGTCCCGGCGCTGTCGGTGCTCGCCTCACTGTGGCTGATGCTGAACCTGCCCACGGAGACCTGGCTGCGGTTCCTGATCTGGATGGCGATCGGCTGCGTCGTCTACTTCCTGTACGGACGCTCGCACAGCCGTCTCGGGCTGCAGCTGAAGGCCGAGGAGGGCGGGGCGGGGAAGGCGCCGGGATCCAACGGGGCGTGAGCGGCCCGCCGAGGGGTGGCGCTTGCTCCGGTCGGGGGTGCGGGGCCGGATAGCGTGCACCGTATGCGCGCCGGGCTCCTGGAAACACCACCCACCGCCACCGGGTCCCGGATGCAGGGCGGCGGCTACTGGAGGCGGCTGCTGCCCGTCCTCGCGGTGCTGGTCGCCCTCACCCGGATCCCTTCCTTCGTACGGCCCCTGTGGAACCCGGACGAGGGCTATCTCGCCGTGCAGGCCCGGATACTGGCGGGCGGGGGAGAGCTCTACCGGACGGTCGTGGACCGCAAGCCGCCGCTCGTGCCGTGGCTGTACGAAGGCGCCTTCGCGGTGTTCGGCTCCGGGTCGCTGACATCCGTCAGGGTGCTGGCGCTGGTGGCCCAGCTGTCGACCGCCGTGCTGCTGGCGTCCCTGGCCCGGCGCCGCTGGGGCGACCGGGCCGGGCGCACGGCGGGCGTGCTGTACGCGCTGGTGTCGATCGGACTCAACCCCGAGGACGCGCAGGCCGCCACCTTCGAGGTGTTCATACTGCCCTGCACGGCCGCCGCGATGTGGTGCGCCGACCGGCGCCGCTGGGGTGGGGCCGGAACCGCCGTCGCCTGCGCGTTCCTGGTCAAGCAGACCGGCCTGGCCGTACTCGTACCGGTGCTCTGGCTGCTGTGGCGCCACGCGGAGTCCCCCCGAAGAGGACTGCTGCGCGCGGGAGCCGGGGTCCTCGCCCCGGTGGCGGCCGCGGCACTGCTCACCGACCCTGCGGGCCTGCTGTTCTGGACCGTCACCGGCTCGGGGGCCTACGCCTCCTTCACCGGTTCCGAACTCCACGTCCTGGGCCGGGGGCTGGTCAACGCGGCGATCCTGGCGGTGGCCTGCGCGGGGCTGATCCCGCCGGTCCTGCGGATGCTGCGGGTCGCCCGTACGGGCTCGGCCGACCTGTGGCTGTGGCTCGGCTCGTCGGCGGCGGCCGTCCTGGCCGGCTTCCACTTCTTCGGCCACTACTACCTGCAACTCCTCCCGCCCGCAGTGCTGTTGGCGACCGCCGCGCTGCAGATCCTGCCCCGCGAGCGCCTGCCGGCCGCGGTCTTGACCTCGGTCTGCTGCTGTGCGCTGTTCCTCGCCTGGGGTCTGCTCGCGCCGCGCCCCGAACTCGCCCACTCCCAGCGCCTCGCCGCCGCCGTCGCCCAACGCACCCGGCCCGGGGACCGCGTGCTCGTGTGGGGCATACACCCGGAGACCTACTGGCTGGCGGACCGCACCCCCGCCACCCGCTATCTGACCGCGGGTCTGCTCACCAACTACAGCGGGGGCCGCGAGGGACCGGAAGTCGGCGAGAAGTACGCCGTCGAGGGCGCCTGGCCGGTGTTCCGGGCGGAGTTGACGGCCCGCCCGCCGGTCCTCGTCGTCGACGACTCCCGCGGCGGCCCGTACGCGCCGGACCGGGTGCCGTCGCTGCGCCGGCTGCTGGCCGCGGGGTACGAGGAGGCGGGCACCGTGGACGGGGCGGTGCTGTACACGCGTACGGGCGCCCAGGACTGACCAGATGGCGCGCGGAGGCGTCGTCGGGGCCCCGCCGCACCCGCGGCGGGCGGGACCGCGTACGGGCCGCGTACGGGCCGTGTGCGGGCGCCAGGGCGCCATCAGACCACGCGGGTGGGACGACCGGGCGCGAGGGACCCGTGCGGACGGCAGGACGTCATCGGGCCGCGGGCCGGCCGTCCTGAGCACCGACGTCACGTACCGACCCCGTGCCGCCCCCGTACCGACCCGTACGGCTCGCGTCCCGGGCGCGGCCGTACGGTTCAGGATCCGCCCCGTACCGCCCGCGGCCCCGTCACCCCGGCGCCCGCCGCGGTGACCCTGCGTCGCAGTTCACGGTCCGCCGTGACGACCAGGCGCGGGCGGTCACGGGCCTCCGACACCAGCGCCACGATGTGGTCGTCCCCGCTGCCGGGAGCCGCCTCGACCCGCACGCCCGCCACCGACTCCACGCCCCTGGCCGCGCCCTCGACCACGAGGACGAGTTCCACCGGTCCTTCGTGGCCCGGCAGCCCCTCCCCGGCGAGCCGGTCCCGCAGCCGCTCCGCGGCGCCCCGGCGGTCGCGCCACCAGCCGTCGGGCACGGAGCCGACGACATTGGCACCGTCGATGATCACGAGCAGGGGGTCGTCCATGGGGCCAGGGTCGCACGCGCCGCCGCCGCTCACCGATGGCTGCCGGGCCCCTGGTGAGGGTCACAGGGCCCCGGCTTAGAGTGAACCGGTGAACGGCGAATGGCTCATACGCGGTCGCGACGGCAGGCTCAGTGTCTACCTGCTGTCGCAAGCCGCCGTCCTCTGCCGGGCGGAGCGCGGGCCCGGCGGTTCCTGGGACCCCGCGCGCACCGTGGGCGGCGACCAGCGCCTGCACCCCGTGCTCGCGGTCGGCCAGGGCGCGGACGGTTATACCCACCTCGTCTCCTGGCGCCCCACGGTGACCGGGGAGTCGGGGCTCGTCCACTCCACGCACTTCCGGCCGCGGCTGTCCGCCCTCGACTGGACCCCGATCGGACACCCCAACAAGAAGGGTGACCGGACCGGCGACCCGGCCGTGACGGTCGACGGCCGGGGCCGCGCCCATGTCTTCGTGCGCAACAGCGGCGGCGGGGTGAGCATGGTCGCCCAGAAGGAGAAGGGCGGCTGGGATCCGTGGCGCGACCTCAAGGGAAGCGCCGTACGGGACGATCTCGCGGCCGTGACGGGGGAGTCCGGACTCGTCGAGCTGTTCGCGGCGGTCCCGGACGGGATCCTGCACTGGCGCCAGGAGGAGCCGGGCGCGCGACCGGTCATGGAGGAGGCCCTGGAGGCGTCGATACGCCCCGGCACCCTGCGGGCGCTCGCGACGTCGTCCGGGTCCAGCACGCTCTTCTACACCGACGAGGCGGGTGACCTGTGCGCCTGGCGGCCGGGTGCCAAGCCCGTACGGCTGCTGCCGTCCGTCGGGCCCGGTCCCGTGTCCGTCATCCGCTGCGAACTCGACGGCTTCGACTGCACGTTGCTCGCGCAGTGCTCCACGAGCGGACGGATCGCGTTCGCCGCGTACCCGACCGAGCAGGAGTCGGCGGGGGCCTGGTGGACCGAGTCGGGTCCCCGGCTGCCCGCCGGCGCGACGGTGTCGATGGCGCAGGACGAGGACGGCCGGGTGGTCGCGGCAGCCCTCACGCCGGGCGCGGACGAACTGCTGCTGACCCGCCGCAAGGACGAGCCGGGATTGGCCCTGGAGGCATGGCGCCCGGTCTGACCGCCCGGTCCTCGAACGCCGGCCGCCAGGAGCGCCCCTCAGGGGCCCGGGGAACGCCGCGCCCGGCCCCCACCACCCGCACCCGAAGAAGCGGACCGGGCGGACCGGGCGGCCGGGGAGCGCGAACGCACGGGCGCCCCGCACACCAGGAAGGCGTACGGGGCACCCGGAAGAGCAGCGGAGCGCCTACGCGGGGACGGAGGCCACGCCCGTCTCCAGGAACCGCTTCCCGTTCACGCGCTCGGAGACGCCCTCACGGTCCAGGTACGGAGTGATACCGCCCAGGTGGAAGGGCCAGCCCGCGCCGGTGATCAGGCAGAGGTCGATGTCCTGCGCCTCGGCGACGACACCCTCGTCCAGCATGAGCCCGATCTCCTGGGCGACGGCGTCCAGGACGCGGTCACGGACCTGCTCCTCGCCGAGGACGGAGTCGCCCTGCTGGAGGAGCGCGGCGACCTCGGGGTCCAGCTCCGGCTTGAAGCCGTTCTCGGCGGAGTAGACGTAGAAGCCGCGCTTGCCCGCCTTGACCACGGCCGCGAGGTTCGCGGAGACCGTGAAACGGTCCGGGAAGGCCCGGTTGAGGGTCTCCGAGACGTGCAGGCCGATCGCGGGGCCGACCAGTTCGAGAAGGACCAGCGGGGACATCGGCAGGCCCAGGGGCTCCACCGCCTTCTCCGCGACCGCGACCGGGGTGCCCTCGTCGATGACGTTCTGGATCTCGCCCATGAAGCGGGTGAGGATGCGGTTGACGACGAACGCCGGGGCGTCCTTCACCAGGACCGCGGTCTTCTTCAGCTTCTTGGCGACGGCGAACGCCGTGGCCAGGGAGGCGTCGTCGGTCTGCTCGCCGCGCACGATCTCCAGGAGCGGGAGGATCGCGACGGGGTTGAAGAAGTGGAAGCCGACGACCCGCTCGGGGTTCTTCAGCTTCGACGCCATCTCGGTCACCGACAGCGAGGAGGTGTTGGTGGCGAGGATCGCGTGCGCCGGGGCGACCGCCTCGACCTCCGCGAACACCTGCTGCTTGACGCCGATCTCCTCGAAGACGGCCTCGATGATGAAGTCGGCGTCGGAGAAGCCCTCGGCCTTGTCCAGCACACCGGAGACCAGGGCCTTGAGGCGGTTGGCCTTGTCCTTGTTGACACGGCCCTTGAGCAGCAGCTTGTCGATCTCGGCGTGGACGTAGCCCACACCCTTGTCCACGCGCTCCTGGTCGATGTCCGTCAGGACGACGGGTACTTCGAGGCGGCGCAGGAAGAGCAGGGCGAGCTGCGAGGCCATCAGGCCCGCGCCGACGACGCCTACCTTGGTGACCGGGCGCGCGAGGGACTTGTCCGGCGCGCCGGCCGGACGCTTGCCGCGCTTCTGGACCAGGTTGAAGGCGTAGATGCCGGAACGCAGTTCGCCACCCATGATCAGGTCGGCGAGCGCCGTGTCCTCGGCGTCGAAGCCCTTCTGCAGGTCCCCGTCCTTGGCCGCGGCGATGATGTCCAGCGCGCGGTAGGCGGCCGGGGCGGCTCCGTGCACCTTGCTGTCGGCGATGGACCGGCCGCGGGCGACGGCCTGGTCCCAGGCCTCGCCGCGGTCGATCGCCGGGCGCTCGACGGCGATCTCGCCCTTGAGGACGGCGGCCGTCCACAGGAGCGACTGCTCCAGGAAGTCCGCGCCCTCGAACAGCGCGTCGGCGATGCCGAGGTCGTAGACCTGGCCGCCCTTGAGCTGCTTGTTCTGGTTGAGCGAGTTCTCGATGATGACCGAGACGGCCTTGTCGGCGCCGATCAGGTTCGGCAGGACCGTGCAGCCGCCCCAGCCGGGGACCAGACCGAGGAAGACCTCGGGCAGCGAGAAGGCCGGCAGGGCCGCGGAGACGGTCCGGTAGGTGCAGTGCAGACCGACCTCGACGCCACCGCCCATCGCCGCGCCGTTGTAGTACGCGAAGGTCGGCACCGCCAGCGCGGACAGCCGCTTGAAGACCTCGTGGCCGCCCTTGCCGATGGCGAGCGCGTCCTCGTGCCTCTTCAGCAGCTCGACGCCCTTGAGGTCGGCGCCGACCGCGAAGATGAACGGCTTGCCGGTGACGCCGGCACCGATGATCTCGCCGGCCGCCGCCTCCTTCTCGACCTGGTCGATCGCGGCGTTCAGGTTCGCCAGCGAAGCCGGGCCGAAGGTGGTCGGCTTGGTGTGGTCGAAGCCGTTGTCGAGGGTGATGAGCGCGAAACGGCCCGCACCGAACGGCAGGTCCAGGTGACGTACGTGCGCGGACGTCACGACCTCGTCGGGGAACAGCTCGGCCGCGCCCTTGAGGAGTTCGGTGGTGCTCACTTGTCGCCTCCGGCGTCCTTGTGGTGCGGGTTCTCCCAGATCACCGTGGCGCCCATGCCGAAGCCGACGCACATGGTGGTGAGGCCGTAACGGACCTCCGGCTGCTCCTCGAACTGGCGGGCCAGCTGCGTCATCAGACGCACGCCGGAGGAGGCGAGCGGGTGGCCGTACGCGATGGCGCCGCCGTACTGGTTGACGCGGGCGTCGTCGTCGGCGATGCCGTAGTGCTCCAGGAAGGCGAGGACCTGGACGGCGAAGGCCTCGTTGATCTCGAAGAGGTTGATGTCCTCGATCGTCAGGCCGGCCTGGGCGAGGGCCTTCTCGGTCGCGGGGATCGGGCCGTAACCCATGACCTCCGGCTCGACGCCCGCGAAGGCGTACGAGACCAGGCGCATCCGCACCGGCAGGTCGTGCTCGCGGGCGAAGTCCTCGGAGGCGATGATCGACGCGGTGGCACCGTCGTTGAGACCGGCCGCGTTGCCCGCGGTGACCCGGCCGTGGACGCGGAAGGGCGTCTTGAGGCCCGCCAGGTTCTCCAGCGTCGTCCCAGGGCGCATCGGCTCGTCGGCGGTGACCAGGCCCCAGCCCGTCTCACCGACCTCCGCGTTGGTGTTGCGCACCGAGACCGGCACCAGGTCCTGCTGGATCTTGCCGTTGGCGTACGCCTTGGCGGCCTTCTCCTGCGAGCGCACCGCGTACTCGTCGGCACGCCGCTTGGTGATCGTGGGGTAGCGGTCGTGCAGGTTCTCGGCGGTCATGCCCATGAAGAGGGCGGACTCGTCGACCAGCTTCTCGCTGACGAACCGCGGGTTCGGGTCCACGCCCTCGCCCATGGGGTGACGGCCCATGTGCTCCACACCGCCGGCGATGACGGCGTCGTACGCGCCGAAGGCGATGGAGCCCGCGGTGCTGGTGACGGCGGTCAGCGCGCCCGCGCACATGCGGTCGATGGAGTAGCCGGGCACCGACTGGGGGAGCCCGGCGAGGATGCCGGCCGTGCGGCCCAGCGTCAGACCCTGGTCACCGATCTGCGTGGTCGCGGCGATGGCGACCTCGTCGATCTTCTTCGGGTCGAGCCCCGGGTTGCGGCGCAGCAGCTCCCGGATGGCCTTCACGACGAGGTCGTCGGCGCGGGTCTCGTGGTAGATGCCCTTCGGGCCCGCCTTGCCGAACGGGGTGCGGACGCCGTCGACGAAGACGACGTCCCTGACGGTACGAGGCACGATGGCTCTCCTCCAGATGCGGGATGGCACTGCTGCGCGGCGCACACGCCTGAGCGCGCGCTCACCTCCCCATGCTACTTACGAGTAACCACCCTGCCCAGTCCCGGCGCCGGGAGCGGCGAACGTCACACGGGGGCGAGGCCGTGCGGGAGCGCCGCGTGGGGGCCAGGACTCGCGCCCGGGACCGTCGCTCCAGTGCAGGGACCGCTCGCCACGACGGGCGACTCGTCCCTCTTCGTCCGAGCGCCGTCCGGAGATCTTGGCGTGATATCGACGTCGCTGTTCCGGTTCGCCGGGCCGGCCGGGACCCGTCTCGGGGTGATCCCGGCACGCTCGGGGCCACGTGGGGGAACGGCGCGCGCGACGGGGTGGAGGGCGGCCCCGCGCCCCGGAGGAGCGCGGGCCGGTCTCCCGTGCGGCCCTGGCCCGTCAGTGTCCTGGCCCGTCAGTCCCCGGTGGACAGCGAGGTCACCAGGACCGGCGTCACCTGTTCGACCTGCCAGAGCCGGGCACCGTACCCGGCGAGCGCGGCGGCCACGGACTCCGCGTCCGGCGCCGTCGGCGGCTCCCAGCACACCCGCCGCACGGTGTCCGGGGTGATCAGGTTCTCCTGCGGCATGTTGAGCTCTTCGGCCAGCGCCGACACGGCGGCGCGCGCGGCGGAGAGCCGGGCGGCGGCGGCCGGGTCCTTGTCGGCCCAGGCGCGGGGCGGCGGCGGGCCGGTCACCGGCTGCCCCGGCTGCGGCAGCTCGGCGTCGGGCAGCGCCTTGGCGCGGTCGACCGCGGCCTGCCACTGCTCCAGCTGGCGCCGCCCCATGCGGTGGCCGTAGCCGTTCAGCGCGGACAGGGCCTGCACGTTGGGCGGCAGGGAGAGCGCGGCCTCGACGATCGCCGCGTCACCGAGGACCTTGCCCGGCGAGACGTCGCGGCGCTGGGCGACCCGGTCCCGGGTCTCCCACAGCTCCCGTACGACCGCCATCTGACGGCGGCGGCGGACCTTGTGCATCCCGGACGTACGGCGCCAGGGGTCCTTGCGCGGCGGCGCGGGCTCGGCCTGCGCGATCGCGTCGAACTCCTGCTGGGCCCAGTCCAGCTTGCCCTGTCGGTCGAGCTCCTTCTCCAGGGCGTCGCGCAGGTCGACGAGCAGTTCCACGTCGAGCGCGGCATAGCGCAGCCACGGCTCCGGGAGGGGACGCGTGGACCAGTCGACCGCGGAGTGCCCCTTCTCCAGGACGAAGCCGAGGACGCCCTCGACCATCGCGCCGAGGCCCACCCGGGGGAACCCGGCGAGACGGCCGGCCAGCTCGGTGTCGAACAGCCGTGTCGGCACCATGCCTATCTCGCGGAGGCAGGGCAGGTCCTGGGTGGCGGCGTGCAGCACCCACTCCGCTCCGGAGATCGCCTCGCCGAGCCCCGACAGGTCGGGGCAGGCGACGGGATCGATCAGGGCGCTGCCCGCGCCCTCACGGCGCAACTGCACCAGGTACGCGCGCTGGCCGTACCGGTAGCCGGACGCGCGTTCGGCGTCGACGGCCACAGGGCCGGATCCGGCGGCGAACGCGGCGATCACCTCGGCGAGCGAGGTCTCGTCGGCCACGACGGGCGGAATGCCCTCTCGCGGCTCGAGCAAAGGGATCGGCGCCGATTCGACGTCGTCCGGAGGGCCGCCTCCGGTGGTTCGCAGTGAGCTGTCTGCTGCGGTCTCTTGGGCGTCGGTCACCTGTCAAGGGTATCCGTGTATGGACTACGCCCGCCGACGGAACGTTCCGTCGACGGGCGTATGAGGGTCGTAAACCAGTCAGGTCGGTGAAAGATCGCGTTCACGAACGGGTGGACGGGGTGCGGTCGGGTGTTCTCGTACGCGGGTCAGTGGATGATCCCCGTCCGCAGGGCCACCGCCACCATGCCGGCGCGGTCACCCGTGCCGAGCTTGCGGGCGATGCGGGCGAGGTGGCTCTTGACGGTCAGGGCGGACAGGCCCATGGAGACGCCGATGGCCTTGTTCGACTGGCCCTCCGCGACCAGCCGGAGCACCTCGACCTCACGGCCGGAGAGCTCGCGGTAGCCGCCCGGGTGGCTCGGGGCACCCGGGGGGCGGCGGTGCATGCGGGCGGCGGCCGAGCCGATGGGCGCGGCGCCCGGCCGGGTGGGGAGCCCGACGTTGGTGCGGGTGCCGGTGACGACATAGCCCTTGACGCCGCCCGCGAGGGCATTGCGTACGGCGCCGATGTCGTCGGCGGCGGAGAGGGCGAGGCCGTTGGGCCAGCCGGCCGCCCGGGTCTCGGACAGCAGGGTGAGCCCGCTGCCGTCGGGAAGGTGGACGTCGGCGACACAGATGTCGCGCGGGTTGCCGATTCGGGGGCGGGCCTCCGCGACGGACGACGCCTCGATGACGTCGCGCACTCCGAGCGCCCAGAGGTGGCGTGTGACGGTGGAACGGACCCGTGGGTCGGCCACGACCACCATGGCGGTCGGCTTGTTCGGGCGGTAGGCGACCAGGCTTGCGGGCTGCTCGAGGAGAACGGACACCAGGCCTCCTGGGGTGCGGGACGGGACCGGCTCTGGGGATGAAGCCGGGACGAACCGTGCTTTCAAGGTCACAGACGTCTTCGGCACCAAACCCGTTCTCCTTTAGAGAATGATCACGATTTGGTGAGTAACAATCCGTGCAATTCGGACACGCGATCGATCATCCGAAGATCGAACCGAGTCGTTCCGTGTCACGACACGGCTGAAAGTGGCCGTATCGACAAAGCCTCGGCAAGGAGTTCGGCAAGGAGTGTGGCGCTCGCGCACCTGTCCGTGTCCCTTCCTCGCCCAGTCGGCGAACAGCACACCCACAGCACATCCGCAGCACACTCACAGTCCGCTCGCATTCCACCCACGACCCGCCCACGGTCCGCCCATCAGTCCGCGCACAAGAAAGTGCCGCCCTGCATGGGGGCGGTGAGTGCTTGGCTGCCCGGAGCTGAGCGGTGCGGGGACGGCGTGGCGGGCGGTGCGGGGTGAGGGGGAACGGTGCGGCGAGGGGGCGGCGGGACGGCCGGGGTGCGGTGAGCGGCTCGGCGAGTGCCCCGGCGAGTGTTCACCGCCGCGTGTTCAGCGCGCGTGGGGGTCCCGGCGCTGCGGGAGTGTCACCACCGAGGCGTCGCCCGGTCCGGCCGGCGGCAGGCCCGCGATCTGGCAGAGCAGATCGCACCAGGCGGCGAGATGCGCGGCCGTGTCCGGTACGCCGCCCAGTCCCTCGCGTGGCGTCCACGAGGCGCGGATCTCGATCTGGGACGCGGACGGACGCTCGGACAGCCCCCCGAAGTAGTGCGAGCTCGCCCGGGTGACGGTGCCGCTCGGTTCCCCGTACGACAGCCCGCGGGCCTGCAGCGCGCCGGTCAGCCACGACCAGGAGACGTCGGGGAGCAGCGGGTCGGTGGCCATCTCCGGCTCCAGCTCGGCGCGGATCAGTGTCACCAGACGGAAGGCGCCTTGCCATGCCTCGTGTCCCGCCGGATCGTGCAGCAGGACAAGCCGGCCGTCCGCGAGATCCTCGTCCTCGTCGACGACCGCGGCCTCCAGCGCGTACGAGTACGGGGCCAGACGCTGTGGCGGACGCGTCGGGTCGATCTCGATCTCCGGACGCAGCCGTGCCCCCTTCAGCGCGTCGACGGCGGCCCGGAACGGCAACGGAGCAGTCTCCTTCGCATCTTGGTCCCCCTCCTTGGCATCGTCCATTCCCCCAGTGCCGTCCGACAGTCGTCCCTGAGCCGCAGCCATGCGGGGAAGATTAAGGGGAACTGGGCCCGCGCGCAGGGAGAGACACCCGTGCGTGGGACCACTGTCCGGTTCGTACCGCGCGAACGAGCCGGTCCGGGCGCCGGGGCCGGGGTGCGCGTGCGCCGCGGAGCCCGGCACCTGGGGGCACCCGGGGCGTGGGAGACTTTCCGTCGTGAGTGCCAATGACCGCCCCGCCGCGGGCCAGCCGCCGACAGCCACGTACGAGTCCGCCTTCCTCAAGGCGTGCAGGCGCGAGCCCGTGCCGCACACCCCGGTGTGGTTCATGCGGCAGGCGGGTCGCTCGCTGCCCGAGTACCTCAAGGTGCGCGAAGGCATTCCGATGCTGGAGTCCTGCATGCGGCCGGAGCTGGTCGCCGAGATCACCATGCAGCCGGTGCGTCGGCACGACGTGGACGCGGCGATCTACTTCAGCGACATCGTCGTCCCGCTGAAGGCCATCGGCGTCGACCTCGACATCAAGCCGGGCGTCGGCCCGGTCGTCGAGAAGCCGATCCGCACCCGCGCCGATCTGGCGCAGCTGCGTGATCTGACCCCCGACGACGTCTCGTACGTCACCGACGCGATCAAGCTCCTGACGGCCGAGCTGGGTGAGACGCCCCTCATCGGCTTCGCGGGCGCGCCCTTCACTCTCGCGAGCTACCTCGTGGAGGGCGGTCCGTCCAAGAACCACGAGCACACCAAGTCGCTGATGTACGGCGACCCGCAGCTGTGGGCCGACCTGCTCGACCGCCTCGCCGAGATCACCTCCGCCTTCCTCAAGGTGCAGATCGAGGCGGGCGCGAGCGCCGTGCAGCTCTTCGACTCCTGGGTCGGCGCCCTGGCGCCCGCCGACTACCGCCGCTCGGTGATGCCCGCGTCCGCCAAGGTGTTCGAGTCCGTGGCCGGGTACGGCGTCCCGCGCATCCACTTCGGCGTCGGCACCGGCGAACTCCTCGGTCTGATGGGGGAGGCGGGCGCGGACGTGGTCGGCGTCGACTGGCGCGTGCCGCTCGACGAGGCCGCACGCCGGGTCGGCCCCGGCAAGGCGCTCCAGGGCAACCTGGACCCGGCCGTCCTCTTCTCGTCCACCGAGGCCGTGGAGGCCAAGACCCGCGAGGTGCTCGACGCCGCCGCCGGTCTGGAGGGCCACATCTTCAACCTCGGCCACGGCGTCCTGCCGAGCATGGACCCGGACGCGCTGACCCGGCTCGTGGAGGACGTCCACACCCTGACGGCGCGCTGACGTCTCACCAGCCGTGCCGCGCCTGTCTGCCCCACAGCAGGCTGCGCGGCTCCGGCGGTGGCGGGGTGCCCCGGCGCAGCGGCCAGGCCAGCAGCATGCCCGCGAGGAAACCGGCCACATGGGCCTCGTACGCGACGGTCCCGGCGGTGGAGACGCCGCCGCCCGACGAGTACACCGCCTGCAGCGCGAACCAGAAGCCGAGCACGAGCCAGGCGGGCAGGCGCAGCGGCAGGAAGACCAGGAACGGCACCAGGACCCACACCCTGGCCCTCGGATAGAGCACCAGGTAGGCGCCGAGCACCCCGGCGATCGCCCCTGAGGCACCGAGCAGCGGGTCCGCCGAGCTGTCGTTGAGGAGCGCGAAGCCGTATCCGGCCGCGTACCCGCACGCCACGTAGAACAGCGCGAAGCGCACGTGCCCCAGGCGGTCCTCGATGTTGTTGCCGAAGATCAGCAGGAAGAGCATGTTGCCGAGCAGGTGCAGCCAACTGCCGTGCAGGAACATCGCGGTGAGCACGGAGAGCGGCGGCGACTTGTCGTAGTCCGGCGCGCTCACCAGGCAGCCGGGCCCGTGTACGCCGGCCCCGACCTCACCGGTGGGCGCGAGCGGGGGCATCTGGTGGTGGATCAACTCCTGTGGCACCGCGGCGTAGTGGTCCAGGAACGCCTGTAGATGGCACAGCTGGGACAGTCCGCTGTCACCCGCCACCGACCCGGCGAGACCGGGGGTGTAGAGGAACACCAGGACATTGGCGGCGATCAGGGCATACGTCACGTAGGGCGTGCTGCGCACCGGGTTCACGTCATGGACGGGTATGACCACAAGGAAGTAGTGCCCTGGATGCGCCGCGGGTATCCGCACCCCCCAGGGGGCACGCACGCCGTCACCTGCGGGGCGCGTGCCCCGGCTCGCGCTCCTCCCCGTGCCACTGAACGCTGTCGCGCCCCTGTGCGTATGTCTCCTCAACCGCCCGCGCCGCGACGCAGACGTGACGCGAGGAAGACGTGAGGACACAGGCGATGAACGACCGAGTTACTCCTCCGATGCACGCCCTGCCCGACGGCGAGGCGGAGATCGCCCTGGTGGTGCACCTCCCCTGGGAGGACGTGGCCGCGCTCGGCCAGGAGGCCGGACGGCTCGCGGCGCGCCTGCAGCGTCCGGTGACCCTCGACGAGGCCGTGAGCCACCGGCTGCGCTCCGTACGGTCGGCCGCGCACGCGAAGCCGCCCACCGCGCCGCCCGCGGCCGTCACCGCCTCGGGCTCCGTCTCCTCGCTGCCCGCGCGACCGCCGGCCGAACAGGCCCGGCAGGCGATAGACCGCATCAACCAGAACGCCGGTCACGAGTCCGCGTAGCCCCGCGACGGGGGCGGGGGCGACGGCTGATCGCCGAGCGCGCCGCCGGTCCGCCGGTCGCGCGTGGCCGGTCGCGCGGTTCCCGCGTCCTTATGCGGTGCTGCGCCGTACCGCCGTGACGGCCTTGCGCGCCGCCACCAGGACCGGGTCCCACACCGGTGAGAACGGCGGGGCGTAGCCCAGGTCCAGGGCCGTCATCTGTTCCACGGTCATGCGCGCGGTCAGCGCCACCGCGGCGACGTCGACGCGCTTCGCGGCACCCTCGCGGCCGACGATCTGCACGCCGAGCAGCCGTCCGGTGCGGCGCTCCGCGAGCATCTTCACCGTCATCAGGGCCGCGTTCGGGTAGTAGCCCGCGCGGCTGGTCGACTCGATGGTGACGGTCTCGAACTGCAGGCCCGCCCGGCGCGCGTCCTTCTCGCGCAGCCCCGTACGCGCGATCTCCAGGTCGCAGACCTTGCTCACCGCGGTGCCCACCACACCGGGGAAGGTGGCGTATCCGCCGCCCACGTTGCTGCCGATGACCTGCCCGTGCTTGTTGGCGTGGGTGCCCAGCGCGATGTGCCGCTCGCTGCCCGAGACCAGGTCGAGGACCTCGACGCAGTCACCGCCCGCCCAGATGTTCTCGTGTCCGCGCACCCGCATCGCCAGATCGGTGAGCAGCCCGCCGTGGTCGCCCAGCGGCAGCCCGGCCGCCCTGGCGAGCGTGGTCTCGGGACGCACGCCGATGCCGAGCACGACCACGTCCGCCGGGTACTCCGCGTCCTGGGTGGCGACCGCCCGGACCCCGTCGGCGCCGGTGACGATCCCGGTCACCGCGGCGCCGTCGACCATGGTGATGCCCAGGCCCGACATGGCCCGCCGCACCAGCCGGCCCATGTCCGGGTCGAGCGTGGCCATCGGCTCGGCGCCACGGTTGACGACCGTCACCTCGTATCCGCGGTTGATGAGGGCCTCGGCCATCTCCACGCCGATGTAGCCGGCGCCGACGACCACCGCGCGCCGGCCCCGCCTCGCGGCCAGCGTGTCCAGGAGCGCCTGGCCGTCGTCGAGGGTCTGCACCCCGTGCACACCGGGAGCGTCCATCCCCGGCAGGTCGGGGCGGACCGGACGGGCGCCGGTCGCGATCACGAGCTTGTCGTACGACGTCCACGCCTCCGCCCCGGACTCCAGGTCCCGCGAGCGCACCCGGGCGCCCGCGACATCGATCTCCGTGACCTCGGTGCGCATCCGCAGGTCGATGCCCCGCTCCCGGTGCTCCTGCGGCGAGCGCGCGATCAGCCGGTCCGGCCCGGAGACGTCGCCGCCCACCCAGTACGGGATGCCGCAGGCCGAGTAGGAGGTGAAGTGGCCGCGCTCGAACGCCACGATCTCCAGCTCGTCCGGGCCCCGCAACCGGCGCGCCTGCGACGCGGCGGACATGCCCGCCGCGTCGCCGCCGATGACGACCAGCCGTTCCGCCGCCCCACCGGTCCCGCCTGTGCTGCCGGTGACGTCCGTCGCGTTCGTACGGTTCATGCTCATGCGAACACGCTACGGGGGCCCGCCATTTCAGGCGTCCTTGCCACCCTCCCCGCGCACCGGCGGCGCCGCCGGAAGCGAACCCGCGCCCGACGCGGCCGGTGCCGCCGCCTGGCGGCGCGGCAGCCGGGAACGTCCGAACCGCAGCCACAGCGCCACGAGCACCGCCGCGCAGACGGCGAACGGGAGCACCGCGCCCAACACCATCGCGATCCAGCGCAGCGTCGTGACGAACGCGTCCCAGCCACCCGCGAGGGCGTCCACGAAGCCGGGCTCCCCGGCCTTGACCGCCGCCTTGCGCACCGGCGTCTCGGAGAGCGACAGCGTGATGGTGGCCAGGGCGGTGCGGTCCTTCAGCGACGACTGCCGGGCGAGCAGTGCCTCCAGGTCGGACTCGCGGCTGCTCAACTCCCCTTCCAGGGCGACCACGTCGCTGAGCTTGGCCGCCCGGTCCATCAGCCCGCGGACCCGGGCCACACTCGCGCGCTGCGACTTGATACGGCTCTCCACGTCGACGACCTGGTCGGTGACGTCCTGCGCCTTGGCCGTCCGTTCCAGGATCTTCCCCGCACCGCCCAGATCGGCGAGCACCTGGTCGTAGCGGTCCGTGGGCACCCGCAGCACGACACGGGTGCGTTCGTGGCCCCCGCCGTCCCGGGTGGTCGTCTCGTCACCGACGAAACCGCCCGCGCCGGTGGCCGTGACCCGGGCCTCGTCCAGGGCTTTGGGGACGTCTTTGACCTGCACGGTCAGGAACGCGGTACGGATGATGCCGCTCGTCTCCAGCCTGGGCGCGCCGGCGGAACGGGAGCCGCCCGCGCCCGAGGCGGCACTGTCCGGGGCGGCACCGTCCGCGGCTCCGGAAACCGCCTCCTTGGCAGCCGGGCCTGCCTTCTGGTCCCCCGAGGCCGCCTTGTCGCTGCTCGAGCCACCGTCACCGGAGGCGCCGCAGCCCGCCAGCGCCAGGGAGGAGACGAGCAGGACCCCGGCCAGGGCCCGGCCGGTTCGTGCGCGGCGTACCGAACGTGGTGTGTGCATGTGGGCGTACCCCCGGGTCTCGCGACGGATGCTGACTCTTCGACGCCCGGACCCGGCAGGACGTTGGGGTGTTCCGGTCCCGATGAGGTCACGGTCGGGACTCGCGCCGGACACCGGGGCCCGGCGGACGCCCCGGCGGGTTCTGAGAAAGTGGAGACATGCACGCACAGGACAGTCGTACGGGTACGGGGCATGTCGTCGTCATCGGGGGCGGGATCGCCGGTCTGGCCGCCGCCCACCGTCTCCTCGACCGCGGTGCCCGGGTGACCGTCCTGGAGGCATCCGGCCGCGTCGGCGGCAAGCTGCTGCCCGGCGAGATCGCGGGCGCCCGCGTCGACCTCGGAGCCGAGTCGATGCTCGCCCGGCGCCCCGAGGCGGTCGCGCTCGCCCGCGAGGTGGGGCTCGCCGACCGCCTTCAGCCGCCCGCCACCGCGACCGCCTCCCTGTGGACCCGCGGCGCCCTGCGGCCCATGCCCAAGGGACACGTCATGGGCGTCCCCGGCACCGCGGCCGCCCTCCACGGAGTCCTGTCCGACGAGGGCCTGCGCCGCATCGGGCGCGACACCGAACTGCCCCGCACGGAGATCGGTGACGACGTCGCGGTGGGGGAGTACGTGGCGGCGCGCCTCGGCCGCGAGGTCGTCGACCGGCTGGTCGAACCCCTGCTCGGCGGTGTCTACGCGGGTGACGCCTATCGCATCTCCCTGCGCGCCGCCGTCCCCCAGCTCTTCGAGGCGGCGCGCACCCACGCCTCCCTGACCCAGGCGGTGCGCGCGATCCAGGCCAAGGCCGCCGCACACCAGCAGACCGGCCCGGTGTTCATGGGCATCGAAGGCGGTGTCGGCCGACTCCCGCTCGCGGTCGCGGAGTCGGTGCGCGCGCGGGGCGGCGAGATCGTCACCGGCGCCCCGGTCACGGAGCTGCGCCGGACGCGGGGCACCGAGTCCGGCTGGCGCGTCGTGGCCGGAGACCGTGTGCTGCACACCGACGCCGTCGTCCTCGCCCTGCCCGCCCCGGCCGCCGCCACCCTGCTGCGGGCCGAGGCGCCCGCCGCGGCCGGCGAGCTCGCCGCCGTCGAGTACGCCTCCATGGCGCTGGTCACCCTCGCCTACCGGCGCGCGGACGGCAACCTCCCCGAGGGGAGCGGCTTCCTGGTCCCGCCCGTCGACGGTCACACCATCAAGGCGTCCACCTTCGCCTCCCGCAAGTGGGGCTGGATCGACGAGGAGAACCCCGGACTGCTCGTCCTGCGCACCTCCGTGGGCCGGTACGGCGACAGCGAGGTGCTGGGCCGCGACGACGCCGGCCTCGTCGACGTGTCCCGCCACGACCTGCGCGAGGCCACCGGCCTGAGCGCCGAGCCCGTCGCCACCCGCGTCACCCGCTGGGACGACGGCCTCCCGCAGTACCCGGTCGGACACCACACCCGGGTGGCCCGGATCCGCGCGCACGTCGCCGGGCTCCCCGGCCTCGCGGTCTGCGGCGCCGCGTACGACGGGGTCGGCATCCCCGCCTGCATCGCGAGCGCGTACGCCGCCGTGGACCAGCTCGGCGGCGACCGCGCCGGACTGGACACGCTGATCAGGAACCCGGTGCAGAGCCTGCACGGCGGCGCGGGAGAATAGGCCCATGAGTGACGACGCCCCCGCCAAGATCCCGAACATCGGCAAGAAGGCCAAGGACCTCAACGAGGTCATCCGCTACACCCTGTGGTCCGTCTTCAGGCTGCGCGACGTGCTTCCCGAGAACCGTGCCGGATACGCCGACGAGGTCCAGGAGCTCTTCGACCAGCTCGCCGCGAAGGACGTCACCGTCCGCGGCACGTACGACGTGTCGGGGCTGCGCGCCGACGCGGACCTGATGATCTGGTGGCACGCCGAGACCGCCGACCAGCTCCAGGAGGCGTACAACCTCTTCCGCCGCACCCGGCTCGGCCGCGCCCTCGAGCCGGTCTGGTCGAACATGGCGCTGCACCGCCCGGCCGAGTTCAACCGCTCGCACATCCCGGCGTTCCTCGCCGACGAGACGCCCCGCGACTACATCAGCGTCTACCCGTTCGTACGCTCCTACGACTGGTACCTGCTGCCCGACGAGGACCGCCGGCGGATGCTCGCGGACCACGGCAAGATGGCCCGCGGCTACCCGGACGTGCGCGCCAACACGGTCGCCTCGTTCTCCCTCGGCGACTACGAGTGGATCCTCGCCTTCGAGGCCGACGAGCTGTACCGCATCGTCGACCTCATGCGTCACCTGCGCGCCTCCGAGGCCCGGCTGCACGTCCGCGAGGAGGTCCCGTTCTACACGGGCCGCCGCAAGGACGTCGCCGAACTGGTCGCCGGTCTCGCCTGACCGCTGTCCGGCGCGGGGCCGCGCGGCCTACGAGGCCCGCGCGTCCTTGGCGTGCGGCGCGCGGCCGCCCGGCGCCGCCGGCTTCGGCCCCGCCGGCTCCGGTTCCGCGCGCGGCGCGCACTGCGCGCGGAACCCCGGCAGCCGTCCCGTCAGCAGATACGCGTCAAGATAGGCGTTGACGCACTTGTTGGGGCCGCCGCCGATCCCGTGCGTCCCGGCCCCGCTCTCGGTCACCAGCACGGAACCGGACAGCCGCCGCTGCAACTCGAGCGCTCCCTCGTACGGCGTGGCCGCGTCCCGCTCGGCCGCCAGGATCAGGGTCGGCGCGAGCACCCCGGGCAGCGTCCGTACGTCGAGGGGCCGCTGCCGGGGCACCGGCCAGTACGCGCAGGGCAGGTTCATCCACACGTTGTCCCAGGTCTCGAACGGCGCCCTGCGCGCCAGCCGGGTGTTGTCGCGGTCCCAGGTGCGCCACTGGGTCGGCCAGGGCGCGTCGTTGCACTCGACCGCCGTGTAGACGGCACCCGCGTTCTCCGCCCCGACCGACGCCTCCGTATGCGCGGCCTGCTCGATCAGCGGCTTCGGGTCACCCTTCAGATAGGCGGAGAGCGCCAGGGCGCGCCGCGGCCAGTAACCGTCGTAGTACCCCGCCTCCAGGAACGCGCCCTGCAACTGCGCCGGCCCCACCTTGCCGCCCGCGGGCGACGCGGCGAGCTGCGCCCGCGCCTTCTCGTAGCTGTGCAGTACCTCCTCGGCGGTGGTGCCGAGCCCGTACACCTCGTCGTGCCGGGCGGTCCACGCCCGGAAGTCGGCCCAGCGGCCCTCGAAGGCCGCCGACTGGTCGAGGTTGTTCTCGTACCAGATCTGGCCGGGGGCGGGGTTCACCGCCGAGTCGAAGACCATCCGGCGCACGTGCGAGGGGAAGAGCGTCGCGTAGAGGGCGCCGAAGTAGGTGCCGTACGACGCCCCCATGAAGGTCAGCCTCCGCTCGCCGAGCGCGGCGCGCAGCACGTCGAGGTCACGAGCGTTGTTGAGCGAGTTGTAGTGCCGGATCGCCTGGCCGGAGCGCTCCAGGCAGCCGCGCGCGTACGCCTGCGCCTCCGCGATGCGCTCCTTCTTGTACGACTCCGAGGGATACGTCGGTGACGGCGAGGGCCCCTTCACGGAGCGCTTCGGGTCCTTGCAGGACAGCGGGGCCGAGCGGTCGACCCCACGCGGGGCGTAGCCCACCAGGTCGTACGCCGCCGCGATCCGCTTCCACTCGGGCAGGGAGCCGAACAGCGGGAAGTACATGCCGGAGGCGCCCGGACCGCCGGGGTTGTAGACCAGGGCGCCCTGCCGCGGCACCTTGTGCTTCGCGTTCCGCGTGTCCTTGCCGGTGGCCCCCGCCCGGCTGACGGTCAGTCTGATCTGCTTGCCGTCGGGGTGCGTGTAGTCGAGCGGCACCTCGACCGTGCCGCAGCGCAGGCCGGCGGGGAGTCCCGTCTCCTTGGAACAGGCTCCGAAGCGGATTCCGGCGGCCGTCGCGCGCGCGGCGGCGACGGCCGTACCGTGCGCCAGGGCCGACGCCGTGAGGCCCGTGGGGTCCGGCAGGGCCGGCGCGCCGCCCGCGGGAGCGCCGGTGAGGGCGGTCAGGAGCAAGGACCCGGCGGTTCCGCAGAGGACGGCAGCTCTCATCGCGTATCCCTTCAGCGCACGGCAGCGACAAAGGGGATGTTTCGTTCGGCGGTGGGTGAAGTAAAGCACCGGGTGCCGGTGTCGGCCGCAATGACTCCTATGCGCCCCCTGGAGCGCCGGTCAGCGCTGCCGGCCGGCCGTCCGGTCGCGGTGCGCGAAGGCAGCGCGCAGACCGGGCTCGCCGACCGCGCGGATGCCCCGTACGGCGACCGAGGTGAGGTACGTGCGGTCGTCCGCGGTGACGTCGGTGTGCCGGGCGAGGGTGCCGAGCAGTCGCTGCCCGGCCGGGGAGGCCCAGCGCGTGTAGGGGTGGACCTCGATGCGGGCGATGGCGAGGCAGCTCAGCGTCAGGATGAGCGGGAGGGCGAACCAGACGGCGACCGGCACGTCGTCGGCGCGCGGCTGAGAGGGCATCAGGACGGCCACGGCACCGAGCGCGAGGACGGCCGCCGAGGCGGCCTGGACCTGGCGGACGGCGCCCGCGACGGTGGTGCGGGCGCCGTCGGGCACGGCGAGGCCGGCGGCGACGAGACGGTCGGCGAGGCGGCGCACCGAGTCCGCGGCGGCGGTCGTCGCCCGTACGGGCGCTATCCGGGACTGTCCCTCCGGGCCTATGGCCCCGATCACCGAACGCTCCATGTCGTCGCGCCCGCGGGGGTCCACGACCGTCGCCCAGCCGGTGTGCGCGAGCAGCAGGCGGCGCTGACGGGCCATGGAGACCAGGGTCAGATCGGCGACCCGGTCCGGGCCGCCGGACAGGAACGCCGCCTCGTAGAGCGTGAGGTGGTGTCCGCGCGCCGCGTCGGCGTCGACCGCCGCGGCCCGTACGGCGGCCAGGCACAGCCGGACGCAGGACGTGCCGGCCGCGGCCCAGGCCAGGAGCAGGAGAAGGACCCAGAACATGGCGTGTTTCTATGCGACCCGGGCAGTCCGGCGCCACGGTCTGTTCACGATGTGGACGGAGCGTTGTGGGTCTGTGACGTTCGGGTGCGGCCGCGTGTCGCGATGGGGCCTCGGCTCGCTGCGCGGCGGCGGAGGGTCAGCTCCCGGCGCGGGTGGCGGCCGGGGGAGGGACAGACCGCCGACGAGGTGACGGGGACGGGCGTGCCCGGAGAGTCCGCGGGGCCCGGCGGAGCCGGAGCGCGCCGGGGTTGACACCGCACCCCACCGCGCCGGGGTGGGAAGGGTCCGCTCAGTGGCCCAGCAGCACGCGGCGGGTGGCGCGGGCCAGCCGGGCCGTCGGCCGCTGTGATCGCGGTGCCGGACCGGAGCGCTCCAGCCACCAGTCGCGCAACCGCTGCCGTGTCCGTGCGTCACGCGGATGCCCGGCGAGCAGCAGGTGCTCGGCGAAGTCCAGCGCGTCGCGCCGGTAGCCGCCGGTCATCGGACGGCCCTGCGCGTACCCGAGGAAGGCGGCCCGGTAGCCGTCACCGAGCAGCTCGGGCAGCTCCGCCGCCACCTTCGCGACGACGTCCGCGCGCTTGGCCGCGAGGGCCCGCGCCTGCACTCCCGTCCGCACCCGGTCGAACCCCTCGGGCACCGGGGTACCCGCGACGAGCGCGGAGAGCAGGGCGGCCTGCGCGAGGGCGAGACGCTGACGGGCCGGCGCCGGGCCGGGGCCGGGTGCGGAGGCGAGGTCGGGATCGGGGTCCGGCGTGGAAGCGAGGCCGAGGTCGGGGCCGGGGCCGGGTGTGGAAGCGAGGCCGGGAGCCGCGGCGGGAGGGGGCGTGAGAGCGGGGACGGTCGTGTCGGACGCGGCCGGCACGGGCGACGGCTCGCTCCCCGCCGTGCCGCCACCCCTCACCCCCGCCGTCGCCCCTGCCTCCTCCAACGTCCCCCTGATCGCCGCCAGTTCCCTCTCCAGCTCCGCCGGCTCGGGAAAGTTCTCGTCGCGTTCCAGGAGGACCCCCGGCGGGATCACCCGGGACGCCAGATCGGCCAGGATGTCGAGGACCGGGCGGGGCACGGGATGGGCGTGGCTGTCGTGCCAGACGCCGTCGCGCTCGAAGCCGCCGGCGACATGCACGTACGCGATGGCCTCGACGGGGAGTTCGTCCAGGGCCTTGGCCGGGTCCTCGCCGCGGTTGACGTGGTTGGTGTGGAGGTTGGCGACATCGATGAGCAGCCGTACGCCGGTGCGGTCCGCCAGGTCGTACAGGAACTGCCCCTCGGTCATCTCCTCGCCCGGCCAGCACAGCAGCGCGGCGATGTTCTCCACGGCCAGCGGGACGGGAAGCGCGGCCTGCGCGATCCGGACGTTCTCGCACAGCACGTCCAGCGCGTCCCGGGTGCGCGGAACCGGCAGCAGATGCCCCGCCTCCAGCGACGGCGACGCGGTGAGGGCGCCCCCGGCCCGTACGAACGCGATGTGTTCCGTGACCAGTGGCGCGCCCAGCATGGCGGCGCGCTCGGCGAGGGCGGCGAGGCGCGACTCGTCGGGGCGGTCCGCGCCGCCGAGGCCGAGCGAGACGCCGTGCGGCACCACCGTGACGCCCCGTTCGCGCAGCCGCCGCAGCGACTCGGGAAGGTGCCCGGGGCACAGGTTCTCCGACACGGCCTCGACCCAGTCGATGCCGGGCATGTGCTCCACGGCCTCGGCGATCTCCGGCCGCCACCCGATTCCCGTTCCCAGCCGCCCCAGTTGCGTCATGTCCCCTCCTCCGTCACGCCCTGCCCGGCCTGCCCGTCGTCTCCCCACGACGGACCCGTCCCGCGGTGTGACGGGGTCATGGCCCCGGGACCGCGGGCGCAATCCAACAAGGCGGACGTTCAGAGCAACATTTGAGGTTCCACCGGGGCCGCCGCGGGACGGGCCCCCGTGGACCCGTCGTGGCCAGCGCGGCAGGTCGTCCGGGTCGGAAGGCTCCGGCCGGACGGTGCCGACCTGGCCCGGCGCCGCGGGCGACGGGCTCGACGAGGTGGTGACACCGTCGTTCGGCCGCATCGGCCGCATCGGCCGCATCGGCCGCATCGGCCGCATCGGCCGCATCGGCGGCACCGGCGGCACCGGCGGCACCGGCCGCACCGGCGGCACCGACCGCACCTGCGGCCGGTGCTGCGGGCCCGGTCGGACCGGCGGCTTCAGCCGGTCGGGCCGCCGGATGCGTGGAGGGTCCTGCGGACGGCGCCGCGGAGCCAGTGGTGGCCTCCGTCGCGTCCCTCGCCATGGACGACCTCATCGCCGGCACCGGCGTCGCGTACCGGGCCCTGGCGAACCCCTCCTTCTTCGAGAACCTCTTGGAGGAGGCCGAATCGATCCGGGAGAGAAGGGCGTCTTCACCGACGTCGTCGAGGCCGGACGCAAGGCCCCCCTCGTCGCCGTCGCCGACATCGCGGCCGCCGCGGCCGGGCTGTTGCTCGACCGCTCGTGGACCGGCAGCGACAGCGTCCCGGTCCTGGGGCCGCAGGATCTGTCCCCCGACGACCTGGCCCGGATCATCAGCCAGCGGCTCGGCCGTCCCGTCCGCTGCGAACGCCGGCCGCTCGGCGAGCTGTACACCACCCTCGTCGGTCACGGCCTCGACGAGGCGTTCGTCCAGGGCATCGTCGACATGAAGCGGGCCAAGGACGAGGGCCTCGACGAGGGCGTCGTCCGCACCCTGGACACCGCCTCCGCGACCACCTTCGCGCGCAGTGGTGCGCCCAGACCCTCGAGCCCGCCGTCCTCTCCTGAGGACGCGCCCACCCGCTCACCAGGAGCCGAGATGCCCACCGCACCGAAACCGTCCGCCAGTTCGGAGCCGCCCGTCATGCCCGCCGAGGAAACCGCGCCACCGGTCACCGCGTTCATGCTCATCAAGACCACACCCGAGTGGCTCGCCATGACCCCGCAGGAACGGGTGAACGCCTTCGCCACCCAGGTCGTCCCCGCGATCAGGGCCAGGACCAACGGCGTCCGGTCACGCTTCTACGACACGGAGTTCTACTCCACCCGCGTCACCGACGTCTGGGTCTGGGAGGCCGACCACCACGCGGCTTACCACCTCCTCGTCGACGCGCTGCGCGAAACCCCGTTCTGGGACCGCTACTTCGAGATCGTGGACCTCCTCGTCGGCACCGAGAACGGCTACGCCCGGACCTACGGCCTCGACCCGGTCGCCACCATCACCACCTGACACACCGTCCGGGAAGCGACGCCCACGTCCTCCGGCTCCGCCGGGCCCGGGGGGCATCGGCGCGCGACGGACGCGACACGAGGGAAGAGCGCGGCGAGGGGGGAGCGGTCCGCCCGTGACCGTCGTCAGCGCGGGAGCGACCCGACGCGGTCCACCCCTTCGACCACCACGGTCTCCCCGGGCGCGATCTCCGTACCGTCGTCAGCGCGGGAGCGACCCGACGCGGTCCACCCCTTCGACCACCACGGTCTCCCCGGGCGCGATCTCCGTGAAGCCCGCGTCGCGGACCAACGGCATCCCGGAGAGGACGAGTTCACCCCAGCGGTCCTTGTCCGCGGTGCGGACCGCGAGCGGGAGACCGGCGTCGCGCCAGGCCGCCCGCTCCTCGTCCGACAGCTCCCACCAGGCCAGTTGGGCGCCGTGCCCGGCCTGCGCCATCGTCTTGCCGGCGGACATGTCGAGATGGGGGTTGAGCCACAGCGTCGGTGCGGTGGTGTCGGCGTCCGCCGGTGGCTCCGGATCGTCGAGATCCGTACCGGACACCTGGAGCCGGGCGAGATCCTTCGGCCAGCCGTCCAGCGGGACCGGCGGGAAGACCCGTACCTCGGCCGACTTCCCGGTCACCGTGATGCCGGGCAGCGCCTCGGCCCGCCGCCATTCCGCACCGCGCGCCCGCCGTACGACCTTGCGGATCCGGGCGTCCTGCCAGTCGCGCATGGCTTGCGCCCACTCGCCGTCCCCCAGCGACCGCTCGTCGCCGAGGATCGTCAGCACCGCGCGGGCCGCGGTCTCCAGCGCGTCCGTCCGCGCCGGGGGAGCGGTCTTCTCGATACGCACGACCATGGGCAGCACGAACTGCGGTGCCTCGTCGCGCGCGATGCGCTCGTTGCGGAAGGGACTGTCGCCGGATGTGGTGGGGTCGCTGCTCACCTCCCCAGTGTGCCAGGCGGAAGATCTGTTCCTCGGCGCGTGCTGCGCGAGGATGACCGCATGAACAACGCTCTACGACTGGAGGGCGTCGGGCGCCGCTACGGGCTCCGGGGCTCCTGGATCCTGCGCGGCGTCGATCTCGACGTCACCCCCGGCACGCTGATCCGCGTCGAGGGCGCCAACGGCACCGGCAAGTCCACCCTCCTGCGTCTCCTCGCCGGGATCGACGCACCCACCGAGGGCCGGATCACCGGGCGTCCGCGCACGGCCTACGTCCCCGAGCGGTTCCCCGCGGCGCTCCCCTTCACCGCGTCCGGCTATCTCACCCACCTCGGCGCCGTCCACGGCCTGGCCCGCCCGGCCGCCGCCCGCGCCGCCGGGGCGTGGCTGGAGCGGCTGGGCGCCGCCGCGTACGCCGGTACGCCGATGGCGGAGCTGTCCAAGGGCAGCAGCCAGAAGGTCGCCGTCGCGCAGGCCCTGCTCGCCGCGCCGGACCTCCTCGTCCTCGACGAGGCATGGACCGGCCTGGACGCCGCCGCCCGCGCCGAACTCGAACGCGCCGTCGCCGAACGCACCGCGGCCGGGGGAGCGGTGGTGTTCGTCGACCACGACCCACGACGGCTCGCCGGGGCGGCGGACGCGACGTACACGGTGGCCGGCGGGGCCCTCGGTCACCGTCCGCGGACGGCCGCCCCGACGCCGGAGGGACCGCACGTCCTCGTCGAGGTCCAGGGGCCGCCGGACACCGCACCGCCGGCCGACGCGGTACGCCTCGCCGCATCGGTCGACGAGACGGCACCGGGCACCGTACGGCTGACCGTCCCGGCGTCCCGCTCGGACGTCCTGCTGCGCGCCCTGCTGACGGCACACCCGCCGTGGCACGTGGTGAGCGTGGTGCCGGTGAAGCCTGAAAGCGTGGAGCCGGCGGAGCCCGAAAGCCCCGAGCCGGGACACGCGGGGCCGGGATCCGTCCCCGGCGCCGAGCGGGACGACGTACCGCCGCTCGGAAAGGGAAGCCGCCGATGACCGCCCTCCTGCGCTACCAGACAGCCCTCCTCCTGCGCTCCCAGCGCTGGCTGCCGCCGTTCGTCCTGTACGCGGCCTTCCTCGGGATCGGCGTCCAGAGCGGCCAGCCGGTGCTCGACTCGCTCGGCTACGCGGCCGCCGCGGTGCTGCCCGTCGCCGCCTGGCTGGTCCGGGTCTGCGCCACCAACGAGCCGCCGGCGGCCCGCGGTTGCGCGAGCGCCCGGCCGGCCCCGGCCGGGCGCACCTCGCCTGCCTGCTCGTCGCGCTGGCCGCGGCCGTACTCATCGGCGTCGCGGCCACCCTGGTCGTCACGCTGATCAGCGACCCGGCGAGCACGGACCACCAGAAGCGGGTGCCGGTGCTCGCGGCGGCCGGCGCCGGACTGCTCGCCGCGCTGGTGTGCGCCCTGCTCGGTACGGCGGTCGGCGCGCTCACGACCTGGCCGCTCCTGCGCACACCGGGGCGCGCCGTTCCGGCGATGCTGCTGGTGGTGCTGCTCGCCCTGGTGGCGCCGGGCTCACCCGCGCGGGCGGCGCTGACGGACCTGGTCAGCGGCTCGCGGACGGGTACGGTTCCCGCTCCGCTGCTGCCGCTGGCGGGCGCCGTGCTGCTCACGGCGGCGGCGCTCGCGGCGGCTTGCGCGCTCACCTCACGCCGGTCACCGTGAGGAGTGCCCACGACCGGGGGTCACCGCGACCGCGGGGCCTGCGGCCGCGGAGGGGCTCCGGGTCCGGCGCTCACGCGGTACCAGACGGCGCCCGGGAGCGGACGGTCACGCGGAACCGCCGGTCACCCGGAGCAGGCCGTCCGCTGTGCCTCCTGCCACTCGCAGACGGGGCACAGCGTGATCCCCTTGTACGACTGCGGGTACTCCGTCGGCTTCCGGCACAGCACACACTCGGCGAACGGCGGGCCGGCCACGGCGGGGGTGGCCGGCGGGCCCGGGGTGGTGGTGCGGTACTCCTCGCTCATGGCCCCAGCGTACGGCGGGAGTCCGGGGCACTTACGGGTGCCGGTTCGCCGCCCCGATCAGTTCGGACACCTTGACGAAGCGGTAGCCCTTCTTCCGCAGTTCGGGGACGATCGTCCGCAGAGCCCGCTCGGTCGCCGGAGCCGCACTGCGTGTGCAGTGCATGACGACGACGGACCCGGGCTTCACACCTTGCAGCACCTGCCGTGCCACGGCGTCGGAGTCGGTGGCGAACGCGTCCCCGCTCACCACGTCCCACTGCACCGCGGTCACCCCGACCGCGCTCAGGGTCCGCAGCGCCCGCTGGTCGTAGCACCCTCCGGGGAAGCGGAAGTACGGCATGGGGTGGGGCACGCCCGCCCTCCTGAACGCGGCGTACGCCCTTTCCACGTCCGCCCGCATCCTGTCCTCGGAGACGGTCGGCAGCCCGTAGCAGTCCTTGGTGAAGGCGTGGTGGCTGTACGAGTGGTTCGCGACCTCGAAGAGGGGGTCCCGTCCGATGGCCCTCGCCTCCGCCGGGTACTGGTCGGCCCAGCGCCCCGTCATGAACACGGTCGCCGGCACCTTGAACGTGCGGAGCGTGTTGATCAGCTGCGGATTGTCGAAATGCTCCCCGCCGGCCGCCCGGGGCCCCTGGTCGGCCGTCATGTCCGCATCGAAGGTCAGGGCGACGGTCCTGCCCCGGGTGCGCGGGCCGTTCGCGAAGACAGGGGTCAGCCCGCTGGGGCCCGGGGCCAGCGTGGGCGGCCGTGAGGGCACGGCGTTGCCGGAGGCCGACGCCGGGGGACCCGGCGGGGCCGGCGTCGGGGTCCCGGGGGCCTTTGCCCCGCAGGCGGCGAGGGCGACTCCCAGGGCCCCGGAGGCACAGGTCGCGACGACGCGTCGTACGGGAATCATCACGAGACGAAGATATCTAGGCAAATGTGACTATCGGGTCGCCGGTTGTGGAGTCGGACGACCACGACGCGGAAGCCACTCGTCCGGCCGCCTCGGACCGTCCGGCCGCCTCGGACCGTCCGGCCGCCTCGGACCGTCCGGCCGCCTCGGACCGTCCGGCCGCCTCGGACCGTCCGGCCACGTCGGCCGTCCGGCCACGTCGGCCGTCCGGGCGCCTCGGCCGTCCGGCCACGTCGGCCGTCCGGGCGCCTCGGCCGTCCGGGCGCCTCGGCTGTCCGGGTGCCGCTCAGCCCTGGGCCAGCTCCGCCACCGGCTGCCACTTCTCCCACGTCGCCAGACGCTGCTCGTAGTCGGCCTTCGCGATGCCCAGCGGGGCCGTGCCGAAGAAGCAGCGCAGGGGCGGCTCGGCGGCGTCCACGAGTTCCAGCACGGCCGCGGCGGACGCCTGCGGGTCCCCCGGAGTGCCCACACGCTCGCGGCGCTGTGCCTGCACCTGCTCGTGGTACTCGGCGTACACCGGCAACTGCTGCGACGTGCTCGACGAGGAGCCGGCCCAGTCGGTGGCGAACCCGCCGGGCTCGATCAGGGTGACCTTGATGCCGAACGGCGCCACCTCCTGGGCCAGCGACTGGCTGATCCCTTCGAGCGCCCACTTCGACGCGTGGTAGATGCCGACCAGCGGGAACGCGCTGATGCCGCCGATGGAGGAGACCTGCAGGATGTGACCACTGCCCTGCTCGCGCAGGAAGGGCAGCGCCGCCTGGGTGACCCACAGCGCCCCGAACAGGTTCGTCTCCAGCTGCGCGCGGGCTTCCGCCTCGGTGATCTCCTCGACCATCCCGAAGTGGCCGTATCCGGCGTTGTTGACCACCACGTCGAGGCGTCCGAACCGCTCGTGCGCCTGGCGCACGGCGGCGAAGTCGGCGTCCCGGTCCGTGACGTCGAGCCGCAGGGGCAGGAACCGCTCGCCGTACGTCGCGGAGAGATCGTCCAGGGTGGACAGGTCGCGGGCCGTGGCGGCCACCGAGTCGCCGCGTTCCAGCGCCGCGATCGCCCACTCCCGGCCGAAGCCCCGTGAGGCACCGGTGATGAACCAGGTCTTCTGTGTCATGGTGTGCTCCTCGTGAAACCCGGCGCCCACTCCGTCGAGACGCCGTGGTGCTTCCCGCGCCAGCGAACACCTTGGAGTGCGCTCCATGGCAACGTCATCCGCGGCGGCTGCTCCGGAAAGCGCCGAGCGGCCGCCGCGGATGAGGGTCAAACGCTCTTCAGCAGCTGTTTCCGGTACTCCGTCACGTCGAAGTCGGCCTTCGGGTACCGCGGGTCCAGCGCTTCGAGGTGCTCCAGGAGCAGCGTGCCGATCGCCCAGTTCCGGTACCACTTGCGGTCGGCGGGAACCACGAACCACGGAGCCCGGGGCGTGGAGCAGCGGTCGAGCGCGATCTCGTACGCCTTGCGGTACTCGGGCCACAGCGCGCGGTCCTCGATGTCGCCCGGGCTGAACTTCCAGTGCTTGGCCGGATCGTCGAGGCGACGCAGCAGGCGGCGGCGCTGCTGGTCGTAGGAGATGTGCAGAAAGCACTTCACGACGGTGACGCCGTCGTCGGCGAGGGACTCCTCGAAACGGTTGATCTCCCGGTAGCGGCGGGCGATCTCCTTGTGCGGAGCCAGCCCGCGGACCCGGGCGGCCAGGACGTCCTCGTAGTGCGAACGGTCGAAGATGCCGATCTCACCCGCTTCGGGCAGCGCCCGCCTGATCCGCCACAGGAAGGAGTGCTTGCGTTCCTCGGGAGTCGGTGCCTTGAAGGCGCGGATGCGGCAGCCGGCCGGGTTGAACATCCCGACGACGTGCTTCACGGTGCCGCCCTTACCGCTGGTGTCCATGCCCTGCAGGATCAACAGCACCCGCCGCCGGTCGCCCGCCGTGCTCGCCGCCCACAGGCGTTCCTGCAGGTCGGCGAGGCCCTGGCGCATGTCCCCGGTAGCCGCCAGACCGGCGGCCTTGCCGCCCCGCCAGGCGGGGGTGTCCCGGGCGTCGTACGAGGTCAGGTCCACGCCGTCGCCGTCCGGGAGGCGCAGCAGCGCGCTGACGTGGCCGGACCCCTCGGCCTCGTCCCGCCCGTCGGCCTTCGTCGGCCCGCTGCCCCGTGTGCCGTCCTTCTCGCCCACCGCGTACCCCTTCCGGCCGTGTCCCTCGATGGTGCGTCGGGAGCACGGGCCCCGCTACTCACGGCTCGGGCTCCTGATGTGGCGACCTGGCCGCCGGCGGACGGCTTCTGAGCGGTACGCGGTGTCCAACTCGGCCACACGCAGCGTAAGTTCGCGGTAGCTGTGCGGGCGGGACCGGTGACGACGCCAGGGACCGGCCGTCGGCGCGCCGGGACACTCCCCGGTGTCGTCGCCCCTTCGGCCGTACGCCGCACGCGCGCGTCGGCGGCAGGGGACGCGTCCCTGCGGGCGAGGCGGCCGGAGCCGTCGGGGCCGGTCCGGGCGCCCCTCAATTACACGACGGGGCGGGTGAATTGGATGAGGTGTGCCCGTCCGGATTCACGACGGCGGAGACCTTTTCGCTCGGTTTGACTTCCATCTCCCGTATGTCTAGGTTAGATGGAGATCAAACGAGATAGCCGCCTGTTACCTGGTATAGGGCGGACAATTTCCTCTCCTGATCGACGGCCAGATGGTCGCCGAACTGTTCGACGGAACGGGTGTCCCGCCGCGAGGACCGCTGAACGCAGCGGCCTCGGTGGGCCCGATGCCACGCTTGTCGCGTGTGAGTCGACGACGGCAACTCCCGTTCATTCCACGGCCGATGTACCGGGCCCTCTCGCAGACGCGTCAGTGCCTCACCGGCGCTGAGCGTCAACGCGGTCACCAGGACATGGACCCGTCAACGCCCCCTGGAAGGGAAAGCACCATGCGGGTAAAGAAAGTAATGATCTTCAGGCTGCTCGCGGGCCTGTTCGCCACTCTGGCCCTGGCTATCGGTGGAGCGGGCATAGCGAGTGCCGCCACCACCACCAGCCACACCCAAGCAGTGGCATCCGACTACAACTGGGGCGGCCACGGTGGCGGCGGCTGGGGCGGCGGCGGCTACGGCGGCGGCGGCTGGGGAGGCGGCTACGGCGGTGGCGGCTGGGGCGGCGGCTGGGGCGGTGGCGGCTGGGGTGGCGGCGGCCACGGCGGCGGCGGCTGGGGTGGCGGCGGCTGCTGACACCTGAGAGAACGGCACCAACGGGAGCCGGAGTCGGTGACGACTCCGGCTCCTGCGCGTGGTCACGCCCCGTCCCGGGACTCGTCGCCGGGTTCGTCGCGGAGCTCACCATCGCGGAGCTCACCGGGCTGATCCCGAAGTTCAGCTGCTGGTGCCGGAGTTGGGATCGGGGGGCGGCGGCGGTTCCGCGGGTTCGGGTGTCGGCGCGGCCGGCTGCTGGGCCCGTTCCAGGAACCGCAGCAGTTCGACGGGGAAGGGCAGGACGAGCGTGGAGTTCTTCTCCGCCGCCACCGCCACCACCGTCTGCAGCAGCCTCAGCTGCAACGCGGCCGGCTGCTCGGACATCACCCCGGCGGCCTCCGCCAGCTTCTTCGACGCCTGCAGTTCCGCGTCCGCGTTGATGATCCGGGCCCGCCGCTCACGGTCGGCCTCGGCCTGCCGGGCCATCGACCGCTTCATGGTCTCCGGCAGTGAGACGTCCTTGATCTCCACCCGGTCGATCTGCACGCCCCAGCCCATGGCCGGGCTGTCGATCATCAGCTCCAGGCCCTGGTTGAGCTTCTCGCGGTTGGACAGCAGGTCGTCGAGGTCGCTCTTGCCGATGATCGACCGCAGCGACGTCTGCGCCATCTGCGAGACCGCGAAGCGGTAGTCCTCGACCTGGATGACCGCGTCGGCCGCGTCCACCACCTTGAAGTAGATGACCGCGTCCACGCGCACCGTGACGTTGTCCCGGGTGATGCCGTCCTGCGCGGGCACCGGCATCGTGACGATCTGCATGTTGACCTTGCGCAGCCTGTCCACGCCCGGGACGACCAGGGTGAACCCTGGTGGCCGTACCCCACCCCTGAGCCGCCCGAGCCGCAGGACCACGCCTCGTTCGTACTGCTTGACGACCCGGGCCGCCGCCGCGACGTAGACCAGCCCCGCGGAACCGATCGCCACACCGGTCACCAGGATTTCCTGGAGCATGACGACCCCCTTTCGAGTCGCCCGCTGCGCCTGAGCGCACCAAGCCCGATATGCGAATTTTACGCCGGTCGGGCCGGGAGCGATCACGCCGTGCGTCCCCCGTGACCGCCGCGGCCCCGAGCGGGGTGGGCTCCTCCGCGACCCGCCCGCAGGGCGCCGGGAACTACGCCTCCACGAGCTTCTTGGCGTCCCGCGCGAGGGCGGTCAGCCGGGATATCGCGCGGAAGTACTTCTTGCGGTAGCCGCCGTTCAGCATCTCCTCGCTGAAGAGCGTGTCGAAGGGCCTGCCGGAGGCGAGGACGGGCACCTCACGGTCGTAGAGCCGGTCGGCGAGCACCACCAGCCGCAGCGCCGTCGACTGGTCCTCGACCGGCTGGACGTCCGTGAGGCAGACGGCCTTGAGGTCGTCCGTGAGCGCCCCGTAGCGGCTGGGGTGCACGCGTGCGAGGTGGTCGAGCAGATGCGGGAAGTCGTCGAGGGACGCGCCCCCGGTGGCGTAGGCGGCCTTCGTGACCTGCTCGTCGGTGAACGGCGCGGGGGCCTCGGGCAGCCCGCGGTGGCGGTAGTCCTCGCCGTCGATGCGCAGCGGACGGAAGTGCGCGGACAGGCCCTGGATCTCTCGCAGGAAGTCGGCCGCCGCGAACCGGCCCTCGCCGAGCTTTCCGGGCAGGGTGTTCGACGTGGCCGCGAGCGCGACCCCCGCGTCGACCAGCTTGCCGAGCAGCGTGGAGACGAGGACGGTGTCGCCCGGGTCGTCGAGTTCGAATTCGTCGATGCACAGGAGCCGGTGGCCGGAGAGCGTCTGTACGGTCTTCTGGAAGCCGAGCGCGCCGACCAGGTTCGTCAGCTCCACGAAGGTGCCGAAGGCCTTGAGCGGGGGCTCCGCCGGCGTCGCGTGCCACAGCGAGGCGAGCAGATGGGTCTTGCCGACTCCGTAGCCGCCGTCGAGGTAGACGCCGCGGGGGCCGGCGGGGGTTCTCTGCGCCCTGCCCCTGCCGAAGCCGAAGAGGCCCCGTTTCGCTCCCCCCACGGCGTGCGCCCCGCCGAGCCCGGCCGCGAAGTCCGCGAGGACGCGTACGGCCTCGGTCTGGCTCGGCTGGTTCGGGTCCGGGATGTACGTATCGAAGCGCACCGAGTCGAAGCGCGGCGGCGGCACCATCTCGGCGACGAGCCGGTCCGCGGGCACGTGCGGCTCGCGGGCGCACAGGGACAGGGGGGCTGCTTCGGGTATCGGATCGATCCCGGAGGCGGCGGTGGAGGACGACACGGTTAACCACTCTAAGCGCCGTGCCACACTGCACGACATGCGACGCCTGTTCCCTGTGACCTACGAAACAGCAGCCCAGGGCGCGGCCGGGGCCGCCGGCGCCCCTGATGCGCCCGGTGTGCGCGGTGCGGATGCGGCGGACCGCGAGTGGGGGCTCCTGGAGCTGGCGGAGGTCTACGCCTACCCGGACGCCCCTGCCGACGGCGTGCGTACGCCCTGGCTGCGGGCCAACATGGTCTCCACGCTCGACGGCGCCGCCGAGCACGAGGGGAAGTCCCAGGGCATCTCCAGCGCCGCCGACATGCGGATCTTCGGGGTGCTCAGGGCGCTCGCGGACGTCGTGCTCGTCGGTGCGGAAACGGTCCGCCAGGAGGGGTACCGCCCGGCACGCGCGCGGGCCGAGTTCGCGGCGTCACGGGAGGCGTCCGGGCAGGGTCCCGCGCCCGCGATCGCCGTCGTCACGGCGGGCCTGGACCTGGACTTCTCGCTCCCTCTCTTCACCTCGCCCCTGGTGCCCACGCTGGTCCTGACGGGGGCCGCGGCGGCACCGGACCGGGTCGCGGCCGCGCGGAGGTCGGGCGCCGAGGTGGTGTTCGCCGGGGAGGGCACCGGAGTGGACCCGGCCCGTGCCGTACGGGTCCTCGCCGACCGCGGGCCGACCCGGCTGCTCACGGAGGGTGGTCCGCGGCTGCTGGGCCAGCTGGTGGCGGCCGGGGTGCTCGACGAACTGTGCCTGACGATGTCGCCGACCCTCACCGCCGGTGGCGCGCAGCGGATCGCCGGCGGGCCCTCGACGGAGGTCCCGAAGCGGTTCGAACTGGCGTCCTTGCTGGAAGAGGCCGGGTTTCTGTTCACCCGCTACCGTCGATCCTGACCGGTCGTCGGAAGATCCAGTTCCGTTTATCTTCCGCTGGGCACACGAAATCGCGCAGACCCCGTGCGATCACGGGGCAGGATGGTTTCCGCAGGGGGCCAGCGAGTCCCACGGAGGAGAAGGGCGTCTGACGTGTTCACAAGCGTATTGATGATCGAGAAGGCCCTGACGTCCGCCGATATCGAGTTCGTCACCACCTTGCACGGTGACGAGACGGTCGCCTTTCATGTGCTGCTCCAGCCACGGGGCGACCAGGCGGACCGGCTGCTGCGGGCCATCGACGACGTGGCGCTGGGCGAGCTGGACGAGGCGGCCCACGAGCGTGAGACCCCGGAGGGCGAGGAGGCGGCCGGCCAGGGACAGCGGGCGCTGGAAGTGTCCCTGGTGGCACTGCGCGCGACCGGCAGCGAGGCCGAGGGCCGGCTCATCGAGGACCACCCGCTGGACGCGCTGAAGGGCCTGGTCGACGAGATCGACGCGGACGAGGTCATCGTGCTGACCGACCCGCACTACGTGGAGGAGTTCTTCCACCGGGACTGGGCCTCGCGCGCCCGCCACAAGGTCGGTGTGCCGGTGCTGAAACTGTTCTCGCACAGCAAGGCATAGGCTGGGCCCGTCCGGCGTAAGACGCCGGACGCACCGCGGCGGCGGTCGTACGACCCGCCGCACCGCTTCGTATTTCCTGTTTCCTGTCGCATTTCTTGTCGCACCACCTGGGGAGAGACACGCATGGCACCCGGCCTTCCTACCGCCATGGACCGACCGCACTTCATCGGGATCGGCGGAGCCGGGATGTCGGGCATCGCGAAGATCCTGGCGCAGCGCGGGGCGAAGGTGGCGGGCAGCGACGCGAAGGAGTCCGCGACCGCCGAGGCCCTGCGCGCGCTGGGCGCGACGGTGCACATCGGGCACGCCGCGGACCACCTGGCCTCCGACGCCACCTGCGTGGTCGTCTCGTCCGCGATCCGCCCCGACAACCCGGAGCTGGCCCGCGCCGCCGAGCTGGGTGTCCCGGTCGTCCACCGTTCGGACGCCCTCGCCCGGCTGATGGACGGGCTGCGCCCGATCGCGGTCGCGGGCACGCACGGCAAGACCACGACGACGTCGATGCTGGCGGTGTCGCTCTCGGAACTGGGGCTGCGGCCCTCGTACGCGATCGGCGGCGACCTGGACGAACCGGGCTCGAACGCGCTGCACGGCGAGGGCGAGATCTTCGTCGCCGAGGCCGACGAGTCGGACCGCAGCTTCCACAAGTACGCGCCCGAGGTGGCGATCGTCCTCAACGTGGAGCTGGACCACCACGCCAACTACGCGTCCATGGACGAGATCTACGAGTCCTTCGAGACGTTCGCGGGCCGGATCGTCCCCGGCGGCACGCTGGTGATCTCCGCGGACAACGAGGGTGCGCGCGAGCTGACGCGGCGGCTGCCGGCCGGCGTGCGCGTGGTGACGTACGGCGAGTCGGCGGACGCCGACGTCCGGGTCCTGTCCGTCGTCCCCCAGGGCCTGAAGAGCGAGGTGACGGTGGACCTCGACGGCGCGCGGCTGACCTTCACGGTCTCCGTCCCCGGCCGCCACTACGCGCACAACGCGGTGGCCGCGCTGGCGGCCGGTGCGGCGCTGGGCGTCCCGGCGGCCGAGCTGGCCCCGGCGCTCGCCTCCTACACCGGGGTGAAGCGCCGCCTCCAGCTGAAGGGCGAGGAGGCCGGTGTGCAGGTCGTCGACTCGTACGCGCACCACCCGACGGAGATGACGGCGGACCTGGAGGCGATGCGCGCGAGCGTCTCCGGCCGGATCCTGGTCCTGTTCCAGCCGCACCTGTTCTCCCGCACGCAGGAGCTGGCCAAGGAGATGGGCGAGGCCCTGTCGCTGGCGGACGCCTCCGTGGTCCTCGACATCTATCCGGCTCGCGAGGACCCGATCCCGGGCGTCACCAGTGAGCTGATCGTCGACGCGGCGCGGGCGGCGGGCGCGGACGTGACGCCGGTCCACGACAAAGCGGAGGCCCCTTCGGTCGTCGCGGGAATGGCGAGGCCGGGTGATCTCGTTCTCACCATGGGCGCGGGTGACGTGACCGATCTCGGACCCGGGATCCTGGCCCGTCTGTCGAAGTAGTCACAGCGTTTGTAAGGGGTTGAGCTTCATGTCGTACGACATCGAAAAGCCGGACGAGCAGTGGCGCGCGGAGCTGACCCCGGCCGAGTACACCGTTCTGCGCCGTGCGGGCACGGAGCCGGCGTTCACCGGGGAGTACACCGACACCAAGGCCAAGGGCGTGTACTCCTGTCGCGCCTGCGGTGCCGAGCTGTTCACCTCGCACGAGAAGTTCGAGTCGCACTGCGGCTGGCCGTCCTTCTACGACCCGAAGGACTCCGAGTCGGTCGAGCTGATCGAGGACCGCACGCACGGGATGGTACGGACCGAGGTGCGGTGCTCCCGCTGCGGATCGCATCTCGGGCACGTCTTCGAGGGTGAGGGGTACGCGACCCCCACCGATCAGCGGTACTGCATCAACAGCATCTCGCTGCGGCTGACGGAGGACGAGGGCTGAGCCCCGCTCTTCCCGCGGCACGGGGCCGGCCCAAGGGCCGGCCCCGTCGTCGTGCCGCGGGGGCGACCGGCGTCAGCGCGGCGTGAGGCCGGTGACATCAGGATGCCGGTGACCTGACGAAGCCGCTGCGCCCGCGAGTGCCCGCGCCCGCTTCAGCCGACCGTCGGCAGGGCGACGGTGAACGTGGCCGGCGGGGTCCGTGGCAGTGCCCTGCGTGACTCGTGGATTCCCGCCACCCGGCGCGCCACGAACGCCTCCGCGTCGAAGGTGCCGGCCAAACCGAGGGCGTCCAGGGGGAGTTCGGCGACCACGACGGTCTGAGCCCGCTGCGGTACGAGCGGAGCGCCGTCCTGGGCCTGGAAGGTCCAGCCGAAGCCCGCCGGGCCCTCGTCGACGCCCGTCACGACGGGGAGCCGGTCGACACGGCCGACGCCGCCGGAACGGGTGTGCTTGTCGCCCATCCCCAGAAGCCTGGTCAGCGCGGGCCGGAACTCCGAGCCGAAGCCCCGCGCCGCACGGGGATCGGTGTACGTCAGATGCGGACGCAGCAGCATCAGGGGCGGCTGCGGTCGCAGCACGATCCGTACCCGGGCCGTCTCGTAGCGGCGCCCCGCGGGCAGTTCGCGCAACATGAAGGTGAACTTGAGCAGTTCGAGCCGTCGCCGCTCGGAGCCGGCCCGTCTGGCCGCCATTCCGGGGAAGTCGGCCGCGGTGACACGGTAGTTGTCCACCTTCAGCAGCATCACCCCGCCCTCCTGGACGAAACGGCTGCGGTCGCCGAGCAGGGACTCGCCGACGAACAGGTCCCGGACGGCGACCGCCACACCGTCCGCGGAGGGCCCGGCGGATCCGCGGTGCCCGGACACCGGGGACCCCTCGCGCAGGAACCGCAGCCACTCAGGGGAGTCCGCCCCCGTGGAGCCGTCCTCGGTCATCGTGCTCACCCCAGTCCGTACAGCAGGAACGGCGCCCACTCGTGCGGCCGGTACCCCTCGGCGGCCAGCTCCCGCTGCACCCGGCACAGGGCGAGCGCCGGAGGGCAGCCACCGGCCGCGAGAAGGCGGTGGAACCCGTAGGAGATCTCGAAACCGGCCGCCTCCTCCACCTCGCACAGGGTGAGGACGAGGGTCGTCGGCCCGGCCGCGAGGAAGGACCGGGACAGCCCGATCACGCCGTCCGCGCTGATCCGTCCGGCGCCGGTCCGGCACGCGGACAGGACGGCGACGTCCCCCGGGACCCGCAGGTCCAGCACGTCCCGGGCGCGCAGTCTGCCGTCGTGCCCGCCGGTCGCGGCGAGCGCCACGAAGGAGTCGAGGGCGTCGTCGTCGAGGGTCACCGCGTGGGTGGCGAAGTGCACGACGGACGGCGGCGGACGGCGACCGTCGAGCGCCGTGACCACGGCCGCCTCCCCGGCGTGCACCTCGGCCCGCGGATACAGGCCGGCGATCGCGGGGAAGCGGCGCCGTGTCCAGCTCAGCGGCTCGAAGGGGGGACCGCCGCCGGGCGGTGCCGGCAGCGGTTCCGGGTCGACCAGCGCGAGCAGCCGTGGCGACGGCCGCGGTCCGCGGGCCCGTCGCTCGCGCAGCGCCGGGAGCAGCGCCAGCGCGGGGAGCAGGGCGACCGGGTGCCGCTCCACCAGATACCGTCCGTCCGCCGTCCGCAACGCCGGGAACGGCACGCGCAGGAGATCCTCGTGCGGCACCACGGTCACCGTCTCGTCGGGGTCGGACGGCAGCCAGTCGCCGGGGATGGGGTCCCACAGCAGTGCGCCGAGGCCGCGCAGCACCTCGTCCAGCTCGCGGACGGAATCGTCGTCGACCTCGCCCGGCGCGAGAGCGAGCCAGCGCGCCGCGAGTGCCCCGAGTCCCGCGGCGGGCAGCGGCCCGAGGGTGTGCAGGGTGCCGTCGGGCCGGGCGACCCAGATCAGCAGGAGGTCGCCGTGCACGGCGTACTCGACGACCGTGCGGCCGTGGTCGGCCGGTACCGACCGCAGCGCCGCCCGGGTCAGCCGCGGCGCGGCGGACGCCCCGGCCCGCGACGGCCATCGCGCGCCGGACGCGCCGAGCAGGTCGGCGAAGGCACGGGCCCGGCCGGCCTCGGAGGCGACCAGGGCGTCCTCGTACGCGCCCTGGCCGAAGAGGTACAGGGTGAGGGCCGCGTAGAACGGACGGCTCGCGTCGACGGCGTCGATCCGGGCGGTGTCCTCCGCCAGCCGGGAACGCCAGGTCTCCACGAACCCGGGCAGGATCCGGGCACCGGCACGCACCTCCTCCTCGTACTCCGGGCCGTACCCGGAGGCCTCCGCCGCCGCCGTCAGGGCCCGGCGCACCTCCACGGCCGCGAGAAGGCAGTCCAAAAGGCCGTGGTAGTCGCCGAGTTCGAGGGCGCACAGGGCCTGGTACGGGGTCATGAAGGCCAGGCTCGTCAGGTCGGAGACGACCCTTCCCGACCACGCGCCCGGGTGGCTCGCGGACGCCGCGTACAAGGCGGCCGAGCGTGCCAGCAGGGGCCGCGCCTCGGCGTACCGGCGCTCCAGGACCAGCGACTGGGCCGTCGAACGCGACTCCACGAGGTCGTCGGCGGCAACGTGCGGGGCGGCGCCGGGGACGGCGGGGACGGCCGGAGCGAGGGGCGGAGCCGTGACGCTCGGCGGAGTGCGGTCCGACGGTGCACGGCTCCCGGTGACCGTCGCCGTGTACCGCCGCGGTCGTGGCCACCCCGCCTTCGGGCCAGCCCACAGCCGTACGGTCCCGGTCACGCAGTCGCCGTGGAGCCGGAACTCGGCGGTGCCCGCGTCCGCCTCGCGGGGCAGCAGCAGGCGCGGCAGGGGGTCCGGTCCGGGCCACGCCTCGGCCTCGGGCCACATCAACCAGTGCGGCGGCACACCGTCGCGGTGCTCGGGGCCGGCCCGGACACCGACCGCGCCGGGCGTGTACCGCACCTCCCCGTCGCCGGTCCCCGCCACCATCCAGAACGGTGCCCCGGGGCGGGCCTCACCCTCCGCGGCGAGAGCGAACACCTCTCCCAGAATCAGCGTGCCGGGGAGCTCCGGCAGCGCCGCCCCGTCCAGCTCCGGCCGGATCAGGACCGTGTACGACACCTCGTCACCGGCCGTCCCGTCTCCGTGCCGCTTCACCACAGGTCGTAGGGCCGGTCGCCGTCGAGCGTGTCGGCGACCGACGTCGTGGAGGAGGTGTCAGGACCCCGCTCGGCCGCGGCGGCCGGACCGTTGTCGCCGCCCGGCACGAAGAGCCAGCCGTGGGCCGCGAAGAGCTTCACGCGGAGCAGATGCCGTACGAATGAGTCACCGGGAATGCCGTGATGGCCGTGGCGCAGCACGTCCTGGTACAGCCGGTCGGCTGCCACGAGGACCAGGTCCGCCGCGGGATTGCGGCGCAGCGCGTCCCGGACCGGGCCGGCGTCGCACATCCGGAACGCCTCCACGACGGCGTCGCCCACGTAGCCGTGGTCCGCGCGGTAGACCACTCCTTCGTGCAGGGCCATCCGCAGTCTGATCCGGCTTCGCGCGTCCCGCGGACCGTTCACGCCGCCCAGTCCGGCCGTCACCGCCCGCAGGAAGCCGGCGATCAGGCGCGGCTCGTCCACCTTGCCGCCGGTCGGCAGCAGCGCGAGCCCGCCGTCCCCCTGTGGTTGCATCTCGTACTCGCCCGGCGACAGCCCCGCGCGGGCACAGGCGCCGTCGAGGAGCGCCCGCAGCCGGCGCTGCACGTCGAACTGCGCCTCCTGGCCGAGCCCGCTGTATCCCTCCACGTCGTACGCCACGCACACATGACGGTTCCCCGGCGCTTCCAACCCCACTGCCCCCCAGGTCCGGTGGTGCAGCAACGGTAGCCCAACGCCCCGTACGCAAAGGGAAGTCGGGGGAGTCAGGGGAAGCATGGGCCTGGTGCCTGGTGCCTGGTGCCTGGTGCCTGGTGCCTGGTGCCTGGTGCCTGGTGCCTGGTGCCTGGTGCCTGGTGCCCGGTGCCCGGTGCCCGGTGCCCGGTGCCCGGTGCCCGGTGCCCGGTGCCCGGTGCCGGGGCGACGGCAGCCGGGCCGTTGTCAGTGGCGCGTTCTAGTGTGGTGCGGCAGGAGATCCACGCGAGAGACAGGAGGTTCCCATGACGAACCTGCCCGATCGGCCGCACACCGCGCTGCTCGTCATCGACGTCCAGAACGGGGCGATGGCGGGTACGCACGGGCGCGACGAGGTGATCGCGAACATCAACACCCTGGTGGGCAAGGCCCGTGCGGAGGATGTGCCCGTGGTCTGGGTGCAGCACTCCGACGACAACCTCGTGCTGGGCAGCGAGAGCTGGCGGTACGTGCCGGAGCTGGTCCGGCGGGAGGGGGAGCCGCTCGTCCACAAGACCTACGGCGACTCCTTCGAGAACACCGAGCTGGAGGAACTGCTCGCCGAGCGCGGCGTGGGCCGGATCGTGGTCACGGGCGCGCAGACCGACGCGTGCATCCGCGGGACCCTGCACGGGGGTCTGGTCCGCGGGTACGACGTGACGCTGGTCGGGGACGCGCACACCACGGAGGACCTCACGGCGTACGGCGCGCCGCCCCCGGACCAGGTGATCGCGCACACCAACCTCTACTGGCGCGAGGAGAGCGCGCCCGGCCGTCGCGGAGGGACCGTGGACACGGCGGAGGTGACGTTCGCGACGTACTGAGCGACGCGCCGCTACCGCCGGTCCCGCGCGGAGGAGGCGATCAACTCGTCGATGAGGGTGATGAGCACGTCCCGGCACGACCCCCGCTCCCGCGCGTCGCAGAGGAGCACGGGGGTCCGCTCCGGCAGGGCCAGGGCGTCCCGGATCTCCTCGGGTGTGTACGGATGCCGTCCGTGGAAGCCGTTGACGCCCACGACGAACGGGATACCGCGGCGCTCGAAGAAGTCGACGGCGGCGAAGCTGGACTCGGGCCGGCGCACGTCGATGAGGACCACGGCCCCGAGGGCACCGATGGCGAGGTCGTTCCACATGAACCAGAACCGCTGCTGTCCAGGGGTTCCGAAGAGATACAGGACCAGTTCGGGGCTGAGGGTGATGCGGCCGAAGTCCAGGGCCACGGTGGTCGCCCGTTTCTCCTCGATCCCGTCGAGGTCGTCGACGTCCAGACCGGCGGAGGTGAGGGGTTCCTCGGTGCGCAGCGGGACGATCTCGCTGACCGATCCGACCATGGTGGTCTTGCCGACACCGAATCCCCCGGCGATCAGGATCTTGACCGCTTCGGGCGCTTCGGCTGCTTGCGGTGTGTGTGGTGTCTGTGGTGCGTGCGGTGCATCCGGTGTCCCGGGTGCCGAAGTCCCTCGGGTGGCGGGGTCAGAGCCGGCCAAGGCCGTCCCTCACTTTCTGCAGCAGGTCCGGATCCGCGGCGCGGGAGACCGGACGCGGCGCTTGGACCGTGATCCGGCCCGCCTCCAGCAGATCGCAGAGCAGGATGACGACGACGCTCACCGGGAGGTCGAGCTGGGCGGCGAGTTCCGCGACCACGACCGGCCGCGCGCACAGCCGCACGATGCGCTGGTGCTCGGGCTGTGACCGGTCGGACCCGTCGGGCGGCGGGTCCACGGCGGTCACCGACGTGATGAGGGTGAAGTCGGCGCGGCTGGGCCGGGTTCGGCCTCCGGTCAGGGTGAACGGCCTCACCAGACGGCCGGCCGCGTCGCCTTCGCTCACGTCACTCGCCGTTGTCGGCGGTGCCGCCCGCACGCGGCGCTGCCCTGAGGTGCTCGCCGATCTTCTTCACCAGCATGTTCATCTGGTAGGCGACCACGCCGACGTCCGCGCCCTTGTTGGTGAGCACGGCGAGATGGGCGCCGGGTCCCGCGGCGGTGAGGATCAGATAGCAGTCGCGCATCTCGATGAGCGCCTGCCGTACGGGTCCGCCGCGGAAGTCCAGGCTGACCCCCTTGCTCAGGCTCATCAGGCCGGACGCGGTCGCCGCCAGCCGCTCGGCGTCGTCGCGGACGAACGCCGTGGACTTGCTGACGACCAGTCCGTCCTCGGACAGCACGACGGCGTGGTTCACGTCCGCCACCCGTTCCACCAGTCCGGTGAGCAGCTGGTCGAGCTGGCTGTGTGTGGCGGGGCTGGGGCGTGTCATTTCTCAGTCCTTCACGTGCGGTCTGCGGGCGGAGTCGACGAGCGGCCTGCGGCGGGGACCCGGTCACCCGGCTCTTCGGGTGTGTTCTCCCGCCCTCCCTGTTCTCCCTGCTCTCTCTGCTCCCCCTCTTCTCCTGGTTCTCCTGGTTCCTCTGGTTCGCCTGGTTCTCCTCGGTCGTACGCCGATCCGTCACCGTCGGTGTCAAGGGCCCGGAGCGTGCCGCGCTGGAAGCCGGCGAGTGAGGAGGCCGCCCGTTCCGCGGTGAAGTCCGTGACGTCGCCGTCCGCGTCGTGGCCGCCGGTGTCCGCCGGCCCGGCGTCCTCCCGCAGTTCGGTGGCCAGACTGGTCTGCGGCACCCGGCGCGGCAGCGGGGTGAGTCCGTCCCGCCGGACGGCGGTCGCGGCCGGGGCGGCGCCGGACCGGGAGGCGGCCCGGTCGCCCGTGCGCGTCCGGGCGGCGGCCCGCGCATCTCCCGTGCGCTCGTGCGACGGCGGGCCCTCGGCGGGAGCGGTGCCCGGACGCGTCGCGGACGCGGCCGGCTCGGGAACGCCGGTGTCCGCAGGGCCGGTGGGGTCCGTGTCCGGTGCGGACGTGTCCGGTGTCTCGCGCACCACGATCTCGTGCGGGATCAGCACGATCGCGGTGGTCCCGCCGTACGGCGAGGACCGCAGGGTGACGGCGATGCCGTGCCGGGTGGCGAGCCGGGCGATCACGAACATGCCGAGCCGCAGGTCGTCGGCGAGCGCCACCACGTCGAACTGCGGAGCCACCGCCAACTGGGAGTTGAACGCCGCGTAGTCCTCCTCGGACAGGCCCAGGCCGCGGTCCTCGATCTCCACGGCCAGCCCCTTGGCCACCATCGAGGCGCGCACGCCCACCGGGCCGGGCGCGGGGGAGTAGGCGGTGGCGTTGTCGATGAGCTCCGCCAGCAGGTGGATGACGTCGGCCACCGCGGGCGGGGTGAGGTACACCTCGTCGTCGGCGTGCACCTCCACCCGCTGGTACTGGGCGACCTCGCCGACGGCGCTGCGCAGGATGTCGACCAGTGCGACCGGCTCGGTCCAGCTGCGCCGGGGCTGCTCTCCGCTGATGATGACGAGGTTCTCCTCGTAGCGCCTCAACTGGCTCGCCGTGGAGTCGAGTTCGTACAGGCCCTTGAGGAACCGCGGGTCCTGGTGTTCGCGTTCCATCGCGTCGAGCTTGCTGAGCTGCAGGTTGACCAGGTTCTGGCTCTGCCGGGCGATGCCCAGGATCACCTTCTGGAAGCCGCGTCTGGTGTCGGCGAGTTCCACCGCGGTGTGCACCGCCGTGCGCTGTGCGGTGTTGAACGCCTGTGCCACCTGCCCGAGTTCGTCCCCGCCGTAGTCCAGCGGCGGGGTGGCGAGGTCCACGTCCACCTTCTCGCCCCGGTCCAGTCTGGCGACCACGTCGGGCAGCCGTTCCTGGGCCAGGCTGAGCGTGGCCAGCCGCAGACCGCGCAGCCGCCGGGACAGGGAGCGCGTGATGCGCCACGACATCACGACGCACAGCAGCAGGGCGACGAGTCCGCCCGCGCTCAGCGCGGCCGCCTTGACCAGCAGCCCGTGGGCGTTGTCGGCGCTGCGGTCGAGGAGCCCCGCGGTCTGCTGCCGGATCAGGTCCGAGTACTGGCCGGAGATCCTGGTGAGAGCGGCGTTCCAGCGCCGGCCCGCGTCCGGCAGCACGACCGTCCGGGCCACCGCGCCGTGCGCCGTCCGGGCCGCGATCACCTGGTCCTCGACGGACTCCAGCGTCTTCCAGTCCTGGCTCTGCAGTACCCGTTCGACCCGCGCCTTGACGGCGCCGTCCAGGGAGGAGAGTGCCTGGCTCCGGAAGACCCAGCGCCGTACGTCGACGAGTTGCGCGAACCGGGTCCACGCCTTCTCGTCGAGCTTCCCCGAGGGCCAGGCGAGCGCGAGTTCGGCGTCCTCCTGGGCGACCAGTTCCGCGCCGCTTCCCAGGGTGATCAGCGGGCCCGCCTGGGAGGTGAGGTCGCCGTCGTCGACCTGGGAGAGCTCCTGGAAGGCGTGGATCTGGTCGTCGATGATCGCGGTGTACTGGTCCAGCGACTGCTGGGCGGTGATGTCGGTGGGGTGGTCCACCTGGCCCCGGTAGTACTCCAGGCTGCCCACGGACGCCAGGACCGAGTACAGCCGGTCCCCGATCCGGGCGGGCGCGTTCTTGATGTCGTCCGAGCGGCGCACCAGTTTCGCGACGGCCTCGTCCGTCCTCCCGCGCTGCTGGTCCAGCGCGGTCCGCGAGCCGTGCGGAGAGGCCAGCCACGCCGCCGACAGACTGCGCTCCAGTTGCAGCGCGAGCGTCGCGTCGGTGCCCATGGCGCCGGTGGACCTGCTCAGTTGGGTCTGTGACCGCAGCCGCAGTCCCTCCGAGAAGATCTGCGTGGTCGTCACACCCCACATGGCGCCGAGGGTGACGCTGGGCACCAGCGCCAGCAGGATCAGGGAGAGACGTATGGAGCCGAGACGGCGCCGGGCACCTGTCCGTGGAGACATCGTCGTCCTAATGCGATCAGCGAGGGGAGGAGCGGTTCGGCGGAACGGGCGGGGGGTGACCGCGTGTCCGGTACGGCACTGGGGGTGCGCAGGATGCTATCCGTACAAGTGTCCGTACGCACCGTGAGTGTCCGAAAACCCTTGGGGCGCGTGGTGCCGCTCGTGCGGCCGCGGACGAGCGGCGGGAGCGGCTCAACGGGTCCCGTCGGCGGCGAACCTGGCGACCGAGGCGACGTTCTCCTTGGTGACGAACGCCGGTCCGGTGAGCACGGGCGCGGTTCCGCCGCCGCTGAAGTTGCCGTTGGACCTGTAGAGCCAGAGCGAGTCGACGGCGAGATAGCCCTGCAGGTAGGGCTGTTGGTCCACCGCGAACTGCACGTCCCCGCTCCGCACCGCCTTCACCAGGCTGCTGTTGAGGTCGAAGGTGGCGACCGCCGCCCTGCTGCCCGCCTCCTTCACCGACTTCACCGCACCGAGCGCGAACTGCGCACCCATCATGACGACTTCGTCGATGCTCGGGTCCTGCCGAAGTCTGGCGGCGACGGCGGCGGTGACGGCTTTCATGTCGGTGCCGTTGACATAGAGCAGGTCGGTGTCGCCGGCGAACGCCTTCTTCACCCCGGCGCAGCGCGCCTCCAGGGCGACGTTGCCCTGCTCGTGGATGACGCAGAGAGCGTGCTCGGCCTTGAGTTCGTCCAGCTTGTCGCCGAGTGCCCGGCCCGCGACGCTCTCGTCCTGGCCGAAGTACTCCAGCAGACCTTCGGACCGCCAGGCGTCGATACCGGAGTTGAGGCCGACCACCGGTATGCCCGCGCCCTTGGCCTCGGTGACGGCGCTCTTCATCGCCTCCGGCTTGGCGAGGGTCACCGCGATGCCGTCGACCCGGTCGCGGACCGCGTCCCGCACCAGGCTCGCCTGCCCCGCGGGGTCGGAGTCGCTCGCGTAGGTGAGGTCGACGTCGTCCTTGGCGGCGGCCGCCTGCGCGCCCCTCCGCACCATTTCCCAGAAGGCGTCTCCGTCGGCGCCGTGGGTGATCAGGGCGACCTTGATGTGGCCGGTGCCCGACTTCCCCGCCGCTCCGGTGTCCGCGGCGGAGTCCGATCCGCCGGAGCAGCCGGCCAGAAGCAGGGTGACGGCGAGGACGAGGACGGTGCCGTGCGCGGGTCTGGGGGAGTGGTGAGGTGTGGGGGACGTGTTCATCGGAGTGCGGCACCTCGCTGTGCGGCCCAGCAGAAGGACGGGGGAGGGGGAAGTCGGCGCGGTCATCGGGCTGTTGTGCGCCGCGTGTCGGACTTTCGTTGGGCCGGAGCCAATCGTGTGTGACGCGCGGTCGTCAAGTGAGCGGCCATGGGCGGGGACTGCGCACGGTCGAGTCCCGGCCTTGTCGGCATCTTGTCCGTCACTGCCTTGACAGGTGACGCATGGCTTGCGACGATCAGTCGCAACGTTCATGACGGGGAGGTCGCGATGACGGGTGAGGGGCAGAGGCCGGGCATGGCCGAGGCGGCGGTCCGGAGGGCTCGGTTCGGCGCGCTTCCGGAGCGGATCCGCCTGGAGGACACGGTCGAGGAGCGGCCGGCCACGGTGCCGGACCCGGCGAGGGACGCGTACAACGAGGACGAGTGGCTCGTCCGTACGTGCCTGTGAGCACGCGTTTCCGGCCGGGCGCGGACGTCACCCCCTGTGGGCGGCGCTCCGCGCGGGGCTGAGGGGGTTCGCGGCGGGAGGGGCCGGTCGTTGCCTGTCCCGGCCGTCACCTGTCAAGATGGTGATGTGAATCTGGAACACGTCTTTCTGTGCGGAAACCCGGCCCTCGACTTCGCCGCCACCCTCAGGGCCCGGCGGACCCTGCGCTTCGAGATGTTCGTGTCGCCGCAGCGGCTGGACGCCTGGTACCTGGGGTCCGGGATCGTCGACGCCCTCACGGTCGGGGCCCTGGAGTCCGACGTGCAGGAGGCCGTGGTCGTACGGGAGGCCGTCTACGAGCTGGTCACCGCGCGGGCCGCGGGGGAGGCGTACGACGACACGGCCCTCGGCGTCGTGAACGGCACCGCTCGCGGGCCCTCCGTGACACCGCAGCTGTCGGCCGCGGGGCGACGGGCGGAGGCGACGCCCGCCGAGGCGCTGTCCAGTGTGGCCCGGCAGGCCGTGGAACTCCTGGGCGGCCCGGACGTCCCGCTGCTCAAGGAGTGCGGCAACCCCGAATGCACCCGGGTGTACATCGACCGGTCACGCGGCACGCGCCGCCAGTGGTGCGGCATGGAGTCCTGCGGGAACAAGCTCAAGGCGGCGGCCTACCGCGCCCGCAAGAAGCAGCACGAGCAGGGCGCGGCCGCCTCCTCCTGACGCCTCCTCCTGACGCCTGCTCCTGACGGCCGCCTCCTGGCGCCGCCTTCCGGCGCCCCTCCTTCTGACGCCGCCGGGCGGTCAGCGCCCGGCGAGCCCGTCCGCCTCCATGACCGCCCGCGCGAAGGCCTCGGGCGCTTCCTGCGGCACGTTGTGACCGATGTCCGCCAGCGACCGGTGCGCGTACGGGCCCGAGAACCGGTCGCGGTACGACGACCCGTCGCCGGCCGGGGTGAAGGGGTCCTTCCGGCCGTCGAGCGTGACGGTGGGCACCGTGACGACGGGCCCCGCGGCGAGCTGCCGCTCCAGCCGGTCGTAGCGCGGATCCCCCTGCGCCAGGCCGAGCCGCCACCGGTAGTTGTGGATCACGATGGCGACGTAGTCCGGATTCTCGAAGGCCCTCGCCGTGCGGTCGAACGTGGCGTCGTCGTAGCGCCACGTCGGGGAGTTGAACGTCCAGACCAGGCGTGCCAGGTCGGCCCTGTTCCTCTCGAGACCGAGCAGTCCGCGCTCCGTGGCGAAGTAGTACTGGTACCACCACGCCCACTCGGCCTTCGGCGGCAACGGCTGCTTGTTGCGCTCACGGTCGGTGATCAGATAGCCGCCCACGGAGACGAGGGCCCTGCACCGCTCGGGCCGGAGCACGGCGATGATGTCGGCGGTCCGCGCCCCCCAGTCGAAACCGGCCAGCACCGCCTTCTCGATCTTGAGCGCGTCCAGCATCGCGATGATGTCCAGCGCGACCACGGACTGCTGGGCGTTGCGGAAGGTCTTGGCGGAGCGGAAGCGCGTGGTGCCGTGGCCGCGCAGATACGGGACGACCACCCGGTGGCCGCGCGCCGCCAGCAGCGGCGCGACCTCGACGAAGCTGTGGATGTCGTAGGGCCAGCCGTGCAGCAGGACGACCGCGGGTCCGTGGGCGGGGCCGGCCTCCGCGTAGCCGATGCTCAGTTCACCGGCGTCGATACGGCGGAGACGGCCGAACGACGCGCGCCCCGGTGAGAGCGTCGGCGAGGCCCTCGCCGTGCGCTTCTCGCCCGCCCCGTCCGCGGCGGCGTTGCCGGACCACCCGGTGAGCGACGCCCCAGCGGCGCCGACGCCCATGATCTTGCCGAAGCTCCGTCGGTCGACCATCCGAAACCCTTCCGTCGCGGTCAGGGGACCGGCAGTGCCTGCTCGGCCCAGATCGTCTTCCCGGCGCAGGTCGTGCGGGTGCCCCAGCGGTCGGTGAGCTGGGCGACGAGGAGCAGGCCGCGGCCGCCCTCGTCGTAGCTGCGGGCCCTGCGCAGATGGGGAGAGGTGCTGCTGGCGTCGGAGACCTCGCAGATCAGGGCGCGGTCGCGGATGAGCCTGAGCTGGATCGGCGTGCCGCCGTAACGGATGGCGTTGGTGACCAGTTCGCTGACGACCAGTTCCGTCACAGTGGCGATCTCGCCGAGTCCCCAGCGGGCCAGCCGCTCGGTCGCGTACCGCCGGGCGTCGGCGACCACCGCCGGATCGGCCGGCAGGTCCCACCGAGCCACCTGTTCGGCGTCCAGGGCGCGGGTACGGGCCAGCAGCAGGGCCACGTCGTCGGCGTGGCGCCGGGGGAGCAGGGCCTTGAGTACGTTGTCGCAGACGTCCTCCAGGTTCCCGGCGGGGGTCGCCAGCGCCTCGCCCAGGAGGGTGGTGCCCGCGTCCATGTCGAGGTCGCGGGCCTCGACGAGACCGTCGGTGAACAGGGCGAGCACGGTTCCCTCCGGCAGGTCCAGCTCGGTGGACTCGAACGGGAGGCCGCCGACCCCGAGCATCGGTCCGGCGCTGACCTCGACGGCCCGGACGGTCCCGTCGGGGAACAGGGCGACGGGCGGCGGGTGCCCGGCGGCGGCGATCGTGCAGTGCCGGGAGACCGGGTCGTAGACCGCGTACAGACAGGTGGCGCCGATCTCGCCGCCCGTCGCTCCGTCGTCGCCCGCGAGGTGTCCGACCAGGTCGTCGAGGTGGGTGAGCAGCTCGTCCGGGGGCAGATCGACGTCGGCCAGCGTCCACACGGCCGTGCGCAGCCGGCCCATCGTCACGGAGGCGTGGATGCCATGTCCGACGACGTCGCCGACGACGAGTGCCACCCGGGTCCCGGACAGCGGGATCACGTCGAACCAGTCGCCGCCGACACCCGCCCGGGACAGCGCCGGAAGATACCGGGAGGCGAACTCGACCGCCGCCTGGCCCGCCATCGCCTGCGGCAGCAGACTGCGCTGCAGGGCCAGCGCGGTGGTGCGCTCCTTGGTGTACCTGCGGGCGTTGTCCACACAGACGGCCGCCCGGCCGGCCAGCTCCTGCGCCAGCGTCGCGTCGTCCCGGTCGAAGGGGTCGGAGTGGTCGGCGGTGAGCAGCCGGGCGAAGACCGCCACCCCCAGGGTGGTGCCCCGCGCCACCAGCGGTACGGCCATCAGCGAGAGGGTGGGGCGGTTCGCCCGGTGCGGCCGGGCGGACCGGGAGCCGTACTGCGCGAGCCAGGTCTCGACCCCCGGATCACCGGTCCCGGCGAGCACCGCACGGCCGGTGGCCAGGGCGCGGGCCGGTGGGGAGGAGGGCGGATGGACGTCCACCGCGCCCAGGTCGACCGCGGCCTCCGGCACTCCGGCGGTGCGGGAGTGGTGGGCGACGCGGCGCAGTTCCACCTCGGCGTCGACCGGCCCCACGGCGGGTTCGTCGCCCCGGAGCACCGAGTCCAGCAGGTCCACGCTCGCGAAGTCCGCCAGCTTGGGCACCGTCAGCTCGGCCAGTTCCCGGGCGGTGTGGATCACGTCCAGCTTGGTGCCGATGCAGGTGGCGGCCCTGTTCAGCAGGGCGAGCCGCTGCCGTGTCCCGTACTCCTCGGTGCTGTCGAACGCGGCAAGGCCGACCCCGAGCAGCTCCCCGGCCCGCTCACGCAGCGGCCACATCTCGATGTTCCAGGCGTGCGTGCGCAGTCCGGAGGGGGAGCGGGTGCAGCTCTCGTAGCGGACCGGCCGTCCGGTCTCGACCACCTTGCGCAGATGGTGCAGGAACCCGCGGCTGAGTTCCGCGTTCTCCACGGTGTCGGGAAAGAAGCGGTGGCGCACCTCGGCCTCCTGGACCCCCAGGATCCGGCACGCCGTGTCGTTGACCCGCAGATACCGCTGTTCGGTGTCGAAGACCGACATCGGCGTCGACGACTGGGTGAAGGCCAGCTCGCCCAGCATCCGGCCGCGCTCGTCCGGCGCCGCGGTGATCACGTATCCCCGTTGTTCGCCGTGCTCGCCCTGGAGGGGGCAGACCCGCAGGGCCAGTTCGCTGCGCCGACCGTCCCAGTGCCGTACGGCGACGATCGCGCCGTGGCTCGTACGCAGGATCCGCCAGGCAGCGGCGGCGTCCCCGTCCACCAGGGCCGACACCGGACGTCCGGCGATCTCCGCGGCCGCGTAGCCGGTCAGCAGGCGAGCGCCCTCGCTCCACCCCCTGACGACACCGTGGGCGTCGACCACCACCATGGCGTCGCCTCTCGCGGCCGCGCGCCCCACGTCGCCCGGCAATATCACCATATGTACAAGCATGCGGTGATCGGGCAGTCGCATCAACTCAGGGGTCGGAGCGGACGCGGGGCGCGTCCGGGTGCTTCGCGCACGGTGAACCACGATGGACAGCGGGAGCTGTCCGTGCGGCACGTCGGTCCGGGGCGGTCGCGACCCGGGCGTCCGCGGCTCGCGCCCCGGCCGTCCACCGTCCTGTGCCCGGCCGGGGCGGGCTCTTTCGCCGGGCCCTTCCGAGCCTCTTGGGTTACGCCTTCGTCGCCGTGGTCTGCCGCTGCCGGCGCCCGCGCAGCAGACGCCTGCGCGGCTCCTGGTCGGGAAGCCAGCCGAAGGCCATGCAACTGCCGACCGCGCCGAGGAGCAGGCCGAGGAAGAAGCCGCCGAGGTTGGAGGTGAGCCAGGTGCCGAGCGACAGAAGGATGCCGAGCAGCGAGTAGAACAGCCGCTGCGCGGGGTTGAAGAGGATCAGCAGACCGCACACGAGCATGACCGTCGGCAGCAGATAGCCCGCCACACCCTGCATGCCGATGTGCATGACGACCTTGAGGGACGCCTTCTCGGTCAGGAGGATCTCCGCCCCGCCCAGGGTGAGCAGCAGCCCGCCCCAGAAGGGGCGGCGCGCGCGCCACCGCCGGAAGTCCGACCTCGGATCCCGGAGCCGGGACATCAGCAACCCGTGCCGCTGAAGCGGAGCTTGAGGCCCGGAAGCTTGAACACGGCTGCAGTGGTGGCGTAGTTGGTCTGCCGCAGGTTGCCGATGTGGACGGTGTCGGCCTGCTGGCTGAAGACGCCCTTGTTCCCCTGGACGCCGGCCTTGTCGAGCGTGCTCGCGTCGTTGCCGATCTCGATGTTCCCGAAGGACGCGTCGCCCGACAGCTCGGTCGAGTCGGTGGTCAGGTCGGTCGCCTGCACCTTGTCCGAGCCGCCGCCCGCGGTGATGACCAGGTTGGTGCCGCCCAGGTCGACGCTCTGGCACAGCTTGGTGAGCGTCGCGTTCTTGATGGCGGAGGTGACGACGAGGACCTGGCCGCCGGTGTCGCCGGCGTTCGGGCTGTCCTCGGCCATGTTGTCGAGGTTCCCGAACTGCTCGAAGCCGGTGCCGTTCAGCTCCGTGGCCGTCACGACGAACGGCATGCCGGAGATGGCGAACTGCACGCCCAGGGCACCCTGGGCGGTGAGGATCATCAGTCCCGCGGCGATCGCGGTGGCGGGCACCGCCATCACCGCGGAGCGGCGCAGACGGACCCGCCCGCGTCGGTCGGAACCGCTTTCGGGGTTCACGGGGGTGGGACCGGTGGACGCCGTGGCGTCCGAGGACGAGGCCATGTTCTGCTCCCTGGACATAGTCAACGCAGGTGCGGCTTGAGCGGCACGTGTCCTGGCGCGGACAGGGCTGCCGCGAACGCCTCCTCGCGACTCCCGGCGGTCGCAAGGGCTTTCTCGTTACGCGGCAGTAGCCTTCCTGGAAGTTACCGGGGGTTACATTCGCGGGTCAAGGGACTTGTGGCAAGCGGATGTCGATTGTGTGGCATCTGTGTGCACGGCCCGCCGCCGACGATCCTCTGACCTCCAACTTCCCTACAGTGCCTTGACGTTGACTGTCCATCAGGTCTACAACTCAGCCTTGTTTCCGATGGATCCGTGGCGCCGGGTCCGTCAGCACGGCGCATGTCACCCTCCCGGCCCCCGCCCCCTGCGGCGGGGCGTGCGTGACACCTCTGAACGTCCCGTGCGCGTCCTCGTCACCGTTCTCACCCCCCACGGCACCGGCACGGCCGCCTTCCCTCCTCGGGGCCGCGCCCGGTGGCCCCTCGCCGCTGCCGGTCCGTCGCGTACGGAGAAGACGTCACGGGCCGGCAGCGGCCGCAAGCTCCGTGTCCACCGGGACGGCCAGGACCATGCCCCCCGGTGAACCCGGGACCGCACCTCTCTCCGAACCAGGCCCCGCACCCCCGTCAGATCAGAAAGAGGCTCCCCCATGCGTACGCGATCCCTGTTCGCCCTCGTCGGCGTCGCCGCGGCTCTCTCGGTCTCCGCGATCTCCCCCGCCTCCGCCGACGACACCCCGGTGCTCACCGCGGGCGGTGCCGCCGTCGCCACCGGCGATGTGCTCACCGCCTCGCTGGCGAGCGGCACCAAGGCCACCCTCTACTCCAGCAGCACCGGCACGAGCGGTGTCTCCTGCGCCGCGTCCGCCTTCACCGCCACGGCCACCGACAACCCGACGGCCCCCGGCGCCGCCACCGAGTCGCTCACCGGCCACACCTTCGGCAGTTGCACCAGCAACGTCATCGGCGTACTCGGCGTCACCGGCGTCACGGTCAACAACCTCCCGTACACCACCACCGTCGCCTCCGACGGCACGGTCACCGTCACCCCGGCGGCCGGCTCGACCATCCAGACCACCGTCGTGCTGCGCACCCTTCTCGGCAGCATCACCTGCGTCTACCGGGCCCCCGGCCTGACCGGCACGGCGAGCAACACCGACAACAGCATCACCTTCACCAACCAGCAGTTCGCGAAGGCGTCGGGCTCGTCCCTGTGCTTCAGCAACGGCTACTTCACCGCCAAGTACGCACCCGTCACCGACACCACCCAGCCGGGCAGCCCGGTGGTGACCGTCAACTGACCGACCACCGGACCACGGTCACCGCCGGCGTCGCAGCGTGAGCGCGACGCCCGCGGTGAGCAGGAGGGCCGCCGCTCCCCCCGCCCCCGCGACGAGGGGGAGCGAGCCGCTGCCGCCGGACGAGGTGTCGGCGGCCGGAGTGAGGTGGTCGGGCGCGGACACCTGCGCCGCGGACGGCGCGGCCGACCGCGAGGGCGTCGGGGACCCCTCGGCCGGGGACTTCGTCGGCTCCGCGGTCTTGCCCGCCGTGCGGGTCGGTGCGGTCGTCCGCCGCGCCGGTGCCGTCGTCGACGCCGCCTTGCCACCGCTGCCCGCGCCACGGGCGGTGGCGGGGAAGACCACGTCGGAGCACGAGTAGTAGGTGTCCGTCGTGCTCGTGTTCTGCCAGATGGTGTAGAGCATCTGACGGCCGGTGCGGTCGGACGGGAGCGTGGCCCTGATCCGGTAAGCGCCGTTCACCAGCGCCGGGTCGGTGGCCGTGGCGAACGGCTTGGTCGGCAGGTCGGACCAGGTCAGAGGCTTGGACGGGTCGTAACCCGGTTTGCTCAGATACAGCTTGAAGGTCCCGGTGTGCGGAATCGTCGAACTGTAGGAGAGCGTGAAGGTCGCGCCCGGGGTCATCCTGGTCGAGGGCCAGTCGGCGCGGGCGAGGTCGAGGCCCTTGTACGCGGGCAGGTTCCCGCTGCACAGCTTCCCGTCGGGGATCACCTGCCGGTCCCTGCCGTTGACGCCGGCGACCCGGAGGTTGTCCCACGCGGTGAAGGGCGCGCCGTTCGCCGCGATCGCCGCCCCGCAGGCCGCGGTGCGGTTGTTGCTGCCGCCCTCGGGGGAGCAGGCCACGACCCGGCTGACCGGATCCGTGGGCGCCCCGTGCGCCTGGGCCGGTCCCGCGGCCCACGTCAGCAGGAGCAGCGGTGCCGCCGCGGCGACAGCGGCCGCGGTGGCGGTGCGGTGTGCGGTCATCCGGTGGGTCTCCTCGACGGCTGGGGATGCGGGCGCTGCCGTACCGCGTCTCGCGGCGACGGCCGCAGGGCCGCACTGCGTGACGGCCGCAGGGCTGCACTGCAAGGGGAAGTACGGGGGCGCGCGGCCGTGTGTTCAGATCCGGAGTGCGCCGGTGCAGGGGGGCGTGCGGCGGTGTGTCCGGATCGGGGACGCGGGGCGGTTCGCCACGCGTCCGCGTCCGGGGTGCGGGGGCGTGCCGCCGGGTGTGTGAAGGAGGGTCTCCAGCGGACCGGGGGCCACCGCCGGGCGGGGTGCCGACGCGCTGCCGCGGCCCGCCGCCGGCTCGGCCGGTACCGCGGCCGCGGCCGGTACGGTGAGCCGCATGCCTGAGCCCGTCGCTTCCGCCGAACCCCCCGCTCCCGCCGGCGCGCCCGTGATCCTCGGCAACGTACCGGGCTCGTTCCCCCGGAGCGTGCTGGCCGAACGGCACCCGGCGCTCATCCGGAAGGTGCGGGACGCCTTCCCGTACGGCCCCGAACAGCGGCGCGCGCTCGACGCCCTGCTGAAGAACTCCGCCGAGGGTGTCATCGAACCGCTCGGCGAGCCGGCGCGGGACCGCGAGCGGTGGGAGACCTGGGGCGGCCGGGAGTACTTCGGCCGGCCCTGGTTCGACGTGCCCTTCCTCTGGTCCGAGAGCTACTTCTACCGCCAACTCCTGGACGCGGTCGGCTACTTCGACCCGGGTCCGTGGCAGGGCATCGACCCCTTCCGGCCGTTCAAGCTCGCCGAGCTCGACACCCCTGAGGCCGACGAGGAGCTGGCCGCGCTCGACGGGCTGGCCGGCCGTCCGGTGGCGGAACAGGAGGAGGCGCTGCTGCTCGGGTCGCTGTGGGGCAACCGCGCGGACCTCGGGTTCCGCCTCGCGGCCGCGGGTGACGAGACAGCCGCCGACTCCCAACTGGTTGCGAACGAGGGTGAGATGCTGCGAAGCCTGTTCGCCGGCGGCACCCTCTGCGTGGTCGCGGACAACTCCGGCCGGGAACTCGTCCCCGATCTGCTGCTCATCGACCACCTTCTGCGTGGTCGTCGCGTCGAGCGGGCCGTCCTGCACGTGAAGCCGTACCCGTACTACGTCTCCGACGCCACCACCGCCGACGTGATCGACGCCCTGCGCCGTCTCACGGCCGCGCCCGGGGCGGCCGGAGCGTCCGGGCACCGCCTGTGGTCGGCGATGACCGACGGGCGTCTCACGGTCCGGGCCCACCCCTTCTCCTGCGCCCCGCTGCCCTACGCCGACATGCCCGACGACCTGCGCCGGGACTTCGCGGAGGCCGACGTCACCCTCATGAAGGGCGACCTGAACTACCGCCGTCTCGTGGGCGACCGGCGCTATCCGGCCACCACCCCCTTCGCCACGGTGACCGCCTACTTCCCGGGCCCGGTGGCCGCCCTGCGCACGCTCAAGTCCGACGTGGTCGTCGGTCTCGCCCCCCGCACCGAGACCGCGCTCGTCGCGGCCGAGGACCAGCGCTGGCGCACCGGCGGCACCCACGCGCTGATCCAGGTGCGGTGCTGAGACCGCGGGCTCATCCCACGTGCACGGGAAGTGACTTGAGGCCGTTGATGAAGTTCGAGACGAGACGGCGCGGGGCTCCGGCCGTGGTCAGTGACGGCAGGGCGCGCAGCGACTCCTCGTAGAGCACACGCAGTTGCAGCCGCGCGAAGTGCGCGCCCAGGCAGACGTGCGGCCCGTCGCCGAAGGAGACATGGGGGTTGGGGGAGCGGGCCAGGTCGACCCGGTGCGGGTCGGTGAAGACGCGCTCGTCGTGGTTGGCCGAGGCGTGGAAGACGACCACCTTGTCGCCCGCGCGGATGCGCCGCCCCGCCAGCTCGGTGTCGACGACCGCCGTACGGCGGAAGGTGAGGACGGGCGGGTGCAGACGCAGCAACTCGTCCACCGCGGTGCCGAGCCCGACCTTCCCGGAGCGCAGGGCGGCATACGCGTCCGGATGCCGGGCGAGCGTCAGAAGGCCGCCCGGAGCCGCGCCGCGCACGGTGTCGTTGCCCGCGACCGTGAGCAGGAAGAAGAACATCTCCAGTTCCGCCGGGGCGAGTTCGGGGTCGGTGGCGAGAGTGGTCAGCACGTCGTCGCCCGGATGGGTCCTCTTGTGGAGCGCCAGTTGGTGCGCGTAGGCGAACATGTCCCGCAGCAGGGCCGGGGAGCGCGGATCGACGGGCCTGCCCCGCGCGTCATGGACGGGCTCGCCCGCCTCGTCGGGGTCCTGGTAGCCGATCACCCGACGCGTCCAGTGCAGCAGCAGGCCGCGGTCGCTCTCCGGCACGCCGAGCAGGTCCGCGAGGTTGAGCAGGGCGTAGTCGTCGGTGACGGAGGCGACGAGGTCGCAGCGGCCGTCACCCGCGCGGGCCTCGCGGACCGCGCCCTCGAGCAGGGCGCGGGCCCGTCCGCGGACGGCCGAGGTGAAGTGCTCGATCCGGCGGGGTGTGAACGCGCGGCTGACAAGACGCCTCATCCGGCCGTGGTCCGGAGGGTCCTGATTGAGCATCATCCGCCGGATGAACGGCAGATCGTCCGGATCGGGGTCCCGGATCTGGGTCGCTCCCAGACGCGAGGAGTACGTCGCCGCGTCCTTGAGGACCCGGACCACGTCCGCGTGCCGGGTCACCGCCCAGAACCCGGTTCCGGCGGGCCAGCCGAGCACCTCGGGTTCGTCCTGCCAGGCCACGGGATGATGGTCGCGCAGCGTGCGGTAGGCGGAGTGCGGGACCCCGTCGGCGTACCGCCGGGGGTCGAAGACGTCGGGGACGGGCGGCGCGGCCTCCCGTACGCTCACGCCTCGCCCCCGGCCCTGTCCGCGTCGGCTTCCTCCGCGCGCAGGAAGGACTCCACCACGCCGATCAGGTCGAGCGGACTCTCGTCCATCGCGTAGTGCCCGGTCCGGGCCAGTTCATGGAGTTCGGCGTCCGGGTACCAGCGCATCCAGGTCTCCCGCATCAGGGCCGCCGACAGGGCGGGGTCCAGCGCGCCCGTCACGGCCAGTGCCGGCACCCGTGCGCCCTCGACCTCGGCGTGGAAGTCCGCGCCGGCCCACGAGTCCAGGTAGGCGCGGAACGCCTTCGGGTCGCTGAGCGCCAGCGACCGTGTCACCATCCGGTCCAGCCAGGCCGCGGGCAGCCGGCCACCGGTCGTGACGTCCATGATGGTCCGCCGGTTCTCCGGCCGGTGCGCCGCGTCCGCGAACAGCTCCCACTGGTCCTCCGGCAGGGGCAGCCCCGACGCGGGCACCGGCGAGACCCCGACCAGCCGGCGCAGCCGGCCCGGGGCGAGCGTCAGCACGCGCTGCGCGACGGCGCCCCCCATCGAGTGGCCGATCACCGAGAACCGCGCCCACCCCAGCCGGTCGGCCAGTTCGACGACATCGGCGGCCGCCTCGGAGGTCGTGTACGCGCCCGCGACGTCCCTCGCTTCCCCGTAGCCGCGCAGGTCGACCAGCGCGTACTGGAACGCGGCGCGGTCGAGGTCGGGAAGCACGGCCGCGTACGCGGACCGGTCGGCGAACCAGCCGTGCACGGCGATCACCTTGTGGGCGCCGTCGCCGTGCACTTCATGAGGAAGCACGAAGGAGGTCATGCGCCCACGGTGACGCCGGGCGCCCGCGTCGGCAAGAGCGCCCGCGGACGACCGGCTGACCGCCGGGGAGCCCCCGACGCGCGAAGGGACCGATTGCGACCGTGCTCCCGCGGGGTGGGTGTCGTCGCCGATCGGCCCGAACCGGCGCGACCGCCCCGAGCGAGCTGAACAGGCCGGGCCGAACAGGCTGTTTCGTACGGATTCACGCGATGGTGTGATCATGTCCCGGTGGGTGGATGTGCTCGGAGGGCCCTGGGTAGGGCCCGGCCATGACGCAGCCGTTCGAACTCCCGCACTTCTACATGCCGCATCCCGCGCGGCTGAACCCCCATCTCGACGAGGCCCGCGCCCACACGGTCGATTGGGCCCGGGGGATGGGCATGCTGGAGGGCTCCGGCATCTGGGAGCAGTCCGACCTCGACGCGCACGACTACGGGCTGCTGTGCGCGTACACGCACCCCGACTGCGACGGGCCGGCCCTCTCGCTCATCACCGACTGGTACGTGTGGGTCTTCTTCTTCGACGACCACTTCCTGGAGATCTTCAAGCGCACCCAGGACCGCCAGGGCGGCAAGGACTACCTGGACCGGCTGCCCCTCTTCATGCCGCCGGACCTCTCGACCCCCGTGCCGGAGCCGCGGAACCCGGTCGAGGCGGGGCTGGCCGACCTCTGGGCGCGTACGGTGCCCTCGATGTCGCTCGGGTGGCGCGAGCGCTTCGCGGTCTCCACCGAGCATCTGCTGAACGAGTCGATGTGGGAGCTGTCCAACATCAACGAGGGGCGGATCGCCAACCCCGTCGAGTACATCGAGATGCGCCGCAAGGTGGGCGGAGCCCCCTGGTCGGCCGGGCTCGTCGAGTACGCGACGGCCGAGGTGCCCGCCCCGGTGGCCGGGTCGAGGCCGCTCCGGGTGCTCATGGAGACGTTCTCGGACAGCGTGCACCTGCGCAACGACCTGTTCTCCTACCAGCGGGAGGTCGAGGAGGAGGGCGAACTCAGCAACGGCGTCCTCGTCCTGGAGACCTTCTTCGGCTGCACCACCCAGCAGGCCGCCGAGACCGTCAACGACATCCTCACCTCACGCCTGCACCAGTTCGAGCACACGGCCCTGACCGAGGTCCCCGCGCTCGCCGTGGAGAACGGGCTCACCCCGGACCAGGTCGCGGCGGTCGCCGCGTACACCCAGGGGCTCCAGGACTGGCAGTCGGGCGGCCACGAGTGGCACATGCGGTCCAGCCGGTACATGAACCAAGGCGCCCTGGAGGAGAACCGGCCGTTCGGCGCCGGTGTGCTCGGCACCTCCGCCCTGGACGTCGGCGCCCTGCTCTCCGCCGCCGGGGCCGAGCGGCAGCGCGCGTACACCCATGTCCCGTTCCAGAAGGTCGGTCCGTCGCGACTGCCCGGCTTCCTGATGCCGTTCGAGGTGACGCTCAGCCCCCATCTCGACGGGGCCCGGCACCGCCTCACCGACTGGATGCACGCCATGGGCATGCTCCAGGAGGGCGTCTGGGACGAGGACAAGCTGGACGCGTACGACCTCCCGCTGTGCGCGGCCGGCATCCATCCGGACGCCACCCGGGACGCCCTCGACATCAGCTCGCGGTGGCTGGCCTGGGGCACGTACGGCGACGACTACTACCCGCTCGTCTTCGGCAACCGCCGCGACCTGGCCGCGGCCAAACTGGTCACCGCGCGTCTGTCGGCCTGCATGCCCGTCGACGGCGAGGAGGTCCCCGTCCCCGCCAACGGCATGGAGCGCGGCCTCATCGACCTCTGGCGGCGCACCACCGCGGACATGAACACCGACGAGCGGCGGCAGTTCCGGTCCACGATCGACGTGATGACGGAGAGCTGGGCGTGGGAGCTGTCCAACCAGATCCAGCACCGCATCCCCGATCCGGTCGACTACCTGGAGATGCGCAGGGCCACCTTCGGCTCGGAGCTCACCATGAGCCTGTGCCGGCTCGGCCACGGCCGGAAGGTCCCGCCGGAGGTCTACCGCAGCGGTCCCGTCCGGTCGCTGGAGAACGCGGCGATGGACTACGCGATGCTCCTGAACGACGTCTTCTCGTACCAGAAGGAGATCGAGTACGAGGGCGAGATCCACAACGGCATCCTCGTCGTCCAGAACTTCTTCGGCTGCGACTACCCGACCGCACTCGGCGTCATCCACGACCTGATGACCCAGCGCATGCAGCAGTTCCAGCATGTCGCCGCCCATGAACTCCCCCTTCTGTACGAGGACTTCAAGCTGTCGAGGGAGGTGCGCGAGATCATGGACGGCTATGTCGGGGAGCTGCGCAACTGGCTGGCCGGAATCCTCAAGTGGCACCAGGAGTGCCGCCGTTACGGCGCCGAGGACCTCGCCCGCCGCGCCCACGGCTTCGTACCGGACCGCGTGCCCGGGGTTCCCTTCGGCGGTCCGGGAAACGGCCCCCCGCCGGTTCCGGCCGTTCCCTCCGACTTCCTCGCCTCCCTCGATCGGTCCGCTCCCGCTCCCGCTCCCGCGGCCTCGGCACCGGCACCGGCGGCCGAGGCCGCGCCCGCGTTCCGTCCGGCCGCCGGGGTGGGGGCCGGGGGAGTCGGTGACGCGAAGGCATTCAGGCTTCCCCGGGGCGCGGGAGCGGCCGCCGAGTTCACCCTGCCGTGGGATCCCGAGGACCCGACGGGCTCGACGGAGTCGGCGAGTGCGGGGGGTTCGACGGGTCGGGCGACGGACCGGCGGGCACCGACCGCTCCGGCCGTGCCGCGGCCGAGGTGACGTCGGCGGTCTCCTCGGCGCGGCTCCGCCCGGCGGACGCCCTGGCCGCCCCGGACAGGCCCGCGAGCAGCTCCGCGGCGGCCGCGGTGACCTCACCGACCTCCTTCGCGAACGTCGTGTCGACGGCGGCGGCGCGGGCGAGCGCGTGATGCTCCTGGACGACGTACGCGCCCAGGTTGGTCTCTCGCCACCACGCCGTCGTGTCGTCGCCGGGGTTCGCCAGGGTGTCGCGCAGCGACGTCAACGTACGGGTGGCCTCCGCGAAGCGGCCCTCCTCCCGCTCCAGCCGGGCGAGTCCGAGGAGGGCCGAGACACGGTCGCGGGCCGTGGTGAGAAGCGGCAGGCGCAGGCGCTGGGCGCGCAGGGCGGAAGGTGTCACCCAACTGCTCGAACTCGTGGACGAGGGAACCCAGCGGGTCCGCCGGCCGGCGGTCCGGGGTCCTGCCGTCGCGCCCGGCCGCGTACACGCGAAGGTCGAAGTCGTCCAGCGCCCGGATCAGTGCGACGCGGGCGACTTCCGCCAGGCCCTGCTCGCGGGCGAGGCCGGTCCAGGTGCACAGCGGCTCGTCCGCCGGATCGGCGCCGAAGGACGAGTCGTCGAGATCGCGTGCCCACCTCAGCAGCTCGGCCGGTTCCGCGCCCGGCTCGGGCATGCCGCCCAGTCCGCACCAGGTGTCGAAGTCCGACTCGCGCACCTCCAGCAGCAGCGGCAGGTCCTCCGGGAGGCCGCGCAGGCCCACCAGGACGGCGGCGAGGCGCAGTTCATCGGTCATGGACGCCTCGGCCTCGTGCCTCAGCAGGTGCCTCAGCAGCGGCAGGTCGCCCTCGCGCCGGTCGAACTGGGCCGCACGCAGCGCGAGCGCGCGCCGCGCCCGGTCCCCGGCCACCTCGTCCCACGCGGCGCCCGCCCGCAGCAGCGCCAGGTCGGCGCGGCCCCGCGCGAGGACCGTCTCCCACAGCGGCGGACGGGGGTGCGGGTCCAGGAGGTCGTGGGCACCGCCCTCCTCGGCGCCGAGCAGCAGAAAGTCGGGCTCGGTCCGTGACAGGGCGGTGTGCAGCAGGCCGACGAGCTCCACGGGAGAGCGCTCGGGCAGGCCGAGCCCGGCCCGCAACTCCTCCCGCTCGGCGTCGATCCCGTAGGACTCCCGGATCTCCTCCTCCGTCTCGGCGACCGCCGCGAGGATCCTCTCCTCCCCGTCGGCCGGCGCGAGCCCCAGGTGGTCGTGCCACCCGGGCAGGCCGACCAGCACCTCCAGCGCCTCGTCCACGCTGTCGCCGATGATTCCGGCCGAACCCTCGGAATCCGCGTACAGCACGGAGCCGTCCCCGCACACGAAGTACGTTCCGCCCGTGTCGTCACCCGCTATCGGCTCCAGTGGACCGCCGGAGGCGAGCCGTACGTCCTCGCCGTGCTCCGCGCGGTCGAGGTCGAAGGAGAAGGGGAACGCGGCCAGTTCGGCCAGGCGGGGGTTCTTCCGCAGCAGACGCAGAGCGTGATCCGTCATGTCACCGAACGTAACAGCCGCCACCGACAACGGGACTTCCGGCTTCGCCCGTGGTGCGGTTCGGGCGGGGGCGCGCGAGTGGTTCGAACGCGGGTGTCAGTCTCACTCGTTCGTGAATCGTGGTGCGCCGGGGCGCGGGGTAGAGCAACAACCGGGGGCGGTCCGTAGAGCAGCTGCCGGAGGCGATCCATGGAACAGACCGCGTTGCGTCCCAAGCCGATGCCCGGTCAGGAGCCGGGCGGTGACGGCCGTCCGGCGCCCGCCGTCCGGCGCCCGCACGCCGTGCGGCGCCGTGGCAGGCGGCTGATGTCCCTGCTCTTCGGTCTCTTCGTCGGGACCGTCCTGGTCCTGTCGGGCGTCGGCCTCGGCACCGTGGGCGCCACGGTGATCGGCATGAGCAGGCTGGCGGACCTGGAGAAGCAGGCCGGCGACGCCACCACCGGGCAGGGACGACGACAGGGGCACGGGCGGGCGCAGGAGGCGGGGAAGGGGCAGGGGCGGAGCCCCGGGCCCGGGGCGGGCGGCGCGAGCGTGGCGCCCCCGTCCGGGTCCACGCGTGGAGGTGTCGGGGCGGTCACCGCGACGCTCGGGGTCGAGGCCGTCGACGCTCCCAAGGGCGCCGGCGCGCTGATCACGGGTGTCCACGATCCCGGTCCGGGCTACACGGCCGGTCTGGTCCGCGGAGACGTGCTCGACGCCTTCGACGGGACCCGCCTCGGCTCGGCCGCCGAGCTGGCGCGGGCCGTCGCCGCGGCGGACCCGGGGAGCGCCGTGACGCTCGGTGTGCGCCACGCCGGCGGCGGCCGTCAGCGGCTGACCGCCGTCCCGGGCATCGTGACCTGAGCGGGCGGCGGCGCCTGGCTCGTCCCCGGTGTGCGGCCCGGCCCGGGGACAGGGCGTCGGGCGCGGTCGCGAACCGGCGGATCTCGGGCCACAGGGGCATACCATCGTCCATAAGACCCCCGGATCGGCTCCGTGGCCGTCGCGAGCGGCTCGCGAGGGCCGGGGCGAAGGGGCAGGATGCTGCCCGTAGCCCCAGGGAGGAACTCGGACATGCGGAGGCATGGATGACCGGCACGCCCACGCCCTTCACCGCCGGTGACTACGAGGCCCGTATGCGGCGCGCGGCCGAGGCCGCCGCGGCGGCCGGACTCGACGGTCTCCTGGTCGCCCCCGGGCCCGACCTGGTGTGGCTGAGCGGCTACCGGCCGGTGGAGACCGAGCGGCTCACCCTGCTGGTGCTGCGGGCCGGACAGGACCCCGTGCTGGTGGTGCCCACCCTGGAGGCCCCGGACGCGGCGGCCGCGGCCCCCACGCTGACCCTTCGTGACTGGACCGACGGCAAGGACCCGTACGAGGCCACCGCGTCGCTCGTCGACGCCGGCGGCCGCTTCGGCGTCAGCGACAACGGCTGGGCACTGCACCTGCTCGGTCTCCAGAAGCGGCTGCCGGACTCCCGCTACGTCGCCCTCACCGACGCCCTCCCGATGCTCCGCGCCGTCAAGGACGCTGCGGAACTGGAGCGGCTGGCGGCCGCGGGCGAGGCCGCCGACGCGACGTACGAGGAAATCCGGAAGGTTCCCTTCGGCGGACGCCGGGAGACCGATGTCGCCGCCGACATCGCCGATCTGCTCCGGCAGTTCGGGCACTCCCAGGTCGACTTCACGATCGTCGCCTCGGGGCCCAACGGTGCCAACCCGCACCACGAGGCGGGCGACCGTGTCATCGAGCGCGGCGACATGGTCGTCCTCGACTTCGGCGGCCTCAAGCACGGCTACGGCTCCGACACCTCCCGCACGGTCCACGTCGGCGAACCGGACGCCGAGGAGCGCGAGGTCCACGACGTGGTGCGCGCGGCCCAGGAGGCGGGCGTCGCGGCGGTCAGGCCGGGAGCCGCCTGCCAGGACGTCGACCGGGCGGCCCGCGCGGTCGTCGCCGGGGCGGGATACGGAGACCGCTTCATCCACCGCACCGGGCACGGCATCGGCGTCACCACGCACGAACCGCCCTACATGATCGAGGGCGAGGAGCAGCCCCTCGTACCGGGGATGTGCTTCTCGGTGGAGCCCGGCATCTATCTGCCCGGCCGCTTCGGGGTGCGCATCGAGGACATCGTGACGGTGACCGAGGAGGGCGGATGGCGCCTCAACACCACGTCCCGCGAGATGGCGATCGTCGACTGAGCGGCCACCGGGAGCACCATGGCGCGACCATGACCCAGGCACCGGCACCGGACGCGGACACCGTCCGCCGACTCGTCCGTTCACTGATCGCCGGCGGCGAGCCGGCCGACGAGGGGCCCGAGGTGCGGCCGGTGACCGAGGGCGGCGGGCACTCCACCTGGTGGGTCGGCCGCCGGCATGTGCTGCGGCTCACCCGGGACCGCGAGGCCGCGACGCGCGGACGCCGGGAACTGAGGGTGCGCGACCTGGTCCGTCCGCTGGTCGGGGTCGCCGTGCCGAAGAGCGTCGCGCACGGGGACTGGGCGGTCGGACTGGCCTGCACCCTGGACACCAGACTGCCCGGGTGCTCCGGCGACGTGCGGGACGTCTCTGCCGTCGGGGAGGCGGACCTGGCCGGTCTGCTCACCGGGCTGCGCGAGGTGCCCGTACGGCAGGCGGAGGCGCTCGGCGTGCCCCGCGCCGAGCCGCGCTCCCTGGAGGAACTGCGGGCGGCGGCCGAGCGGGCCGCCGAGCGGCTGGCCGCCGAGGACGAGTTCGACCCCGGGAACCTCGCGCAGCTCACCGCGGCCGCCGTCGGACAGCTAGCCGCCCAGACCGCGGCCGCCGTCCTCGTGCACCACGATCTGAGGGGTGAACACCTGGTGGTGAGCGCGGACGGGCGGGTGCGGGGCGTCCTCGACTGGACCGGCGCGGTCCTCGGGGATCCCGCCGAGGACATCGCCGGGCTCGCCACGGCTGTGGGCGCTCCCGCCGCGGTACGCGCCGCCACCCTCGCCGGGTACGGTGCCCGGCCCTGCCTGCGCGGCCTGTGGCTGTCCCGCTGCGACACGGTGATCCGGCTCGCCGACCGGCTCGCGGGCCGGGACGAGGGCCCCCTGGCGCCGCTGCGGACCCAACTCCGCCACGCCTGGGAGTCGATCCTGCTGGAACGGGTCACGGAACTGCCGGGCGACGACTGAGCCCCCCCCGGCACCCCGTACGCCGCCCCGTGCACCGTCGAGCCCGCGAGCGAGACGCCGGACCCGTGCCGTCGGAGGCACCCGTACACCGGTGAGGGCACGCTCACGCCTCCGTGCGCGGTCCGCGGTCCCCGCGGTGCGCCGTCCCCGCGGTCCGCGGTCCCCGCGGTCGGTGTCCTCACTCCTGCGTCAGTACCACGCACGACTCGCCGGGCACGCTCAGCAGCCCGTCCGCGTCCGGTGTCCGCACCGGCTCCCAGGCGGCCAGCACACGCGCCCGGCTGAGGCCGAGGGGGATCTCGGCCGCCTCCTTGCCGAGGTTCACCGCCACCCGGACGTCCCCGCGCCGCAGGGCCAGCCAGCGGGCCCCCTCGTCGTGGACGATCCTGACGGCGGCGAGGTCGGGGTCCGAGAGGTCGGGGTGATTCCGGCGCAGGGTGATCAGGTCGCGGTACCAGGCCAGCACGCGCGCGTGGAGCGCCTTGTCGGGCTCCGACCAGTCCAGACAGGAACGCTCCCGCGTCGCCGGGTCCTGCGGGTCGGGGACGTCCTCCTCTGCCCAGCCGTGCGCGGCGAACTCCCGGCGTCTGCCCCGCCGTACGGCCTCCGCCAGTCCGGGATCGGTGTGGTCGGTGAAGAACTGCCAGGGCGTGCCCGCGGCCCACTCCTCGCCCATGAACAGCATCGGCGTGAAGGGCCCGGTGAGCGTCAGCGCGGCCGCGCAGGCCAGTTGCCCGGGGGAGAGGGACGCCGAAAGGCGGTCGCCCTGGGCACGGTTGCCGATCTGGTCGTGGGTCTGGGAGTAGCCGAGCAGCCGGTGCGCCGGGACGCGGGTACGGTCGAGCGGCCGGCCGTGGCGTCGCCCGCGGAAGCTCGAATACGTGCCGTCGTGGAAGAAGCCCGATGTCAGCGTCTTGGCGAGAGCCGCGAACGGGGCCCGCGCGAAGTCCGCGTAGTAGCCCTGTGCCTCACCGGTCAGAGTGGTGTGCAGCGCGTGGTGGAAGTCGTCGTTCCACTGGGCGTGCAGCCCGAGACCGCCCTCCTCGCGGGAGGAGATCAGCCGAGGGTCGTTCAGGTCGGACTCGGCGATCAGGAAGAGCGGCCGGCCCAGGTCGGCGGCGAGCGTGTCCACGGCCGTGGACAGCTCCTCCAGGAAGTGCAGCGCGCGGGTGTCCCGCAGCGCGTGCACCGCGTCCAGCCGCAGCCCGTCCAGCCGGTAGTCCCGCAGCCACGCCAGCGCGCTGCCGACGAGATACGCCCGGACCTCGTCCGAACCGGGCGCGTCCAGGTTCACGGCCGAGCCCCAGGGTGTCTGATGGGTGTCCGTGAAGTACGGCCCGAACGCGGGCAGGTGGTTCCCGGACGGCCCGAGGTGGTTGTGCACCACGTCGAGGACGACGCCGAGGCCCAGCTCGTGCGCCCGGTCGACGAAGCGCTTGAGCGCCTCGGGGCCGCCGTACGGCTCGTGGACCGCCCACAGCGAGACACCCTCGTAGCCCCAGCCGTGCCGCCCGGGGAACGGGCACAGCGGCATCAACTCGACGTGTGTGACGCCCAGTTCCGCGAGGTGCCCGAGCCGCTCGGCGGCTGAGTCCAGGGTGCCCCCGGCGGTGTACGTGCCGACGTGCAGCTCGTACAGGACCGCGCCCTGCAGCGGACGCCCGGCCCACTCGGCGCGCCAGGCGTACCGGTCCTGGGTGACCACGGCGCTCAGCCCGTCGGGACCGTCCGGCTGCCGCCGCGAGCGTGGATCGGGCAGTACGGGACCGTCGTCCACCGCGAACCCGTAGCGCGTCCCGTCCCGTGCGTCCGCGTCTCCCGTCCACCACCCGGCGCGCTCCGGATCACGCGCCAGCGCGCTCGTGGCGCCCTCGCAGTGGAGTGCCACCCGGCCGGCCTGCGGTGCCCACACCTCGAACCGCACTGACGGTTCCCCCTTGTCCGCTCTGCGTGACGTCGCCCGTCCATGGTGCGCCACGCGAGATCGATTCGCGCTCCTCTCCACCCATTTGCCGCGCGTTCGCCACGTGATGGACGCGCGGCGGGAACATGCCGGTGGCGGCGGCCGTTTCCGGGTCTTCTGGACACCCCGCTCCTCCTGACCGACAATCACCTGCGTGACGTCGTCTTTCGAGTTCCACACGTACCCCGCGCGGTTGTCCGACGCGGAACGCGACCGGGCGCTGAAGGCCCTCCGTGACGGCGTCGCTCTCGGACGTCTCTCGCACGACACGTTCATCCGCCGCATGGAGCTGGCGCTCTCCGCCCGCCGGTCCGACGAACTCGCCGCGCTCACCGCCGACCTGACCACCGAGGGCCGCTGGTCGAAGCTGGTGTTCGGCACCGTCGAGGCGGTCTCCGGATTCACCGTACGGGTGCGCAGGGCCTGGCAGGCCGAGCGGCTCCCGAAGCTGCTGCTGCCCCACCCGGGCAACGGCTACCCGTTGCGGATCGGGCGCGACCCCGCCAGCGGGCTGCGGCTCAACCACGAGACGGTGTCGCGGATCCACGCCGAACTGAGCCGCCAGGGCGGCCTGTGGGTGCTGCGCGACCTGGGGTCGACCAACGGGACGACGGTCAACGGACGGCGGGTGATCGGCGCCGCCGTCGTCAAGGACGGCGACCAGATCGGTTTCGGACGGATGTTCTTCCGGCTGTCGTCCTCCTGATCCGTCCGGCCCGTCCGGCCCGCCCGATGCCCCTTGCCGACCGGAAACCCGTGTCTCCGGCCCGCCCGGACCGAGCTCTGGCCTGGGTTTCACTCAGCGATTTCCTCGCTGTCCCTTACGTTCCGCGGTGTTGACGTACCTTCACAGTCGTGACTGACTGTGCGTACACCGTGTACATCAGGTGAAGCGACGGCACCATATGTGTGGAGGTGCGCCCTGCCGCCACTCCTCCGCTACCCGACCGTCGACGAACTCGGTGCCCGTGCCGCCGCGCTCGTCGCCCGCCGTCCGAGGGACGCCCGGCTGCGCCGCGTCGGCACCTCACGCGCCGGCACACCCCTCTGGCTCCTGTCCGTCGGGCACGGCCGCCGACAGGCCCTCGTCGTCGCCGGACCGCACGCCAACGAGCCGGTGGGCGGCGCCACGGTCCTGCGCCTCGCGGAGCGGGTGCTCGCCGATCCCCGGCTGCGTGACGGCGCGGACGCCACCTGGAACCTGCTGCTCTGCCTCGACCCCGACGGCTCCCGCCGCAACGAGGCATGGCTGTCCGGCCCGTACACCCTCGGCCGCTACTTCCGGCACTTCTTCCGCCCCGGCTTCCTCGAACAGCCCGAGTGGCTGCCCGAGGGCGCGGACGGCGCGACCCTGCCCGAGACCCGCGCCCTCCTCGACCTCCAGGACGAACTGCGGCCGTTCTTCCAGTGCTCGCTGCACGGCGTCGACGTCGGCGGCGCCTTCGTCGAACTGACCCGCGAGCTGCCCGGCCTCGCCCAGCGCGTCGCCCACACCGCCGCGCGGCTCGGCATCCCGCGCGAGCTCGGACCGTACGACACGCTCTACTGGCCGACGCTCGGGCCCGCCGTCTACCGCATCCCACCGCCGCACCGCGGCGACCTGGCTGCCGCGATCACCGAGGCCGCGGTGGAGTCCACCTGGTTCCATCCGCACCGCCACGGAACCGTCACGGCGGTCGTCGAGGCACCCATGTGGGGCGTGGCGGCCGTGGAGGACGCCGCCCGGCCCGCCGACGCCGACGCGGTGCTGCGGTCCGTCAGCCACACGCTGCGCGACGACACACGCGTTCTCGAGGGCATCCTCGAGCGCGTGCGCCCCGGTCTCGGCACCGCTCCGGACACGGCCCGCCTCCTCGCGCCCGTCGACGACTATTTACTGGTCGGCCCCGGCCTCGCGGACTCCTGGGACCCCGATCTGCGGGACTCCGGTTCACGGCCCCTACCGTCGCTCGGCACCGCCCGGCTGACGTCCCTGCGCCTCGCCGGGCGCCGGGTCGCCCTGCGCACGGCCGGGCTGCTGCACCAGCTCGTCACCCGTTCCGGGCGCGACCCGCGCGAGGCCCTGCCGGAACTGGACGGGCTGATCGACGCCTGGTGCGCCGACTACCGCGACGGCTGCGGGGCGCGCTGGATCCCGGTCGCACGCCAGGTCGAGTACCAGGCGCGGGTGGTGATCGCCGCGTTCGAACTCGCCGGGCGGTACGCGCCGGTGGGCTCCCCTTCGGGTGAGACGGGGTGGAGTTCACAGGCCGCGCTGCCGATGCACCGGGAATGACGAGAACCTCCGAAGCGTCGCGCGGCGCCGTGCTGGTCGCGGCGGCCCTGCTCACAGCCGCCGCGGCACCGGCCCAGACCTCGGCCTCCGCACCGGTCCGTGTGTCGGCCTCGGCCCCTGCCGCGACGTCCGCCCCTGCCCTGACCACGACGTCCGCCCCTGCCCTGACCGCGGCCCTCGCACCGGCCCCTGTACCGGTCTCCGTACCGGCGCCGCCCCCGGCGATGTCCCGGCGGGCCGCCCCCGGCAACTGGCTCCATCTCACGGTCACCCGGGGCGAGGCCTCGCCCCGAGCCCTCTCACCCGTCCGTGGGCCCCTCCGTGACCCGGCCCGAGGCGTCCGGGAAGTCTCCCCGGGCGCGTCCTCGCGTGCGCCTCGGGAGCCCTCTCCTCCGGAGCCCTCTCCCCGGGCACCCCGACGAGGAGCCTTCCGAGCGGAGGTCACCCCCGGCACCGTCACCCCTGGCACCGTCACCCCTGGCACCCCCGGCACCGACACCCCTGGCACCCCCGGCACCGTCACCCCTGGCACCGTCACCCCTGGCACCCCCGCCACCGACACCCGCGGCGCCGTGCTGCTCTGCGACCCGCCCCAGGGCCACCCCCACGCGTCGCAGGCATGCGCGGAACTCACCGCGGCCGAGGGGGACATCGGCCGGATCCCGGCCACGCCCGGCGCGCTGTGTCCCATGATCTACGCACCGGTCACCGCAGCCGCGCGGGGCGAGTGGAACGGCCGCCCGGTCAGCTACACGCACACCTTCGCGAACTCCTGCGTGATGGGCGCCGCCACGGGCGCGGTGTTCGCCCTGGGGGAGTAGCTCAGGCCGCGTTGTCGCGTGCGTGCAGGGCCGCCGCGACCACCGTGCGGGACTGGTGCTCGACCTGATGCTCCAGGGGCACCCAGCGGGCGCCGAAGCCTTCGGCGAAGGCGTCGCTCCAGGAGGAGACGAGGTGTTCGAGGCGCGGCGCCGCGCGGTCGTCGGCCTCCTGGAGGACGCGCAACAGCATCGCCGCGGCCCGCAGCGGCAGCCGGCGCCCGAACGCGTCCACGCTGCCGACGTACGCCCTCGTGGTGTCCGCCGGCGGCGTCCGGACCCAGTCGTCGGCCAGCCCCGGCACCAGCTCCAGCGCCCATTTGGCGGCCCGCAGGAGCGGCCCGTCGGGGCCGGGCAGCCGCGGCGCGGCCTCCGTCAGCACCGTCTCCACCCGACGCGCGTCCCGCCGCAGCCGGCCCGCCAGACCCCGCATCGCCTCCGCCGGTGCCGGGTGCGGCGCGGGGTCGGCCACCAGATCGCTGGCCCACATCGGGACCTCTACGACCGCGGTCAGTCCCCCGTACCGGTGCGCGTGGTACCAGGTGCTGTGCCGCGCGTCGTCGGGCATGCTCGGATAGGCCGCGTCCGAGCCGGGGGCCGGCATCACATGCACGCCGGGTCCGGAGGCCGGCCAGCCCGCGGCGTCCGACGCGCCCGTCTCCACCGGGATGTGCAGCTCCGCGGCGGACTTGGCGAACGGCTCGGCGAGACCCGGGATGTCCTTGGTCAACTGCACCCAGCTGCCGCCGAGATCCGTGCCGTGCAGGGTCGCCTGGAGGTAGGGCCGCAGCTCGTCGATGACCCGGATCAGGGCGCGGGTCTCCGGTGGCAGTCGGTCGGGCGGCAGTACGGACGGCGACCACTCCGGCTGCTCGGGTCCGGCCGGACGGAAGAAACCGAGGTGGTAGTCGAGCAGGGTGCGCGGCGCCGGTGTCACATGCAGGCTCGCCCCGTCCGGGTCCGCGCAGAGCAGGAAGTGCCAGGAGGTGTCGGCCCGCAACTCCACCTCGTGGAGCACGCGTTCGGCCAGGGACAGCAGCGTCGAACCACCGGCGGGCTCGTTGGCGTGGGCGCCCGCGACGACGAGGACCGCGCGCCGCGCGTGACCGACGGACAGCAGGTGGAGCGGCCTGCCCGCGCGGGAGGCACCGACCTGTCTGAGCGTGCACAGCTCGGGCCGGTGACCCGCCAACGCCCGTGCGGACGCGACGATTTCGGTCACGCTGGGGTAGCGCAGCTCCTGCAGGAGACTCACCCCCCGACTTGTCCGCCCTGCATCGCCTTCCGCAGTACTCCACGGACTGCGGTAACTGTCAAGCGGATGCGGAGCGGTGCCCGGCCCGCCAGGCGGCGTCCACCGTCGGCGGCCGGCGCGCGCACCACCGAAAGCAGGAGGTCCGACGGGGCGTTCGTCGGCCTCGCGCGCGGACCGGGGCCCGGCGGGGCCCCCGGCGTCACCCGTATGAGCGTACGGGGGTCGCCCTGTGTGCCCGGCCCTGGACGCTCGGCCCTGTGCGGCGGCCCTGATCAGCCGCTCGCCGCGGGGTCCACGGGGTCCACGGAGGCCGCGGGTCCGTCTTCCCCGACGCGTTCCAGCAGGGCCACCGGCAACCCCTCGAAGAGCTCCGCCACGCGCGCCTGCCCCGTGAACTCCCGTCCCGGAGCGAGCAGGTCCGCCCAGCGTCCCGCGGGCAGCGCGAGGCGCGTGTCGCGCCAGCCGCCCTCGTCCGCCAGCCGCAGCGACAGCCGGGTGACGGCCGAGACCACCTCCCCGGAGCGTACGAACGCCACACAGTGCGCGGCACCCGGCCCCACCGCCGTCAGCGGCGCGTACGTCGCCCTGTCGCCGAAGACGTCGGGGCGCCGCCCGCGCAGCCGGAGCGCCGCCGTGGTGAGCGCGGCCTTCTCGGACACCTCTTCGCAGACTCTCTCGGAGACCGCCGCGGCGTCCCGGGCCGAAGGCCGCGGCGGCGCGAACGGCTTCCGGTTGTCCGGGTCCACCAGCGCCAGGTACTCGGCCTCGGTGCCCTGGTACACGTCCGGCACCCCGGGCATGGTCAGCTGCACCAGGGCGGCCCCCAGGACGTTCGCCCGGACGTGCGGCGCGAGCGCGGCCCGCAGGGCGGCGACGTGCCGTCCGGGCACCCCGCAGGGGCCCGCCGCGACGAACGCCGCGACCGCCGCCTCGTACGCGGGGTCCTGCTCGGTCCAGGCGGTGTGCAGGCCGGCCTCGCGGACGTGCTTCAGCAGCGCGCCCTGGACGCGGTCGGCGTCGGCGGGGCCCAGCCCGAAGACCGTCTGCCACGCCGCCCACGCCGTCTGGGGGTCGGGTACGCCCGCCGCCCCCTGCGGCGTCAGCTCGGCCAGGAGGTCGCCCCACCGGCGCGGGCACTGCGTGAGTACGGACAGGGCCGCGCGGACGTCGGCACTGCGTTTCGTGTCGTGGGTGGACAGGGCCGTACCGGTGCCGGGCCAGTCGCGCTGCACGCGCGCGCAGTAGGCGTGGAAGTCCGTCGGGGACACGGCCGGAGCCTCCGGATCGCAGCCCACCTCGTTGGCCGACAGCAGGGGCACGTAGCGGTAGAACGCGGTGTCCTCCACGGACTTGGCCCGTAGCGCGGACGAGGTCTGCGCGAACCGCGCCCGGAACTCCGCGTGTTCGGGGCCGTCCGCGCCGCGCCCGAGCACCAGGTTCCGTACGACGTCGACCGCGTGCGCCTCCTCCGGAACGGTGAAGACCGCACGGGCCTCGGCGGCGGCCTCCGCGGTGACGACCGCGGAGGCGTCCGTGGAGGGATACGGCCGGTACACGTCGACCCGGACGAGAAGCTCGCGCAGCGCGGCGCCCAGGGCCCAGGGAGCGTGGTCGCGCAGTCCGGGGTCCGCGGAGCGGTCGCACAGGCGCTCCGCCACACGGGTGAGGCGGTCGAACTCGGTGGCCAGCTCGTGGGTGATCACCTTGTACGCCGCCCGGCGCACCGTCGCCTCCCAGGAGCCGCCCAGGTCGTCCTGCGGGGCCGCGAACCGCCGGTACCCGAGCAACAGTTCATCTGCTCCCGCCGGGTCCGTGAAGAGGCCGTCGACGTGCCGCAGCGCGTCGTAGCCGGTGGTGCCGGCGACGGGCCAGGCGGCGGGCAGCGGCTCACCGTCGGCGAGGATCTTCTCCACGACCGTCCAGCGTCCGCCGGTCGCCTCGTGCAGGCGGCGCAGATACGCGTCCGGGTCGGCCAGGCCGTCCGGATGGTCGACGCGCAGCCCCTCGAGCACACCGTCGGCCAGCAGCTCCAGGATCTTGCCGTGGGTCGCCGCGAACACCTCCGGGTCCTCGACACGCACCCCGATGAGTTCCGAAATGCTGAAGAAACGACGGTAGTTCAGCTCGGTGCGGGCCAGTCGCCACCAGGTCGGGCGGTACCACTGCGCGTCCAGGAGCTCGGGCAGCGGCAGCTCCCGCGTACCCTCGCGCAGCGGGAACTCGTGGTCGTAGTAGCGCAGTACGTCGCCGTCCACCTTGAACCGGTCGATCTCCGTGCCGAGGCGGCCCCCGAGCACCGGCAGCAGCAGCCGGCCGTTCTGCGCGTCCCAGTCGATGTCGAACCAGCGCGCGTACGGTGACTCGGGCCCCTCGCGCAGCACCTCCCACAGCGGGCGGTTGTGACGTGGGGCCATGGCCATGTGGTTCGGCACGATGTCCACGACCAGACCGAGCCCGTGCGCGCGCGCCGTGCGGGCCAGGGAGCGCAGTCCGGCCTCGCCGCCCAGTTCCTCGCGTACGCGCGAGTGGTCCACCACGTCGTAGCCGTGCCCCGAGCCGGGTACGGCCTCCAGGACGGGGGACAGGTGCAGATGGGAGACCCCGAGCGAGGCCAGGTACGGCACGGCGGCCTCGGCGGCCGCGAAGGGGAACTCCGGTTGCAGCTGGAGCCGGTACGTGGCGGTCGGCGTGGCGGGAACCATCGAGTCCGGGATCTCCCGTTCGGGACGCTCAGGTGTCATGGGAACCTACGTACCCCTCTCGCCCGGTTTCGTGACATCGACGCCCGCATACGGGTCCCTGTGGTGCCGGGTCCGGGAGCCGGGCGGCCCCGGCTCGTGCCCCGCGTGCCTCGCGTGTCCCGCGTGCCCGGGGGAGCCGCCGGGGGACCGTCCGGCCGGCGCGGCCGGACGGTCGGGATCGGCGGGACGGTCGCCGGGTACGGTCCCCGGGCCGGGGCGGGCCGCGCCGAGGCCCGGGGACGGCCGCGCCGCGCCGCCCCGGCCCGCCCCGGCGTCAGCCGGCGCGACGCGAACGGACGGTCAGAGGTCCTGGGCGGGCCTCTGCAGCACCGTCACGCTCCGGTCGATCAGCGTGAGCCGGTCCCCGGCCTGGACCTTGGCGCCGGTGCCCGGCACCGGCCCCTCCGGGAGGGCGGTGTCGACCACCACCTGCCACTGCCGTCCGTGGTCGACGGGCACCACGAACTCCAGCGTCCTCGGCGAGGCGTTGAACATGAGCAGGAAGGAATCGTCGGCGATGTGCTCCCCGCGCGGGCCCGGCTCGGAGATCGCGTTACCGTTGAGGAAGACGGACAGGGCGTGCGTCTGGGTCGCCCCCCAGTCCTGCTGGGTCATCTCGGCGCCCGACGGGGTGAACCACGCGATGTCGGACAGTTCGTCGTGCGTGCCCTGGACGGGACGGCCGTGGAAGAAGCGGCGGCGCCGGAAGACCGGGTGGTCGCGGCGCAGCCACACCATCGCGCGCGTGAAGTCGAGCAGTTCGCCGCCGTCCTCGGGCCACGGCACCCAGGCGAGCTCGCTGTCCTGGCAGTACGCGTTGTTGTTGCCGCCCTGGGTGCGGGCGAACTCGTCGCCGTGGCTGAGCATCGGAACACCCTGGGAGAGCATCAGCGTCGCGATGAAGTTGCGCTTCTGGCGGGCCCGCAGGGCGAGCACGGTCTCGTCGTCGGTCTCGCCCTCGGCCCCGCAGTTCCAGGAGCGGTTGTGGCTCTCGCCGTCGCGGTTGTCCTCCCCGTTGGCGTGGTTGCGCTTGTTGTTGTAGGAGACGAGGTCGTTGAGCGTGAACCCGTCGTGGCAGGTGACGAAGTTGATGGAGGCGAGCGGGCGGCGCCCGTCGTCCTGGTAGAGGTCCGACGAACCCGTCAGCCGGGAGGCGAACTCGGCCAGCGTGCGGGGCTCGCCGCGCCACAGGTCGCGCACGGTGTCGCGGTACTTGCCGTTCCACTCCGTCCACAGCGGCGGGAAGTTGCCCACCTGATAGCCGCCCTCGCCGACGTCCCAGGGCTCGGCGATCAGCTTCACCTGGGAGACCACCGGGTCCTGCTGCACCAGGTCGAAGAAGGACGACAGCCGGTCCACCTCGTGGAACTGCCGGGCCAGGGTGGCCGCGAGGTCGAAGCGGAAACCGTCGACATGCATCTCGGTGACCCAGTAGCGCAACGAGTCCATGATCAGCTGGAGCACGTGCGGGGAGCGCATCAGGAGGGAGTTGCCGGTCCCCGTGGTGTCCATGTAGTAGCGGGGATCGTCCGCCAGACGGTAGTACGAGGCGTTGTCGAGACCCCTGAAGGACAGCGTCGGGCCCAGGTGGTTGCCCTCGGCCGTGTGGTTGTAGACCACGTCCAGGATGACCTCGATCCCGGCCTCGTGCAGCGCCCGGACCGCCGACTTGAACTCCAGGACCTGCTGGCCGCGGTCGCCCCAGGAGGCGTACGTGTTGTGCGGGGCGAAGAAGCCGATGGTGTTGTAGCCCCAGTAGTTGTTGAGCCCCATCTCCACCAGACGGTGGTCGTTCACGAACTGGTGCACCGGCATCAGCTCCAGTGCGGTCACCCCCAGTTCCGTCAGGTGTTCGATGATCGCGGGGTGTGCGAGTGCCGCGTACGTGCCGCGCAGTTCGTCGGGCAGCGCCGGATGCCGCATCGTGAGGCCCTTCACATGGGCCTCGTAGATCACGGTGTGGTGGTACTCGGTGCGCGGGCGCCGGTCGTCCCCCCAGTCGAAGTACGGGTTGACCACGACGGACGTCATGGTGTGCGGCGCCGAGTCCAGGTCGTTGCGCTTGTCAGGAGACCCGAAGGGATAGCCGTACACCTCCTCGCCCCAGGTGATCGAGCCACTTATCGCACGCGCGTACGGATCAAGCAGCAGCTTGGCGGAGTTGACGCGCTGTCCGCGCTCGGGCGCGTACGGCCCGTGCACCCGGAACCCGTACCGCTGTCCGGGCATGATCCCGGGCAGGTACGCGTGCCGTACGAACGCGTCGCTCTCGCGCAGTTCCACCGCCGTCTCCGAGCCGTCGTCGTGCAGCAGACACAGCTCGATCCGGTCGGCGGCCTCCGAGAAGACCGCGAAATTGGTACCGGCGCCGTCGTACGTGGCACCGAGTGGATATGCCTCACCAGGCCAGACCTGCATGGATACGACTCTCCCAGTAGTGCCGCGCCCCGGGGGGCGACTCCGAAGCGAGTCTCCCCGAAAGTGATGGAACCTCCTATGACTTACGTCCCTCTTACCCGCTGACCAGGCATACGTCGTATGCCGAACCAGAGGTACTCAAGTCGCTCCTAGGGAATCAGGGGGAGTAGGGGGAAATGTGCGCAAGATAGTGCACCGCCATCTGGGAAAAGTGGTGGCGGGTGCGGCCATCGCGGTGGCCGGGACGGCCGTGATGGTCGGGATCACCCTGCCGGGCTCGGCGGGGGCCGACGAATCGGGCCGGGGCGCGGCCGGCGCCGGCCCGCGGCAGGCGGGATCGGGACAGGGGCAGGAACAGGGGCAGGCGGCCGTACGGCCCGGCGTCGTGGAACAGGCTCCGGCGCAGGGTGCCAAGGGCACCGGCCGTGACCCGCTGACCGACGACGAGACGGCACGCGTCGAACGGATCGCGGTGAACCGGCAGTTGTTCGCCTCCAGCGAGAACGTCGAAGGGGACCGGGGCCCGCAGCGCATCGGTGTCGACCTCGCCGAGCGGGAGGAGAACGAGCTCGACGACCCGGCGGCGCCGCGCCGGGCGGACGTCACGCTCTACGACTACCGGAACGACACGCTCGTCACCAGGACCGTCAACCTCGACACCGGGAAGGTGGAGAGGACGGACACCCAGCACGGGACCCAGCCGCCGCTGGGCCGTGACGAGATGACCGAGGCGGCCAGGCTGCTCATCGCCGACCCGCTCGGCGCGGGACTGCGGGCCGACTACAAGGACGCCACCGGCAAGGAACTCACCTCGCCCGACCAGCTCACGCTGAACAGCATGGTCTACCGGGCGGCCCCGGGCGCCCAGCCCGGTCTCCTCGCGAAGTGCGGCGAGCACCGCTGCGTGAGGCTCTTCCCGAAGGTCAGGAACGGGTCCTGGATCGACAGCCGCGACCTGGTGATCGACCTGAGCGCCCGCAAGGTCGGCACACTCGGCTGACGTCCGCGTCCGCCGCTTCGAAGCGGCGCCGACCTCACCTTCACCCTCTCCAACTCCCTTCTTCCGCATGCTTTCGCGAGGAGTCCCTTCGTCATGCGCGTGAACAGAAACAGCCGTGCCCGCAGCCGGACGGCGGTGGGCCTGTCGGTGGCCGCGCTGGCCGTCGGCGCGACGACGGCCGCGGGTCCGGCGGTCGCTCAGCCGAAGTCCGCCCCGGCGGCGGCCAGTTGCAGCACGGCCTACAAGATCGAGCAGAAACTCTCCACCGGCACCACCTGGCGGATGTGCTGGCACTACGAGAGCGAGGCCGGGCTCGTCCTGGAGAACATCTCGTACCAGCCCAAGGGCGAGGCCCAGCCGATCAAGGTCCTCACCAGTGCCAAGCTCGGCCAGATCCACGTCCCCTACGACGACGGCAAGGCCGAGTACGACGACCTCACGGGCGCGGGCTTCGGCCAGGGCCTGATGAAGATGGCGCCGGGCGAGTGCCCCGGCGGCACCATCAAGAACGTGAAGATCCCCAACGCCTGGGACCCGCAACACCCGAACGTCAACGGCCTGTGCACCACGACCCGTTCGCGTGGTCACGCCTACCGCATGGAGGCCGACTCGGGAAACAAGGTCTACCAGACCCAGGGCAAGGACCTGTTGATCTACACCGTCAACAAGGTCGGCTGGTACGAGTACATCACCGAATGGCGATTCCAGGACGACGGCGCCGTCAGCATGAACATCGGCGCCACCGGCAGCCTCTCGCCCGGCGACTACGACGCGGGCGACGGCCGCGGCTGGCCCATCGGCAAGGGTGCGAAGGCGTACGCCACCAGCCACAGCCACAACGTCTTCTGGCGGCTCGACTTCGGCCTGGACGGCTCCTCCAAGAACAAGATCGAGCAGTACGACTCCGTGGTCAGCCCGCCCCGCAACGGCAACGAGGGCCCGACCAACAAGACCACCCGCACCAAGATCACCAAGGAGCTCGCGGGCGACGCCAAGAACATGCGCTGGTGGCGCGTGGTCAGCGCCACCGGCAAGAACAAGGACAACCACTCGCGCTCCTACGAGATCGTCCCCGGTGCCACCACCAAGTACCTCGGCCGCGGCTTCACCAAGCACGACCTGTACTTCACCGAGTACAAGAAGTGCGAGCAGTTCGCCAGCAACAACCTGCTCAACTGCGGAGCGGGAGCGGGCAAGTCCGTCGACAAGTACGTCAACGGACAGACCCTCACCCACCCCATCGTCTGGGTCAACGTGGGCTTCCACCACATCGCGCGCGACGAGGACCAGCAGCCCATGCCGGTCCACTGGCAGGGATTCTCCATCGCCCCACGTGACGTCACGGCTATGAATCCGCTCACTCCGCCGGAACTGGCCGACCAGAACGGGCATGTCGAAAACGGTAGTTGAGAAACAGCCTGTCCATCGGGCTGCACCGCCCGCCGCTCCCGGAGTACCCTTCCTTGATCGTTGAGTGGGGCTGGCCCCACGGGAGAGCTCGGGGGAGCGGAAGGCGGTGCGCGGGTGGGCTCGGGAGGGCTGGAGTTGCCTCCTGGTGACGAGGGTCACGAGGGGAACTCCACAGATGTCCCACCCGGCGCGGTGTCCCTGGCACGGCCGATGGAGATGGGATCCATCGGACCGGAACTGGACTGGGGCGCCGACGCCTGGCGCGAGGTGCGTACGCGCGCCCAGCGGGCCGGGCGCGCCTACATCTGGCTGAACCTGGTCGAACAGCGGCTGCGCGCGGTCGTGGCCGCTGTTCTGCGCCCCATCTACGAACCCGTCCACGGTGACGACTGGGTGGTCGCGGCGGCCGGTCCCGCCGGGCAGGAGTGGGTGCAGCGCGCGGTCGCCGTACGCGAGGTCAGCCGGCGCAAGGGCTATCTGCTCGACCCCGCCGACGACAACGTGCTCAGCTTCCTCACCCTGCCGCAGCTGCGCGAGTTGATGGTGCAGCACTGGCCGTGCTTCGAGCCCTACTTCGACGAGCGCCGGGACGTCGAACTCGCGCTGGACGAGCTGGAAGTCACCCGGAACGTGGTCTCGCGCAACCGGGCCCTGTCCGAGGCGGTGCTGAGCCAGGCCGAGCGGGCCGCCGCGAAGCTGCTGGCGATACTCGGCGCGGGCAGCGACACCCCCTCCGCGCGGCGGCTGCCCGTCGACGCCGTCGAGGACCTGGTCGGAGACCGGTACGCGGACGTGGTCGGGGTCCACTCCGACCGGGTGCGGCTGCTGCGGCAGTTCCCCGCGGAGGACCTCTTCGGCGGAGCCCGTCGCCTCGACGCCATCGGTATCGGCCTGAACCTGCTGGTGCAGAACTTCTCCGGGCGGCGGCTGGTGCGGCTCGCCGAGTCCGGCTGCCGGGTCAGGCTGCTGTTCCTCAACCCGGCCTCCAGCGCGGTCAAGCGCCGCGAGCGCGAACTCGGCATCAAGCGGGGCGAGCTGAGCCGGGCCGTCGAGATGAACATCCTGCACATGCGCAGGGTCCGGGCCCGACTGCGCGATCCGGGCGCGTTCGAGATCCAGGTCTACGACGAGACACCGCGCTTCACCGCGTATCTCGTCGACGGGGACGGCTCCGACGGCATCGCGGTCGTGCAGTCGTATCTGCGTCGCGCGCGCGGCATGGAGGCGCCGGTGCTGGTGCTGCGTGGCGGTGGCCGCGTGGTCAAACCGGATGAGATCGGCGAAGAGGGACTCTTCCAGACATACCGCGAGGAGTTCGAGGTGGCTTGGGCTGATTCGCGACCGGTGTCCTGAAGTGTCGCCCTCCGGTGGAAGCGGAACGCGGTCCTCGGGTTGTCAGTGGCTCGTGCGATCGTGGGGACCACTGGGGGAAAGCACCACGAAGAAGGGGGGCCGCCGATGGGCTGGCACCAGGAGCTGCTGATCGGCTTCGACCTGGAGACGACCGGGACCGATCCGCGCGAGGCACGCATCGTCACGGGCGCGGTGATCGAGGTCAAGGGCGGAGAACCGCTGGGGCGCCGGGAGTGGCTGGCCGATCCGGGCGTGACGATCCCGGCGGACGCGGTGGCGGTGCACGGGATCTCGAACGAGCGTGCGACCGCGGAGGGCCGCCCCGCCGACCAGGTCGCCGACGCGATCGCCGAGGTCCTCGCCGGGTACTGGAAGACGGGCGTCCCGGTGGTCGCGTACAACGCCGCCTTCGACCTGACCCTGCTCTCCGCCGAGCTGCGCAGGCACGGGCTGCCCTCGCTGCGCGAGCGGCTCGGCGGGAGCGACCCCGCCCCGGTCATCGACCCGTACACGATCGACCGCTCCGTCGACCGCTACCGCCGCGGCAAGCGCAACCTCGAAGCGGTCTGCACGGAGTACGGGGTGGAGCTGCGCGCGGCCCACGACGCCTCGGCCGACGCCCTCGCCGCGGCCCGGCTCGCCGGGGCGATAGCCGGCCGGCACCCGAAGGTCGCGGCACTCGGCCCGGCCGAGCTGCACCGCCGTCAGATCGAGTGGTACGCCGAGTGGGCGGCGGACTTCCAGAGCTTCCTGCGCCGCAAGGGCGACGCGGACGCGGTGGTCGACGGCACCTGGCCCCTGCGGGACCTGGCCGACGAGCGGGTCTGACGACCGGCCCGAACCGGGGACCCGCGCTGCTCGGCTGAGGTGTCGGCTGGGGTGGGATGTCGGGTCCGAGTCCGGGACCTGCGGTGTTCGGTACGGGTGTGGCACCTTCGGTGGGCCGGACGGCCGGGGCGGG